>NZ_JBHSUF010000002.1:0-570985 GCF_042660575.1 Nocardiopsis tropica
CCATGCACGACTGGAGGGCCAACTGGCAGCACAGGGCGCGCACACCGGAGGAGGAGGACCGCCTGCGGCAGGAGTGGAGGGCCCGGTGGTCGCTGCCTGCCACGACCAGACCGGGCGGGAGCGGACCCTCCCAGCACGGCACCGAACCGTTCGGCGGCCGTGCGGGGCAGGGTTCCCCCGACCGGGCACAGACCTCCAGCGCCTCCGAGAGCCGGCCCGTCCCCCCGACGGAGACCGCACGGGAGGAACCGCGCTCTCCCGTCCCGACCGGGACGGATCCGGGAGCCGACGGCCGATCGCAGGACCGGGCGACCGCGCAACCGGCCCGGTCGGAACCCGGGGGGACCCCCGCCGCCCCGTCCCGGCCCCACGCCGGGAACCTGGGTGGCGAGGGCTTCCCCGCCCTGTCCCGGGAGCAGACGGTCGTCCCCCAGCAGGAGGGGGCCGCGCCCCCGGCCGAACAGGCGCCCCTGATCTCCGGCCCGGCGGCCGACCTGTTCGCGTTCTTCGCCCAGGAGCTGAACGGCCCCGCGGGCAAGGGGGACGGCGACTCCGCGCAGGGCACCACGCGCACACCCTCCGACGAGGAGACGACCGCGGAGCCCGCCCCTGTCATCGACGACGACCGGGTCCCGGAGGTGGTGGAACCCGAGACGCCCCCTGCGGAGCCCGAGTCCGTCCCGACCCGGCAACAGCGCGAGAACGAGGACCAGGGTGCGTCCGAGAACAAGGACGGCAACGAGAACAGCGAGGAGGACGCCGAGGACGCCCCTGGGGACAGGAGCGGACCCGGGGACGACGGCAGGGACGGAGGCCGGGACGAGGACGGGCCGGGCAGCAGCGGTGACCTCTCCAGCGGCGACCGGGGCGGCGACGGCCGCAGTGACGGCGACCGGTCCGGCAGCAACGGCGACCGGTCCGACGACAGGGGCGACTCCGGCGCCGGGCACGACCTTGAAGACGAGGGCGGAAGTTCGAACGGGGACGGCGGCCGCTCCACGCGCGCAGACGGCAGGGGCAGCCGAGACACCCGTGACGGCCGGGACCCGGGCCGGCGAGACGCGGACACCGACCCGGCTCCGGACCTGGACTCGAACCCGGACTCGGACGACAGACACGACGGCATGTCCCTGTACGGCCATCCCGACACGCCGGCATAGGACCGGACCTTCGTCAACGGCGCCGAGGACGGCCCCACCCCGGCCTGGTCGCCCGCCACCGGCGAGCAGCGTCCCGCCCCCGGCTCTGAGAAGCGCACGACGGGATTTCCCCCGGAGCACGCCCTGCCCCCGGGCCCGCTCCGGTCGGCGGCTCTTGGAGCGGCCCGCCGGGGGGAAGGACCTACAGCGTCCCCGACCCCCCGGACGGTCCCCGTGCGTGCTCGCCCCCTCCCCACCTGGCTCATCGGAGCCCTCGACCTCCTCGTCGCCGCGGCGATTCCCTTCCTCGTCCTGGCCGTGCTCTGCGCGAGCGCGTGGCTGGACGCCCACGGCCGGGGCTGGCCGGGCGACCTCCTGAGCCTCGTACTCGGTCTCGCGGGGTTCTGCGGCGGGTTCTTCTCGCTGATGCTCTACATGCGCTTCGACTGGATGCCGGAGTTCTTCTTCGCGGGCGCGGTCAGCTTCCTGCTGCTCGGGAGCGCCTCCGCGATCGCGGACCGGATCACCGAGGAGGCCCTGCTCGACCGGGGGATCGAGGTCACCTGCGCACTGCTCGCCGTGGAGTCCCGCACGATCACGACCACCACCCACCACGCGGACGGCACCACCTCGACCAGCACCCGCACCGTGTACGACCACACCCTGGACTGCCCGCCGGGCGGACCCGCGGAGATGACCCTGGGGCACAGCGCGGGACCGGAGGGGGAGTCGGCGGAGATCACCTACGACCCGCGCGGCCGCCTCGACCCCCTGCCCTCGGACTCCCTCCAGGCCGGACCCCCGTCCCCGCTGCCCTGGTGGCTCCTGTCGGCCGCCGCGGCCCTGCGGGTCGGCCACGTGGCGGTCTTCCTCGCCGTGTACCGCCGGTACTGACCGGGCCCGCCCGGGGGCGGGGCCGCGGGAGCCGGAGCGGATCCGCGCGCGCACACGCGGGAGGCGCCCCCGTCCGCCCGGGACGGACGGGGACGCCCGTGGGTGGAAGCCGCCGCACCGCTCCCCGGTGGCCTCGACACGGGGGAGGGGCGGCGGCTTCCGTGGGACGGGGACCGGACGTCCTGCCGACCCCCGCCCCGGTCTGCGGGGCCGGTGCGCCCTACCGGGGCACCCTCCTCACGAACGCGGTCAGGATCTGCTTGGCCGCGGCGCCGGTGATCGAGTTCCCGGAGGTCGCGTTGGACCCCTCGCTCCTCCTGCAGCCGAGGACCGCGTCGGCGGTCCTGGTGCCGTAGACGCCGTCGATAGTGCCGGGAGGGAACCCGGCGAAGGTGAGCAGTTCCTGGAGGTACTTCACGCGCTCACCGGTGTCGTTCAGCTTGAGTCCGACCATGTCGCTCTCCGTCTGTGCGTGCGGGCCCGTGGAGCCCCGCGGTGTGTTGTCGTCGACGCCGTCCGCGGTCCGGTCGCGGCCGGCGCCCGCGGGCAGGAGGCGGGGGACCTGCCGGGGCGGTGCCGTGGCCGGTTCCGGGGGCACACGGTCCCTGAACCGTTCGGGGTGCCGTCGGGCTGCGCGGGCGGACCGTGGCCCGGTTCGGGTCGGAGCGGCCGTGTCCGACTCGTCACACGGCGCCTCCGACCGCGCGCGAGTCCGTGGGCCATGGGGGCCTCCAAGGGAGGGAGAGGGGTGAGGGCCACCTCGCGTCGGGGCCGGTGACCTGGTGTGTTACTACCCCGCGCGGCGAAACGGCGCACAAGCGGGCCACCCGGTGGGGCGCACCGGGTGGCCCGGTGCCGGCCGAGGGAGCGCGCCCCCGGACCGTTCTCCCGGGGACCTCCTCCCGGCTGGCCGGGTCTGCCCGGGGTCGGCGCCCCGCCACCGGTCCGCAACCCCGCGGGAAAGAACACGACAAGGAACGTCCAGGAATGCACACTCACGGCCTTCCCGTGCGTACCGGCACGAGTGCGGGGTACGCGCGTCCCAACGCATGACCAGCCGATCCGAGGAGGTTGTGGTGATGCACCCGCAGGATGGGTCCGGCGGACCCGACAGCGGTGGCGGCCAGAAGGCCGACACGGCTCGCGCGGCGGCGGGCGAGGTCGCGTCCACCGCGAAGGAGCAGGCGCGTTCCCTCGCCGGAGAGGCCCGCGCGGAGACGGGGCACGTCGTCGGCGACGTGCAGGACCGCCTCCGGGAGGAGGCCGACAACCAGACACGGAAGGCCTCGGGCAATCTGCGGCAGTGGTCGCAGGAGCTGGGGTCCATGGCCGAGCACGGGGACGACGGGTCGCCCGTGGGGGACGTGGTCCGACAGGTCGCCGACGGCGGCCGCGGCGCCGCGGACTTCCTGGACGAGCGGGGCGTCGACGGCCTGCTGGACGAGGCCCGTGACTTCGCCCGGCGAAGGCCGGTGGCGTTCCTCGTGGGGGCCGCCGTGGCCGGGTTCGCGCTCGGTCGCGTCCTCAAGGTGTCCTCCTCGGTCTCCGGCCAGGGGGGACCCGGCGGAGGCGACGCCTCCGGTCGGGGGACGCCCGCGGTCGAAGGGCGCGGGGGGACCTCACTGCCGCGGCAGGGGGACCCGGTGGCGGGCGAGGCGGTCCCGCCGGCCGCGGCCTCGGAGGGGCCGGGCCGGGACCGGGGAAGCGGGGGAGGCTGACATGGCGACGGTTCCCAGGCCCTCACCGAGCACACGGGACCGGATCCGGCCGGAGCCGGTCCAGGACGACAGGTCCCTGTCCGAACTCGTCGGCGAGGTGACCACCGACCTCCAGACGCTGTTCCGCCAGGAGCTCGCCCTGGCCAAGGCCGAACTCCGCGAGGAGGCCGCCAAGGCGGGCAAGGCCGCCGGGCTCTTGAGCGGGGCGGGCTTCGCGGGCTACATGACGGTGGTGCTGCTCAGCCTCGCGGCCGTGTTCGGCCTCGCCGAACTCATCGGCCTGGGCTGGTCGGCCCTGGTGGTGGCGGTGCTGTGGGCGATCGCGGGCGCGGTCATGTTCTTCATGGGGCGCAGCCGGATGCGCGAGGTCTCGCCCCGGCCCGACCGCACCATCGAGACGTTGAAGGAGGATGCCCGATGGGCGAAACATCCGACCGGATAAGGCAGGACATCGAACGGACGCGCGCGGAGCTGACCGAGGACACGGACCGTCTGGTGAGCCGCGCCAACCCCAAGAACGCGATCGACCGGCGCACCCACCGGATGCGCCGCAGGGCCCACGACATGAAGGAGCGCGTCATGGGGTCGATGCCGTCCCCGGGATCCGGCGGGGACTCCGCCGGGGGCTCGATCCGGCAGAACGCCGACCAGATGGCCGGCGCGGTCAGGTCGGCTCCCCAACAGGCCCTCCAGCAGACCCAGGGCAACCCGCTCGCCGCGGGCCTCATCGCCTTCGGCGCCGGACTGCTGGCCGCCTCCCTCCTCTCCGAGAGCAGGGCGGAGCGGCAGGCGGCCCAGCAGGTCCAGGACCGTGCGGGCGGGATGATCGAGCCGGTCCAACAGGCCGTCTCCGAGTCCGTGGACCGGGTCAGGGAACAGGCCACCGAGTCGGCCCGCGGCGCCGGGGAGCACCTGAAGGAGAGCGCCTCGGAGAAGGCGCACGCCACCGGTGAGCAGGCCCAGCACGAGGCCAAGAGCGCCTCGGAGGAGATCCGCGGTTCCTAGACCGCGGGCCGTGTCCTCGCCGCGCTCCCACCCGGCCGGCCTCGGTGGCGGGCCGGGAGGGCACGGCCTCGGCTCCGGCGGACCCGCCGGAGCGGGAGAGGAAGGAAGTGGCCGATGGCCCGTCAGCGCGACGAGAAACCCGGCGGCGGACACCCTTCGGCGGGAGAGGCCTCGGCGCCGACCCGCATGTCGAAGTCCTCGTGGTGGGGCTCCCTGCGAAGGACGTTCCGCGAGTTCAGCGCGGACAACGTGACCGACCTGGCCGCCGGGCTGACCTACTACGCGATCCTGTCGCTCTTCCCGGCACTGCTGGTGCTGGTGTCCCTGCTCGGCCTCGCGGGGCCGGGAGCCACGCGGACGCTGACCGAGAACGCCTCGGCCGTCCTGCCCCAGGACGTCTCCGGCCTGGTGACGACCGCCATCGAGAACCTCCAGGGCAGCGCCGGCGTCGCCGGGCTGGTCGGCGTCATCAGCCTGGCGGTCGCCCTGTGGTCGGCCTCGGGCTACATCGCCGCCTTCATGCGGGCGTCCAACATCGTCTACGACGTCCCGGAGGGGCGGCCCGTCTGGAAGACGCTGCCCATCCGCGTCGGCGTCACCCTGCTGCTCGTGGTCCTGATGACCCTCACCGTGCTGGCCGTCGCGGCCTCGGGCGGGATCGCCGAGCGCATCGGACAGCTGCTCGGCCTGGGCCCCACGGCGGTGACGGTCTGGGGCATCGCGAAGTGGCCGGTGCTGCTGGTCGTCGTGGCCTTCATGATCGCCCTGCTGTACTGGGCCTCGCCCAACGCCAGGCGCGGCTTCCGCTGGGTCAGCCCGGGGAGCCTGCTCGCGGTGGTGATCTGGCTCCTCGCCTCGCTGGCGTTCGCCTTCTACGTCGCCAACTTCGCCTCCTACAGCAAGACCTACGGGAGCATGGCGGCCGTGGTGATCTTCCTCGTGTGGCTCTGGATCAGCAACATCGCGATCCTGCTGGGCGAGGAGTTCAACGCCGAGATCGAGCGCGGCCGGGCGGAGGAGGCGGGGCAGCCCCCGGGCGAGGAGCCCTACGTGGAGATGCGCGACCGGCCCAAGGCCAAGGGCGGCAAGCGGTCCGGGCACCGCGCGTGAGCTCGGCGGGCGCGCGTGTGCGGCCCCGGCCCGGGGGCGGCCCGTCCGCCCGCCTTCCCCGGCCGGAGCCGCAGGTCCGGCTCTTCCGGGTGTCGGGGTGGCTCCTCCCCGGCTTCCGTCCGCCCTCATTCGGATGTTATTATCATCTGGATGTTGTGAGTATGGGAATTTCGGGGTGCCGGAGCTCCGCCCGACCCCGACGCGGCGCCCCGCGCCCCGGGGGACGCGCGGGGACCGCCGTACCCCGGACGCGAAACGGTGGGGAGCACGGTCCGACGATGGCGACTCGGCACTTGTACGTGGTGCGGCACGGCGAGGCGGACCCCTTCGGGGAGCTGACCGACGCCGGGCGGCGGCAGTCGGAACTGCTCGGGGAGCGCCTGGCCCCCCTGCCGGTCGACGCCGTGTGGCACTCGCCCCTCGCCCGCGCGGAGCGCTCCGCCCGGATCATCGGCGGGCGCCTGGGCGGGGCCGCCGTGCGGGAGGCGGACGAACTGGTCGACCACGTCCCGTACGTGCCGGACGAGCCGCCCCCCGGGTGGGCCGGGTTCTTCGACGGGTACGACGCCGCGGAGGCCGCCTCGGGCAGGGAGCTCGCGGACGCCCTCGTCCGCAGGTTCGCCCGTCCCGCCGACACCGTGACCCACGAGGTCCTGGTCACCCACGCCTACCCGGCGGCCTGGCTGGTGCGGCACGCCCTCGACGCGCCGCCCGCGCGCTGGATCGGGCTGAACTGCGCGAACACGGCGCTCACCGTGATCGAGTACCGCGACGGCGCGGGATCCACGGTGCTGACGTACAACGACATGGGCCACCTCCCGCCCGAACTGCGCTGGACGGGGTTCGGGCCCGGCGTACGGCCCTGAGGGCCCGCCGCGGACGGGCGGGACCGGGACCGAGGCGGATCCCGGCGCCGGCGGCCGACCGGCTACGACGAAAGGGGCCGCTCCCGGCCACGGGGGTCCGGCCCGTCGTGGCCCAGTGCCGTCCGGATCCGGCCGAGCCACTCCTCGCCCAGCCTGCGCCCGTCCGGGAACCGGTCCTCCCGGTCCCAGCGCCACGCCGTGACCATCGCCAGCACGAGGATCCGGCACCGGCGCAACAGCTCGTGGTCGACGCCGGGGTAGTGCTCGCCGACCTCTTCGGGCGCATGGGCGAGGTCGAAGACGACGGGTCCGCGGCAGCACGTCTCCAGGTCGACGAACACCGGCCCGCTCCGCGTGGCGAGCACGTTGCCCGGGTGCGGCTCCCCGTGCAGCAGCTGCGCGGCGCCGCCGCGCTCGCCCACCACCCGCCCCAGGCCCCGCAGCGTGTCGCCGAGCAGGTCCCGGTCGGCGTCGGCCAGCGCCGGGGTGCGGTCGCGGTCGGCCACGAGCCGCCGGGCCTCTTCGACCCGGTCCGTGAAGTGCGGAGCCGGGACGTCGAGCCCGCGCATGCCGGCGTGCAGCCGCCCGAGCGCGGCGGCATAGTCGGCCGGCGGGACCTCGCGGGGCGCCACGGGCTCGTAGTAGGTCCAGAGCGTGACCACGAAGCCGTCGCGCTCGTACACACGCGGCTCCACCCGGGGGTCGAGCGCTGCCACGGGGCACCCGGAGCCGACGAGGCGCAGGGAGAGGTCGACCTCGAACTGCGCGACGTGGTCCGCCGCAGGCGCCACCCGGGCCAGGACGTCGCAGGGCAGCAGCCGCAGGGTGAGCTTGTTCGAGTCGTGGAGGACGATCGCGTCGTCCGTGGCCAGGCCGAGTGACGAGGCGACCGACACGGCCGCGGCCATCGCGTGCGAGATCTTCGACGCCTGCATCCCCGCCGGGCCCCTCTCCCTCGAGCGGCGCCGCACCTCTTCGCGCGGTGCGACCAGCGCACCCTACCAAGTTCCCGGCCGGGGGGCGGGGCGGTGCGGCGGCCCCGGCGGACCGCCCCGTGGGCCTCCCGGCCGCCGGCCCCGCCGCCGGACGGCGCGGACGGCCTCAGCCGCGGCGCCGGCCGCGCCCGAGCACGGCACGGGCGGCTTCGAGGCGGTCGGCCTCCTCGCGTCCGGAGCGGTCCCCCGACACGTCGTCGGCCCACGCGAGCAGCCGGTGGAGGTGCTCGTCGGCGGCAGTGGCGACGACGCGGGGACGCCCGAGGGCGACCTCGCCGCCCGTGCCGTCGACGGTGACGAGGCCGCCCTCGCCCAGCGTGCGTCCGCCGACCTCTATCCGGTCGGCTCCCACGGACAGGCCGGCGACCCCCACGACGGCGGGCTTGCCCATGGCGCGCGCGACGACCGCGGCGTGGCTGGCCGGACCCCCGCGGGCGGTGACGACCCCCGCGGCGGCGGCCAGGCCGCGCATGTCGTGCGGGGAGGTCTCCGGACGCACGAGGACCACCGGTCCGTCCGCGGCCATGCGCACCGCCGCCTCGGAGGTGGTGGCCACCCCGCCGACGGCGATCCCGGGACACGCGCCCAGCCCCCGGGCCAGCACGTCGGCCTCCCCGGCCGGGTCCAGCCGGGGCGTGCGCACGTGCCGCAGGTCGTGCGGCGAGACCCTGAGCAGCGCCTCGCGGCGTCCGATCACGCCCTCGTCCGCGAGTTCGGTGGCCACGCGCACGGCCGCGGCCCCGACGAACCGGCCCGGCCGGACCTGCAGCAGCCACAGTTCGCCGGACTGGAAGGTGAACTCGACGTAGCACGCGTCCCGGTAGTGCTCCTCGATCCGGCCCAGGGCGTCGAGCAGGCCCGCCCACACGGCCGGCTCCCGGTCGGCGAGTTCGCGCAGGGGCCGGGTCGCCGCCCTGCCGGAGACGACGTCATCGCCCTGGCGGCCGAACAGGACCTCGCCGAAGGGGGCGTTCCCACCGGTGTCGGGGTCGCGGCTGAACGCGACCCCGCTGCCGCTGCGCCCGTCGCGGTTGCCGAACACCATCGCCTGCACGACCACGGCGGTGCCCAGGTCGTGCGGGATGTCGTGCAGGTCGCGGTAGGTGCGTGCGCGCGGGGACTCCCAGGAGGAGAACACGGCCCCCACCGCCAGCTCCAGCTGCGCGGCCGCCTCGTCGGGGACCGGTCGGCCCAGGCGCCGCCCGATACGCTCCTGGAGCTCCGCGATCGCACCGGCGGTGTCGGCCTCCCCGTCGTCGGTGTCCCCCTGCGCGGGGGCTCCGCCGGGGGCGGTGCCGGCGCCGTCCGCGTCCGTGAGCGCGGAGGCGAGGGTGGACAGGAACCGCAGCCGCGAGCCCAGCGCGAACCGGGGGTCGCCCGTCTCGGCGGCCAGCCCGGCGGCGGCCCCGTCCGTGAGGCCGAGGTTGAGGACCGTGTCCATCATGCCGGGCATCGACACGCCGGCCCCGGAGCGCACGGACACCGCCAACGGCAGCCGCTGCCCGCCGAAGCGGCGCCCCGTGGCGGCTTCGAGGCCGCCCACGGCGGCCGCGAGCTCCCCGTCCAGGCCCTCGGGGAGGCGCCCGTCGCGCAGAAAGGCGCGGCATGCCTGCGTGGTGACGACGAACGCCGGGGGCACCCGCAGGCCGAGGCGGTGCAGGAGCACCAGGCCGTGCGCCTTGGCGCCCAGCGTCCGCGCCGTCCCCCGGGTCCCCGCAGAGAGGGGGCGCACCCACCTCATCGGGGGATCCCCAGGGTGGCGAGCAGGTCCTCGTGGAGCTCGGCCCACACGGTGTGGTAGGACGCGGTGGTGTCGGTCACGTGCTCCAGGGCTCCGGCCCGGGCGCGTTCGAGGGCCCCGGCGAGGCGGGTCCGGTAGCGGCCGAACCGGGGCAGCGCGGCGGCCAGGTCGGCGCAGACGGCGGCGGCCCGCCGGTCCAACCCGGCGAACGCGGCCAGGACGCGGGCGTCGTAGGACGGGTCGCCGTGGTCGTTGACGGTCATGACGCCGTCGACGGACCGCAGCTGCCAGGCCGTGCAGAGGTCGAGCAGTTCGGGGTTGAGCACGAGGAAGTCCTCGTAGGCCGCCGTCACGGCGGTGCGGGCGCCGGCCGCCTCCAGCTCCCCGGTGATCCGCTCGGCGTCCGCCGCGCGGCCGGCCTCCGTCAGGCTCCACCCGCCGAAGTCGCCGGCCGTGCGGGTCACCAGGCCGGCGACCGCCAGGTCGATCAGCTCGGACTCGGCCTCGGATGCGGCCAGGCCCGTGGTCGCGGCCACGCGGGAGGGTCCGGAGTGGCCGCCGCAGCGCAGGGCGTGCAGCACCAGCAGGTCGGCGCCGGTCATCGCGGGGCCGCTCATGTGCGGGCCCCCCGGGGCCGTGCGCCGCCGCTCCTCCGGCCGTGTCCCGCGGGCCGCGCCTTCGCCGCGCTCGTGCGGGAGGGCCCCCGCCGCCGTGCCCGATCCTGTCGGACCATCACCACCCCTTCCTCCGTGCCAACACCATCAGGATACTCACATAATCTGGATGCTGAGAACATCTCGATGTGGAGGGGTCGGGCCGCGAACCCCGGGCCGGGGCGCACTGACCCTCGCCCCGGCCCGCCCGGGGCATCCGCGGGTCCCGCGGTGAAACCCCCGACGCGACTCTCACCCGAATCACACCCGGGCCTCGAAACCGCAGCCCGGCCGGGGCAGCGGCCCGCGCTCTCAGGGTTCTCTCAGGGAACTCTCCGCGACTTCGCACACTCCTCGGGTTGTGTCCTCTTCCGTCGTCACACCGAGACGGAAGGAGCCGACATGACACGGACCCATGCCCCGCACACCGCCCGGGACGCCCCGGACCCGGCAGGCGGGGACGCGGGCGACCGGCTGAGGGCTCCGAGCAGGCTGCACGCCTTCAACCGGTACGAACTGAAGTACCTGCTGCCCGTGTCCCGGGCCGCAGACGTCCGCGCCGAACTCACGGCGCGCATGCTGCCCGACCGCAACGCCGGCGCCGACGGCTACGGCGTCTGGAGCCTGTACTACGACACCCGCGGCCTGCGCTTCTACCACGAGAAGATCGAAGGGCTCCGGTTCCGCCGCAAGCTCCGCATCCGCCGCTACGGCGAGGTCGGACCCGCCGGGAACGACACGCCGGTCTCGGTCGAGATCAAGCAGCGCGTGAACCGCGTGACCCAGAAGCGCCGCGTCCTCCTGCCCTACCGCCTGGCCCGGGACCTGTGCGACCGCAGGATCCGCGTGGAGCACCCCGGGGCGGACCAGGCGTTCGTCGACGAGGTCCTGGACCTGGTCCACCGCCTGGACCTGCGCCCCACCGCCATGACCGGATACCGGCGCGAGCCCTACGTGGGAGCCGGCGCCGACCTGGGGCTCCGCGTCACCCTCGACCACCGGGTCCGCGGACGCGACCGCGACTTCGACCTGCGGGCCGAGGCGGAGAGCCGCTACATCATCAGCCCGGACCACGTGGTGATGGAGGTCAAGGCCGACGACCGCGCCCCCTACTGGGTGACCGACATGGCGGCGCGGTTCGGCCTCCAGGTGCGGCGCATCTCCAAGTACTGCCAGAGCGTGGAGGTCTTCGGCATGGCTCCGCGCTCGGTCTTCCACGTGCCCGAGGAGGACGTGGCGGCCGAGTCCCGGCCCCCGGCACCGGCGGCAGGGGAGCCGTCCCCGGGTCAGCCCTCCGGGCCTTCGCGCCCCTCGCACGGTCCCGTCCGCACCCAGCACTGAGAGCACACACCATGGAACTCGACCTCGGCTTCACCGACCTGTCCGGCACCTTCAGCGTGATGGACGTCGTCCTCGCCCTGTCGCTGGCACTCGCCACCAGCCTCGTGGTCGCCTGGACCTACCGGGCCACGCACCGCAACATCTCCTACAGCCAGAGCTACGTGCACACCCTCATCATCCTCGGCATGCTCGTCGCCCTGATCATGCTGGTGGTGGGGTCCAACATCGCCCGAGCCTTCGCCCTGGTCGGCGCCCTGTCGGTGGTCCGCTTTCGCAACGCCGTCAAGGAGACCCGCGACGTCGGGTTCATCTTCCTGGTCATGGGCGTGGGCATGGCCTGCGGCACGCGCTTCTACACCCTCGCGGTGCTGGCGACCCTGATCATCTGCGCGGTCATCCTGCTCCTGCACCGCTTCAACCTGTTCGCGCTCAACGTGCAGCGCCAGGTCGTCAAGGTGCAGGTACCCGCGGACGGCGACGACTACGGGCCGGTGATCGACGACGTGCTCATCCGCTCCACCGACGAGTACGAGCTGATCAGCACCGAGACCGTGCGCGGCGGCTCCCTCCTGGAGACGGCCTACACGGCCCGCCTGAAGAAGGGCGTCAAGCCGGGCGACGTGGTCGCCCGCCTGCGCGAGGTCAACGCCGGGCAGAAGGCGACCGTCCTGACCGGCTACGACCAGACGGACATGTGACATGCGCGGCCTGAACGACGAGGGCGGGGAGAACCCGCCGCAGGAGGCGCGCCGGGGGAGGGCCGGACGCCTGCGGCACCGCGTCCCCGTCCGGTTGCGCCACCACTGGAGGGCGGCGGCCGTGGTCTGCGCGGCGCTGCTGTCCGTGGTCCTGGTCCTCGGCGAGGCCCGGATCCGGCCCTACACCACCTCCGAACCGGTCTCCGAGGACACCGTGACCGAGAACGTCGAGGGCGCCGGAGACCTCTTCGACGACGGCGCCCACACGATCGAGCTGGACTTCGACGAGGCCGAGTACGCCGACATGATGAGCGTCTTCCGGGAGGAGGGGGAGAAGCAGTTCATCAGGGCCGACATCGTCATCGACGGCACCGCGGTCGACGACGTCGGACTCCGGCTCAAGGGCAACTCCACCCTGATGGGCCTGCGCGGCGGCGGGGAAGCCGGGGACGGCGCCCCCGCGGAGGGCGCCGCCGACGGGGGGACGGAGGCCGAGCAGGAGGCCGCCGCCGCCCGGGAGACGGGGCCCGGCGGGGGAGGAGGGGCCGGCGGCGCCGCGGTCGCGCTCTCCGAGGACGAGCCGGAGAAGCTGCCCTGGCTCATCAGCTTCGACGAGTTCGCCTCCGGCCGGGCCTACCAGGGCAGCACCGAGGTCACCCTGCGCCCGGCGACCTCCACCTCGGACACGGCGCTGAACGAGGCGCTCGCCCTGGACCTGACCGCCGCCGACGGGCAGACCACGCAGGACCACACGTTCACCTCCGTCTCCGTCAACGGCGGGGAGGCGGTGCCCCGGCTCCTGCTGGACTCGCCCGACGCGGCCTGGGCCGGCGAACTCGGCGACGGGGTGCTGTACAAGGGGCGCGCGGGCGGGTCCTTCGACTACCTGGGGGGCGACCCCACCGACTACGAGGAGGCCTTCAAGCAGGTCAACGCGGAAGGGGCCTACGACCTGCAGCCGGTCATGGACCTCCTGGAGTTCGTCGGCGGGGCCGACGACGGGGAGTTCGCCCGGGAACTGGAGGAGCACCTGGACACGGAGGCCTTCGCCCGCTACCTGGCGCTGCAGGCCCTGATGTCCAACGGCGACGGGATGGACGGCCCGGGGAACAACTACTACCTCTGGTACGACACGCGGGACGCGCGCTTCACCGTGCTCTCGTGGGACCTGAACCTCTCCTTCGGCGGGATGGGAGGCGCGCCCGGGGGGACGGCGCCGGAGGGCGAGACCCCGCCCGAGGGCACGGAGGCACCGGAGGGCGCCGGGGAGCTGGAGGGCGGGGTCGCGCCCGAGGGGGCGGAGGCGCCCGGGGGCGGAGCCCCGCCCGGGGGCGCTCAGGCGCCCGAGGGCATGGAGGCGCCCGGGGCCGGCGGCATGCCCGGTGGAGCCGGGGCGGGCGGCAGCGGGACGCTCAAGGACCGCTTCCTGGAGAACGAGGGCTTCCGGCAGATGTACGAGGAGGCCTACTCCGAGCTCCACGCCTCCCTCGTGGAGGACGGCACCGCCTCCGAGCTGATGGAGTCCGCCGTCACGCGGGCCGGGGCGGCAGGGGACACCAGAGCCGCCGGGGCGGGCGAGGCCCTGGCCGAGCGGATCTCCGCCATCGCGGACACCCCCGGTGAGGGCGACGGGACGCGGGACGGGGGAGGGCCGCCCGCCGGTTGAGCCGGCCCCCGGAGCCCTCCGGCCGGGCGCACGCCGCCCGGCCGGAGGGCTCCTTCCGTGCGCGCACGGCGCGTTCGCGGGTCCCCGACCGCCCGGGTCTCCGCCCCGCGCGCCCTCCACCGCTGCGGACAGCGGTCCGGGCCGTACTCAGCCCAGGGGGAGGACCACGGAGAAGGCCGAACCCCGGCCCGGGGAGGACTCCGCCGTCAGGTAGCCGCCGTGGGCCGCGACGAAGGCCGCGCTGATCGCCAGGCCCAGCCCCGTGCCCGCCCCCGCCCGCGCCCGGTCCCCCCGGTGGAAGCGGTCGAACACGTGCGGCAGCTCCTCGGCGGGGATCCCCGGCCCCCGGTCCTCGACCGTGATGACGGCGACCTCTGCGACCCCCGGCAGCAGTGTCCCCGCGTGCGCGGGTCCTGGCGGCGGCGGGTACGGGGTCCGTGTCACCGACACCCGGACCGGAGTGCCCGCCGGCGTGTGGGTGAGCGCGTTGCCCACCAGGTTCTCCAGGACCTGCCGGATGCGCTTGCCGTCGCCCACCGCGTGCACGGGGGCGGCCACCAGCTCCACCGGGGTGCCCGGCGCCCGCGCCCGGGCGCCGAGCACGACCTGCTCGGCCATGTTCTCCAACTCCATGTCGGAGTGCTCCAGGGCCGGCGCCTCGTCGAAGCGGGACAGCGTCAGCAGGTCGTCCACCAGGCCGCCCATCCGCTGCGCCTCGTCCTCGATGCGCGACATCCAGCGGTCGGTGCGTTCGTCCTCGCCGATCAGCCCGCGCTCCCTGCTCTGGCGGTACAGCTCGGCGAACCCGCGGATGGAGGACAGGGGCGTCCGCAGCTCGTGGGAGGCGTCGGCCACGAAGCGCCGGGTCGTCCCGGCCGCGCGGTCCCGCTCCCGCAGGGCCCGTGACAGGTCCGCGAGCATGGTGTTCAGGGCGGTGGCCAGGCGCCCCGTCTCCGTCGCCGGATCCTGCCGGGGGATACGGCGGTCGAGGTCGCCCTCCATGATCGCCCGGGCCGTCGACTCGATCTCGCGCAGCGGACGCAGCTGGAGGCGCACGGTCGCCGCCACCGCGAGCGCCAGCGCGCACAGGACGGCCGCTCCCAGCGCGGACTCGATCAGGACCAGGCGGCGCAGCGTGCCGTCGATCCCCGACATGGACTGCGCGACGAGGAAGACACCGCCGTCGTCCCCGGCGGAGGTGAGCACGCGCCAGTCGCTCCCACCGGCGGTGTCGGGCAGGACGAACGCCTCCCCCTCCCGGGCCCGCAGCTCCGCCACCCCCACCGCGGAGGCGTCCGGCAGGCTGTCGTCGGCGTCGCTCTGGCCCACACGCTCCAACACCTCCCCGTCGGGGCCGATCGCCAGGGTCCTCAGGTCCGTGGGGAACGGCGGGGCCTGCGGGCCCCCGGGCGGGGGAGAACCCTCCCCGGGACCGCCACCCGCGAGGGAGTGGAGCCGGTGGTCGACCTCCTCGGTCAGCGACCGCTGGAGCAGGAGCGTCCCCGCCGCACCGAACACCACCAGGCACACGGTGCTCAGGCACAGCACCGCCAGGGTGAGCCTGCCGCCCAGCGTCCTGGGCCACGGGCGCAGACCGCTCATCCGCCCGCCCCGGCGGGCAGGCGCAGGCTGTACCCGATGCCCCGCACCGTGTGGATGAGCGGATCGCGGTCGGCATCGACCTTGCGCCGCAGGTAGCTGATGTAGGCCTCCACCACGCGGCTGTCGCTGTTCTCGCCGCCCCAGACCCGGTCCAGGATCTGCGGTTTGGTGACGACCTTGCCGGAATTGACCATCAGGTAGCGCAGGAGCGAGAACTCGGTGGGCGAGAGCCGGATCGGCGCCCCCGCGCGGCGCACCAGGTGCGCCTCCTCGTCCAGCTCCAGGTCCGCGTAGCGCAGGATGCCCGGGTCCTCGTCCTCCCTGGCCCCGGTCCGGCGCAGGATCGCGTTCAGCCGCAGGACGACCTCCTCCAGGCTGAACGGCTTGGTCACGTAGTCGTCGGCCCCCACGCGCAGGCCCGCGATCCTGTCCTGGACCGTGTCCCGCGCGGTGAGGAAGAGGACGGGAAGCCCGGGAACGACCCCCCGCAGGTCGCCGACCAGCTCCAGGCCGCTGCGCCCGGGCAGCGTCACGTCCAGCACGGCGATGTCGGGGGTGAACCCGTCCAGCGCGGCCAGCGCGGACCCGGCGTCGGCCGCGCCGCGGGCGGTGAAACCGCTGAGCTCCAGCGACGCCGTGAGGAGTTCGAGGATGTTGGGGTCGTCCTCCACGATGAGGGCCTTGGCCGGCGCTTCGCCGCCGGTGCCGGTGCCGCCGGAGAGTCCTTCACGCATACGGTGATCCTGCCCGATGAGACGGTGATGACGCCGGAGGCTACGGGACGCGGGCAAGGATTCGGTGAGAAACGGGACCCCGTCCGGCGGGGACCCCGGCGCCCCGGCGGCGCACATCGCCCGTAACGCACGCGCCGGCCCCGGCGCCCGCCCCCGACGCGCGGGCACGGGAGGAGCCGCCCGGTCCCCGCCCCGCTTCACGCGGACACCCTCCGGCGCGGACCGCCCGGGGGGCGTCGTGGAGGACGCGCACGGCCCCGCCGCGTTAGTCTCCGGGCATGGCCGACATTCCTGCGCGTCTGACCGTGGTAACACTCGGCGCCCGCGACATGCCCGGGCTCCGCCGGTTCTACCGGGCCCTGGGATGGGAGGAGGTGGAGTCCAGCGGCGACGGCTGGTCGGGCTTCCTCCTGGGCGGGGTGCTGCTGTCCCTGTACCCACTGGAGGACCTGGCCGCCGAGGCGGCGGCCGGGGCCCCCGCCCCGGCCGGGTGGTCCGGGTTCACCCTCGCCTGCAACGTGGACGGCCCCGAGCAGGTGGACGAGTCGTTCGCGGCTGCGGTCCGGGCCGGCGCCGCGGTCGTGGCCGAACCGGTGGAGCGCCCCTGGGGAGGGCGGTCCGCCTACGTCGCGGACCCCGAGGGCAACCGCTGGGAGATCGCCTGGGCGCCGGGCGCGGGGTTCGACGACCGGGGGGCGCTGACCTCCTTCGGAGCCTGACACCGGCCCGGGCGTCCGTCCCGGGCGGTGGGGCCCGTGGGTGCGGCCCGGCCCCTGGCATGTTCCGGGAGGCCGCGTACGTCCGCCGGCGGACGCGACCGGGGGCGGCCGCCCCCGGGAGACGTCAAATGCGCCTGTGGCGGGGGTTTTGAGGGGGTAAGGGCGCGGTCATGGTACGGTTATGAAAATCATTTCCATACAGTCTGTGTCACAGGACCGGAGGACCGTGACGTGACCGGAGCAAGGGAGCTACGGCGCAGGACGCCGGGACCCGCGGGCGCGCCCCCCGCCGCGAGAAGCCCCCGGGCGGTCGGCTGAGATGCCCAGGGTGTCCCAGTACGACGACGTCGTCCTCGGTGCGCTGGACCGGAGCACGCACTTCCGCAGCTGCCAGGAGATCCACGCCGCCCTCGGCGGGAGGCGTTCGAGCGGCCCCGGGCCGCCCAGCCTGTCCACCGTCTACCGCACCCTCCACCGGCTGGCCCAGGAGGGCGTCCTCGACACCCTCCACTCACCCGGGGGAGAGCGCCTCTACCGCCTGTGCAGGACCTCCTTTCGCCACCACCACCTGCTGTGCCGCGTCTGCGGCCGGGTGGAGGACGTCGCGCAGGCGGACGAACTGGCGGCGGTCGCCGACCGCGTGCGGCGCGACAGCGGGTTCGCGTCCCTGGACTACTCCTTCGAGCTCTCGGGCGTGTGCCCGCGCTGCGCCTAGCACCGCAGCGACAGGTCGCGCTGTCATGAACTCGCGTACTGCGTCCGTTCCGCGGGCCAGGACACGCCCCGTGCGAAGAACCCGTGCGGGCGGCCGGGGCGCGGTGGGCGGCCGGGAAGTGCTTCCGGACCGCGCACGGTGGGGTCCTCAGGGCGCCGGTCCGGGCCCACGGCGGCGCACCGCCGTGGGCGGACACGGACTCAGTCCCCGGGGGTCGGCGCGGGCGGTCCCGGACACGTCTGCGTGGTGGCCTGCCCGGTGGTGAAGAAGTCGACGGCCGCCGCGGCGCAGTCCAGGTCGGAGAGGGTTCCGTGCCCGTCGTCCTCCACACTCATGACCTCTCCGCCGACGGCCCGCCCCATGTCCAGGGCCCAGACGTGCGGGGTGACCATCTCGTCGACGTGGCCCACCAGCTGCAGGGGGCTGTCCCCGCGGCGCAGATCCGGTTTCACACCCTCCTCGGGCCACCCGACACAGGAGTGCTCGTAGAAGCCCAGGGTGCCCATGACGGGGTACCGCTCGGCCCGTTCCAACCGGTTCTGCCACACCTGGTCGAAGTCACGCGGGCTGTCGGAGTCGTTGCACAGCAGCGACACCTGCGCGAAGGCGTCGAAACCGCTGGGTTCGGCGTCCCAACCGGCGCCGGGGACGGGCCCGTTGCGAACCCCCCACTCGGGCACGCCTCCGTCGAGGAGCGTGGCGAGGGAGCGGGCGTTGGCGGGCCATTCACGTTCGGGGGTGGCCAGCAGGGCGGTCACGGTGCCGCCGTCGGCGACCGTCCCGTCGGGGCCGGTGCGGGGCTCTTCGGTCAGTTCTTCCCGTAGTCCGTACACCTCGTCCCGGATGCGGTCGGCCTCCGTGCCGAGGCCGTAGTGGCCGTCGTGCTCGGCCACCCAGTCGGTGAAGCGGTGGAACGCGGCCTGGGCCGCCATGGCCTGCCCCTCGTCCAACACGGTGACACTGGCCTCGGGCGACATCACCGAGTCCAGGAGCATGGCCTCGACCCGGTCGTCGTACATCGACCTGTAGGCGGCGCCGAGCAGGGTTCCCCAGGACACCCCGTAGTAACCGATCGTCTCCGCTCCCAGTGCCTCACGGATCAGATCCATGTCCCGGGCCACGTTCTCCGCGGTCAGCGAGGCCACCAGGTCGGGGTCGTGGGCATGACATTCGCGGTTGATCCGGCTCTGCTCCTCGGCGACGCGCCGTGCACTCTCCTCGTCACTCAGGCCGGGGTCGGGGTCGGCTCCCCCCATATCGCACTCCACGGCGTTGCTGTAGCCCACGCCGCGCGGATCGAAGCCCACGAGGTCGTGGCCCAGCGCCAGGTCCGCGGCCTCGCTGTCGAGGATGCGCCCGGGCATGGTCACGCCCTGATGCCCCGGGCCGCCGGGGTTGAACAGGATGGGATAGGCGTTCTCCCCGGTGGCGGGCACACGGGTCACCGCTATGTCGATCGTGCGCCCGTCGGGATCCCCGTGGTCCAGGGGCACCGGAACGGTGGCGCACAGGGTGCGGTCGTCGCTCTCGTCCCACCCCCGGGCGACCTCGGAGCACAGCCGCCACTCCGGTCCCGGGCCGGGGGCGGCCGAGGCGGGGGCGGCCGAGGCGGGGGCGGCCGAGGCGGTGAGCAACAGTCCGGAGGCTGCGGCCAGCGCGGCGCTTCGGGCAAGGGGCACGGGGGTTCTCCACTCACATGGCTCTGTACGGGGCCCGCCGTCCGCGGTCGAACGGCGGGAGTCCTCCGCAGGCTACTGTCGGCCGCTCCGTGTGCGCCTCCCCCCGTCGGAGGAGCCGACGGGCCTTCGAACCGACTTTCGTCGGGGGCGCCCCGGTCGGACACGCGCCGCCCGGCCGCCCGGACCCCGGTCAGGCCGGTCTCCCGCGCCGGGGCCACCACGGCCGCGACGCCCACACGCCCAGGGCGGCTCCGGCCAGGATCATCCCCGCCGTGAACAGCCACTCGCGCGACCCCTCGGGGCCGTACACGCGGGTGTCCGAGCCGACGTCGAAGGAGGGGGTGGCGGCGCCGGCGACACAGGAGGCCCGGTCGGCGCCGTGCAGGTAGACGTCCTCGCGCGCCGCCCCGCCGTCGCCGGGCAGGTGTGTGCCGTAGCAGGTGCAGGACTCGTGGCCGAGGTGGCTCACGCACTCCACCCGGGACGCGGTGAACGTGCCCGGCTCGCCGTCTGCCGAGGCAGCCCGCGCGACCCGCTCCACGCTGGTGGCCCCCAGCCAGACCAGGAGCACCGCGAGGAGGAGGATCACCACATCGAAGGGGCCCGGCCCCCTCCCGACCCGCCGCGTCACCGGACCGGGTCCCCCTCCCGCGCCGCGGCGCAGCCGCACGACATCGCCGCCGCCTCGTCCGGGCGCGGATGCGTGTGCAGGTACATCGCCACGACCATCGGCGCGAACACCAGGGCGTTGTACAGCAGGTGGAGCTCCACCCGGGGCACCACGAACTGGATGAGGCTCATCGGCGCGGCCCCTCCGCCCAGGTGCGACCCCGACAGGGCCTGGAGCAGCAGGAGCAGGTGTTCCAGGTGGTGCCACACCTGGATCCAGAGGGAGGCGAGCCACCAGGAGCGGGAGCGCCCGGAGAACCCCGGCAGGAGCAGGAACAGCCCGACCAGCATGATCAGGGCGTAGCCGTAGTGCATCCACTCGGAGGTGACCAGCCACGGAAAGGGGATGCCCAGCACGCCCCGCGCCTCCGGCACGGGCCAGTCCAGGACGTAGATCTGCGCGGCCTGGACCAGGTGTTCGGCCCAGTGGGCGACCACGACCGCCATGAACACCCACAGTGCCGTCCTGTGGCGGTCGCTGTTCACGGTGGCCAGCAGGCCGCCGCGGTGGCGCGTGGTCGGGTCCGGTCGGGCTGCCATGGGGACTCCTCGGGTGCGTGGTCGGACGGGGTGCGGGGCGGTCGCGGACGGTATGCCCGCGGGGCCGGGGGCGGGGTGCACCGCCCCCGGCGGGTGTCAGGCTCCCGGGGCCTCCGGCGGGGCGGTTCCCCGCGGGACCCGGTCGCGAGCGAAGGACAGCACGGCCGCGGTGAACGCGCGGGTGTCGCACAGGTCGGCCAGGACGGCGTCCGCCCCCGCGCGGGCCAGGGCGCCGGCGTCGGCCCGGCCGGTCGCCACGCCGAGCACGCGCGCGTGGCCGGCCGCCGCCACCGCGGCGTCGGCCGGGGAGTCCCCGACCAGGAGGGTCTCCCCGGCAGGGAACTCCCGCCCGGCGCGGAGCCCGGCCGCGTGCCGCGCCCGGAGGACCACCCCGGCCTTGGTCGCGGCGGTGTCGCCGTAGCCTCCGCACCCCCACTCCACGTGCCGGTCGAGGCCGAAGGCTGCCAGTTTGGCGCGGGCGACGGAGCGCAGGTTGCCGGTGGCGACCCCGACCCGGACCCCGGGCAGGGCCGCCGCCGCGGCCATGGCCTCCCGGGCCCCGGGCAGGACGCGCCCCTGGGCGCGAAGGCCCCCGGGGTCGCCCGCCACCAGGTCCCCGAACAGCTCCAGCGCGCGCCCGACCAGGGGGCCTCCGGGGTCGGCCCCGTTGAGCCGCAGGGTCTCGGCCATCGTGTGCGGTTCGGTTCTGCCCGCTCCCGACGGCGGCAGGACGGGGTCGGCCGTCCCCAGCAGCCGGGTCGCGACGGCCAGGTACGCGCGCCGGTCGAACCGGGTGGTCGTGACGAGCGTGTGGTCGATGTCCCAGAGGAGGAGCAGAGGCAAGGAAGGACCTCCAGTCGTCGTGCGGGCCGGTTCCCGGCCGGCGGGCGCCGCCTCAGACGAAGCCCTTCGTCTCGTCGGCGGGCGCCCACCCCGAGGCGAGGGCCTCCAGGGCCCCGTCGAACGCCGCGAGCAGTTCGTCGACGTCGCCGTCCCCGAAGACCAGCGGGGGGATGACCATGAGGGCAGGGACGGCGTTGAGCACCGACACCAGCACGCCCCGCTCCTCCAGCGCCAGGCGCGCCTTGTTGACGAACCACGGGTCCTGGGCCGCGGCGCCGGCGAACTCCACCACGTACATCAGCCCGGTGCCCCGGACGGCGGACACCGCCGGGCGGCGGCGTGCCAGGTCCAGCAGTCCGGTGCGGAGCCGGTCGCCCTGGGCGGCCACGTTCGCGAACACCTTGCCGTCCTCCAGCGCCCGCAGGACGGCCAGGGCCGCGCTCAGCGCGACGGGGTGCCCGTCGTGGGTGGAGCCCGTGGCGAAGAACCTCTCCACCGGGGCGGCGAGCAGGGCGCGGTGGACCCGCTCCCCCAGGCAGACGGCGGAGAGCCCGGCGTATCCGCTGGTGAGGCCCTTGCCGAGGAGGAGGATGTCCGGGTCCAGACCCAGTTGGGCGCTGCGGGTGTAGTCGCCGGTCCGCCCCATGCCGGTGGTCACCTCGTCGACCACCAGGTGGATCCCGTGGGCGCGGCAGAAGGCCGACAGCTCCGCGGCCTGGCCGCGGGTCAGGACGTGGCCCCCCTCGCCGATGACGGGTTCCACGATGATCGCGCTCACGCGGTCGGGGCCGTGGTCCTCCAGGAGCTCCAGCGCGCGCGCCATGTCCGCCGGCGCGGCGTCCTCGCCGTGGGGCGCCCGCGTGTGGATGACGTCGGGGAGCAGGGGGCCGGCGTGGTGGTGGAGGTAGGACAGCCCGGTGACGGCGCTGGCGCCCGGTCCGAAGCCGTGGAAGCCCCCCCACAGGCCCACCACCGCCGTGCGGTGCGGCTCGCCCTCCAGCAGGCGCAGGTGGCGGGAGAGCAGGACCGCGGTCTCCACGGCCTGGGCGCCGTTGCTCTGGAAGCGGACGTGGTCGATTCCCTCCGGAAGGACCCGGACGAGGGCCTCGGCGCACTCCACGGCGATCTGCGCCGGGCGGCCGTATCCCCACATGTTGCCGTAGGGGAGGCGGCCGACCTGTTCGCGCACGGCCTCGACCAGGCCGGGGTGCCCGTAGCCGAGGGTCACGTTCCAGAACCCGGACCTGGCGTCGAGGTACCAGCGGCCCGCGGCGTCGCGCACCCGTACCCCGTCGCCCTCCACGATCATCTCGTCGGGCTCCAGGTAGGACAGGAACGCCTCCATGGAGGTGCTGTTCCACAGCGGGAACGCGTCAGGGGAGGTCAACGTGGTCCTCGATTCGCTCGTAGACGGACACGTTGTGCACGCTCTGGGAGGTGAAGGCCGCGCCGTCCCAGCCGCTCCACCGGTGGCGCAGGCGCAGGCCGGCGATCTGTGCCATGAGGTCGAGCTCGGCCGGCCAGGCGTAGCGGACCGGGACCGGGAGCAGGCGCACGCTCCCGTTCTCGAAGGAGATCTGCTGCATGAACATGCGCTGCC
The DNA here is from genome assembly GCF_042660575.1 of Nocardiopsis tropica. NCBI lineage: Bacteria > Bacillati > Actinomycetota > Actinomycetes > Streptosporangiales > Nocardiopsidaceae > Nocardiopsis > Nocardiopsis tropica. The sequence goes on from NZ_JBHSUF010000002.1 coordinate 22,928, forward strand.
CGGCGCGGTCGTGCTCCACGACCCACAGGCCGACCCGCTCGGCGCCGACGTGTTCGACGAACACGCCCTGCTGCTCGTCCTCGTCCATCCGGGGGACGCGGGCAGGCACCTCCACCACGAAGACGCCGCCCGGGCGCAGGTGGCGCGCGACGTTGGTGAAGCAGCGCACCTGCTCGGCCTGGGACTCCAGGAGGAACAGGGTGTTGTCGACGCACGTCACCAGGGAGAACTCGCCGTCCACGGGGACGTCGGCCAGGTCGCCCTCGACGACGGCGACCCGCTCGGCGCCCGGCTTGCCGGCCAGGCGGTCGATCATCTCCCGCGAGGACTCCACCCCCGTGACCGCCAGCCCCGACGCGGCGAGGGGCACCGCCACCCGGCCCGTTCCGACGCCCAGTTCGAGGACGGGGCCGCCGTCGGCGAGTTTGCTCAGGGCGGACAGGCAGTCGGAGTCGCTTTCCTCGCCATACCAGGTGTCGAATACGTCGGCTATTCCATCGCCGTAATCGGCCTTTTCGTTCCGGCCGGTCCGCTTATCGCTCATACCGTGACACTAGGGTGGCGGGACGCCCTCCTCCATAGGGAATAGGTACCACAACCGCCCCGTATCCGGGACCGGCCCCGGAGCCCTCCGCGACCGGTCCCCGAACGCCGACGGGGGCGGTCCGGGCTCGGACCGCCCCCGCCGGGGACCTGTGACCGCCGGGTCAGCCCAGCATCTGCACCAGGCTCAGGCGGTGGTCCTCGGGGCTCTTGAAGTCGAACCAGGCCAGGGCGTCCGGGATCTCCTGGCGCTCGCCGCACTCGACGTTCACCGAGGCCAGGCGCTTCTTCTCGGCGTCCAGGTCCTCGACCCCGAACAGGACCTTGGCCCCGGCCGCCTCGGCCTCCTCGTCGCCCGTGGTCAGGAGCAGGCTCACGCCCTCGCGCAGGTCGAACTCCACGTCGGTGGGGGAGGGCTCCCCGGAGGGGCCGTGGCCCAGCACCTTCGTGTACCACGCGGTCGCCGCCTCCAGGTCCTTGACCGGGAGGTTGATGATGACGAGGGTCGGGCTGAATTCTTCGCTCATGTTCTCCTCTTTCCCTGTTTCTCCCGTGCGCGCGGCATCGGGGCCGAACGCCGGGCCGGCACCGGCCAGACATTATCCAATCCGGCCCTGGAAAGTCCATTCGGCACTTCTGGTACCTAGGTGGTACCCATGATCTCTTGTGCCGCGCGGACTCCGCTTGATATTGCTCCGTTCATGCCGCTGTCGTGTGGACTGGTATGCTCTCCGGCGAAATGGCAGTCGCCTTCCGGAAGTGCTTCGATACCGGCCAGGGAGGCGAACTGGCCCGGTCGGTAGAACGCGTACGAACCGAGCGACCACGGATGCGCCGACCAGTCCCAGGTAACGGCGCGTCCGGTCCATGACGAGGCCACGCCCGGAACCAGCGAATCGAACTCGGCCAGGAACCGGTCCGCGATCGCCGCGGGGTCGGCGGCGGGGACCCGCCCGGTGCGCAGGTTGACCAGCACGGCCGGCCCCCCGTCCCCCGGAAGGCCCAGGGTCTCGTCCCAGCACGACTGGAAGCCGCCGTCGGAGACGGCCGCCCCGTTGCAGCCGACCGAGGTCCACGGCCTCCCCATGAACTCCAGGTGCGTGCGCACCGCCGAGCCCATCCCCAGCTCCCGGACGGCGCGCATGCGGTCCGGTCCGAACTCCGCCCCGGACAGGTCCACGCGCGCCGCGAGGACGGAGAAGGGGACGGTCAGGACGGTGCGGTCCGGCCGGACCTCGAAGACCCCCCCGTCCCGGTCCAGGACCAGGACGGTGCGGCCGGCCCCGTCCCTGCGCAGGGCGACCAGTTCGTGGCCGAGCCTGACCCGGCCGGACAGCCGGTCCGCGAGCAGCTCGGCCACGCGCCCGGTCCCGCCCCGCACGGCGTACCGGGCGTCGGCCGGACCGAAGAGCCCGAACTCGCCGGGAGGGTTGGCGCCGAGCAGGGTGACCAGGTGGAGCGCGCTCAGCTCGGCGGCGTCGGCCCCCAGCTCCCAGGCGTAGGCGGTCCCGAGGAGGCGGGCCAGGCGGGTGCCGGGGACCGTGCGTCCGAGGTAGTCCTCCACGGACATGGCGTCCAGTTCCAGGGCACGGGGGGTCATGCGGCCGCGGCCCGGCGCGGGGCCCGCCGCCTGCCGGTCGGCGCGCACGACCGGGTCCAGCTCGCGGTACTCCGCGTCGGCCTCCTCCAACGGGTAGGGCGCCCCGCCGATCCACAGCAGGGGCCCGGCCCCCGCGTCCCCCGAGGCGTGCAGGTCGACCGTGTCCAGGCCGAGGCGGTCCAGGAGCCGCAGCAGCCGGGTGTCCCCCGAGTCGATCAGCTGGGCGCCGCGCTCGACGGTGCGGCCCCCGAAGGCGTCGACCGTCCAGCAGCGGCCGCCGACCCGGTCGGAGGCCTCGTACACCGTCACCTCGTGCCCGGCCCGTGTCAGCTCGTCGGCGCAGGCGAGTCCCGCCAGCCCCGCTCCCACAATGGCGATCATCCGTTTTTTATAGCTGTTCTTCGGTATGCGTTGTGCGACCAGATTTTGCGGACGGTACCTTTCTGGTACCGGTTGTATTCGATTCGGTACCTCCTTCCTATTGGGACGAATTGCGAAGGACCGTAGATTCGTCGGGTGCGATACAACCAGGGGCGGTGGTCATGTACCTAGGCCGGGCGAGAACGAACTTCCGATCCGTGCTGCAATTCCCCCTCGAGGAGACGACATTCGCCTCCCGCGGGTTCGACCGGGGGGAGGCGGGGACGGTGGCCCGCCTGGAGGCCGCCGGCGCGGCGTTCCACCGGGGCTACGGCACGGCGCTCGACGACCCTGCCCGGGCCCCGGAGACCTTCCCCGAGCAGCACGGCCCCGACGCGGGCTTCGTCTACGAGGGGGCGGCCATGGCCCTGTGCCTGACCGACGCGCTCAGCCTCCCGCGCCGCACCGACTTCTCCCGCATGCTCCACGGGCGCGCCCGCCGCAGCCCCTACACGGCGCACGTCGGCGCGGGCTGGGCCCTGGCCCGCCTGCCGCGCGTGCTCTGGAGGCCGGTCCTGCGCCAGCTCGACCCCCTCCTGGGCTGGCTCGCCTGGGACGGATACGGCTTCCACCAGGTGTTCTTCGGCGGCGCCGACCGGCGGCTGAGCGCGCCGCTGCCCGGATACGTCCGCCACGCCACCGCGCAGGGGGCGGGCCGCGCCCTGTGGTTCGCGCGCTGCGCCGAACCGGAGCGGATCGCCCGCTCCGTCGGCCGGGCCCCACACGGGTTCCACGGCGACCTGTGGAGCGGTGTCGCCCTGGCGGCCGCCTTCACCGGGGCCGCACCGGACCGGGTCCGCCGGCTCCTCGACGCCGCCGGGGTCCACGCACCCGCCCTGGCCCAGGGAGCCGCGTTCGCGGCCAAGGCCCTGGTGACCCTCGGACCGGTCGCGCCGGACTCCGAGTCGGCGGTGCGGACCCTGGCGGGCCTCGGCTCCCGGGACGCGGCGGAGGTGACCGACGAGGAACGGGCCGCACTCCCGCCGTGGGGCCGTGACGCGCCCCGGACCGGGACGCCCGCCTACGCGGTGTGGCGGTCGCGGGTGGCCGCCCGGCTGACGGAGGGGGTCCCCAGTGCCCTCTGAGCGGACGCGGTCCCCCCGCCGGTCCCTGCGCGCACACGCGGCCAAGGGCGTCGCCCTGCTCCTGGTCGCCGCCGCCTTCCTCGTCGCACGGGTGCCCGAACCCGGCGCGGACGAGGTGGACGCCCTGGCCTCCGCCTTCTCCTTCACCCCCCTGGAACTCGAACCGCCCCCCGGGCTCCCCATGAGGGAGGACCGCGACCTGCACCCCGACTACGAGGGCATCCAGGCGTGGATGTCCAGCGTGGGCGCGGGCGTGGCCGTCACCGACCTGGACGGCGACGGGCTCATGAACGACCTGTGCTACGTGGACCCCCGCGTGGACCGGGCCTTGGTCGCCCCCGCCCCCACCGGCCCCTCCCGCTACGCACCCTTCGCCCTCGACACGGGCGACCTGCCCTACGACGACACCATGGCCCCGATGGGCTGCCAGCCCGTCGACGCCGACGCCGACGGCCGCATGGACCTGCTCGTCTACTACTGGGGCCGCAGCCCCTCGCTGCACATGGCGGGCGGGGACGCCCCCTCCGCGGACGCCTACGAGGCCGTCGAACTCCTGGACGGCGGCTACGAGACCTGGCACTCCAACGCGGCCCTCACCGCCGACGTGGACGGCGACGGCACGCTCGACCTCGTCATCGGCAACTACTTCCCCGACGACGCGGCGGTCCTGGACACCTCCGGCGGGGGGCGGCCCACCATGCAGCACTCCATGTCCCGGGCCGCCAACGCGGGGGAGAACCGCCTGCTGCTCGGCTCCACCGACCCCGACGGCCCCCTCTTCACCGAAGCCGGCGGGGTCCTGGAGGGCAGGGCGTCCACGGGCTGGACCCTCGCCCTGGGCGCGGCCGACCTCGACGGGGACATGCTCCCCGAGCTGTACGTCTCCAACGACTTCGGCCCCGACGTCCTGCTGCGCAACGACTCCGTGCCGGGCGACCCCTCGTTCACGGCGCTCGGAGGGACCTGGACGCCGACCACCGCCGGTTCCAAGGTCCTGGGGGAGGACTCCTTCAAGGGCATGGGCATCGACTTCGGCGACCTCGACGGCGACGGGCGCCTCGACATGGCCGTCAGCAACATCACCGAGGAGTTCGCCCTCTTCGAGAGCAACTTCATCTGGATGAACACCGACGACGACGGCCTGATCGCCGAGGGCAGGGCGCCCTTCCGCGACCGCAGCGAGCAGCTCGGCCTCGCCCGCTCCGGATGGGGGTGGGACATCCGCTTCACCGACCTCGACAACGACGGCCACAAGGAGGTCGTCCAGGCGACCGGCTTCGTCGCCGGGGAGGTCAACCGGTGGCCGGAGATCCAGGAGGTCGCCCTCGTCAACGACGAACTCCTCGCCGACCCCCGGGTCTGGCCCGACCTCGGCCCCGAGACCGACCTGTCCGGCGACGGGGGCCTGAGCTTCTTCGCCCGGGAAGGGGGGCAGGGCCGCTTCGCCGAGATCGGCGACCACGTGGGCGTCGGCCGGAGCACGGTCAGCCGCGGCGTGGCCATGGCCGACACCGACGGCGACGGGCTCCTGGACATCGCGGTCGCCAACCAGTGGGACACCTCGGTGCTCTACCGCAACGACTCGCCCGACCCCGGCGCCTCCGTCTCGCTCAACCTCGTGCGGCCCGCCGAGCACGGCACCACGCCCGCCGTCGGCACCGCCGTCCGCGTGACCGCGCCCGACGGAAGGGTCCACGTCGCCCAGGTCGATGGCGGCAACGGGCACTCCGGCAAGCACGCGCCCGAACTCGTCATCGGCCTCGGCGAAGCCGCGGACGAGGACCCCGTCCCGGTCGAACTGACCTGGCGCGACGACCGGGGGCGCGTCCACACTGCCGAGGTCGTCCTGACCCCCGGCCGCCACACCGTCGTCCTGACCGACGGCGCCGAGGCCTCCGAGACCGGCAGCGGGAGCGGATCATGACCGAACTCCGAGTACGAGCGACCGACCACGAGGACGGCGGCCCCGCCCCCTCGCCGCCGCCCGCACGCGACGTGCGCCTCACCGCTCTGCGCCGCTTCGCCGTCGCCATCACGGTCCTCAACATCCTCGGCTACGCCTACCTGGGCTTCGAGCCGATGGTCGCCGTCCCCCTCGCGGCCCTGGCCACCGCCTACACGATGGAACTGGGACTGGAGTACCTGGACGCGCGGCTCAACGGCCGCCGCCCCAAGTTCCTCGGGGGCGCGCGGACCCTCGTCGACTTCCTGCTGCCCGCCCACATCACCGCCCTCGCCGTCGGGATGCTCCTCTACTCGGGGGAGCGGGTGTGGCCGGTCGTCTTCGGCGTCGTCGTCGCCCTGGCCTCCAAGACCGTGCTCAGGGTCGACACGGGCAAGGGGGTCCGGCACTTCCTCAACCCCTCCAACTTCGGCATTGCCGCGACCCTGGTCACCTTCACCTGGGTCGGCATCGCCCCGCCGTACCACTTCACGGAGAACGTGTCCGGGGCCTGGGACTGGATCCTGCCGGCCATCATCCTCACCACCGGCAGCCTGCTCAACTTCAAACTCACCAAGCGCGGATGGCTGGTCGTCGCGTGGCTGGGCGGCTTCGCCCTCCAGGGCATCGTGCGGACCGTGTTCCTCGACGCCTCCCTCGCCGCCGTCCTGGGACCCGTCACCGGACTGGCCTTCGTGCTCTTCACCTTCTACATGGTCACCGACCCCGCCACCACGCCCTCCAGCCCCCGGAACCAGGTGTTCTTCGGGCTCTCGGTCGCGGGGCTCTACGGGGTGCTCACCGCGGCACACGTCGTCTTCGGGCTGTTCTTCGCCCTCGTGGCCGTGTGCGCGGTCCGTGGCCTGTACCTGTACGGACTCTCGAAGTGGGGGAAGGACCGATGAACGGCGTCGCGATCGTGGGCATGGCGTGCACCTACGGAGGGGCCTCCACCCCCGCCGAACTGTGGGACAACGCGCTCTCCGGGCGGCGCGCCTTCCGGCGCATCCCGGCCGAGCGGCTGGACCTCGCCGACTACCTCGGGGAGTCGGGGACCGACCCCGACCGGATCTCGGTCACCCACGCCGCCGTCCTGGAGGGCTACGAGTTCGACCGCGCCGCCTTCGGGGTGGCCGGTCCCACCTACCGCGCCACCGATCTCACCCACTGGCTGGCCCTGGACACCGCGTCCCGGGCGCTCTCCGACGCCGGCCTGGACGCGACCGCGGGCGCGGCGGACACGTCGGTCTTCGTGGGCAACACCCTGACCGGCGAGTTCACCCGGTCGCACGTGCTCCGGACCCGCTGGCCCTACGTCCGCCGCGTGGTCGCCGGCCTGCTGGCCGAGCGCGGGGAGACCGACCCCTGCCTCCTGGACGACCTGCGCGACCGCTTCCTGGAGCCCTTCCCCGAGCCGGACGGCGACACGCTCGCCGGCAGCCTGTCCAACACCATCGCGGGGCGCATCTGCTCGCACTTCGGCTTCGGCGGCGGCGGTTACACCGTGGACGGGGCCTGCGCCTCCTCCCTCCTGGCGGTCATCCACGGGTGCCGGGAGATCACCGAGGGCCGGGCCCGTACCGTCGTCGCCGGCGGGGTGGACCTGAGCATCGACCCCTTCGAGCTCGTGGGCTTCTCCCGGGCGGGCGCCCTGGCCCGCGACCGCATGCGCGTCTTCGACCGCGGCTCCTCGGGGTTCCTGCCGGGCGAGGGCTGCGGCATGGTGGTCCTGACCCGGCTGGAGGACGCCCAGGCCCTGGGGCTGCGCCCCTACGCGGTCCTGCGGGGCTGGGGGGTGTCCTCGGACGGCACCGGCGGCATCACCAGGCCCGAGAGCGAGGGGCAGCGCCTCGCCCTGGACCGCGCCTACCGCGAGGCCGGCTTCCACGCGCGGACCGTGTCCTACTTCGAGGCGCACGGCACCGGCACCGTCATCGGGGACCGGGCCGAGCTGAAGGCCCTCTCGGGCCTGGTCGGGGAACCCGGCGACGGGCCGCTGCCCGCCGTGGGCTCGGTCAAGGCGCTCATCGGCCACACGAAGGCCGCCGCGGGCGCGGCCGGCCTCATCAAGGCCGTCATGGCGGTCCACACCCAGGTCGTCCCGCCCACCACCGGGTGCGAGGACCCCGTCGAGGAGCTCTCCGGGGACCGCGCCCGCCTGCGCACGGTCCGCGAACCCGAGACCTGGCCGCAGGGCCGGCCCCTGCGGGCCGGGGTCAGCTCCATGGGCTTCGGCGGCATCAACGCCCACGTCGTGGTCGAGGGGCTGGCCGCCCACCGGCGCACCGGCCTGGACGCGCGCACCGCCACCCTGGGACGCACCCCCCAGGAGAGCGAGCTCCTCGTGTTCTCCGCGGACTCCGCCGAGGAGCTCCGGGAGAGGATCCAGGACGCCGCCCGCACGGCCGACACGCTGTCCTACGCCCAGTACACCGACCTGGCGGCCGAACTCTCCCGCACCCGCGGCGGCGGAGCGCACCGGGCCGCGGTCACCGCCGCGCCGGACGCCGGGCTCCCCGGCCTCCTGCGGCGGGCCGCGGACGCGGTCGCCGCCGGCCGCCGCACCCTCGGCCCCGACGTCTTCACCGCACCGCCCGGAGGGGACGGGGCGCGGATCGGCCTGCTGATGTCGGGACAGGCGGCCTCGGCCGGCCGCACCGGCGGCGCGCTGGCGCGGCGGCTGCCCGCCGTCGCCGACCTCTACGAGGGGGCGGACCTGCCCGAGGGCGATCCGGCCGCCGACACCTCCGTCGCCCAGCCCCGCATCGTCGCCGCGTCCCTGGCCTCGATCGCGGCGCTGGAGGCCCTGGGCATCCGCGCCGACCTGGCGGTCGGCCACAGCCTGGGCGAACTCACTGCCCTGGCGTGGGCGGGCGCCCTCTCCGAGGCCGACCTGGCGGCCGTCGTGCGCGAACGGGGCCGGGCGATGGCCGCCCTGCCCGGGGACCACGGGGCCATGGCCGCCCTGGCGATGCCCGAGGAACGGGTGCGGCCGCTCCTGCCCGACGGCGTCGGTGTCGCCTGCCTCAACGCCCCCGGGGCCACGGTGGTCTCCGGCGGCACCGCAGCGGTCGACCGGGTGGTCCGCGAACTGGACGGCCTGCGCCTGCCGGTCGCCCACGCCTTCCACTCGCCGCTCGTGGCCGGGGCCGTCGCCGACCTGCGCAAGGCACTGGACGCCGCCGAGGTGACGGCCCCGCGCCGACCCGTCTACTCCACCGTCACCGGGGAACTCCTCGCCCCCGGGACCGACCTTCGCGAACACCTGGTCCGCCAGACCACCGCCCCCGTCCTCTTCGACCGGGCCATGGAGGCCGCCGCCGGGACCGACCTGTGGATCGAGGCCGGACCCGACACCGTCCTCACCCACCTGGCCCGGGGGAGGGGCGTCCCGGCCTTCGCCGTCGAGGCCGGCTCCGACGGGATCGGCGGGCTGCTGCGCTGCGCCGCCGCGGCCTGGGCCCTGGGACGGGACGTACGCGTCGAGGCACTGTACGAGCACCGCTTCCTGCGCCCGATCGACCCCGGCCGGCCCCAGCGCTTCCTCGCCAACCCCTGCGAACGGGCCGCGCCCGCCGCGGCGCCCGAGCCCGAGCGCCGGCCCGCCCCCGTCCCCGCCCCCGGCGCCACCGTCGAGGAGGCCGCCGGGGCGGCCCCGGCCGACGTCATCCGGGCCGTGGTCGCCGAACGCGCCGAACTCCCCCTCGCCTCGGTCACCGTGGACACCCGGCTGCGCGCCGACCTGCACCTGAACTCCATCACCGTCGCCCAGCTCATCGCCGAGGCGGCCAGGAGGCTCTCGCTGCCCGTCCCCGCGCACCTCACCGAGCACTCCGGGGCCACCATCGCGCAGATCGCCGAACTCCTGGCGGAGGGCCCGGCCACCGGGACGGACGCCGCGAAGGCCGACACCGTCGCGGGCGTCGCCCCCTGGGTGCGCGTGTTCACCGTCGACCACGTCGAGGTGCGCCCCCTCCGCCCGGGGACCGGGGGACCGCGCACGGCGCCGGCCGACGGCGGGGCGGGGGGCGCCCACGTCGTCGCCCGCGACGACGACGCCCTGGGCGCCGCACTGGCCCTGCGCAACCTGGGGGAGGGCACCCTCGTACTGCGCCCGGCCCGCGACGACGACCCCCTCGCCTGCCTCGACCTGGTCGCCGAGGCGGCCAAGGCCCTCACCGGGGCCCGGCGCCTCCTCGTCGTCCAGGACGACGACGGCCCCGCGCACGCCACGGCTGCGGGGTTCGCCCGCAGCGCCCACCTCGAACTCGGCGTGCCCGCCGCCGTGGTCACCGTTCCCGCGCGGTCCCCGGGGGCCGCCGACCTGGTGGAGGCCGAGGCCGCTTCCCTGGCCGAGCACGGCGGCTACGCCGAGTGCCGCCACCACCCGGACGGGACGCGCACCGAGCCGCGACTGCGCCACCGCCCCCTGTCGGAGCCCCCCGCCGGACACCGCTTCCCCGGCCCCGGCGACGTCCTCCTCGTCACCGGCGGGGGCAAGGGCATCGGAGCCGAGTGCGCGCGCACCCTCGCCGTGCGCACCGGGGCGCGGATCGCCGTCCTGGGGCGCTCCGACCCCGCGGACGACCCCGAACTGGCGCGCAACCTCGCCCGGTTCGAGGAGGACGGCGTGGACCACACCTACCAGCGGGCCGACGTGCGCGACCCCGACTCGGTGAGGCGGGCGGTGCACGCCGCCGTCGACGCGCTCGGCCCGGTCACCGGCGTCCTGCACGGCGCGGGGGCCAACGAGCCCGCGGCCCTGGCCGACCTGGACCCGGGTGCACTCGAACACGCCGTCGCCCCCAAGGTCTCCGGCCTGCTCAACCTCCTCGACGCCCTCGACCCGGGCCCCCTGCGCCTCTTCGTCTCCTTCGGCTCCCTCATCGCCCGCACCGGCCTGCCCGGCGAGGCCCACTACGCCCTGGCCAACGAATGGCTCGGCGCTCTCACCGAGGAGGTCGCCTCCCGCGTGGAGGGCTGCCGCGCCCTCGCCGTGGACTGGTCGGTGTGGTCGGGAGCCGGGATGGGCGAACGCCTGGGGACCCTGGACGCGCTGGCCCGGCGCGGCATCGACCCCATCCCGCTCGACACCGGACTCGACCTGCTCCACCGGCTCATCGCCTCGCCGGACGTCTCGGGCGGCGTCGTCGTGACCGGACGCTACGGCGACGCGCCCACCCTGCGGGCGGAGGAGGCGGAACTGCCCATGCTCCGCTTCCTCGAACGCCCCCGCAGGGTCGTCCCGGGGGTCGAGGCCGTCGCCGACACCGTCCTGCGCGCCGACACCGACCCCTACCTGGAACACCACGAGTTCGAGGGGGACAGGCTCCTGCCCGCGGTGCTGGGCATGGAGGCCATGGCGCAGGCGGCCTCCGTCCTGACCGGCACGCGCGAGCACCCCGTCCTGGAGGACCTGAGGCTCACCGCGCCGGTGGTCGTCGGACGGGGGGAGGAGGTCACCCTCCGGGCGGCCGCGCTCGCCCTGCCCGACGGCACCGTCCGCACGGTCCTGCGCAGCTCCGCCACCGGCTTCGCCGTGGACCACTTCACCGCGGTCCTGCCGCCCCCGGGCACGCCGGACACGGGCCGCCGGGTCGTGCTCCCCGTGGTCCCGGACGCCCCGGTGCCGGTCCGTCCCGACGAGCACCTGTACGGGCGCCTCCTCTTCCAGGACGGCCCCCTGCGCCGCGTCGGCGCCTACCGGCGGCTCACCGGCTACGACTGCGTCGCGGACCTGGAGGAGGGCCCCGGCGGCGCCTGGTTCGCCCACCACCTTCCCGGCCGCCTGCTCCTGGGCGACCCGGGGCGCCGCGACGCGGCCCTGCACGCGCTCCAGGCGTGCCTGCCCGGCACCCGCCTGCTCCCGGTGGGCGCCGAGCGCGTCACGATCCTGGACACCGCGTCCGCCCCGGCGCTGCTCCACGCCAGGGAGCGCCACGCGGAGGGCGGCCGGCACGTCTTCGACCTGGAGCTGGCCGGTGCCGACGGCGCCGTGCTCGAACGCTGGGAGGGGCTGGCCCTCAACGTCATGGGCCCCGGGCCGCTCCCGGTCGGCGTCGAACTCCTCGGCCCGCACCTGGACCGCCGGGCGGCCGAGGTTACCGGGGTCGCGGGGGTGCGGGTGGCCGTCGAGCGGGGGGACACCCAGGTGCGCAGGCGCGCCCGTGCCGTCCACCGCCTCCTCGGCACCGGCGTCACGGTCCGCGGACGGCCCGACGGCCGCCCCGAGCTGTCCACCGGCGACCAGGTGTCGGTCACCCACTGTGGTGCGGTCACCATGGTCGCCACCGCCCCCGTTCCCGTGGGGGTGGACCTGGTGTGGATGCCCGACACGGTCGAGGCGCGCGTGCGCTGGGACGACGTCCTCGGCCCCGAGGCGCTCGCCCTGCGCGACGCCCTCGCCGACCGCGACCCCGGGCGCGGGCGCGACGAGCACGCGGCCGTGGTCTGGGCCGCTTCGGAGGCCCTGCGCAAGTGCGCCGGCCGCCCCGGCGGCCCCATGACCCTGAGGAGCCTGGACGGGCCGTGGATCCTCCTGGACGGCGGCGGGGTCACCGTCGCCGTTCACCACGACGGCGACGACGTCGCCGCCGTCGCGGTCCGGGGAGGCGACGGTGCCTGAGAGCTTCGAGTACCGGCACGTCGTCACCCTCGACGAGACCAACCAGCTGGGCAACGTGTACTTCGCCCACTTCCTGCGCTGGCAGGGGCACTGCCGGGAGCTCTTCCTGCGCAGGACCGCCCCCGAGGTCGTCTCCTCGCTGGACCACGAGCACGCCCTCGTCACCGTCCGGGCCGAGTGCTCCTACCTGGACGAGCTCTACGCCTTCGACGAGGTCAGCGTGCGGATGCGGGTCGGCGAGGTCGTCCAGAACCGCATGACCCTCTCCTTCGAGTACTGGCGGGCCTCCGGTCGACAGGACCTGGTCGCCCGCGGAGAGCAGCAGCTCGCCTGGTTGAAGAGGTCCGGGGACGGCTTCGAGCCCGTCCCCGTCCCGGAGGTGCTGCTCCGTGCAATCGACGCCTACCTGGCCGAACCGGTCCGGACGGGGTGGCGCGCATGATCCAGACCGGAGTTGATGCTGATTCGTCACCGACGAGGAGCGTGAGATGACCACCACCGACACGTTGAAGGACCGCTTGCGGGCCGCCGATCCGGCGCTCGCGGCCGAACTGCTGCACTCCAAGACCAGCCACCTGGTCGACGTCATGATCCCCCGCCGCGAGCTCAGCGACGGCAGCCTGGGGTTCAAGGCGAGGGTCCGGACCACCATCACCCTCAAGTTCGGGGGGGACGCCTCCGCGGACACCCCCGAGGAGGTCATCACCCTGGTGGCCGAGGAGTCCGAGATCAGGCTGCACGACCCCGTGCTGACCCTGGACGGCGCCCTGCGGCTGGACCTGGAGACCATCACCTATGACGCCGTCGGCACCAGCGAGGTGCTGTGGCCGGGCGAGCGGGTCCGGCTGCGCGTGGGCCGCGGGCTCGACCCGATGATGCGCCCCACCTTCGGGCGCCTGGAGATCGACCCCCTGGTCAACTTCGGCACCGACCCGGTGCGCAGCGTCCAGGAGGTGTACGTCGAGGCGGACACCCCCCTGGGCACCCTGCACAACCGCCTGCCGGCTGTCATGCACTGCGACCTGACCTCCATCCCGCCGATCGGCCAGCCCTACGTCCAGCAGGGCCAGGTCGCGCTGTACGACGCCGACGGACAGGTCGTCTGCATGAAGACCACGACCGAGAGCGAGCTCACCGCACTGGTGGACTAGGGCCCTTCCCCTGAACCGGCCCCGGCCCCGCCCGGCGGCCCGCACCGGGCGACCGCCCGGACGCGCGGGCGCCGCCGGGCGGGCGTCCGGCCCGCCGGGCCCTTCCCACACCGGACCCGTCCCCGACCGCGGGGAGGGCCCGGCACACCGGTCCCTGTACCGGGGCCGGGGGTCCCGCACAGGACCCCCGGCCCGTCGTCCCCACGGAGAGGCGCCATGCGGATCCTGTTCACCACCCTGCCGGTCGAGACCCACCTGCGACCGCTCGTCGCGGTCGCGGAGACCGCCCTGGCCCGGGGGCACGACGTGGCCGTCTGCGCCCCCGAGTCCTTCCGGGACGAGGTCGACCACTACGGCCTGCCCTTCCTCCCCGCCGGGAAGGACTGGATCACCGGCATGCTCGCCCCCCTCTTCGACTCCGAACGCATCCCCCCGGAACAGGTCGACGCCCTGATGCGCCGGCTCGTCTCCGAGGGGCTGCCCGGCGACGGCGCCCTCGCCACGGCCCGCGACGTGCTCGGCCACATCCGCGAGGGCGGCGCCGACGCGGTGGTGCGCGAGGCCTACGACATGGGCGGCTACCTCGCGGCCGAGGCCGCCGGGATCGCCCACGCCTCCGTCGGCGTGGTCGGCCGGGTCACCGAGTTCCTGGCCCCTGACCTCCTCGCACAGCCCCTGGACGAGCACCGCGCGCAGCTCGGACTGCCGCCCGACCCCCGGGCGGAGCGCCTCTACGCCCACCTGCACGCCCACCTCATGCCGCCCGGCTACGACCCGGCCGAGACGGCCATCCCCACGCTGCGCTGCTACCGGCACCGCACGGTGGACCGCCCCGGTGACCGGCTGCCGCCCCTGCTCGGCGGGCTCGACCACTCCCTCCCGCTGGTCTACGCCAGCCTCGGCACCGTGGCACCCCTGTTCAGGGCCGCGGACACACGGCTGCGGTCCATCGTCGACGGACTCGGCGAGGTCGCCTGCGAGGCCGTCGTCGCCGTCGGCCGCGGCCGGGCGCAGGACCTCGGCCGCTCGGCCCCGCCCAACGTCCGCGTCGTGGACTTCGTCGCCCAGCCCCTTCTCCTGGACACGGCCGACCTGCTGGTCACCCACGCCGGATTCACCAGCGTCAGGGAGGCGCTGCGCGCGGGCCTGCCCATGGTCGCGATCCCCTGGATCGCCGAGAACCACCTGGTCGCCACCAGGTGCGAGGAGCTCGGACTGGCCCGGCGCCTGGACTGGGAGCACCTCGACGCCGGGCGCGTGGCGGACGCCTGCCGCGAGGTGCTGGGCGACCCCTCCTTCCGGGCGCGGGCCAGGGGGGTGCAGCGCGACATGCTCGCCCTGCCCTCCCTGGACACGCTCGTCACCGACATCGAGGAACTGGCCGCCGGGGCGGCGCGGTGACCGCCTTCCACGTCGTCGGCGGGACCTACACCGACGACGTCTACTGGGTCGGCTCCGAACTCGACTTCGACGTCAGCCTCACCGCCTCCGGCCACGAGCGCACCCCCGGCGGCCCGGGGGCCTGCCTCGCCCTCGCGCTGCGCCGCCTCGGCGCCGACGTGGAGCTCACCACCGCCCTCGGGGACCAGGAGGACAGCACCCGGGCGCTGTCGCTGCTGGAGTCGGAGGGCGTCCGCGTCGGCCCTCTCCGGGGCACCGGACCGCTGGACCACACGGTCACCCTGGTCACGCCCAGCCTGGAGTCCGTCACCGTCACCCGCAGGGAGCAGCCTCCCCTGGAAGCGGTGCACGACCCGGCCGCCGCACCGCGGCCGGACACCGTCCTCGTCGTCTGCTCACCGAGCCGGCTCTCCACCCTCGCCGCCCGGGCACGCGGGCGCCGCCTCGTGCTCGTCCCCCACCTCACCCAGTGCCGCGAACTCGCGGCCATGCCCTCCGGCCGGCGCGCCGACCTCCTCGGGGCGGTCGACCTCCTGGTCGCCAACCGGCGCGAGTTCGACCTCCTCGCACCGCTGCCCGAGATCTCCCTCGTCGGCGCCGTCGCGGTCACCAGCGGTGCGGGCGGGAGCGTCCTGCGCACCGGGGACCGGCGCCTGCGACAGCCCGCCCTGTCCCGCGGCGGGACGCCCCGCAACCCCAACGGCGCGGGGGAGGCGTTCACCGCCGCGCTGCTGGTGGCCAGGGCCTCCGGCGCCGACTGGGAACCCTCGCTCAGGGCCGCGGCGATCCACGCCGGACGCCACGTCTGCCGCCGGGCCTCGCTCTCCTTCCCCCGCAGCAGCCCCCGTGAACTGGTCGCGTCCGGACTGACCCCCACAGAGACGGAGCCCGCGTATGGTTGACCGCCCCCACGTACTGGTCGTGGACGAGTTCCTCGCCAGAGGACTCAGCCTGGCCGAGGAGCTCTCCCGGGCCGGGCTCGACAGCTCGGCGGCTGCCGACCCCCCGCAGAGCTGCGACGGCGTCGACGTCGTCCTGGTCGAGGCAGCCCACCCCCGCCGCGTCGAGGTCATCCGCCGGTTCGCGGGCGGGGACGGCCCCGCCGCCCTGGTGATCGGCTCCGGCGTCTGCCATGAGGCCGTCCTGCACTGCCTGGAGGCGGGCGCGGTCGGCTTCGTGTCGGCGCAGGAGAGCACCGAGAGCCTGGTCGGCGCCCTGCGCGACGTCGTGCGCAGGGGAGCCCTGGGGGGCAGGCGCCTCACACGGCGCCAGACCCAGGTGCTGGCCCTCGTCGCGGTCGGCCTCCCCAACAGGGAGATCGCCACCCGGCTGGGGATACGCCACCACACCGTCAAGAACCACGTGCAGAGCATCCTGGGCAAGCTCGGCGTCGGCAGCCGCACAGCCGCCGTGGTGGCCCTGACCGGGGGCGGACGGGGGAGCGTGGGCCATGGGCACGCCTAGACCGGACAAGGCCGAGGACCTCGACGGCCTGCGGCGGCTGGGGGAGCGGGCGCGCTCCTCCGGACTGCGCACCGCCCTGTGCCACGGCTGCTTCGACCTGCTCCACGTCGGCCACGTCCACCACTTCCACGAGGCCGCGGCCCTGGCCGACCTGCTGGTCGTCAGCGTCAGCGCAGACGCCGCGTGCGTGAAGGGACCGGGGCGCCCCCTGTACGGTGTCGCCGACCGGACCGGCCTGATCGCGGCGCTGGAGGCCGTCGACCACGTCCACGCCGCCGAGGACAGCAGCCCGATGCGCGTCATCGAGGCACTGCGCCCCGACGTGTACGTCAAGGGACCGGACTACGCGCGCAACCCCTGTGTGCGCCTGCGAGCCGAATCGGCACTGGTCGAACGGCTGGGGGGCCGCACGGTCTTCACCGACGAGGCCGTCACCGCGTCCTCGACCGCACTCCTGAGGAGGCTCCATGCCTAGCGCCCCGCACCCGGTCGCCGGACGACGCGTGCTGGTCACGGGCGGCGCCGGATTCATCGGCAGCCACGTCGTGCGACGCCTGGCGGAGGCGGGCGCGGAGGTGACGGTGCTCGACTCCCTGGACGCCTACGCCTTCGACCAGGCGGAGAGGTTCGGCGTCGGCGCGCTGGCGAAGGTCGTCAGGGGGGACGTCACCGACGCCGCGACCACGGGACCGCTGGTCGCGCGCAGCGACGCGGTGGTCCACGCCGCGGCCCTGGCCGACGTCGCCGCGTGCACGGCGGAGCCCGACCGCGACTTCGCCAGCATGAGGGCCACCCAGGTGGTCCTGGAGGCGGCCCGGCGGCACGGCACGGGGCGTGTCGTCCTGACCTCCTCCGCCCAGGTGTACGGCGACGTCCCGGCGCGGGGCGACCGGTTCCACGAGGACGACCCCCTGGGGGAGCCCGGCATGCTCTACGCCAACTCCAAGAGCTGGTCGGAGCGCCAGGCGCGGCTCTACGGGACCCGGTTCGGGGTGCCGGTCACCGTCCTGCGCTACTTCAGCGTCTACGGGCCGCACCAGGTGCCCAAGGCGGGCAGCCACAGCTGGTGCGCGGCGATCTTCTGCGTGCGGGCGCTGCGCGGTCTGCCCCTGGTGGTCCACGGGGACGGCGCGCAGGTGCGCGACATGGTCTCGGTGACCGACGTGGCCGCCGCGACGGCGGAGGCGGTGACCGCGCCCCGAGCGGCCGGGTGCACCGTCAACGTCGGAACCGGGCGGGCCACCCCGATCGCGGAGCTCGCCCGGACCGTGGCGGACCTGGTGCCGGGGGTCCGGGTGACCCGCGGCCCCCGCCCGGCCGGGGACCCGGACGGCGGAGCGGCCGACACCGCCCGCCTGCGCGACCTCCTGGGGTTCGAGGCGCGCACGACGCTGGCCGACGGCCTGCGGCACTACCTCGACTGGACACGGGCCAACCCGGACCTGTTCGGGGAGCGCCCGTGAGCGGGGCCGGCCTCCGGCCGCGCCGGCACGGCGACGACGCGGCCCCGCACGAGCACTCGATTCCCCCGTCCTACTTCGACGGCCGCTACACCGAGTCCCCCGACCCGTGGAACCTGTCGGTGCGCTGGTACGAGCGCAGGAAGTACGACCTGACCCTCGCCAGCCTGCCTCGGAGGCGCTACGCCTCCGGATACGAGCCCGCCTGCTCGATCGGGGTGCTGACACGGGGGCTGGCCGGACGCTGCGACCGTCTGCTGGCCGTGGACAGCGCGCCCGCGGCGGTCGAGGCCGCCACGGCCGCGCTGGCCGACTCCCCGCACGTGAGCGTGCGCCGGTCGGTGCTCCCCCGGGACCTGCCCGACGCCTCCTTCGACCTCGTGGTCCTCTCCGAGTTCCTGTACTACTTCACCCCCGACGACCTCGAGCTCCTCGCGAAGGGCCTCCGGGACCGCCTGCGGCTCGGCGGCCACGTCGTCTGCGTGCACCGGCGGAGCACGGCGCCGGGGCAGGGGTGGGACGGCTACAACGCGCACCGGGCGGTGGAGGGGCGCATGGGGCTGGACACGGTCATGAGCCTCGACGACCCAGGTTTCGAGATCGTCGTCCTTGAGCGTCGGAAGGGGTGACCGCCGACCAGCCGACGAGCTCGTGGGCCCGCGCGGCGGCCTCTCCCCGCCGCTTCGCCCCGAGCTTGCGCAGGATGTTGTGCACGTGGTTCTTGACGGTGCGCAGTTCGATGAAGAGCTCGCGTGAGATCTGCTGGTTCGACGCCCCCAGGGAGATCAGGGACAGGACCTCCTGCTCCCTCCGGGTCAGGTGGACGGCGGGTTTCTGCTCCGGCGCCTGGGAAGCCATGAGGCCGATGTGCCGCCACAGCTGGAAGGCGATGTCCGGTGAGCAGTGCATCTCCCTGCGGACGGCGGCCCTCGTGCTCCTGACGACGTCGTCGATGTCGCCGCTGAGCGGTACGTAGCCCGCCGCACCGGACTCGGCGAGCCCGATGACCTGTTTCTCGGTCTCCTCGACCCCCAGGGCGATGACGGCCAGGGGGACCTTGGACAGGGAGGAGATCACCTGCTCGACGTTGGGGGCGCTCGCGTTGATCAGGGCGGCGTCGTATCTGAGCGCCTCCGCATGCGTGTGGTCATTGATTTCTCTTAATGAGCACAACGTGACTTCGTTGATGTCCACATGTCCCCGAAGACGTCGGGCTAGGGGCTCCGCGTAGAGTCGGGCATTGTCGATCAGTAACAGGTGCATGCGGCGTCTGCTTTCCAACGTGGCGGGTACCAGGCGGTGACCGTATCCTCGAACCGGAGTGGGTAACAGAGTAGGAAGTCCGGCATTCACTTGTCCATTGACAGTTTTCGTGTCCGTGTAAAGGCGCTGTCTGCCGGAAGAAGGCGCGACCCCCGGCCAAAAGAGCTCGGCCGGGGGTCAAGGGGCAGGTCAGGGGGTTATGGCAGGGTGTAGGTCAAGGTCACGTGGGCTTCCGGGGTGCCGTCGGTGAGGATCTGCCCGCAGCCGCTGAGTCCTGCCAGGTCGCCGCTCGCGGACCCGTCCACGACGCACCACTCGGCGCTGATGGCGCCCCCCGCGTCGGCGGTGCCCCACGCGTCCATCGCGAAGGTGCCCTCGACGCCGTTCAGGGAGCCGACGAACCTCCCCGCGCCCTCGCTGGTCGCGCCGCCGGAGGCGTCCACGAGGTCCAGATAGACGTGGTACCCCTTGCCGTCGAGGTCGCCGACGAAGTCGGTCTGGAAGACGGTGTTGAGGATCTGGGTCCCGCTGGGGTCGCCGGGGGGCCCGATCTCCTCGACGGTCTGGTCGAGGAGGTGGACGACGGCGGTGGCGGTGCGCTCCTGGGAGGGGCTGGGGCTGGGTTCGGGGGTGGGGCCGGTGCTGGGCTGGGCGCTCGGGTCCGGGGTCGCGCCGGGGCCGGGGCCGGGGCCCTGCGTCGGGGAGGCGGTGCCGCCGTCGGGCGGGGGCGGGCCGTCTCCCGGGTCGGCCCACACGGGTGAGCAGGCCGACAGGAGCGTCGCCGCGGCTCCGGCGGCCAACAGGGGGGTTGCTCTCGCGAAATCTCTGCCGCAGATTCTCATGCCTACTCCTCTGCACCGGGGGTGGATCGTCATTCACCCTGGAAATGAACATAGGGAACATTTCGGACGGTCGCATGAGTCGTTGGATACGGCAGGGGCCTAGATCTCGGTTCCTCACCTTCTGTTTCCGATCCATTACTTTAAATAGTGGCCGCCTTTTTTCTCCGGTGCTTTTCCTTGGAAATCCCCAGGGAAGGGAGAGGGAATCCCCTGTGGGGAGGGAATGGAATTACGGTTCGCGGTCCACCGGTTGCGGAGGAAGCGTTTTCCGGAGCCCGGAGCCCGGAGCCCGGAGCCCGGAGCCCGGAGCCCGGAGCCCGGAGCCCGGAGCCCGGAGCCCGGAGCCCGGAGCCCGGTGCGGGGGCGGGGGTGGGGGCGGCGGTCCTGTGGCGGCGCACGGGCCCCGGCCGCGCGGGGCGGCCGGGGCCCCGGCGTCAGGAGGGGTTGCGGGCCAGGACGAGGTCGGTCAGCTCCTGGCTGGGGAAGTCCATGACGACGACGCCCGTCCGGGGCGCCCGCGAGGAGCGCAGGTGGTCCACGGCGTAGGCGTTGACGCCCCGCTGTCCCAGGGCGCCCCACGCGACGTCGCGCGGGTTGGCCCACGGGGCGCCGCTGCCGCTCAGGTGGTTGACGTACAGCAGGTCCGCGGGGCCGTCGGCCGCCGCGTCGAAGTGCGCCCGGGCGCTGTCCCACTTCGCGGGGATGTCGAAGAGCGTGGGCACGCGGTAGTCGTCCTGGACGCTGAGCGCGGGCCCGTTCCAGTGGACGCCGTAGGCGCGGGAGGCGGCGAAGTCCTGCACGATGACGATCCGGCCCCGGACCTCGCCCAGGTCGGGCACCCGGTTCCCGTCCCCGTCCGGAACCCACAGGTGCTCCGCCAGCACATCGCGGGTGTCCGGGTTCTGCTCGATGTAGTGGTCCAGCGTCTCCTCGTAGCTGCGGGTGTTCTCCTCCTCGGTGTGCTCCTTCTTGAGCCGCATGAGCACGGTCTCGCCCGGGTTCCGTTCGAGGAAGGCGCCCACGTCGGTGACCACGTCGGTGAAGTTGAGGTGCAGGTACTCGGCCCCGTGGTGGATGGGGAACGCGTCGCGGTAGTGGCGCGTGCGCACGTCGAGGAAGCGCACGCCGGAGTCGAGCTGCTGGGCGATGGTCAGGTCCTGGGTGCGGGACCACACGGATCCGCGCCAGGCGCCGCTGTCGTGCGTGCCGGGCACCGACAGCGCTGACAGGCTCGCGCCGTCGGGCAGCGCCGCCATCCAGGAGGAGTGCTCGACCAGAGGGGCCGGGGCCGCGGAGGCGGGGGCAGCCGGGGCCAGCAGGGCGGGGAGGACGAGGAGGGCGGACAGGGCCGCGGCCAGCAGGGACGCGGGCCCGGTCGGAGAGGCGGGGCCGGGGGAGGGGAGCATGGGGGCTTCCTTCGGTCACGGGGCGGGCGCGCCACCGGGGCACGTCCGGAACGCCGTCCACACTGCCACGGCGCGACCGTCCTGACACCCCCTGTGCGCGGCCGTCGTCCGCTCCCGCCGCAGGCGACGGCCGCCCCGGACCCCAGTGAGAATCTACATCGTAAAGGTGAGACTGAGGATGGTCCGCCCACCCCACGAGTTATGGCAAACAGGGTCCGAGAAGGCACCGGATTCCGTAGGCTGGCCCCTGCGTGTCCGCGCGCACGCCGGTGCGGGGCAGCGTGGACGGATGCCCCGCACCGGCCTCTCCCGTCTCCCACCCGGCCACCGCGTGAGGACGCCGCAGCCTGCGGCCCCGACCGGCCGGGAGGGGCGCCTGCGAAGCCTCATCCCCACCGGCGGGTACGGGGCAGGAGGGCCTGCGGCGCGATCTCCAGCATCCAGTGCTGCCGTTCCGACCAGCCCAGGAAGCGCCGGGCACCGTCACTTCCACCCTCCACCAGGGGCCCGCCGTCGACGACCCGGCGCAGGCCGGCCACCACCGGAGCCATCCGCTCACGGGTGTGGCGGGGGCGCGCGAGAAGGGACTCCTCCATCCGCGCCACCGCCCCGCGCTGCTCCGGGGCCGGGCACAGGGACAGGAAGAACACCGCCTGGCGCCAGGAGAACGCCGCGCTCCGGACGTGCCCGCGGGGAGTGCCGACGCGCGGCAGGCGCTCGACCGCCGCGACGGCCAGGGCGTGGGCGCGCCATGCCAGGTCCGCCCACCCCGCCGCCGGTGCGGCCCCGGCCCCCACCAGCGTGGCGAGGTTGTGGGTCGTGAGGATCTGCGCCTGTTCGATCACCGTGCCGCTGGAGGCGACCCCGGACCTCCGCAGCCCCGCGCGCTCCGCGCACAGCAGGGCGAAGGGGGAGGTCCGGTCGGCGGACCCGGCGGGCGGCGCCTCCTCCAGGGCGAGCACCTCCGCGCAGTCGATTCCGTAGTAGCGGGCGTAGGCGGTGCCCTCCACCAGCGAGGCGGCGGCCTTGGCGGCACGGAGGAACTTCGGCGCGAACTCGCCCGTGAAGATGTCGGCGGCCAGCTCCTCCAGCCACGGCAGGTCCAGCCCCGCGGACCGGGACACGGCGTTGAACTCGCGCACCAGCGGGTTGGGCAGGACCGTGCCGGGGAAATGGGTCAGCGCCGACGCGCCGAGCTCGGGGACCAGCCGCGAGACGGCCTCCCGGCGGGTCCCCGTGTCGGAGAGGTGGGGCCGCAGCGCCCGCACCCACGGCAGCCGGTCCGCCCGGACCTGGCTCTCCAGGTTCAGCAGCATCAGGGAGCGCCGGCGGCTGAACGCCCGGTGGTGGGCGGCGACCAGCCGGGAGAGCGCGGGGTCGGGCGCGGCGGCGGCCTCCGCGGACGCGGTGAGGGCCGGGACCAGCTCCGCCATCACCTCGGCGGAGGGGACCACCCCCAGTGCGACCAGGTCGTCCAGGGGTGCGGCGGCGGCCCGCAGGGCGATGCGGCGCAGGGGGCCGGGAACGGGCCAGCCCACGGGGACACGGAGACCGTCGGCCTCCTCGCGCGTGGCGGGGGCGAGCGCCTCCTCGATCCGGGGCACACCGGAGTTCTGCGGCAGCCCGGCCAGGCGGGCGGACACGAGTCCGGCGAGCACGTCGTGGGTGGGCCGTGCGGCGTGCGCGGCCTGCGCGGTGCGCAGGGCGGTGTGCGCGGGGGAGCCGGGCAGGCCGCGCTTGCGCACCATGGAGTCCACGGCGTGCTGGAGCAGGCCGCGGCTGCGGGCGGTGGGCCCGTCCGACTCCACGGCCTCGCGCAGCGCGGTCAGCATGACCGCCAGGTTCTCCTTGGGCCTGCGGTGCTTGGTGCACAGTGTGTGCTCCGCCGCCAGCCGTGCGTACTCGGCGAGCAGGTCCGCGCCCCGGGCCCGCCAGCCCTCGGGGCGGCGGCCGTCCACGCGGTCCCCCGCGCGGGTCTGCCACCAGTGGGCGAGGACGCGGTCGGCGAACGGGTTCCACACCGCCAGGGCCTCCTGCTGGACCAGGGGGCGGTTCTCGGCGGGGGACCTGCGCCGCGTGCGCCGGTCCAGGTCCGCGCGCACCTCCCCGGCGGAGGCCCGGTGGACCACGCGGCCGGGCAGTTCGTGGAACGGAGCAGGCCGGGGCGTGAAGCACAGGGTGTCGGCGAAGGGCTCGACCGCGGCGAGCAGCCGCAGCGCGCCGGCGGTGTCCCCGGCGCGCACCAGCCACGCCACGCCGAGCAGGGCGGCCTGTTCGGGCACGTCGATCTCGTAGGCGCCGCTGTCCAGCAGGCCGGACAGTTCGGCCAGGCCGTCCTGGGTGAGGTGGTGGGCGTACAGGGCCGAGCGCGTGGCGGGCAGGCCGTGCCGCCGGGCCAGGGCCTCCTCGTGCGGCCGGAGGAGGCCGCCCGCCGCCGCCCTCCCGGTGGCGAAGCCGCCGGGGGCGATCTCCAGGGTGACCCAGGGGGGCAGGTGGCGGACCGGGGCGCCGGAGCCGATGTCGAGGGTGCCGTCGGCCATGCCCGCGACGACGAGCCGCCAGGCGTCGGCGCGCCTCTCGGCGGCCTCGCGGACACGGGGGTCCTCGTGGGTGAGCGCGGCCGTGAACGCCTCGGCGAGGCGGCCGACGGCGTAACCGGGGTCGGCCTGTGCGGGTGCGGTGTTCTCGTCCATGCCGACATGGCGGGTCCTGCCCCCGCGTCCTCCCGGACCGGAGCCGGGTGCTCTGCTGCTGAGCTACACGTCGTGGTGGCCCGGTGTCCCGGACCGCCCGGTCCCCGCAACCCTCGGGGGTCGGGCCCGGGTCGCCGGCACGGCGGGTTCCGCCCCCGCGTCCTCCCGGTCCCGAGCCGGGTGCTCTGCTGCTGAGCTACGTGCCGTGGCCGCGGCCACGGCCCCGCCGGCGCCCTTCCGGGTGGTCCGGGGGCCACGGCGTCGGGCCGTACTGCGTCGCGCGCCTCACCGTAGCCGTCCCGGGCTCCGGGGGGAAAGGGGTTTTCGCGGGCGGGGCTCCGGGCCCGTCGGCGCCCTCCCGGGCACCCGGGCCGCGGGGAGCTCTCGCCCCGGGGGGTGCGCTCGGGGCGGGGGCCGAACCGGTGGGGGCCGCCGGGCGCGGCCGGGTTCAGGCCGTGGGGTCGAGGCCGTGGGAACCGGCGAAGCGGGTCGCCAGGGAGAAGACCGCGCAGGGGGCGGGGAGCGGCCCCCGGCGCAGGAGGGTGTCCAGGCAGGGGCACCACGGGGCGCGTCCCTGGGACAGGCACGCCAGGACGCCGAGCAGGCGCAGGGACAGGGCGATGTCCTCCAGGTGCGGGCCGGGGTGCTCGACGCGGGCCCGGTTGAAGGAGCGGGTGCTGACCTGGCTCTCCTTGGCGTGGGCCAGGGTGCGCGCGATCCGGTGCTCGTGTGTGCAGGGCAGGTCGGCGAAGCCGTGCTCCGCGACGCGGTGCAGGGCGCCGACCGCGACGGCGCGCGGGGACTCGCAGGCGCGGGCGAGGGCTTCGAGGGCGGGGCAGTCGGCGCGCGAGCGCGAGGAGGCGACCCTGTTCCACTGGGCGGCGGGGACCAGGGAGGCGAAGCAGTCCAGGGCGGCGCGGGTGCGCGGGGTCAGCCAGCGCCGGGCCTGCTCGGCGCCGGCGGCGGAGTGGGCGGGGGCGGGCCAGGGGGAGGCCAGCAGCGGCAGGAGGGGGACGCCCCGGGGGCGGGGCGTGCGCAGCACGGTGGGAGGCGCGGGCCAGGGCGGCGCGGCCCTGCGGCGGGAGAGGGCGTGGGGGGTGTGGTCCCGGCAGGGCGGGACCAGGCGTCGGCGGCGGCAGCGTCCGTGGTCCAGGGTGGGGCCGCCGCAGGGGAGCGCGCGGCCGGTTGTCCTCGCCATGACCACGAGGTTCCAGGATCGGGCCGTTCGCGGCCATGCCCCGGGGGGTGAGGTTGTCCGGTCCGCGTGGTAAGGGCGAGGGGTGCGGGGGAGTCCGCCGCGGTCGGCGGGCCCCGTCGCCGACCGGGGGAGCGGTCCTGCCGCGGGCGGCGGCGTCCGGCACGGGAGTGTCGGCGGCCGGGACCCGGTGACCGCCGTGCGGCGGCCGGCCGGGGAGCCGGGTGGGCGGGTGCGCCCGAGGGGCGGCACCCGCCGCCGGTCAGCGGGTCTTGATGAACGCGGGGATGATGCCGGCGATGAGCATCATCGACAGGCTCACGACCATGAGCACAAAGGCGATGGTTCCGACCATGGTGTTTCCTCACGTTTGTTGTTCCCGGACACCGCGCGCGGTGTCCGCCGCGCGGTCGACGCCCGGTGGGCCGGGCGCGCCGCGTGCCTCTTCGGTGGCTCACCCTATCTCGACCCGGCGCCGGTTCCCCGGCGGGTGCCCGTACTGGTCGGCGGGGTCGCGGGGAGTGGCGGCGGGGTCCTCAGCGGGCGTCCCAGGACCTCCGGTAGGCGTCGACCAGCCAGCGGTCGGCCCAGGCGCGGTCGGGCTCCTCGGGTAGGTCGGCGTGGTCGCACAGCCACACCAGCCGCTCCTCCAGCTCCGTGGCGCGCTCGAGGGCCTCGGTGCGGCTGTGTTGGCCGCGGCGCAGCTCCAGCAGCCAGGTGCGGTCGGGGCCGGGCATCGGCAGGGTCAGCCGCCCGGTCTCCATGAGTTCGACGCCCTGGATGCCGAGCCGGACCATGTGGTAGGCGTACTTGGTGTCGAAGCCGTAGGCGTCGACCAGCTCCGGCCTGTTGGTGTGCTTGCCGCCGCGCAGGCCCTCCATGCGTTCGCGCTGGGCGCGCAGGTAGCCGAGGAAGCGGTGGCCCGCCCGGCGCGACAGGACGCGGTCGGCGCAGGCGCGCAGTTCGCGGCCGGTGTCCGTGACGGCGACGATCTCGCCGTCGGGGACGAACAGGGGCAGCAGGACGGTCGGGTTGCCGTCCAGGGCCAGGCGCATCCACTTGCGCAGCGAGTAGACGGTCAGGTCGAGGTCGCCCGGGCCGGAGCGGGAGTGCTCGGGCCGGGTGCGGAAGACGTACTGCTCGAAGGCGCGCAGTCCGATCACGTACTCGGGCGGTTCGAGGCAGATGCCCATCTCGTCGCGGTCGTTCTGTCCGTCGAGGGCGACCCCGTGGACGCCGGATCCCACCTGGCAGCGCAGGACGGTGCCCTTCTCGGCGATGCGTGCGTACTCGGGGGCGGAGTGCTTCACCTGCGGCTCCTGGTCGTCGCTGTGCGGAAGGGGGGTGTGGGCAACCTATCCGCCGGAGTGCGGGCGGTTCGACTCCTTTTCGGCGGTCGGGGGTGGGGGAGGCCTGTGGGGCGGGGGATTCGGGCGGTTCGGTAGTTGCCCGCCGGTCCCCGGGACCGTTTACTTGTCCGCGTAGCGCCCCTTTTCGGGCGCTTCCGAGCGACATGCACAGAAAGAGGCCTTCCGTGCCCCCCGTGACTTCCGAGGGTCCCGCCCCCAGGATCGACACCTCCGTCCCCCACAACGCCCGTATCTGGAACTACTGGCTGGGAGGCAAGGACAACTACCCGGTGGACCGGGAGATGGGCGAGCAGATCCGTTCGTTCTTCCCGGAGATCGTGGACAACGCGGTCGCGGACCGCGCCTTCCTCGTCCGCACGGTCACCCACCTCGCGAAGGAGGAGGGGATCCGGCAGTTCCTGGACATCGGCACCGGCCTGCCGACCCACAACAACACCCACGAGGTCGCCCAGTCCGTGGCCGCGGACGCGCGGGTCGTCTACGTGGACAACGACCCGCTCGTGCTCACGCACGCGCGGGCGCTGCTGACGGGGTCGGCCCAGGGGGCGACCGACTACGTGGACGCCGACCTGCGCGACCCCGACGCGATCCTGAGCGCGGCCTCCGCGACCCTGGACCTGTCGGAGCCCGTGGCCCTGATGCTGCTGGGCGTGGTGAACTTCGTCGCCGACGACGGCGAGGTCCGCTCGGTCCTGGACCGGCTCCTCGACGCGCTCGCGCCGGGGAGCTTCCTGGTCGTGTCCCACCCCACGGACGACATCGACCACGAGCGCGCCCACCAGGTGGCGGCCGCGTGGAACGAGCGCGGCACCCCCAAGATCACCATCCGCTCGGCCGCGGGCATCGCGGCGCTCTTCGACGGCCTGGAGCTGCTGGAGCCGGGCGTGGTCTCCTGCTCCCTGTGGCGCCCGGGCCCCACCGAGGTGGGCGAGGTCCGACCGGTGGCCGAGTACGGCGGGGTGGCCCGCAAGGGGTAGGGGCGCGGCCCGGGGCGGGGGCCTCCCGCGGGCCGGGGCCCGGACGCCGCCGCGGACGGCCCGCCGGCGGGCCGTCCGCGCCGCGCGCGCCCGCCCCGCGGCCCTCCGGGCGTATCGATTGCGCCACGGAACCCCCGGGGGAAGCGTCGCCCCTTTTGTACCGTGCGTCACACCCCCTACATTCTTGCCACTGGACGGGCGGACTCCGTCCCCGCACGAAGGAGGGGCCGGTGGCGGCCACCGAACAACGCAGGGCGACCTGGAAGCAGCTCGGGCCGGGCATCGTCGTCGCGGCCACGGGCGTCGGCGCGGGTGACATGGTCGCCACACTCATCGCGGGCAACCGCTTCGGCTACGCCCTGCTGTGGGCGACGATCGTCGGCTGCCTGGTGAAGATCTCCCTGGCGGAGGCCACCGGGCGCTGGCACCTGGCGACCGGGCGCACCATCTTCGACGGGTGGAGCAGCATGGGGAAGTGGACCACCGTCTACTTCGCCCCCTACATCGTGATCTGGGGCTTCGTCTACGGGGCGAGCGCGATGACCGCGACGGCCCTGCCCCTGGCCACCCTCTTCCCGGTGCTCCCGCTGGAGCTGTGGGCGGTCCTGGCGGGCGTCTCGGGGCTGACGATCGTCTGGTTCAACCGGTACGCCGTCTTCGAGAAGATCATGACGGTCCTGGTCGGCGTCATGTTCGTGACGGTGGTGGGCCTGGCCCTCTACGTCGGGCCGGACATCGGCCAGACCCTGCGCGGGCTCGTGCCCCTGCTCCCGGAGGGGTCGGTGTTCTACACGCTGGGCCTCGTCGGCGGCGTGGGCGGCACCATCACCATGGCGGCCTACGGGTACTGGGTGAACGCGAAGGGCTGGCGCGACTCCGGCTGGATGCGGATGATGCGGCTGGACAACCGCGTCGCCTACGTCACGACCGGTGTCTTCGTCGTCGCGATGCTCGTCGTGGGCGCCGAACTCCTGTACGCCAGCGGCATCGCGCTGGAGCAGGGCGACCAGGGGCTCCTCCAGCTGGGCGACATCCTGCGCGAGCGGTTCGGCGGGTTCGTGGCGACCGTGTTCCTCGTCGGCTTCTTCTCCGCCGCCTACTCCTCCATCATCGGTGTGTGGCACGGGGTGAGCCTGCTCTTCGCGGACTTCGTCAACCACGTGCGGGGGCGCACCGACACCGATCCCGTGGAGAACGAGAAGAGCTGGGCCTTCCGCGGCTACATGCTGTGGCTGACCTTCCCGCCCATGCTCCTGCTGCTGGTGGGCAGGCCCTTCCAGCTGATCATCGCCTACGGCGTGCTGGGCGCGTTCTTCATGCCGTTCCTGGCGTTCACCCTGATGTGGCTGCTCAACTCCTCCCGCACCCCCCGCGAATGGCGCAACGGCTGGATCAGCAACACCGGGCTGGCCCTGGCGGGCTCGCTCTTCGTGGTCCTGTGCTGCTACGAGCTCTACGGGATCGTCGCCGGGGCCTGACCCCCGCCGGGGTCGGCGGAGGCCAGGCCCCGGCTCTCCCCTCCCGCCCGGGCGGACCGGGCGCGCGCCCACCGTGCCGGGGACGCGGAGGAGCGGGCCCGCACGGCCGCCCGGATCCCGTCCGGGCGGCCGTGCCCGCGTCCGCGGGCGGCCTCACCCGGCCCGTGCGATGGCGATGGTCGCCCCCAGGCGGTGGCCCGCCTCGTAGAACATGTACTGCGTGCCCCCGTCGGACCCGTAGGAGGGGGCCGCGCTGCGGCCCGAGTCCGGCGGCCCCGCCAGGGGGCTGTGGACCACGCCCAGGTGGTTGCGCAGGGAGAAGTCCCGCCCGACCTCGGTGAGGCGGATGTCGCCCCGGTCGGTGTGGTAGGCGACGTAGGTGCTCCCGCCCCGCTCGACGACATGGGGCCCGGACAGGTTCGCCACCCCCACGGAGGAGTGGGAGACCAGCGGTCGGGGGTCGAAGTCGAAGGTGATGCCGTCGGCCGACCACCCCCACCCGATGGAGCGGTTGCCGCCCGTGCTGTTGCGCATGAACACCATCACGTAGCGCGCGCCCCGGTCGGGCAGGGGGTGCTCGAAGACCCGGGCGTAGGAGGCCTCCGTGGTGCCCGGCACCATCGCCGTGGTCAGCACGGTGCCCTGGTAGTCGAAGTCGATCCCGTTCCGCGAGCGCGCCAGGCGAGTGGTGGTGTTCTCGCCGTGGAAGTACAGCCACATCTCCCGGTGCTCGGCGTTCCACATCACGTGCGGCGAGGAGACGTGGCTGACCGAGTAGTGCGGGGACCAGGTGCGGGACACGATCGGGTTGCCCGGGTGCTCGGTGAAGGGGCCCTCCGGGCTGTCGGCGTACGCCAGGCAGATGCCGCCGGGCGCGTCGTGGGGGGCGTAGTAGAGCAGGAAGCGGCCGGGGGCGCCGGAGAGCCTCCCGGCGGTGCCGCGCAGGCACGGGAAGATCAGCTCCCCCGTCGGGTTGTAGGCCAGCGACGAGGTGTCCAGGGCCTCGCGCAGGAACGTGTACCGGGGCAGGACCGGGGCGGTGCGGGCGGCGCCCGCGGGCGCCGGCCCGAGGAGGCCGGGGGCGAGGAGGGCCCCGGCCGCGGCGGCCCCGGCGCCCAGGAGCGCGGTCCTGCGGCCCACGCCCGGGGCCGGGGTGTCGGGGGAGTGTGCGTCGGACATGACGGTTCCCTTCCGGAGCGTGTCGGGGGGTGCTCCGAGGTCCAGAGTCTCTGCCAGGGACGATGCGTCAGTCAAGGACCTAATACGTATTAGTGAAACTCCATAGCCATCGGTCGGAAATTCGGCCGACACCTCTTGACATACCGCGTGGCGCGGCTCACAGTCATGGACTAATGCGCATTAGGACGCCGTATCAGAGGAGGAACAGGTGACCGACGCAAGCCGGGAGAGGGCCGCCGGGCGCCGCAGGCCCCGCCAGTCCGACATCGCGCGGGTCGCGGGCGTCTCCCAGGCCGCCGTCTCCCTCATCCTGCGGGGGACGCCCTCGGGCATGGCGCTCGCCAGGGAGACCCGGCAGAGGGTCCTCGACGCCGCGGAGGAACTCGGCTACGTGCCCGACCCCGTGGCCACGCGGCTCGCCTCCGCGCGCAACGCGATGCTCGGCCTGTACACCTTCAGCACCACGTTCCCCACCGACGTCGCCCACTCCTACTACCCGGTCCTGGCCGGGGTGGAGGAGGAGGCGGCCGCCCAGGGGCAGGACCTCATCCTGTTCACCGGCTCCGCCCGCGCCGCGGCGCGGGCGCAGGACCCGGCCGCGGTACGGCGCGTCCGCGTCGCCGACGGCTGCCTGTTCTTCGGGCGCCACGTGCCGGAGGAGCCCATCCGGCGCCTGGTCGAGGACGGATTCCCCTTCGTCTACATCGGCCGCCGGGACGAGCCCGGCGTCCCCTACGTCGGCGCCGACTACGTCCCGGCGTCGGCGCAGGTCGTGGCGCGACTCGTCGCGGCGGGCCACCGCAAGATCCGCTACCTGCGCGAACACGACCAGGCGCCGGCCTCGGCCGACCGGGAGGAGGGTGTCCTGAAGGGCGCCCGCGAAGCCGGCCTGGACACCCGGGGCCTGGTCGCGCCGACCGACGGCGCCGACGCGGACGCCCTGCTGGGCGGCTGGCTGGCCGAGGGCGTCACCGCCGTCGTCGTCGAGCAGACCGACACCGGGGCCGCCCTGGCGGGGCTCGGGGCGGCCGTGGGCCGGGCGGGCCTGGACTGCCCCGGGGACCTGTCCCTGGCGGTGCTCGGCGCGGCCACCGGTACCCGGGGCCGCGCCCCGGGCGGGGGCGCCGCGTTCAGCGGGTTCGACGTCCCCATGCGCGAGATGGGCCGCGACGCCGTCCGCCTGCTGCTTGAGCTGATCGCGGGCTCCCCCGGGGCAGCCACCCGGCGCCTGCTGCCCTGCGAACCGGTGGAGGGCGGCACGATCGCCGCCCCCCGCCCGCCGAAGAAGCACACCTGAGAGACATCTCAGGTGGCCTCGCCGGGCCGGGAACCGACAGGGGTCGGCCCGGTGCCCACGCGGCCACCACGAAACAGATCCGTCCTGGACCAGTCCAGCAGTTCTTCAGCAGAGCTGTCTGGAACCGCTTACGAACGAATTAGGCACACGATGACCGAGACCCGTACAGAGATCCTCGTCGTGGGCGGGGGACTGGGCGGCGTGGCCGCCGCGCTGGCCGCCGCCGACTCCGGCCGCCGCGTCGTCCTCACCGAGGAGACCGACTGGATCGGCGGACAGCTCACCTCGCAGGCCGTCCCGCCCGACGAGAACCCCTGGATCGAGCAGTTCGGCGCCACCGCCTCCTACCGCCGCCTGCGCGAGGGCATCCGCGACCACTACCGCCGGGCCTACCCGCTGCGCGCGGAGGCCGCCGCCTCCCGCACCCTCAACCCCGGCGCCGGCCGGGTCAGCAAGCTCTGCCACGAGCCCCGGGTCGCCCTGGCCGTCCTGGAGGAGATGCTCGCCCCCCACCGTGCCGCCGGGCGCGTCACCGTGCTCGAACGGCACCGTCCCGTGGAGGCGCGCACGGACGGGTACCGGGTGGACTCCGTCGTCCTGGAGGACGCGCGGGGCCGGAGGCACACCGTCGCCGCCGACTACGTCCTCGACGCCACGGAGAACGGCGACCTCCTGCCGATGGCGGGGATCGACCACGTCACCGGCGCGGAGGCCAGGTCGGAGCACGGCGAGCCGCACGCACCCGAGACCGCCGACCCCGCCAACCTCCAGGGCATCACGTACTGCTTCGCCGTCTCCCACCACGAGGGCGAGGACCACACGATCGAGCGCCCGCGCATGTACGACTTCTGGCGCTCCTACCGGCCCGACTTCTGGCCGGGCCCCCTGCTGGGCTTCGCCGCGCCCGACCCGCGCACCCTGGAGCCCTCCCGGCGCACGTTCGTCCCCAACCCCGACGTGGACCCCCTCGCCGTGGCCGCCGACCAGAGCGCCGACGCCGGGGACAAGGAGCTGTGGGGCTTCCGCCGCATCCTGGCGCGCGGCATGCACCGCCCCGGCGCGTTCGACTCCGACATCACCCTGGTCAACTGGCCGCTCAACGACTACTGGCTCAAGCCCGCCCTGGAGATCGAGGGCGTCGTGGACGCCGCGACCGTCCGCGAGGCCCACGAGGAGGCCCGCCAGCTGTCCCTGTCGGTCCTGTACTGGCTCCAGACCGAGGCGCCGCGGCCCGACGGCGGAACCGGGTTCCCGGGACTGCGACCGCGCCCCGACGTCACCGGCGCGGAGGGCGGGCTGGCCAAGGCCGCCTACGTCCGCGAGTCCCGCCGCATCAGGGCGGTCACCACCGTCACCGAGCACGACGTGTCCCTCGACCTCGTGGGACCGCACGGCATCGTCCGGCGCCACGACTCCGTGGGCATCGGCAGCTACCGCATCGACCTGCACCCCTCCACCGGCGGCGACACCTACGTCGACATCGCCAGCGTCCCGTTCGAGATCCCCCTGGGCGCGCTCCTGCCCGCCCGGGAGACCAACCTGCTCCCCGCCGCGAAGAACATCGGCACCACCCACATCACCAACGGCTGCTTCCGGCTGCACCCCGTCGAGTGGAACATCGGCGAGGCGGCCGGACGGCTCGCCGCCTTCGCCCTGGAGCAGGGCACCACACCGCACGCCGTCCGCGACAAGGCCGACCTCCTGGAGGCCTTCACCGCCCTCCTGGACCGCACCGGCGTCGAACGCCACTGGCCCGACGTCCGCGGCTACTGACACCCCTCGGCGCCGCCGACCGCACCCCGCCCGGCCGGCGGCGCCCCGTACCTCCCACTCCCCACGCACTCCCCGAAGGGGCGACGATGATCGACCCGACCCCACCTCCCACCCGCGGCCCCGTACGCGTCGGCATCGACGTCGGGGGCACCTTCACCGACGCCGTGGCCGTCAGCGCCACCACGTTCGCCCTCCTCGGCCAGGTCAAGGTGCCGACCAGCCACGACCACGCCGACGGCGTCGCCCACGGCATCATGACCGCGCTGGAGCGCCTGCTCGACGACATCGGCGTCGGCGCCGACGACGTCGGCTTCCTCGCGCACGGCACCACCCAGGCCACCAACGCCCTCCTGGAGGGCGACGTCGCCACCATCGGCATCGTGGGGATCGGCACCGGCTACGACGCCTTCGCCACCGGGCGCCTGCGCTCCCTGGGCAAGCTCAGACTCGACTCCGGGCACCGGCTCCCCGTCCGCTACACCGCGCTCCGGGACCCCGAGGACGCCGCGGCCGCGCTCGCCGGCGTGGACCGGGTGCTCGCCGAGGGCGCCGAGGTCGTGGTCGCGGTCGAACCCTTCAGCGTGGACGACCCCAGGGGCGAGGCCGCCGTCCGGGCGGCGGCCGAGCTGCGGGGCGTCCCCGTCACCGCCACCCACGAGATCACCCAGCTCTACGGCCTGGGCAAGCGGGCCCGCACCGCCGCGCTCAACGCCGGGGTGATGCCCCGCATGCTCAGGACCGCCGACCTCGTCGAGAGCAGCATCCTCAA
Organism: Nocardiopsis tropica; assembly: GCF_042660575.1. Lineage (NCBI taxonomy): Bacteria > Bacillati > Actinomycetota > Actinomycetes > Streptosporangiales > Nocardiopsidaceae > Nocardiopsis > Nocardiopsis tropica. The sequence continues at coordinate 56,861 of NZ_JBHSUF010000002.1, forward strand.
GGCCGGGGTGAGCGCGCCGCTGATGGTGATGCGCTGCGACGGCGGGGTCATGTCCCTGGCCGAGATGCGCAGCCGACCCCTCCTGACGGTCCTCTCCGGCCCCGCGGCCGGGGTCGCGGGAGCCCTCATGGGGGAGAAGGTGAGCGAGGGCGTCTTCCTGGAGACGGGAGGCACCTCCACCGACGTCAGCGTGATCCGGCGCGGGCGCGTGCAGATCAGGCACGCCGAGCTGGGGGGTAAGGAGACCTACCTGTCGGCCCTGGACGTGCGCACCGTCGGGGTGGGCGGCGGCTCCCTCGTGCGCCTGTCCGGAGGCGACGGCCCCGGCGGGGCCGCACTGACGGACGTGGGCCCCCGCAGCGCCCACATCGCGGGCCTGCCCTACGCCTGCTTCGCCGACCCGGCCGAACTGGAGGGGGCCCGGCTGGTCCGGGTCAGCCCGCTGGCCTCCGACCCCGCCGACTACGCCGTCCTGGACACCGGAGGACGGCGCTTCGCCCTCACGGTCACCTGCGCGGCCAACGCCGCCGGGCTGGTGCCCGAGGGCGACTACGCCCGCTCCGACGCCCGCGCCGCACGGGCCGCCCTGGCCCCGCTGGCACGCGCCCTCGGGGTCGACGTGGACGGGGCCGCGCGCGCCGTCCTGCACCGGGCCACCGAGCGCGTCAGCGCCGTCGTGGAGGCCCTCGTGCGCGACTACGGTCTCGACCGCGACGTGTGCGACCTCGTCGGCGGGGGAGGCGGCGCCGCCACCGTCACCCCCTACCTGGGCGAGCGCACGGGCATGCGGTCCCGCATCGCCGCCCACAGCGAGGTCATCAGCCCCCTCGGCGTGGCCCTCGCACTGGTCCGCGAGTCCGTCGAGCGCATCGTCCCCGGCGCCACCCACGCCGACGTGCTCGCCGTGCGCTCCGAGGCCGAGCAGGCGGTGCTCGCGCAGGGCGCCGACCCCTCCGGGGTGGAGGTGGACGTCACCGTCGACCCGCAGCGCAACCTCGTCACCGCCGTCGCCACGGGCGCCACCGAGCTGCGCACCAAGGACCGCACCGCCGTCACGGACGCCGGCGCGGCCCGCGCCGCGGCCGCCGCCAGCCTCGGCGCGGACCCGGGGGCCGTCACCGAGTACGCCTCCAACGGCTGGTACCGGGTCTTCGGCCTGCTCCGCCGCCCCGGGGGGCCGTTCGGCCGCTTCGCCCGGGAGCGCGCCCACGTGCGCGTCGTGGACGCCGAGGGCGTCGTGCGCCTGCACAGCGCCGACGCCCGGGTGGACACCCTGACCGCCGCGGAGGCGGAGGGAAGGCTCAGGGACCTGGTGGCGGAGCGCACCGCCTACGGCGACGGAGGGGCGGTCCCGCCCGCGGTGTGGCTCCTGCTGGGTCCCAAGCTCGCCGACCTGTCGGGGGTCATGGACCCCGGCCACCTCCTGGCGCTCGCGGCCACCGAGATCGGCCGCCGCGGCCCCGACGAGACGGTGATCGCCCTGATGGAGACACGCCGATGACCGCGCCGCCGCGCCCCGGTGCCGACTACGGCCGCATCTCGGCGGCCTCCGACGAGGACCTGGCCGCCGAACTCCTGGCCCTGACCCCCACGCACGAGGGCCGCGACCCCGGGCAGCTGCGCGACTGGGCGCGCACCGCCCTGGCCTTCGGGCGCGAGCTGGCCGACACCGCCCGCGCGGGGCCCGCCGGGCCCGGGGGAGCGGGGGCCGAGGTGACCGACAGGGCCACCGGGGGCCTGCGCCCCGGCGAGGTCCTGCTCGCCGAGTACCTCCACCGGGCCGCGGGGGACCGGGTGATCGTCTACGCCGACGCCCTGGACTACGCCCGCGGGGTGGCGGAGGCGGCGGGCTGGGGCCGGGACTACCCGCGCGCCGCGCTGCGCGGGGCGGCGCTCGCCCACGAGGAGGCCCACCGCATGCTGCACCGCGGCCACGGCCGGGAGCTGCGCCGCAGACTCGGCCACACGGCGCTGAGGCTGGGGCCCCTGCGGGTGCGGGGGCACGTCGCCGGCGCGGACGAGATCGCCGCCCACGCCTACGCCGGACGGCGCGGGGCGCTCCGCCGGAGCCCGCTCGCGCTCACCGCGGCCATCGCCGCCACCCTCGCCCACCGGGGCCCGGACCAGCACGGTCCGGGCCCGAGAACCACCTCCGGAGACCGCCCGTGACCGCCCTGGGAATCCTTCTCGCCATGGCCGTGGGCGTCGGCCTGATGCTGACGCGCCGCCTCCCCACCGCCTTCGCCCTCGTCCTGCTGTCCGTCGCCGTCGCTCTGATCGCGGGGGCGCCCCTCACCGGGGAGGAGGGCAGCGTCGTCGGCACGGTCGTCCAGGAGGGGGCTCCGCGCCTGGCGGCGACCATGGTCGCCATCCTGCTGGGCTGCTGGCTGGGCACGCTGATGTCGGAGGCGGGGATCGCCTCGACGCTCGTCCGCAAGATCGTGGAGTTCGGCGGCGAGCGCCCCTCCGTGGTCGCGGTCGGCGTGTTCCTGGTCGCGATCCTGTGCGGGGCCATCACGGGCTCGGCCCCGGCGGCGATGCTCGCGGGCGTCGTCGGCATCCCGGCGATGATCGCGGTCGGGGTCACGCCCACCGTCGCGGCGGGCACCGTCCTGGTGGGCATCGCCGCCGGGCTCCCCCTGGAGCTGATCAACTGGCAGTTCCTGTCCGACGCCATCGGCGTCCCGGTCTCCACGGTGCAGCACTTCCAGCTGCGCATGTTCCCGATCGCCCTGGTCGGCGGCCTCGCCTACATCCTCGTGGAGATGCGCCGCAAGGGGGCGCGGCACACGTGGGCGGTGCGCGTCCCCGCGCCCGACGGGGGCGGGGGCCCCGGCCGTCCCGCCGGCCGGCGCGCACGCGCCGCCGAGCGGCGCCGCCGCCGCGGGGACGCCCCCTGGTACGCGCTGGTCACACCCCTGGTCCCGATCGTGCTGGCGCTGGGGCTGGAGATCCCCATCGTGCCCTCGCTGATCGCGGGCGTCGTCTACGCGCTGCTCACCGCCGTGCCCTGGCGGGACATGACGAGCACCGCGCTGCGCACCCTCTACCAGGCGTTCGACGTGGCGGCCCCGCCCATCGTCCTGTTCATCGCGATCGGGATGCTCCTCGCCGCGGTGAACCTGCCCGGCGCGGTCCAGGCGCTCAGCCCCGTGGTCACCGCGATCAGTCCGGGCAGCCCGTGGCTGTTCGTCCTGGTCTTCGCCGCACTGGTGCCGCTGGCCCTCTACCGCGGTCCGATGAACATCTTCGGCCTCGGCGCGGGGGTGGCCGGGGTGCTCATCTCCGGCGGCATCTACCCCGCCCCGGCGGTGCTGGGCATGATGGCCTCCTACGGCCAGGTCCTGGGCGTCTCGGACCCCACCAGCACCCAGACGGTGTGGGCCTCGCAGTACGCCGGGGTCCGCCCCGAGCGCTCCATGCTCTCCACGCTCCCCTACACGTGGGTGGTCGCCGTCGCCGGCCTGGCCCTCACCGCGTTCCTCTACCTGCGGTGAGCCGCCCGGCGGCGGGTCCCGCCCGGAAGGGGCGAGGCCTCCCGGGCCCGTCCGCCGGGGCACGTCACCGCGCTGACGCCCCGGCCCTCCCGGAGGGCCGGCGCCGCAGGGGAGCCCGCCGGTGGGCCGATCGGCCCACCGGACCGCGGCCGCGCTGGTAGCGTGGCGCGCCATGACGATCCTGAGCCGCCCCCCGTTCGCGCGCCTGGTGGCCCGGTCGATGCAGGCGGGCATGGCGCTCGCGGCGGGACCCGCGACCCGCCGCGCGCACGCGAGGCTTCCCGAGTACCCCCGAAGGACCGAGGCGCTCACCGTCCCCACCTCCTACGGTCCGGCGCGCGTCACCGTCCACCGCCCCGGACCCGCTCCCAGGCCCCCGGCGGTGTACGTCAACCTGCACGGCGGGGGCTTCGTGCTGGGGTGGACGGAGATGGACGATCCGCTGTGCCGCGCGCTGGCGGCCGAGGCCGGGGCGGTCGTGCTCAACGTCGGCTACGCGGTCGCGCCACAGCACCCGTTCCCGGCCCCGGCCCGCCAGGCGCACGAGATCGTGCGGTGGGCGGCGGCCCACGGCGGCGAGCACGGCTGGGACGGGTCGCGCCTGGTGGTCGGCGGGCAGAGCGCGGGAGGCGCCCTGGCCGCGGCGGCGGCGCGGCTGGACCTGGAGGCCGGCGAGTCCCTGGTCGGGTTGCAGGTGCTGCACTACCCGCCGCTGGACATGACCGTGGCGGCGGGGGACAAGCCCTCGGTCGTCGACCGGCCCCTGCTGCGGCCCTGGATGGGCGAGGTCTTCAACTCCTCCTACCTGCCCGACCCGGCGGAGCGGGGCCACCGGCTGGCCTCCCCGGCGGGGCCGCGGGACACCGCGGACCTCACCGGTATCGCGCCCGCCCTCGTCATCGTCGCCGAGCACGACATCCTGCGCGAGGAGGGGCGCCGCTACGCCCGCCGGCTCGACGGGGCCGGCGCGCTCGCGGCCCTGCACGAGGTCGCCGGCCGCGACCACGGCTACGACGTGGGCGACGACGACGCGGCCCGGCAGACCTACCGTCTGATCGCCTCCCACGTCGCACGGGCGCTTCCGGCGCCGGGGTAGGGCCCGCGGGCCCGGCGCCGGGCCCGTCTTCCGCGGGCGGCACGCGCACGCCGACGGCCGCCGGCGTGCAGGACCGTGGGACGTGCCGCCTACGCCCGGGGCCGCTGGTCGACGATGCGCCGGAACTTGCCCACGGACCGCTCGATCTGCTCGGGGTCCACGACGTCCACGGTGACGCTCACGCCGACCCTGTCCTTGACCGTGGCGACGATCTCCCGGCTCAGGGCGGTGCGGCGCTCGGCGGTGCAGTCCGGGGCGGCCTCGATCCGCACGGCCATGCGGTCCAGGCGGCCCTCCTTGGTGAGCACCAGCTGGAAGTGCGGGGCGAGCCCGTCCAGGCCCAGGACGATCTCCTCGATCTGGGTCGGGAAGACGTTGACGCCGCGCAGGATGATCATGTCGTCGCTGCGTCCGGTGACCTTGTCCATGCGGCGCATGGGCCGGGCGGTGCCCGGGCGCAGCGTCGTCAGGTCGCGGGTGCGGTAGCGGATCACGGGCATCGCCTGCTTGGTGAGCGAGGTGAAGACCAGCTCGCCGCTCTGCCCGTCGGGCAGGACCTCCTGTGTGACGGGGTCCAGGACCTCGGGGTAGAAGTGGTCCTCCCACACGTGCAGGCCGTCCTTGGTCTCCACGCACTCGTTGGCCACGCCCGGCCCCATGACCTCGGACAGGCCGTAGATGTCGACGGCGTGGATGTCGAAGCGCTCCTCGATCTCGCGGCGCATCTGCTCGGTCCAGGGCTCGGCGCCGAAGATGCCGATCCTGAGGGAGGTCGTGCGCGGGTCGATGCCCTGGCGCTCGAACTCGTCCATCAGGGTCAGCATGTAGCTGGGGGTGACCATGATGATCTCGGGCCGGAAGTCCTGGATGAGCTGGACCTGCTTGGCGGTCTGGCCGCCGGAGGCCGGGATGACCGTGCAGCCGAGCTTCTCGGCGCCGTAGTGGGCGCCCAGGCCGCCGGTGAAGAGCCCGTAGCCGTAGGAGACGTGGACCTTGTGGCCGGGCCGCCCGCCCGCCGCGCGGATGGAGCGGGCCACGACCGTGGCCCAGGTGTCGATGTCCTCGCGGGTGTAGCCCACGACCGTGGGGCGGCCCGTGGTGCCGCTGGAGGCGTGGATGCGGCTGACCTGCTCCTGGGGGACGGCGAACATGCCGAAGGGGTAGTTGTCGCGCAGGTCGGCCTTGGTGGTGTGCGGGAAGAGGCCGATGTCCTCCAGCGTCCGCAGGTCCGCGGGGCGCACCCCGGCCTCGTCGAACTTCTTCCTGTACAGCGGCACGTTGGCGTACGCGTGGTCCAGCGTCCACCGCAGGCGCCTCAGCTGGAGGGCGCGCAGTTCGTCGACACCCATGCGCTCGGCCGGGTCCAGGAGGTCGGGCGCGGGCGCCTGCCCGAGGCGCTGGTGAGGGGCGGCACCGGCCGACTGCGTGGTGGTGTCGTGGCTTGCCATGGGCCTCTCCGTGTACTGTGCGCGGGAACCCGCCGGGCCGGCAGGCCCGGGGGGAGGGTGGGCGGGGGCCGCGCGGTCGTGGATGTGGTGCGGGCCCTGTGCGGGGGGACCCGACTTGCTTACTGACCGAACGTTCGGTTACTAATGCATTAACGCAGTCTCCGGGCGAGCATGTCAAGGAGAAGTGTCGATGATTTCACAGATGGCGGTGGCGCAGGCCACTGCCGCCAACACGGGAGGACGCACGTGAGCGACGTCTACTTGGTCGACGGGGTGCGAACCCCCCAGGGCCGCTACGGCGGCGCCCTCGCCGCCGTCCGCCCCGACGACCTCGCCGCCACGGCCGTCGCCGAGGCGGTCCGCCGCTCGGGAGTCCCCGGCGAGGCCGTCGACGAGGTGATCCTCGGCGCCGCCAACCAGGCCGGCGAGGACAACCGCAACGTGGCACGCATGGCCGTGCTGCTCTCCGGACTCGACCCCCGGGTCCCCGCCTACACCGTCAACCGGCTCTGCGCCAGCGGGCTGACCGCCGTCTCCTCCGCAGCCCAGGCCATCCGCGCCGGGGAGGCCGACGTGGTCGTCGCGGGCGGCGTCGAGTCCATGACCCGCGCCCCCTGGGTGATGGCCAAGCCCGGCACCCCCTGGGCCAAGCCCGGAGAGGTCGCCGACACCTCCCTGGGCTGGCGCTTCACCAACCCGCGCTTCACCGAGGCCGACGCGCGGGTCCCCGCCGGCGCCGCGCCCACCGACCTGCGCTACACGCTGTCCATGGGCGAGACCGCCGAAGAGGTCGCCCTCCTGGAGGGCCTGACCCGCGAGGAGTGCGACGCCTTCGCCCTGCGCAGCCACGAGCGCGCCGTCGCCGCGGCCGGGGCCGGGCGCTTCGACGCGGAGATCGTCCCGGTCACCGTCACCGACCGCAAGGGCCGGACCCACGAGGTCACCGCCGACGAGGGCCCCCGCCCCGACTCCGGCATGGAGAGCCTGGGCAGGCTGCGACCCGTCTTCCGCGAGGGCGGCGTCGTCACCGCCGGCAACTCCTCCTCGCTCTCCGACGGAGCCTCCGCCCTCGTCCTGGCCGGCGGGAACGCCGTCCGCGAGTACGGCCTCACCCCCCGCGCCCGCGTCGTCGCCTCCGCCTCCGCCGGGGTGGACCCGCAGCTCATGGGGCTGGGCCCCGTCCCGGCCACCCGCAAGGCCCTGGACCGCGCGGGCTGGACGGTCGGCGACATCGGTGCGGCCGAACTCAACGAGGCCTTCGCCGCCCAGTCCCTGGGCGTGGTGCGACAGCTGGGGATGGACGAGGGGATCGTCAACGCCGACGGCGGCGCGATCGCCCTGGGCCACCCGCTCGGCAGCTCGGGCTCCCGCATCCTCGTCACCCTGCTCAACCGCATGGAGCGCGAGGACGCCCGGCGCGGACTGGCCACCCTGTGCGTCGGCGTCGGCCAGGGCGTCGCCCTCCTGGTGGAGCGCCCGTGAGCGCCCGCCAGGACTTCGGGACGCTCCTCGTCGACCGCCGCGAGGACCGCGTGGTGGTCGAGCTGCACCGCCCCGAGGCGCGCAACGCCATCAACGCACGGATGATCGCCGAGCTGCACGAGGTGTGCGCCGAGATCGAGGCCGACCCCAGGCCGCTGCTGCTCACCGGGCACGGGAGCGTGTTCGCGGGCGGCGCCGACATCGCCGAGCTGCGCGAACGCGGACGCGAGGAGGCGATGGCCGGCATCAACAGCCGCCTGTTCGAGCGCCTGCACCGGCTCCCGGCGCCCACCGTGGCAGCCGTGGACGGGTGGGCGCTGGGCGGCGGGGCAGAGCTGTCCTACGCGTGCGACATCCGGCTCGCCACGCCCACCGCCGTCTTCGCCCAGCCCGAGCCGGGACTGGGCATCATCGCCGGGGCCGGCGCGTGCTGGCGGCTGCGGGAACTGGTCGGCGCCTCGGTCGCCAAACAGGTGCTGCTGGGCGGTTTCCGGCTGGACGCCGAGGCGGCCCTGCGCCACGGCCTGGTCGCCGAGATCGTCCCGGCCGGGGAGCTGCGCGCGAGCGCCCACGCCCTCCTGGACCGGATGGCGGCCTCCTCGGCACCGGCCCTGCGCATGACCAAGCTGGTCCTGGACGCCGACGGGGCGCACCCGCTGGCCGACGACATGGCGCAGGCCGTGCTGTTCGAGAGCGCCGACAAGCACGACCGGATGACCCGTTTCCTGGAGAGGAAGAAGCGTTGAGCACCCACGAGCAGAGCGCCGCCGGGGCGGGCGTCCCCGCGGTCGTCGCCGTCGTCGGCGGCGGCACCATGGGCGCCGGGATCGTCCAGCAGTTCCTCACGGCGGGCGCGGACGTGGTCCTGGTCGAGGCCACCGCCGAGGCCGCCGGGGCCGGCCGCGCCCGGGTGGCCGCCGGTCTGGAGGGGGCCCGCTCCCGGGGCAGGATCGACGCCGAGCCGGCCGTCTACCTGGCCCGGCTGCGCACGGTCACCGACACCGCAGCCATCCCCGCCGACACCGGCCTGGTGGTGGAGGCCGTGCCCGAGCGGCCGGAGCTGAAGATCGCCGTGCTCACCGCCGCGGAGGCGGCCGTGGGCGAGGACGCCGTCCTGGCCTCCAACACCAGCTCCCTGTCGGTCACCGAACTCGCGGCCGCGCTCCAGCGCCCCCACCGCTTCCTGGGCACCCACTTCTTCAACCCGGTCCCCGCCTCCAAGCTGGTGGAGATCGTGGTCGCCCCCGGGACCGACCCCGCCGTGCTGGAGTCGGTGCGCGGCTGGGTCGGCGCCCTGGGCAAGACCGAGATCGCGGTCAGGGACGCACCCGGGTTCGCCACCAGCCGCCTGGGCGTGACGCTCGGCCTGGAGGCCATCCGCATGGTCGAGGAGGAGGTCGCCTCCCCCGCCGACATCGACACCGCCATGGAACTGGGCTACCGCCACCCGATGGGGCCGCTCCGGCTCACCGACCTGGTCGGGCTCGACGTGCGCCTGGCCATTGCGGAACACCTGGCCTCCGAGCTGGGGGACCGGTTCGCGCCCCCGGAGCTGCTGCGCCGTATGGTCGCGGAGGGAAAGCTCGGCAAGAAGACCGGCCAGGGCTTCCACACCTGGGACGAGGGAGAATAGAGCGTTGAGCGAACAGAGGGCGGCGGAGTTCGTCGAGGCCGACGGGATCGCCACGGTGCGCCTGAACAGGCCCGCGCTGACCCGCGAGGTCAAGGAGGAGCTGCTGGCGGCGCTCCGGGGCGCGGCGGCCTCCACCACGGCCCGCGCCGTACTGCTGCTGGGGTCGGCCAAGGCCTTCTGCGTGGGCCAGGACCTGGCAGAGCACGCGCGGATCCTCGAGGAGGAGCCGGGGCAGGCGCTCACCACGGTGCGCGAGCACTACAACCCGATCGTGCTGGCCCTGGAGGGCATCCAGGTGCCCGTGGTGGTTGGGATCGGCGGGGCGTGCGTCGGGGCCGGCCTGGGGTTCGCCCTGGCCGGGGACGTGCGCATCGCCGCGCGCAGGGCCAAGTTCGGCACGGCCTTCACGGGCATCGGGCTGGCCTCGGACTCCGGCCTGGCCTACCGCCTGGTGTCGTCGCTGGGACAGGCACGGGCCATGGAGCTGATGCTCCTGGGTACCGTCGTCGGCGCGGACCGCGCCCTGGAGCTGGGCCTGGTCACCGAGGTCGTGGAGGACGACGCCTGGGAGGGGCGCGCCCGCGAGGTCGCCGCCCTGCTCGCCTCGGGCCCGACCAGCGCGTTCGTGGCCGCCAAGCGCGAGGTCCGCTCGGCCGCCGACGGCGCCCGTGACCTGCCCGAGCTGCTGGAGGAGGAGGCCGACCTCCAGAACCAGCTCGGGATGACCGCGGACCACGCCGGGGCGGTCGAGGCCTTCCTGGCCAAGCGGGCCCCGACCTTCGGCGGCGGCTGAGCTGGGGGATCCCCCCGCCCCGGGGACTTGCCCGGGCGGGGGAATCCGGGGATACTAATTACTGACCGAACGTTCGGTTATGAATGGGGAACGATCAATGTCCACCGTGACGGCCCAGGAGACGCCCCCCGGCGCAGACCTGGAACACCAGGCGGAGTTCGACGCCAAGGTCGCCGCCGACCAGCGCATCGAGCCGCGTGACTGGATGCCCGAGGCCTACCGCAGGACCCTGGTGCGCCAGGTCTCCCAGCACGCCCACTCGGAGATCATCGGCATGCAGCCCGAGGGCGACTGGATCGCCTCCGCGCCCAGCCTGCGGCGCAAGGCCATCCTGCTGGCCAAGGTCCAGGACGAGGCCGGGCACGGCCTGTACCTGTACGCCGCGGCCGAGACCCTCGGCGTGGACCGCGCCGACCTGACCGAGCGCCTCATCGAGGGGCGCCAGAAGTACTCCTCGATCTTCAACTACCCGTCGCTGACCTTCGCCGACGTCGGCGTGATCGGCTGGCTGGTCGACGGCGCCGCGATCTGCAACCAGGTCCCGCTGTGCCGCAGCTCCTTCGGCCCCTACTCCCGCGCCATGGTGCGCATCTGCAAGGAGGAGTCCTTCCACCAGCGGCAGGGCTACGAACTGCTCATGCGGATGATGGAGGGCACCGAGGGCCAGCGCCGGATGGTCCAGGACGCCGTCGACCGGTGGTGGTGGCCCTCCCTGATGATGTTCGGCCCGCCGGACGCCGAGTCGCCCAACACCCGCCAGTCCATGGCCTGGCGCATCAAGCGCGACACCAACGACGACCTCCGCCAGAAGTTCGTCGACATGAGCGTCCCCCAGGCCGAGAAGCTGGGCGTCACCCTCCCCGACCCCGAACTGGCCTGGAACGGGGAGCGCGGCCACTACGACTTCGGCGAGCCCGACTGGGTCGAGTTCAAGCAGGTCGTCTCCGGAGCCGGCCCCAAGAATGCCGAGCGCGTCGCGCGCCGCCGCGCCGCCCACGAGAAGGGCGCGTGGGTCCGCGAGGCCGCCACCGCCTACGCCAGGAAGCACCAGAGCGCCGAGGAGGCCACGGTATGAGCGACGACGGCACCGGCGCCACCGGGGCGGCCCGCCCCGAGTGGCCCCTCTACGAGGTCTTCGTCCGCGGCAAGCGCGGCCTGAACCACGTCCACGTGGGCTCCCTGCACGCGCCCGACCGCACCATGGCGCTCCACAACGCCCGCAACCTCTACACCCGCCGCAACGAGGGCGTCAGCATCTGGGTGGTGCTCGCGCAGGACATCACCGCGTCCAGCCCCGACGAGAAGGACCCCTTCTTCGCGCCCAGCGGTGACAAGGTCTACCGCCACCCGACCTTCTACCCCATCCCCGAGGACGTCCCGCACATCTAGCGCGGACGACGGGACCGGGGAACACGAGGCCAAAGGAAACAACCATGAGTGGCGACACCATCTTCACGGCCCTGACCGAGGAGCACGGCGGCGACGCCCGCTGGGCCTTCGGCACCGGCTTCACCGACGCCCTCGCGGGCGTGGACACCACCCTCCCCGCGGGGGTGGACGGCGGCGACCTCGCGCTGTACTGCCAGATGCTCGGCGACGACGCCCTCGTCCAGGCGCAGCGCCTCGTCGAATGGGTGACCGACGCGCCCGAACTGGAGGAGGAGGTGGCGCTGGCCAACATCGCCCTCGACCTCCTCGGCCAGGCGCGCCTGCTGCTGGCCCGCGCCGGCCAGGCCGACGGCACCGGCCGCGACGAGGACGCCTTCGCCTACCGGCGGGGCCCCACCGAGTTCCGCAACGTGCACCTGGCCGAGGCCCCCCGGGGCGACTTCGCCCGAGCCGTGGTCACCCTGCTGGCCCTGTCCAGCTCCCGGCTCGCCCTGTTCGCCCGGCTCACGGACAGCAAGGACCCCGTGCTCGCCGCGATCGCCGCCAAGGCGGTCAACGAACTCGCCTACCACCGCGAGTACGCGGTCTCCTGGACCCTCCGCCTGGGCGACGGCACCCCCTACTCCCGCGAGCGCACGGCCGAGGCCGTCGCCGCCGTGTGGCCGCTCACCGGCGAACTCTTCGCCACCCACCCCGTCGAGGCGCGCCTGGCCGGCCAGGGCGTGGGCGTGGACCCGGCCACCGTGCGCGACGAGGTCCACGCCGTCCTCGCCCGGGTGCTGGTCGAGGCCACGCTGGACGCCCCCGCGCCCTTCCCCGAGAGCGCCACCGCCGGGCGCGACGGCAGGCACACCGAACTCCTCGCCCCGCTGCTCGACGAACTCCAGAAGGTGGTTAGGGAGCACCCGGAGGCGACATGGTAGCCACGGACCGGACCACCGGCCCCGAACGCGCCCGGGCGGCGGCCGCGGCGGTCACCGACCCCGAACTGCCCATGCTCACCCTCGCCGACCTGGGCATCCTGCGCCGGGTCGAGATCGAGGAGGACGGGACCGCGGCCGTGTGGATCACCCCCACCTACTCCGGCTGCCCTGCGCTGGCCGAGATGCGCGCCGACGTGGACCGGGCCGTGCGCGGCGCGGGCTTCGACCGGGTCGAGGTGCGCACCGAGCTGTCCCCGCCCTGGACCACCGACTGGATCACCGACGAGGGCAGGCGCAAGCTCTCCGAGAACGGCATCTCACCGCCCGGCGGGGCGCCCCGCCGGGCGCCGGGGCCCGTGCCGCTGACCCTGATGCCCACCCGCACCGTTCCGCGCTGCCCGCTGTGCGGCGCGGCCGACACCGAGGAACTGTCCCGGTTCGGCGCGACCTCCTGCAAGTCGCTCCACCGCTGCCGGTCCTGCCTCGAACCGTTCGAGCACGTCAAGGAGATCTGACAGTGACCACACCCGTCACCGACGCCGGGCAGGCCCCGCCGCGCCGCCGGGGCGCCTTCCACCGGCTGCGCGTGGCCGCCGTCGAGCGCCTGTGCGACGACGCCGTCGCCGTCACCTTCGAGGTGCCCGACCACCTGGCCGAGGAGTACGCGTTCGCCCCCGGGCAGTCGCTGACCCTGCGCCGCGAGGTCGACGGCGTGGAGGAACGGCGCAGCTACTCCATCTGCGCCCCCGTCGGGGAGGCCCCCCGCGTGGGCGTGCGCCTGGTACCCGACGGCCTGTTCTCCGGATGGCTGGTGAACGAGGTCCGGCCGGGCGACGAGGTCGAGGTGGGCGCGCCCACCGGACGCTTCAGCCCCGACCTGGGCGCCTCGGCCCGCCACGTGATGATCGCCGCCGGCTCGGGCATCACCCCGGTGCTGTCGATGGCCTCGTCCCTGCTGCGCCGCACCGGGTCCCACGTCACCCTGCTGTACGGCAACCGCCGCAGCGACACGGTGATGTTCGCCGACGACGTGGCCGACCTCAAGGACGCGTACGGGCACCGCTTCGAGCTGGTGCACGTGCTCTCCCGCGAGCCGCGCGAGGCCGACCTGTTCACCGGGCGCCTGGACGGCGGGAAGCTGGAGGCGCTCCTGGACACGGTCGTCGCCGCCGACGCCGCCGACCACTGGTGGCTCTGCGGGCCCTACGGGATGGTCACCGACGCCAGGGAGGTCCTGGAGGGCCGCGGCGTGCCCGGCGACCGCATCCACCAGGAGCTGTTCTTCGTCGAGGGTGCGGAGCCGCCCCCTCAGACCAGGCACGAGGAGCCCGGGGTGGAGGGGCCCTCCAGCGAGGTCACCGTCGTCCTGGACGGCCGCACCAGCACCCTGACCCTGCCGCGCGGCGTACCTGTGCTCGACGCGGCCCAGCGCTACCGCCCCGACCTGCCCTTCGCCTGCAAGGGCGGCGTGTGCGGGACCTGCCGGGTGAGGGTCTGCGAGGGGGAGGTGCGAATGCTGCGCAACTACGCGCTCAGCGACGCCGAGGTGGAGGCCGGGTACGCCCTGTCCTGCCAGTCCGTCCCCGAGACCGACACCGTGACCGTGGACTTCGACTCGTGAGCGCCCGCAACGAGACCGCCTGGCGGATGTTCGAGGCCGACCGCGCGTCCAAGAACCTGGGGATGCGCCTGGTCCGGGCCGACCACGGCACCGCGGTCGTGGAGATGACCGTCGGCCCGATGATGGTGAACGGGCACGGGATCGCCCACGGCGGATACGTGTTCACCCTCGCCGACACCGCCTTCGCCTGCGCGTGCAACACGGACGGGGGAGGGGTGACGGTGGCCTCCGGCGCGGACGTGACCTTCGTGGCCGCCGCCCACGAGGGCGACGAGCTCGTGGCCACCGCCCAGGAGCGGACGCTGTTCGGCCGCAGCGGCCTCTACGACGTCACCGTGCGCCGGGGCGAGGAGGTCGTCGCCGAGTTCCGGGGGCGCAGCCGCACCCTGCCCGGCCGCACCTGACGCGAGAGGGGACCCGACACACGTGGGGCCGGGCCGATGAGGGCCCGGCCCCACGTGTGCGCGGGGGAGAACATCCGTGATTCCTGCTGCGCAAGTCCTGGCCCTTCGTGTGCGGAAGAGTCCGTGTCCGCAACCGGCCAAGGGGGTTTATGGCCAAGTCACTGTACACAAAGGGCCTTGTGGGGCTTTCGAGAGTCTTGTTGCTTATGTGGGGTTGTCAGTAGGTTTCTCCCATTCGGTCCCTCCGTCCGCGCACAGGCGGACCCGACCAGACGGGCATCCCCCACATGCGTCGTTCCCTGACCCGTACGACGGCGGCCGCGGCCGCCCTCGCACTGGCCCTCTCCCTTCTCGGGCAGTCTCCCGCACTGGCCGAGGACAATCGCCCCCCGGACCGGCCGGAGACCTCCACGCTCACCGCGCGCGGCGAGGCCTGCTCGACGGACCCGGCCGATCCCACCCTCCTCAACAGCACTACGCTCACCCTGAGCGGAGGCATCTCCGACCCCGACGCGGAAACGGTGTCACAGCAGGTCAAGGCACAGTTCGAATGGGGCCTCGAAGGCTCCGAGGAGCCACTCGGCAGTTCGGACTCCGTGTACGTCTCACAGGCTCCGGGCGGTCCCCCCGTGACGCACTCGGTCACCGCGAGGGACCTGCCCGAAGAGGTCCTGGTCGGCTACCGCGCCCGGGGCCACGACACACGGGCGTGGGGCGAGTGGTCCGACCGGTGCTGGATCGAGATCAGCACGAGCAAGCCCGCAGTGCCGCCGACCGTCACGTCCGACGACTACCCCGCCGACAACAGGTTCCACGGTGCACCTGGGCGGTCGGGCGACTTCACGTTCGACGCCAACGGCGTGGACGACGCGGTCGCCTTCTACTACTCCGTCGACGACAACATCTGCACCACGCGGGTGGAGCTGGAGGAGCCCGGTGGGGAGGCCACGGTTCGGATCACACCGCAGAGGTCCGGCCCCCGGTCGATCCACGCGCGTTCCGTGGACGCCTACGGCAATTCGTCTCCGTGCGCGAGGGTCTACGAGTTCTGGGTCGCGCCGCACGCCGACCCCGTCGCCTACTTCCCCCTCGACGAGGGCGGGGACTCCACCGCACACGACTCCATGGTGAGGGGCAGGACCGCCGAGGGCACCGGTGCCATCGACTGGGCGCGGGGCAGGGCGGGCACACGCGGCGGCACCCACCGACTGGAGGGGGCGTCGGTGGTGACGTCCGACGGCCACCTCCGCACGGAGGGGCCCGTCGTCGACACCTCCGGCGCGTTCACGGTGACGGCCTGGGTGCGGCTGGACGACGCCGACGAGGACGCCGTCGCCGTTTCCCAGGACGGTGAGCACGTCAGCGGATTCCAGCTCGGCTACGACGCGCACGAGCGGCGCTGGGCCTTCCGGCAGACGTCTGCCGACGACGTGGACGCCGAGTTCGACCGTCAGGTCCTCTCCCGGGAAGCAGCCGAGACGGGTGCCTGGACCCGGTTGCTCGCGACCCACGACCCCGCGGAGGACAGGATCGACCTCTACGTCGACGGCGTCCACCAGGGCGGAGCGGACCACGCGTCGGCGTGGAACGCCGGGGGAGCCTTCGCCATCGGCGGCGGCACGGGGCAGGGCGGATCGGTCCTCGGCTGGCCGGGGGCGGTCGACGACGTGATCGTCTGGGAACGTGTCCTCTCCGACGAGGCACTGGTCGATTCGAGCACCGGTCGATCGGAGGTCTGGGAGTACGCCAACAGGCCCGTCGTCCAGGAGGGCGTGTGGCTGCTGGACGAGTACGACGGTCCCGCGGCCGCCGACAGCACCGACCACGGGCTCGACGCGACGCTGCACGGCGATCCCGCCACGGTGTGGGACGCCACCTACTCCGAAATCCGGTTCGCCCCCGCCGTCGTGCTGGACGGCGCGCTCGCCGAGCACTTCCGCACCGACGGGGCCGCCGTGCGGACCGATCGCAGCTTCACGGCCTCGGCTGAGGTCCGTCTGGACGATGGCGAGGCCGACGCGGTGGCGCTGTCACAGAGCGGCGAACACACCTCGGGGTTCGCGCTCGGGTACGACGCGGACAGCCGCCGGTGGGTCTTCGAGACGGCCTCGGAGGACGCCGGCGGGGGCGGCGGTGCGCACCGGGTCCTCTCCGACACCTTCGCCGTGACCGGTAGGTGGGTCCACATCCTCGGCGTCTACGACCACACCGTCGGCACGCTGGAGCTCTACGTGGACGGACAGCTCGCGGGAACGACGACGCGTGAAGGGTCCTGGCACGCCGACGGGGACGTCGTCATCGGCGGAGCCGGCCACGCCGGCGGCGTCGAGCGTGCCTGGACCGGAGCGCTCGGCCTGGCCCAGGTGCACCAGGGAGTGGCGCTGCGGCAGGACATCACCCACATCAGGTTCGGTCGGCCCCCGGTGTGAGCCCGGCGGGGCGGGCCCGTCGCCGACGGGCCCGCCCCGCCGCTGTCGTTCGTGGCGTCCCCGACCGCGAACACGCGGGGAAGGAGGTGCGTCCCATGGGGGACGGTCCTTCTTCCCTCCCCGGTGAGGAGACGCCCTGCGACCGCGCCGTGGAGACCGCCGGGGAGGCTGCTTCGGCCTCCCCGGCGCGGCCCGGACTCAGGGGGCCGTGCTGAAGCTCGGCGACTCCGCCCCGGCGCCCTCCCGGGCGCCTCCCGCGCGGGGGCGGTCCAGGAAGCCCGCCAGCACGGCGATGCCCAGGCCCACGACGGCCAGCAGCGCGCCGATCGCGGCGGGGGAGGTGTAGCCCAGGCCCGCGCTGATCCCGACGCCGCCCAGCCAGGCCCCGCCCGCGTTCGCCAGGTTGAAGGCGGAGTGGTTCGAGGCCGCGGCCATGGTCGGCGCCGCCCCGGCCCGGTTCATCACCAGGACCTGGAGCGGGGTGCACACGCCGAACCCCACCGCCCCCAGGACGACCAGGCTGACCGCCGCCGTCCAGGGGTTGTGCACGGTCACGGTGAACAGCGCCAGCACGATCGCCAGCGCGGCGAGGGAGCCGTAGATGGTGGGGCGCAGCGCGCGGTCGGCCAGGGGCCCCACGACCAGGGAGCCCAGGGTCATGCCGACCCCGAACAGGGCCAGGACGACCGGCACGGACGACGCGGACATCCCCGCCAGCTCGGTCATCATCGGCGAGACGTAGCTGTAGACGGCGAAGACCCCGGCGAAACCGAAGACCGCGGTGGTCAGGCCGAGCACGACCTGGGGGCGTCCCAGCTCGGACAGCTCCTGGCGCAGGCCAGCCCCCGGCGCCGCGGGCTGGCGCGGCACGAACGCCGCGACGCCCAGGGCGGCGAGCAGGGCGATGCCGGAGACGACCAGGAAGGCGGCGCGCCATCCCATCGCCTGGCCCAGGAAGGTGCCCACCGGCACCCCGACGATGTTGGCCACGGTCAGGCCCAGGAGGACGCGCGACACCGCCGTCGCCTGGCGGCCGGGGCCGGCCATCTGCGCGGCGACCAGGGACCCCACGCCGAGGAAGGCCCCGTGCGGCAGGCCGGCCAGGACCCGGGAGGCGAAGACGGCCCCGTAGGAGGGCGCCAGGACGGTGGCGAGGTTGCCCGCGAGGAAGAGTCCCATGAAGAGCAGCAGGACCGTCTTGCGGGGGACACGTGTGCTGAGCGCGGTGAGCAGCGGCGCGCCGACGACCACGCCCAGCGCGTAGGCGGAGATGAGATAGCCGGCGGTGGGGACCGAGACGCCGAGGTCGGCGGCGACGTCGGGCAGCAGCCCCATGATGACGAACTCGGTGGTACCGATGGCGAAGGCCCCGAGGGCCAGGGCGAGCAGGGCCAGAGGCATGGGTGGGCCCTCCAGACAAGGGACGGGGAAGAGACGGGGATCGCGGCGGGCGCCGTCGCCCGAAAAGCCCGCGCCTCGGCGACCCTGCCGGAGCGCCGAGGCGCGCAAGGGTCGTTTGGCACGTGCTAAATCCAGCCTCGCAGCACGGCCGGGGGGTTCTCAAACGATTCCGGTGTGATCTGTCCCGTGCGGGGGGAGAGCCTCACCACTCCCGCGTCCCGGCCGGACCCGCAGCGGGGGCAGGCCCCGGCGGGGCCGCCCCGGCGGGGCCGGATCAGCGCCGCGGAGGAGGTCCGGTGCTGCTCCGGACGGTGAGCACGGGCTCCAGGACCAGGTGTCGGCTCCCGGTGCGCCCGTCGTCCAGCCGCTCGGCCACCGAGCGGACCGCGAGCCGGGCCATCTGCGCCGCGTCCTGGCGCACGGAGGTGAGCCGCAGGAAGGGCAGGCGGGCCGTGCGGCTGTCGTCGTATCCCACCACGGACATGTCCTCCGGAACGGAGGTCCCGGCGCGGACCAGGGTTCCCGCCAGGCCCAGGGCGCACAGGTCGTTGCACGCGACCACGGCCGTCGGGGGCCGGACCCGGGAGAGCAGCGTGCGCGCCGCCCGGGCCCCGGACTCCTCGGTGTAGTCGCCGGGGAGGACGTCGACGCGCCCGGAGAGCCCGTGGGCGGCCATCCCCTCCCGGTACCCCCTCAGGCGCTCACGTGCTCCGGGCAGGTCGCCCCCGTCGACGTGGGCGATGTCGCCGTGCCCCAGGGAGACCAGGTGGTCGACGGCCTGGCGGACCCCGCGCGCGTCGGCGGTCCGGACGCTGTCGGTGCCGGGCGCGCCGGTGCGCTGCCCGATCTCCACCACCGGCACGAGTTCGGCGACCTTGGCCAGGTCGGCCGGGGCGGCGGCGGACATGCCGATGAGGATGAGGGCCTCGCACCGCAGGCCCAGGAGGTCGTCGACGGACTCGCGCTCGGTGCGGGTGGGCAGCATGGCGCTGAGGACGACGCTGTAGTCGAGTTCGGCCGCCACCGGGTAGACGGCCTCGACCACGTGCGCGTCGAGGGGGTGTTCCAGGGTGAACAGCACGCCGACCTGGCGGCTGCGCGTCCGGCGCAGGAGGCGGGCGGCGGTGTCGGCCCGGTAGCCGAGCTCCTCGGCCGCCCGCAGGATCTGCTCGCGGGCGGAGGCACTGGGACCGGGGCGCCCGCCGAGGACGAGGGAGACCAGCTGCCGGGAGACGCCCACGCGGGCGGCGACGTCGGCCATGGTCGGGCGCCGGGCGGGCCGCTGCCCCCCGGGCCCGCCCGCGCCGGGGTCACCGGGCTTCGGCATCTGCGTCCCCTCGGACTCGCTGGTGTAAGCGCATCGTACTGCGGGGCGCGGCCCCGGCCGTCCGGGTGCCGTCCGCGTCCTCGGCGCGGGGCGCCGGTAGGGCCCGACACCTCGCGGAGGAGATGTGGGAGTCGGGGGTCCGTGCCGGGGGCCTCGTCTCGCGGGCGGGCCCCGGCCTTCCGCCGGAGCGGCGGGGCGACCCCGGCACGCGCACGTGCGGGAGGCACGGGGAGCGGAGGCCGGGGGAAGGGCGGTGAAAAGGGTCCGGGGACGTGCCGGTGTGGCGGCACGTCCCCGGACGTAGCTGTGGCCCACGTCCCCCAACGCGGGCCACAGCGGGCGCGGCCAGTGTGCACTGAGTGCGGTCTGGCCGCTGGGAAGGCGGATGCAGCGACTGAATACGTGCCGGAAACCCCCATTGCCGACACGAGCGCGTGCATCCGCGCTTGGTTTGTGGTGGGAGCGCCTCACAGGACCTGGGTGGGTGTGGGAAGACTACGGGGTCGGGGTTCGGTCTGGGGCGCTTCACCTGTGAGAACGCTTCGTCTGATTGTGGTGTTCCCGTTCCTCGCACCGATTTTCGGTCCGGCCGGTAAAAAGCGGGTGCTGACTGGGGCAAGGGATGCCTATGCTCCTGCTGTGAACAGCACAGCAGGGGGCGCGGGCACGCCGGGGACGATGACCCTGTGGCGGCCCACAGGGCCCCGGGAACTCGCCCTGGTCAGGGATTCCGGCTGGCGGGAGTGGCCGCCGCGGCTGCCGGAGCAGCCCATTTTCTACCCGGTCCTGAACCGGGGGTACGCGGAGAGGATCGCCAGGGAGTGGAACCTGCCACGCGACGGTGAGGGGCACGTCACCCGGTTCCGCGTGGACGCCGGATTCGCGTCCCGGTACCCCGTGAGGCAGGCGGGCGGACGCACGATCCTGGAGCTGTGGGTGCCCGCGGAGGAGCTGGCGGAGTTCAACGCCCACCTGCGCGGCCCGATCGAGCTGGTGTGGTCCTACCTGCCCGAGCACCCCGAGGGGGTCTCCCCCCGCTGACGGGAGGGGAGCGGGCGGGACCCCGGCCGCGGGGGCGGGGTCCCGCCGGTCGGCGTGTCAGGCGTCGGGCACGAGTGCCAGGTCGGGGTCCAGGTCCGTGAGGGCGGCGAGGACGTCGCCGAAGGCGTCCGCGAGCACGACGGGCTCGCGGTCGGTGCGGTCGGTGGCCGGTGCGGAGGGGTCGCGTCGGGGGTCGAGGGTGGTGGCCATGGGGTTCCGGGCGCGGGGGCCGGTGGGGCGCGCCCTCCTCCTTCTCGTGTGATCACGTGCTCGGACGTCCCGGTCGCCGTGACTCCCGGTGACCGCGGGGTTCGGGTCAGGGATAGCACGCGGTGACGACCGTTCGGCTTGCGTCGCACCGGTCTCCCTTCCCCGGGAGGTGTCCGGTCCCTGGGCATGGTCATACCCGCGCACCACATCCGCGTGAACAGACGGTCTCCGGCCTGTGGACGGAGTGCCGGAGCGGGCCGGGCCGACCGTCCGGCGGACCGCTCGACACCGGTTCCGGTGCCGTGTTCCGGACATGTCGGTCCCGCGCACGCTCCGGTGTCCCCACCCCCGGCGGAGCGGTTCGCGAACCATGCCCCGGTCTTTGCGTGAAATTGGCCTTTCTCTTTTGGGGGCGAGGACGTTCCGTGGGAGACATGTGACGTAAAGTCACCCGATCCCGAGGAAGCCCACATGCCCTACGGATACTCCACAGGTTCCGGAGCGACGCTCGCGGCGACGGGGTTCGCCGCCGGCTACCTCTGGCTGGTCGTCGTCGGCCTCGTCCTGGTCGTCGCCGGAGCGCTGCTCGTCCGCGTCTCCTTCCGCCGGAACAGGGGGCCGCTGGAGCGATGACCCTCACTTTCCGCGACGCGGACCGGTCCGGGGGCCGGACCCGGCCGCCGCATGACCCGGTCCTGCCCACCGCCAGGACCGCGCGCCCCGGCGCGATGGCGTTCCTGGGGATGCTCGCGTTCGCCGCGTTCACCGTGTGGGGCATGGCCCACGTGGTCGGCGCGGTCGGCGGGTTCCACGAACCCCGGGCGAGCCTGGCCATGGTGTGGCTCGCCTCGTTCCTGCTCCTGTGGTGGGCGCCCTTCGCCTGGCTGGAGAGGCCCGTCCGCGCGACCGCCGACGAACAGGTGGCGCTCGACTCCCTGACCGTGACGGTCCAGGTCCCCGTCTACAACGAGGACCCGCTGGTCCTGCGCGCGTGCCTGGACTCGGTCCTCGCGCAGAGCCGCGCGGTGGACCGTGTGCGGGTCGTCGACGACGGCTCCGTGGACGCCGACGGGGAGCCCGTGGACTACGGCGGCATCCGCGACGCGTTCCTCGCCCGGGCCGCCGGCCTCGGGGTGGAGGCCACCTGGGACCGCACCGCCAACCGCGGCAAGCGCTTCGCCCAGATGCACGTGCTCGCCGAGGACGACGCCGACGTCTTCGTCACCCTCGACAGCGACTCGGTGCTCGACCGCCACGCCGTGAGGGAGGGCCTCGCGCCCTTCGCCGATCCGCGGGTGCAGTCGGTGGCGGGCCACGTCCTGGTGCTCAACAGGGACGCCAACCTGCTCACCAGGCTCACCTGTGTGCTCTACCTGCCGTTCACCCGGGGCCTGCGCAGCGCCCAGTCGGTCCTGCGCCGGGTGACGATCAACTCCGGCACCCTGGCCTTCTACCGGGCGCAGACGGTCCGCGAGAGCGCGGGGGCCTACGAGAACGAGCACTTCTGGGGCCGTCCCATGCAGATGAACGACGACTCCATGCTCACCTTCTACGCCCTGCTCAAGGGCGACACCGTCCACCAGCCGTCCGCGATCGTCTTCACCCTCGTCCCGGAGCGCCCGCGCCACTACTTCGGCCAGCAGCTGCGCTGGATGAGGGGGACGACGGTGCGGCACCTGTGGTGGCTGAGGTACATGCCGCTGCGCGGCGTGGTGTTCTGGGGGACGGTGACCGAGTACCTGCACATGCTCGTGGCCTACGCGGTTCCGCTGCTCGTGCTGTGCGACGAGGGCCTGCGCGAACAGTGGAGGTCCATCGCGGTCGCCGCACTCGTGATCGGCCTGGCGATCAACTACATCATGGCGCTGCGCCTGTTCACCGTGCGCAGGAGCGACGAGTCGGCGGGCTACCTGCTCCTGCTGTACCTGGTCTCCCCCGCGGCCGCGGTGTGGAGGCTCCTGGTGCTGCGGCCCCTGTACCTCTACGCGATGCTGACCTGCAGGCGGATCACCCGCTGGGGCACCAGGGAGGGGGTCGAGGTCGCCATGGCCGGCGGTTCCCCGCAGGCGGAACCCGGGGCCGCCGCCCGGAGCGCCTCCCCGGGGTGAGGGAGCGGGGCCGTCGGGGCCGGGGGAGGGGACCCATGAACCGAGGGGACCCCTCCTCCCGCACGGGGCGCCCCGGACCCCGGGGCGGCGGTCCTTCGGGGGCGCCGCCGTCCACGCCCTCCGCTCCGGAGCGCCGGGGAATACCTGTGTCGCCCCACCCGTTCCCCGTGATACCTTCATAGGAAATTACTTCTCAGGAAACAATATCGGGGAGCAGGCCATGCAGTTCGGAATCTTCTCAGTCAGCGACGTGACCACCGACCCGACGACGGGACGCACGCCGACCGAGGCCGAGCGGGTCAAGGCGATGGTCGCGATCGCGCTCAAGGCGGAGGAGGTCGGCCTCGACGTCTTCGCCACCGGAGAGCACCACAACCCGCCGTTCGTGGCGTCCTCCCCGACGACGATGCTCGGCTACATCGCGGCGCGGACCGAGAAGCTGATCCTGTCCACCTCCACCACGCTGATCACCACCAACGACCCGGTGAAGATCTCCGAGGACTTCGCGATGCTGCAGCACCTGGCCGACGGCCGGGTGGACCTGATGATGGGCCGCGGCAACACCGGCCCCGTCTACCCCTGGTTCGGCCAGGACATCCGCCAGGGCATCCCGCTGGCGCTGGAGAACTACAACCTGCTCCACCGCCTGTGGAGGGAGGACGTCGTCGACTGGGAGGGCAAGTTCCGCACCCCCCTCCAGGGCTTCACCTCCACGCCCCGGCCCCTGGACGGGGTGCCGCCTTTCGTCTGGCACGGCTCGATCCGCAGCCCGGAGATCGCCGAGCAGGCCGCGTACTACGGTGACGGCTTCTTCCACAACAACATCTTCTGGCCGGCCACGCACACCAAGAAGCTGATCTCCCTGTACCGGCGCCGCTTCGAGCACTACGGCCACGGCAAGGCCGACCAGGCCGTCGTCGGCCTCGGCGGGCAGGTCTTCATGCGCAAGAACTCCCAGGACGCGGTCAAGGAGTTCCGCCCCTACTTCGACAACGCCCCCGTCTACGGCGGCGGGCCCAGCCTGGAGGAGTTCACCCGCGAGACCCCGCTGACCGTGGGAAGCCCGCAGGAGGTCATCGACCGCACCCTGACCTTCCGGGACTCCTTCGGCCACTACCAGCGCCAGCTCTTCCTCATGGACCACGCCGGCCTGCCGCTGAAGACGGTCCTGGAGCAGCTGGACCTGCTCGGCGAGGAGGTCGTCCCGGTGCTGCGCAAGGAGTTCGCGGCCGGGCGGCCCGCCCACGTCCCCGACGCCCCGACCCACGCCTCCCTGCTGGCGGCCAAGGCCGCCGGGGGCGACAAGGGTGCGCAGACCGGCCGCGCCTGAGCCCCGGCCCGCCCGGCCCGGGGTGCGGGTGCGCCCCGCACCCCGGAGCGGGTGTCAGGCGAGGGTGCCCGGCGCCGCCGGGGAGGCGCTCCCGGCGAAGTACGCCCTGGCGCCCCCGGAGTAGAGCAGCGCGATCACGGTGAAGGCGAACGCGGCGGCGACGAGCTCCGGGAGCCCCGCGACCGGGGTGAAGGCCAGGGCGAGGATGCCCACGCCGTAGACGGCGTTGACGCCCAGGGCCGCGGGCCGCGCCGCGGGACGGCCCCGGGCGACCATGACGGTGAGCGCCAGCGAGGCGGCCCCGTACACGAGGGCCACGGCGGCGGCCACGAAGATGGCCCAGGGCGGGACCTCGGTCGCGGTCGGCATCGAGGGCGCGGCCTGCGCGGCGAACCCGCCGAGGAGGGCGAGCCCGCCGGCTCCGAGCTGGTAGAGGGTGATCAGGATCAGCAGGACGAGGACCGCGGTGACGCTCGACGGTCTGGTGCGTGCGTTCATGTGACGTTTCCTCCGCGCTAGGGGACGTCTCCTCCCAGGCACATAGCCGCAGGGAAGGGCCCTACACGTGAGCCGTACGGGCGCCGGGGCGTTCCCCCAGGTGGTGCGGGGGAAACTCATGCGTTCCCGGGGAGCTCGGCCGACCGGTCACGGGGAATAGGCCCCGGGGGCCGGACGTTCCGAGTGTTATCCTTTCCAGGAAACTTCTTCTTAGAAAACCTTTCGCGTGGAGGCCAGGCATGAGCACCCGAAGGATCGTCACCGTGTCGGCGGGGCTGAGCACCCCGTCCTCCACCCGGCTGCTGGCCGACCGGCTCACCGCCGCCACCGAGGCCTCGCTGGCCGACCGGGGGGAGAAGGCCGAGACCCGGGTCGTGGAGCTGCGCGACCTGGCCCACGACATCATGAACGCCATGACGACCCGGGTGCCCACCGGGGAGCTCCCCGGGGTCCTGGAGGACATCGCCGCCGCCGACGGCGTCATCGCCGTCACCCCCGTGTTCAACGCCTCCTACAGCGGCCTGTTCAAGTCGTTCTTCGACATCGTCGAGCCCGAGGCCCTGGACGGGACGCCGGTGCTCGTCGCCGCGACCGGCGGCAGCCCGCGCCACTCGCTGGTGCTGGAGCACGCCCTGCGCCCGATGTTCGCCTACACCCGCTCCGTGGTCGTGCCGACCGGCGTGTACGCGGCCTCGGAGGACTGGGGGGCGGGAGGCGGCGGCGGTCGGGAGCTGTCCGAGCGCGTCGACCGCGCCGCACGGCAGCTGGCCCTGCTCGCGGCCGACCACGCCCCCGGGGCCGACGACCCCTACGAGGAGCCCACGTCGTTCGCGGAACTGATGTCCGGCCTGGGAACCTGACCCCCCGCCGCACCCCGAACACGCCCGACCGGGGCCGATCCACGGCGCGCAGTGCACTGCACTGCGCGCCTCCGTTGTGCCCTGCACAACATTGGCACTCCTCCCTTCAACGGAGTCGGACCGAGTGACTACGGTCACTCCACCAGGCTGTCGGTCCCCACCGACCCCACCCCACCGGCCTGGTGAGGGAGTACCGATGCGATTCTCAGGACCCGCGCGCGCCTGCGCGCTCCTCGGGCTTGCCGCCCTTGTCTCCGCGTGCGCGCCCCTCCAGACCAGCGGCGCCGCCTCCGGTGTCGACGAGACGGAGGGAACCCTCCGCGTCTGGCTGTTCTCCGAGGTCGACCAGGCACCCAAGGAACGGGTCGTGGCGGCGGCGGTGGAGGAATTCGAGGCCGCGCACGACGGGGTCGAGGTCGAGGTCCAGTACATCCCGGTGGAGACCCGCGCGGAGCGCTTCCAGGGCGCCTTCCTCGACCCCGCCTCCGCCCCCGACGTCGCCGAGTACGGCAACACCGACCTGGCCGGGTACGTGGAGTCCGCGGGCCTGGCCGACCTCACCGAGGACCTGGCCGACTGGGAGCCCCGCGCGGACATCTCCGACGACGTCGCGGCCACCGCACGGGTCGACGGCGCCGACTACGGCGTGCCCTGGTTCCTCGGCGTGCGCGCCCTCTACTACCGCACCGACGTCCTCGGGGACCTCGGGCTGGAGGTCCCCCGGACCCTGCAGGAGGTCGTGGAGACCGGCCGGGCGGTGCGCGAGGACGACCCGCGGATGCTGGGCGTCTCCGCCGGCGGCGCCTACACCTACGCGATGATGCCGTTCGTCTGGGCGCACGGCGGCGACATCGCCGAACCCGACGGCGACTCCTACACCGCGACCATCGACTCCGCCGAGGCCAAGGAGGGCCTGGAGCTGTACGGGCAGATCCTCTCCGACGACGTGTGCCCGCCCCAGACCTGCTCGGAGATGCGAGGGGACGCCTCCGTGCAGAACTTCGTGGCCGGCAGCGCCGCGATGACCATCGGGGGCAACTTCAACCTCAACGCGGTGCGCGCCAGCGACATCGCCGACGACGCCGCGGTCGTACCGCTCCCGGGCACCGAGCCCGGCAGCATCGCCCCGGCCTTCGCCGGGGGCAACAACCTCGGCGTCCTCGCCGGAACCCAGCGGCGCACGCTCTCCGTGGAGTTCGTGAAGCTGCTGGCCGGAAAGGAGTACCAGCTGCGCATGTACGAGGCCATGGGCAACCTGCCCGTCTTCACCGACGTCCGGGCGGGGCTGGCCGCCTCCGACGACGAGATCGCCCCCTTCGTCGAGACCATCGACGCGGGCACCCGGTTCGTCCCGGTCACCCCCTCCTGGGCGACCGTCGACGCCGAGGGCATCCTGCCGGCCATGGTGCAGCGCCTGGCCGCGGGGGACGCCTCGGTCGACCAGGCCGCGGACGAGGCCGCGCGGGCCCTCGACGACGCCTTCGGGCGGGGGTGACGCGCCGACATGGACAACCGGACAGCTCTGCGCCGCCGCCCGACCGGCGGACCCTCCGGCAACCGGAGCCGAAGGGTCGAACCCTGGATGTACCTGGTGCCCGCCGCGGTGGTGCTGGGCGGGATGCTCGTCTACCCGCTCTACCAGCTGGTGCTCGTCTCCTTCTTCGACTACCGCCAGCCCCAGGTCACGGGCGCCGAGCCCCTGCGCTTCGTCGGCTGGCAGAACTACCGTGAACTGCTGGCGGACGCCCAGTTCTGGGAGGTGCTGCTCAACACGGTCGGCTTCGCCGCGGCGTGCGTCGCGGGCACGCTCGCCGTGGGCGGAGCGCTGGCCGTGCTCGCCACCCGGCTGACCCCCTGGGTGCGCACCCTGCTCTTCCTCGCCGCACTCGGGGCCTGGGCGACGCCCGCCGTCACCGGCAGCGCGGTCTGGCTCCTGCTGTTCGACCCCACCCTCGGCCCGGTCAACCAGGCGCTCGCCGGGCTGGGCCTGACCGAGTTCGCCGGGCACTCCTGGACCTACGACAAGTGGTCGGCCTTCGGCCTCGTCGGCGCGCAGGTGGTGTGGTGCTCGTTCCCGTTCGTCATGGTCACCCTCTACGCCGGCATCCGGGCCATCCCCGGGGAGGTCGTCGAGGCCGCGCGTCTGGACGGCGCCTCCACGTCCCGGATCGCCTGGTCGGTGATGCTGCCGATCCTGCGCCCGGCCGTGACCATCGTGACCATCCAGTCGATCATCTGGGACTTCAAGATCTTCACGCAGATCTACGTCATGACCGGGGGCGGCGGGATCGCCGGACAGAACCTCGTGCTCAACGTCTACGCGTACCAGAAGGCGTTCGCCTCGGGCCAGTACGGGCTCGGCTCCGCCATCGGCGTGATCACCACGCTGCTGCTCCTCCTGATCACGCTCGTCTACCTGCGCGCCCTGCGCCGCCAAGGGGAGGTCCTGTGACGCTCCGCCGACTCAGGAACGACATCGCGGGACTGCTCGTCGCGCTGGTCGTCGCCCTGCCGCTCTACTGGATGCTGCTCTCGGCGCTCAGGCCGCGCGCCGAACTGGAGGCCGGCGACACCACGCCCTACACCCTCACCCCGTCCCTGGACTCGTTCCGACGGGTGCTCACGGTCGACGGGTTCGGCCAGTACCTGCTGAACAGCGCGCTGGTGGCGGTCGTGGTCGTGACCGCCTCGACCCTCTGCGCGTTCCTGGCCGCGGTGGCGCTCACCCGCTACCGCTTCCGGCTCCGCACCACTCTGCTCGTCATGGTGCTGGTGGCGCAGATGGTCCCGGTGGAGGCGCTGACCATCCCGCTGTTCTTCCTCATGCGCGCCGTGGGCCAGGGGGTCCCCGAACTGGGCCTGAACCACCTGGGATCGCTCATGCTGGTGCACACGGCGTTCGCCCTGCCGCTGGCGATCTGGATGCTGCGCAGCTTCGTCTCGGCGGTCCCCCGGGAGCTGGAGGAGGCGGCCTGGCTGGACGGCGCCGGAAGCCTCGCCTTCGTCACCCGGGTGCTCTTCCCCCTCGTGGCCCCGGGCGTGGTGGCCTGCAGTATCTTCTCGTTCATCATGACGTGGAACGACTTCCTGTTCGCCCGGACCTTCATCATCTCGGCGCAGGAGAACCAGACGCTGCCGATCGCCCTGCTGTCGCTCTTCAAGCCGGACCAGAACGACTGGGGCGGCATCATGGCGGGCTCGGTCCTGATGACGATCCCCGTCCTGGTGTTCTTCCTGTTCGTGCAGCACCGCCTCGCCTCGGGGCTGGGAGGGGCGGTGAAGGGGTGAACCGGGCCCCGGCGCCCCGGCGCAACTCGTCGGCGTCGCTGCGCCGCGCGCTGGCCATCGTGGACTTCGTCCGGGCGAGCCCGGCCGGGAGCGGCGGCGCGACCCTCACCGAGGTGGCCGAGAACGTGGGGGTGAACAAGAGCACGGTGCTGCGCCTGTCCGTGCCGCTGGTGGAGTACGGCCTGCTCACCCGTGACCCGCGCAGCGGACGGTTCCGCCTGGGCACGGCCGCCCTCACCCTGTGGCAGGCCTACCTGGACGACATGGAGCTGCGCTCGGTCGCCTCGGACCACCTGCGCGACCTCATGAGGCGCACCGGGCACACCTGCCACCTGGTGCTGCTGGACGGCCACGACGTCGTCTACGTGGACAAGGTGGAGAACACGGCCACGGTCCGGATGGCCTCGCGGATCGGCGCGAGGATGCCCGCCTACCGCACCGCGGTGGGCAGGGCGATCCTCGCGTTCTGTCCGGACGACCTCGTGGAGGACGTGGTGGCGGCGGGCCTCCCTGCGGTCACCGCGAGGACGGTGACCGATCCGGCGGTCCTCGCCGGGGAGCTGCGCCGGGTGCGCGAGCGCGGCTACGCCATCGACGACCGGGAGAACGAGCCCGAGGTCCGCTGCGTCGCCGCACCGGTGTTCGACCACAACCGCGACCCCGTGGCGGCGATCAGCGTCTCCTCCCTCGTGAGCCGTCTGCCGGTGGTCGAGGTGCGCAGGCTGGGGCCGGAGGTGGCCGCGGTGGCCGCGCGCATCTCCGCCGAGCTGGGCGGCGGGCAGGTCGAGGCAGCGAGCAGTGCACGTCGGGCGGGTAGGGGCGCCGCGGCCCCCGCTCCCCGGAGCCGCACCCGGGAGGCGTCCGCGGGGACCGCCCTCCCCGGGGGCGGCCCCACCCTGGCCTAACGCTGTTAGTTAGGCTCGGGGGATGGACTCCGCGCGCATCTACGAGACGTGTCAGAACCGCCTGCTCGACCTTGCCGCCACCCTTGACGGGGAGCAGCTCGGCACCGTCGTGCCCGCCTGCCCCGACTGGACCGTCAGGCAGGTCTACGCCCACCTCGCCGGGCTCTGCGCCGACGTGGTGCACGGCGACGTCACCCCTCCGGCCGGCGACGAGGTCACCGCGCGCCAGGTCGCCGACCGGGAGGGCCACGGCCTCGAGGCCGTCCTCGCCGAGTGGACCCGCACGACCCCGGCCCTGCTGGAACTCCTCACCGCCCGGAGGCGCAGGCGCCACAGCCTGCCCGCCCTGGACGTGTGGCACCACGAGAACGACGTCCGGGGCGCCCTCGGCCTGCCCGCGCAGACCGAGGACGCCGACCAGCTCGCGGACTTCCCGCTGGGCGGCCTGGCCGGGGGATGGTCGGCGCAGCTCCCGCCGGTGCGCGTGGTCGCGACCGACACCGGCCAGGAGTGGGCGCTCGGCGAGGGCGCCGTGCTCACCCTCAGGGGCACGGCCTTCGAGCTCGCCCGCGCCGTGACCGGTCGGCGCAGCCTCGCCCAGATCCTCGCCATGGACTGGAGCGGCGGCGACGCCGCGTCCGCGGCCCCGTTCCTGCCGACGCTGCCCGCGCCCGCGGCCGACCTGGTCGTGTGACGGCAACGCGGCCCCGTGCCCCGCGGCCGGGGACGGGGACGGGGACGGCGGCCCCCGACAGCAGGGGGCGGCGCCCGGGGCCTCCGCCGGCATGTGCAGAGATGGCCCCGTCTTGACGCAAGCGGGACCCGGACCGGGCGCAGACTGGGTAGAGAGCCCGACCGGTCAAGGGTTGGCCGCCCGGGCAGGGAGGGGAGGGCCGGACGATGTCCACCCGTACCGAGACGGACCCCCGGTTCGACAGCGGGGCGCTGACGCGCGCCGTCGAGTCGGCGGACGCCGACGCGATGCTCGCGCTGTTCGCGGACGACGCCGAGATGGAGATGATCGACAAGAGGGCTCAGCCCAGCAGGCCGGCGGTCCTGCACGGGAAGGCCGCCATCGCGCCGGCCCTGCGCGAGGTCTTCTCGCGCGACATGACCCACGAGGTCCTCGACTGCGTGGTGGACGCCGACCACGCCGCCTACACCGAGCGCTGCTCCTACCCCGACGGCACCCGGGTCATGAGCATGACCATGCTCGACCTGAGGGACGGGCGGATCTCCCACCAGTCCACGGTGCAGGCCTGGGACGAGCCCGCGGCCCCGCGGCCGGAGACGGGCGACTTCGCCCGGGCGGAGGAGACCGAGGTCCTCGACCGGGCCCGCACGGAGGCACTGCGGGTGGGCGGCCACACCGCCGTCCGGATGACCCTGCGGCCCGGTTGGCGCTGGACGGTGGACATGGCCGAGTCCAGGGGTACCGCGAAGTGCATGGCGAACCACCGCGCCTACGTCGTCTCGGGCGCCCTGCGCTGGCAGATGGACGACGGCACGGAGGGCGAGGTGCGCGCCGGACAGGTCGTGTGCCTGCCGCCGAACCACGACGCGTGGGTGCTCGGCGACGAGCCCGTCACCCTGGTCGACTGGCCGGTGGCCGAGGGCTGACCGCCGCGGCGGACCGAAACGCTCCGGGGGCCGGGGCGCGTCGGTCGCGCGCGTTCCGGAGCGGGAGCGGGGGCCGGTCCCGTCCCGGCTCCGACGGGCCCCGGGACGGAGGGTCCGGCGGTCTCCGGTCCCTCCTTCGGGCACGCTTCCCACTGTCTGTCCGAAAAGCCCCGTAGATCACGAATCCTGGGCCGGATTCCTCTGGTTGACCCCATTGCAGGCGCTTATCAATGGTGTTAACTTTTCGGCACTGCTCATGGGAGCGCTCCCGAAAAGGGATCGGGTCCCCCTGGGCACCGGAAGGCACCGCTAGCGAGACCGGCGCGGACACCGCGCCCCCCATGGCCCCGCACCGTCGACGCCGACGCCGCCGCGGCCAGCGCCCCCCGTCCTCAAGGCCCGCACAAGCCCCCTGTCTCGGCCCCCCGCTGCCCCCGCCGAGGCGCCGCCACACCCCGGCCGACGCACCGCCCGGGGCGCCGCGCCCCTGCTCCGCGGCACCGGAGAGGCCCCTGCGGGGCACCCTCCGAGGAGAACGATGTGACCGACCGACCCGCAACCCGCCGCCACAGACGGCGGTGGCCCCTCCCCGCGGCCGTGAGCGCCGCACTCGTGGCGGCCACCTTCACGGTGGCCCCCTCCGCCCAGGCCGGGCCCGCCGAGCCCGCCTCCACCTACGAGTACACGCCCGTGGCCGACGCGCTCCTGGCCGAGAACCCGGAGATCACCGAGTACGAGGCCTCCTTCCTGGAGCAGTACGACAAGATCAAGGACCCGTCCAGCGGCTACTTCCGCGAGTTCGACGGCCTCCTCGTCCCCTACCACTCCGTGGAGACCCTGATCGTGGAGGCGCCCGACCACGGGCACGCCACCACCTCGGAGGCCTTCAGCTACTACCTGTGGCTGGAGGCGACCTACGGGCGCGTCTCCGGCGACTGGCAGCCGTTCAACGACGCCTGGGCCTCCATGGAGGCCTTCATCATCCCCGGGACCGCCGACCAGCCCACCAACGGCGCCTACGACCCCTCGTCGCCGGCCACCTACATCCCCGAGTCCCTGGATCCCAGCGACTACCCGATGCCGCTCGACCAGGGGGTGGAGGCCGGACAGGACCCCCTCGCGGCCGAGCTCAGCAGCACCTACGGGACCGACGAGGTCTACGGCATGCACTGGCTGCTGGACGTGGACAACACGTACGGCTACGGGTTCTGCGGCGACGGCAGCGACGAGGCCCCCGCCTACATCAACACCTTCCAGCGCGGCTCCAACGAGTCGGTCTGGGAGACCGTGCCCCACCCCTCCTGCGAGACGTTCGCGCACGGCGGCGACGACGGCACCGGCTACCTCAACCTGTTCGTCGACGACCCGCAGGCCTCGGAGCAGTGGCGCTACACCAACGCCCCCGACGCCGACGCGCGCGCCGTCCAGGTCGCCTACCTCGCGCACGAGTGGGCGAGCGAGCAGGGCAACGAGTCCGCCATCGCGGAGAACGTCTCCAACGCGGCGATGATGGGCGACTACCTGCGCTACGCGATGTTCGACAAGTACTTCAAGGAGGTCGGCGACTGCGTCGGCGCCCAGTCCTGCCCGCCCGGAACGGGCAAGGACTCCGCGCACTACCTCATGGCCTGGTACTACTCCTGGGGCGGCGCCCTGGAGAGCGCCCAGTACCCCTGGGCCTGGCGCATCGGCGGATCCTCCGCCCACCAGGGCTACCAGAACGTGATGGCCGCCTACGCGCTCTCGGAGGTCGACGAGCTCCGGCCGCAGTCGGCCACCGGGGCCGACGACTGGGGCACCAGCCTCGACCGCCAGCTGGAGTTCCTCCAGTGGCTCCAGTCCTCCGACGGCGGCATCGCCGGCGGCGCGACCAACAGCTGGGAGGGCACCTACGCGCAGCCCCCCGCGGACACGCCCACCTTCTACGGCATGTTCTACGACGAGAAACCGGTCTGGCACGACCCGCCCTCGAACCGGTGGTTCGGCTTCCAGGTCTGGGACATCGAGCGCGTGGCCGAGTACTACCGCATCAGCGGGGACGAGCGCGCCGGGGACATCCTCGACTCCTGGGTGCCCTGGGCCATCGCCAACACCACCGTCGGCGAGGGCGGCGACTTCGCCGTCCCGGCCGACATGGAGTGGAGCGGCGCCCCCGACGACTGGACCGGTGAGCCCACGGGCAACCCGGACCTGAGCGTCGAGGTCGTCTCGCACAACCAGGACGTCGGCATCGCCGCCGGCCTGGCCAAGACCCTGATGCACTACGCCGCCGCCACCGGCGACACCGCCTCCCAGGAGACCGCCGAGGGCCTGCTCGACGCGCTGCTTGTCCACCAGGACGACCTGGGCGTCGCCGTCCCCGAGACCAGGGCGGACTACGAGCGCTTCGACGACCCGTTCGACTCCCCGAACGGCGGGCTCTACGTCCCCGACGGCTGGACCGGGCAGATGCCCAACGGCGACGTGATCGACTCCGACTCCACGTTCGCCTCCATCCGCTCCTTCTACGAGCAGGACGAGGACTGGCCGCAGGTCCAGGCCTACCTGGACGGGGGAGAGGCACCCGAGTTCACCTACCACCGCTTCTGGGCGCAGGTCGACGTGGCCACCGCGCTCGCCACCCACGGCGAGCTGTTCGGCGGCGCGGCCGGGGAGGGCGGTGAGGGCGCGGGATAGGCACGGACGGACCACCTCGGGGCCGGGCGCCACGGGCGCCCGGCCCCCCATCCCGCAACGCCACATCGTGGAAAGGTAGGAGACACCATGTCGGAGAACACGGGGCACGCGCGCCGCCGTGCCGGGGCCGTCGCCGCGACCGTCCTCGCGGCGGGCCTGCTCGCCGGGGGCTTCGCGGCCTCCGCCCACGGGCAGGAGGAGCCGCCGGCCCAGACAGCGCAGGAGGAGACCCTCCGGGACCTGGCCGACCAGCGGGGCGTGTTCATGGGCACCGCCCTCGCGTCCCACCGCCTCGGAGAGGCCCAGTACGCGGAGACCGCCTCCGCCGAGTTCAACTCCGTCACCCACGAGAACGACCTCAAGTGGGAGGCGGTCCAACCGCAGCGGGGCCAGTACTCGTGGGCCGGCGCCGACCGGGTCGTGGACTTCGCCGAGGCCAACGGCCAGGACGTCCACGGACACACCCTGGTCTGGCACAGCCAGCTGCCCTCGTGGGTGTCCGGCGGCGGTTTCACGGCCGACGAGCTGCTGGCCGTCATGGACGACCACATCAGCACGACCATGGGCCGCTACGCCGGGCGGATCGACACCTGGGACGTCGTCAACGAGCCCATCGGGGACGACGCGCGGTTCCGGGACTCGGTCTTCCACCGCACCCTGGGGGAGGACTTCGTCGCCGAGTCCCTGCGCATGGCCAGGGCGGCCGACCCCGCGGCGGAGCTGTACATCAACGACTACAGCATCGACGGCGTCAACGCCAAGAGCGACGCCTACTACGACCTGGTCGTCGACCTGCTGGACCAGGGCGTCCCCCTGGACGGGATCGGCTTCCAGAGCCACCTGATCGTCGGACAGGTCCCCGCCAGCATGCGCCAGAACATCGAGCGGTTCACGGACCTCGGGTTGAAGGTGCGGATCACCGAGCTCGACATCCGGATGAACGTCCCCGCGAGCCAGGCCGACCTGGAGCGGCAGGCGGACGACTACCGGGAGGTCGTGACCACCTGCCTGGAGGTCGACGGCTGCACGGGCGTGACCGTCTGGGGCGTCACCGACGCCTACTCCTGGGTCCCCGACCACTTCGACGGCCAGGGCGCGGCCCTGCCCATCGACGAGTCCTATCAGCCCAAACCCGCCTACTGGGCGGTCCACGAGGCCCTCGGGGGCACCCCGGGCCCACAGCCGACCGACCCGCCCACGGAGGAGCCCACCGACCCGGCCGGGGACTGCGAGGCCGAGTACCGCGTCACCAACCAGTGGCCGAACGGCTTCCAGGCCGAGGTGACCGTCACCGCCGGCAGGGACCTCGACGGATGGACCGTGACCTGGGACTTCGGCGGAGGTGAACGCGTCGGCCACGCCTGGAACGCCTCCGTCTCCAGCAGCGGGTCCGCCGTCACCGCCGTGAACGCCGTCCACAACGCCAGGGTCGCGGCAGGCCGGTCCACCTCGTTCGGCCTCACCGGCACCCACGAGGGGACCGTCTCCGCACCGCAACCCGTCTGCACCGGGACCTGACCCCCGCGGGTCCGCCCCACGACCGGGCACCGGGGACCGGGGCCGCCTCCCACGGCGGCCCCCGGCCGGCGCCCACCGACCGCCACCGGCCCGCCCCTCCTCGGGCCGGTGGCGCCCGGACCCCTCCGCGACACACCCCCCACCACTGGAGACCCCATGGCCACACGCCTGCTCATCGCCCTCGGGGCGGTCCTCAGCCTCGTCACCGCACTCCTCGTCCACACCGCGCCGGCCCACGCCGACACCGGGTTCCGGGTCAGCGACGGCCGACTCGTCGACGCCGCCGGGAACGACTTCGTCATCCGGGGCGTCAGCCACGCCCACACCTGGTACCCACAGGAGACCGGCGCCCTCGCCGACATCAAGTCCCTGGGCGCCAACACCGTCCGCGTCGTCCTCAGCAGCGGGCAGCGCTGGACCGAGAACAGCGCCGCCGACGTCGCCGCCGTCGTGGCCGACTGCAAGGCCAACCGGCTGATCTGCATGCTGGAGGTGCACGACACCACCGGCTACGGCGACCAGGACGGAGCGGCCACCCTGGACCAGGCCGTCGACTACTGGCTGCGCGTCCAGGACGCCGTCGAGGGGGAGGAGGACCACGTCCTCGTCAACATCGGCAACGAGCCCTTCGGCAACGACGCCGCCACCAACCAGAACTGGGCCTCCGCCACCGGCGAGGCGATCAACCGGCTGCGCGACGCCGGGTTCGACCACACCCTGGTCGTGGACGCGCCCAACTGGGGCCAGGACTGGTCGGGGACCATGCGCGACAACGCCCAGGGCGTCTTCGACGCCGACCCCGACGCCAACACGGTGTTCTCCGTCCACATGTACGGGGTCTACCAGCAGGAGTCCACGGTGGTCTCCTACCTGGAGCACTTCACCGACGCCGGCCTGCCGCTGATCGTCGGCGAGTTCGGCATCGACCACAGCGACGGCAACCCCGACGAGGACGCCATCATGGCCCACACCGAGCGCCTGGGCCTGGGCTACATCGGCTGGTCCTGGAGCGGCAACGGTTCCCCCGTGGAGTACCTCGACATGGTCGAGGGGTTCGACGTCGACAGCCTCACCCCCTGGGGCGAGCGCATCTTCCACGGTCCCGACGGCATCGCCGAGACCTCCGTCGAGGCCCCGGTCTACGGCGGCCCGGGCGAGCCCACCGACCCGCCGACCGAGGAGCCCACCGACCCGCCCACGGAACAGCCCACCGACCCGGCCGGGGACTGCGGGGCCGAGTACCGCGTCACCAACCGGTGGCACGACGGATTCCAGGGCGAGGTGACCGTCACCGCCGCGACCGACATCACCGGCTGGACCGTCACCTGGACCGCCGGCGCGGGCGAGGCCGTGGGCCACGCCTGGAACGCCACCGTCTCCAGCAGCGGATCCGCCGTCACCGCCGTGAACGCCCCCTACAACGGAGCGCTCGACGCGGGCGAGTCCACCTCGTTCGGCTTCACCGGCACCCACGGCGGCACCCTCTCCGCTCCCGCACTCTCCTGCTCCGCCTGACCCGTACAGGGTCGGAACAGAACCCCGGCCGCGCCGCCCCGCGCGGCCGGGCCTCCCCCACAGAGATAGGAGTGGCCCATGAGGTCACGCAACGCCATCGCCCTGGCAGCGGCGCTCGGCGGGCTCGCCGTCGGCACCGCCGTCGTCGTCCTGCCCGAATCCGCCGAGGCCCACGGAGCGTTCACCTACCCGGCCAGCCGCACCTACGCCTGCTTCCAGGACGCCACCGGCGGCACCGGCGGCGGCGCGCTCCGGCCCACCAACGAGGCCTGCGCCGACGCCCTGGCCGAGGGCGGCGACTACCCGTTCTGGAACTGGTTCGGCAACCTCATCAGCGACGCCGACGGCCGCCACCAGGAGGTCGTGGCCGACGGCGAGCTGTGCGGCCCCACCGACAGGTTCGCGGCCTTCAACGCGGCCCGCACCGACTGGCCCACCACGGCCCTGGAGCCGAACACCACCGTGGAGTTCCGGCACAACGCCTGGGCCCCGCACCCCGGGGTCTTCCGCACCTACGTCACCGAGGACGGCTTCGACCCCGAGCAGGCGCTGAACTGGGACGACCTGGAACTCGTCGACGAGGTGACGGACCCGCCGCTGCGCAGCGGCGGCGACGCCGGAGCCGAGTACTACTGGGACGTGGACCTGCCGGACAGGGAGGGGCGCCACATCGTCTACGTGGTGTGGGAGCGCTCCGACAGCCCCGAGGCGTTCTACAACTGCTCCGACGTGGTCTTCGGCGAGGACCCGGGCACCGGCCCCGGACCGGACCCGGACCCCTCCCCGGACCCGGATCCCTCCCCGGACCCCACGGAGGAGCCGACGCCCGGCCCCACCGACCCGCCCGGTGACCACTGCACGGCCGAGTACACCGTCACCAACCAGTGGTCCAACGGCTTCCAGGTGGACGTCGAGGTCACCGCGGGGGAGGAGGGCGTCGACGGCTGGATGGTCGACTGGGTGTTCGCCAACCGCCAGGAGATCTCCAGCGTCTGGAACGCCACCCTCGTCAACCACGGCGCGCACTTCGAGGCCCGCAACTCCGCCCACAACGGGCAGCTCGATCCCGGGGAGTCCACCAGCTTCGGGTTCACCGCCACCCACCCGGGCGTGAACATCGAGCCCCTCGTGGCCTGCCACGAGGACTGACCGGCCCCGCCCGCGACCGCGGGCCCGGACCGCCGCGCTCCGACCCGCGCGGGGCGCCGGCGTGCGAAACGCCGAACACCGGCCGCAGCACGCCGCGCCCCGAACCGCTCCCGGGCCGGAGCGCGGACCGGCCCCTCGGGCCGGGGGCCCCGGTGGCGCGCCGGCGGCCCGGGCGGAGCCGCCGGCCCCGGAACCGGCTCTTCCGGGGCCGGTCGCCTCCGCGCCCGCACTCAGGGGCGGTAGGGGAGGCGGTCCACCGCCCGCACCTCGCCCAGCGTCGACCACTCGTTGCGGCCCAGCCGCGCCAACGGGCGCATCAGCTCCACGTCCGGGTGCCCGTCCGCGAGCACGTCCTCGCGCACGGCCACACGCACGACCCTTCCGAACACCACCGTGGAGTCGCCCAGCCCCAGCGTCGAGTGCAGGGTGCACTCCAGCGCCACCGGGGACCCCGCCACGCGCGGCGGACGCACCGACACGCTCGCCTCGCGCCCGATCCCCAGGGCCTCGAACTCGTCGACCTCCGGCGGGTAGGGGGTGCCGCTGGCGTTGACCTGGTCCCACATCGCCTCCGGGGCCAGGTTCACCACGAACTCGCCGGTCTCCTCCGCGTTGCGCAGCGAGTCCTTGCGCCGCACCGACGTGAACTGCACGATCGGGGGCTCGGTGCAGGAGATCGTGAAGAACGAGTGCGGCGCCAGGTTGTCCACGCCGTCGCCGGACGTGGTGGAGACCCACGCGATGGGGCGCGGCACCACCACGGAGGTCATCAGCTGGTAGAACGCCCGTGCGGGCAGGTCGTCTGGGGTCCATTCGGTACGCATCGGCTCCGATTATGCAGCCTCGGCCGTGTGCCGGCGCAGCCGACGGGCATACACGGCGCATGGAACTGGTCACCGCCGACGACGTCCGCGCCGCAGCCACCCGCCTCCAGGGCCACGTGGTCCGCACGCCCCTGACGGCGGGTCCCCCGGGTGCGGACTTCCTCCTCAAACCCGAGAGCCTTCAGGCCACGGGCGCCTTCAAGATCCGGGGCGCCACCAACGCCGTCGCCCTGCTCGGCCCGGGGCAGCGCCGTTCCGGCGTGGTCACGCACTCCTCCGGCAACCACGGACAGGCCCTCGCCCTCGCCGCCGCCCGGCACGGGGCGCCCTGTACCGTCGTGGTCCCCGAGGGGGCGCCCGAGGTCAAGGTCGACCGGATACGCGCCCTCGGGGCCCGCGTCGTCATGGCGCCGCCCCGGGAGCGGGAGGCGGTCGCCGGGGACCTGGCCCGGACCGAGGGGCTCGCGCTGATCCCGCCCTTCGACGACCCGGACGTCATCGCCGGGCAGGGCACCGTCGGCCTGGAGATCCTGGAGCAGTCGCCCGAGGTGACCACCGTCGTCGTCCCCGTGGGCGGGGGAGGGCTGGCCTCCGGGGTGTCCACCGCGGCCTGGACCGTCCACCCGCGCCGCGTCCGCGTCATCGGCGTCGAACCCGAGCTCGCCGCCGACGCGGCCGAGAGCCTGAGCGTGGGACACCCCGTCACCTGGCCGCCCGAGCGCACCGGCCGCACCATGGCCGACGGCGTCCGCGTGGGCCTCTCCGAGCGCACGTTCGCGCACCTCGCCGCCAGACTCGACGGGATCGTCACCGTCACCGAGGACGAGATCGCCCGCGCCGTCGGCGTGCTGGCCCACGGCGCCCGCGTCGTCGCCGAGCCCAGCGGGGCCCTGGCGGCCGCCGCCCTCCTCGCCGGCCGGATCGACACCGTCCCCGGGCGGCCCGAGGCGACCGTGGCGGTGGTGTCGGGAGGCAACGCCGATCCCGGCCTCTTCGCCCGCCTGGTGGCGCAGGGCTGAGGACGGCTCCCCTCGGGGCCGGGGCCGGCGGAGGCGCAGGCGCCTCCCGGTGGGCAGGTCCCCGGGCTGCCGGGCACGGCCCTGCCCCTCCGCCGGCCGTCGGCGTTCGTGTGGGCGGCCCGCCGCCCGGGCCGCACGGCCGAGGCCGACAGCCGGCTCGTGTCGTCGGTGATCACGGCGTTTGGCCGGGCCCGGCCCGGGACCGGCGCGCGCGTCCACGACGGGCCCGGCGGCCGAGCGAGGGGAGGCGGAGCGCTGCGCGGTCACGGTCTCCGCGGGCGGGCACCGGACGTCCCGCGGGAGGTGCTGCTGCGGTCAGCGGCGTTCGGCGGCGTCGCGGTCGGGGGCGCCGCCCGCGGTCGCGCCCGCCTGCGGCGCCCGGGGGGCGTGGGAGGCGGAACGGGAGCCCGGGCCGGTCGCCGGGGTGTTCCGGGCGGCTCGGTCCTCGCGGCGGCGCATGGCCATGTCGGACACGGCGGCCAGTCCCAGCGCGACGACGAGCGCGGCGACGATCAGCAGGGTCCACAGGGCGGTGCCGAAGGAGGAGGGGTCGGTCACGGGGGCTCCGGGGGTTCGCGGGCGGTCTGGTCCCCTCACCGTAATAGGCGTTAACTTTCGGACCCAGTGTTAGCACGAGTGAACTGCGTCATACGCGGCCCCGGACGGGCGAGGGCCCAGGACACACGGAGGGCCCGGGACGGCGCCCCCGTCCCGGGCCCGGCGGCCGGCCCCGCGGCGACGCGTCGCGGGGCCGGAACGGCTACAGGATCGAACCGGGGGAGTAGGCGGCGGCCTCCGGGCGCTCCGCCACGATCCCGTCGATCCGCGCCACCACGGAGGCGACCTGGTCGGCCGCGGCCCCCGTGAAGGTGATCCGGTCCTCGAGCAGCTCCTCCAGCGCGGCACGGTCCAGCGGGAAGCGCTCGTCCGCGCCCAGCCGCTCCAGGAGCCGGTTGCCCGCGCCCTCCTGGCGCATCGCCAGGGCCGCACCCACCGCGTGCTCCTTGATCAGCTCGTGGGCCGTCTCCCGGCCCACGCCCGCGCGCACGGCCGCCATCAGCATCTTGGTCGTGGCCAGGAACGGCAGGTACCGGTCCAGCTCGGCGGAGACCACAGCGGGGAAGGCGCCGAACTCGTCCAGCACCGTCAGCATCGTCTCGACCAGGCCGTCGAAGGCGAAGAACGCGTCCGGCAGCGCCACCCTGCGCACCACCGAGCACGACACGTCGCCCTCGTTCCACTGGTCCCCGGCCAGCTCGCCGGCCATCGACGCGTAACCGCGCAGGACCACGGTCAGCCCGTTGACCCGCTCGCACGAACGCGTGTTCATCTTGTGGGGCATGGCCGACGAGCCGACCTGGCCCTCGGCGAACCCCTCGGTCACCAGCTCGTGCCCGGCCATCAGCCGGATCGTCTTGGCCAGCGAGGACGGGCCCGCCGCCAGCTGCACCAGCGCCGTCAGCACCTCGAAGTCCAACGAACGGGGGTACACCTGCCCCACGCTCGTGAACCGGTGCGCGAAGCCCAGGTGCCCGGCCACCTCGTCCTCCAGGGCGGCCAGCGCCCCGCGGTCGCCGCCCAGCAGGTCCAGCATGTCCTGCGCGGTGCCCACCGGCCCCTTGATCCCGCGCAGCGGGTAGCGGGCGATCAGCTCCTCCAGCCGGCCGTGGGCGACCAGCACCTCGTCGGCGATCGACGCGAACCGCTTGCCCAGGGTCGTGGCCTGCGCCGCCACGTTGTGGGAGCGGCCCGCCATCACCGTCCCGCCGTACTCGGCCGACAGCCGTCCGAGCCGGGCCAGCAGCGCCACCACGCGGTCGCGCACCAGCAGCAGGCTGTCGCGCACCTGCAGCTGCTCGACGTTCTCGGTCAGGTCGCGCGAGGTCATGCCCTTGTGCACGTGCTCGTGGCCGGCGAGGGCGTTGAACTCCTCGATCCGGGCCTTCACGTCGTGCCGGGTGACCCGCTCGCGCTCCGCGATCGAGGCCAGGTCGACCTGCTCCAGGACCTTCTCGTAGTCCTGGACGACGCCGTCGGGGACGTCGACGCCCAGACGCGACTGGGCCCGCAGCACGGCCAGCCACAGCCGCCGCTCGGAGACCACCTTGTACTCGGGGGACCACAGCCGGGCCA
Source organism: Nocardiopsis tropica (assembly GCF_042660575.1). Classification (NCBI taxonomy): domain Bacteria; kingdom Bacillati; phylum Actinomycetota; class Actinomycetes; order Streptosporangiales; family Nocardiopsidaceae; genus Nocardiopsis; species Nocardiopsis tropica. The sequence goes on from NZ_JBHSUF010000002.1 coordinate 98,998, forward strand.
GCTCCGCCGAGGCGTAGCGGGCAGCCAGGACATCGGGGATCAGAGGTTTCGCGCTCACGTCGCCCCACCCTACCGTCCTGAGCTGCGCCGCCCGGCCCGTTCGTGCTCCACGGGTGGGGAAGCGCGGTGGGAGGAGGCCCGGTGGACGCGGGCCCGGAGAAGGGGGCACGCCCCGGGTGGGTCCTGCCCCACCCCAGGCCCGGGGGCGGGGCCGATTCCGGCCCCCGCGCCCGCTGCCTACGGTGGGGGCATGACCACGCCCCGCACGACGAAGGCGCAGCCGAGGACACTCCTGGCAGCCCTGCTGAGCCCCCGCTTCCTCCTCACCGCCTGGCCCTGGCGCGCCCTGGCCCATTCCGCGAACACCGTGTTCGTCGGCCTGGCGGTGGCCGTGGTCGCCATGCCCGTCTACCTGCCGTGGACGCTCGTCGGGGGGATGCTCCTGAGGAGGCCGTGGGACACCCTCTCCACCGGCCCCGTGGCGGCCGGGTTCCTGGGCGGCCTGGCCATGGTCCTGGTCTTCGCGCCGCTCATCGCCCTCCCCCTGGGGGCGCTGGAGCGCAGGCGCCTCGTGTTCATCACGCGGGGGCCCTTCCCCAGCGGCCACCGTGTGCCGGAACCCGGCCTGTGGGCCTGGGCCCGCACCCGCCTGACGGAAGGAGCGACCTGGCGGGAGATCGCCTACTCGGTGCTCCTGGTCCCCGTCGCACTCCTGGTCTGCCTGGTCCTGGGCTCCCTGATCAGCGCGGCGGCGGTCTTCGCCACGGGCCCGCTCCTCGCCCAGGAGTCCCGGGGCGGCCAGGTCTCCCTGGGCCTTGTCACGATCACCTCCTCCGCGGAGGCCGTGCCCTACATGCTCCTCGCCCCGGTCATCCTCGTCGTGCTGCTCTACGCCTCGGCGGTCCTCGCCCAGACGCACCTCGCCATCGCCCGCGCCCTGCTCGTGGGGCCGCCCAAGGACGAGCTCCGCGCCGAGCTCAGCCAGGTCACCGAGTCCCGCGCACGGCTGGTCAACGCCTTCGAGTACGAGCGCAGGCGCATCGAGCGCGACCTGCACGACGGCGCGCAGCAGAGGCTCGTCGCCCTGTCCGTGGACCTGGGGCTGGCCCGTCTGGACCTGGAGGAGGGCAGTGAGGCCGACCGCCGCGTGGCCGCCGCCCAGGCCAACGCCGACGAGCTCATCGACGAACTGCGCGAACTGGTGCGCGGCATCCATCCCAGGGTCCTCACCGACCGCGGCCTGCCCGCCGCCCTGGAGGAGTTGGCCGACCGCTGCCCCGTCCCCACGCGCGTGGAGGCCGCGGTCCCGGTCCGCCTGCCCGCCCACGTCGAGGGCACCGCCTACTTCGTGGTCGCCGAGGCGCTCACCAACGTGGCCAAGCACGCCGGGGCGACGGCGGTGACCGTGCGCGCCTCCGTCCCGCCCGGGACGGGCGGTTCCCCGGACACCCTCGTGGTGGAGGTCGCCGACGACGGTGCGGGCGGGGCCGAGCCCGGCCGGGGAACGGGCCTCACCGGGCTCACGGACCGGGTGGCCGTCATGGGCGGCACAATGGAGCTGTCCAGCCCCCAGGGCGGACCGACCCGAATCCGAGTGGAGCTGCCGTGCGGACCGATTCCCCCGACCCCGCTGACCTGACCCCCGTGCCGACCGTCCTCGCCGAGGACGGCGTGCTGCTCAGGGAGGGCCTGGCCGGGGTCCTGGAGCGCTTCGGCTTCCCCGTCGCCGCCGCGGTCGGGGACGGGGAGGCGCTCCTGGCCGCGGTCGCCGAGCACCGCCCCGGCCTCGTCGTCACGGACATCCGCATGCCCCCCGGCTTCACCGACGAGGGGCTGCGCGCCGCGGTCCGGCTGCGCGCCGAGCACCCCGGGCTCGCGGTGGTGGCCCTGAGCCAGTACGTGGAGCTGAGCTACGCCTCCGACCTGCTGGACTCGGGGGACGGCCGGGGCGTCGGCTACCTGCTCAAACAGCGTGTGGGGGACGTGCGGGAGTTCGCGTCCGTGCTCCGGCGCGTGGTGGACGGGGCGACCTTCGTCGACCCCGAGGTGGTCCGCCAGCTGCTGCGCCGCCGGTCCGACCCGCTGGAACGCCTCACCCCCCGGGAGCGCGAGGTGCTCGCGCTGATGGCGGAGGGGCACTCCAACGGGGCCATCGCCCGCAGGCTCGTGGTCAGCGACGCCGCCGTCGGCAAGCACGTGGGCAACATCCTGGCCAAGCTGGACCTGCCCCTGGACGAGGACGTCCACCGCAGGGTCCAGGCGGTCCTGGCCTACCTGCGGGGGCGCTCCGCCTGAACGGCGGGCGGGCCGGGCCCCGCGAACGGTTCGGCCGCCCCTCCCCTCCGGAGCGCCGCGCACGCACCCCACCGGCCGGGACGGCGTCCGAGGGGGCCGGGGGCGGCGCCCGGACCCCGGACGTATCGTGGGACCACCGCCCGCCACAAGGCGCGAACCCCCCCCGCGCAGCCCGGAGGAGAACGGATGCAGCCCACCGCCGCCGCCCCGGAGAGCGTCACCTGGAAGATCCACCTGGACCGGTCGATGTGGGTGGCGGGCGTGCGCGCCCTCATGCTCCAGGCGCTCCACCCCGTGGCCATGCAGGGGGTGTGGCAGCGCTCGGACTTCCGCTCCGACCCGACCGGACGCCTGCTCCGCACCGCCCACTTCGTGGCCGTCACCACCTACGGCAGCCTCACCGAGGCCGAGGCCCTCGGCGCGCACATCCGCCGCGTGCACCGCGCGCTGTCCTTCACCGACCCGGCCACCGGACGCCTGCACCGGGTGGACCAGCGCGACCTGCTCGTGTGGGTGCACTGCGCGGAGGTCTCCTCCTACCTGGAGACCGCCCACCGCGCCGGAGTGCCGCTGACGGCGGAGGAGGGGGACCGCTACGTGGACGAGCAGTCGCGCACCGCCGCCTACGTCGGCCTCTCCCGCGACGACGTGCCGCGCGACCTCGCCGGGATGCGCCGCTACCTCGCCGCGGTCCGGCCCTCCCTGCGCGCCACCCCCGAGGCCCGGCAGGCGGTGCGGTTCCTGCTGTGGCCCAAGGTGCCCGAGCGCCTGGCCTGGCTGACCCCGCTCAAACCCCTGTGGTTCCCCGTCGGCGCGCTGTCCTACGCCACCCTGCCCGCGTGGGCGCGCCGCGCCTACGGGATGCTGCCGGACCCGCCGGGGAGCGACGCCCTCGCCACCACCGCACTGCGGGGGCTGCGGGCAGGGCTGGAGCTGGTGCCGGAGCGGTACTACAACCTCGTCTTCGACGAGGCCACCGTGCGCAGCGCCGACGAGGCGAGGAAGCGCCTGCTGGCCGCGGGGTACGAGGTCGAGAACGGGTTCCGGGCGCTGCGCGCCCGCACGCGCTTCCGGGCGCCGGCCGTGCCGGCGCCCCGCGACCCCGCCGAGGTCTGAGGCCCGCTCGCGGGCGGGCCGCCGTCCGGCACGGCGTGGGGCCGGTCGCGGCCGGAGCCCGCCCCCGGCCCCGCGGGCCGGTACGCGTCGTGGTCCGGCACACGCCCGAGGAGGTACGGCCTCCGGCGGGGGGACTTCGCGCGGAGAGGACGGGACGGCCCGTGGGCGGCCCCGCCCGAGCCCCGGGGCTTCCGGGCCGACTGCGGGCCGTGCCCCTACCTGTCCAGGACCCGGCGGAGCGCGGCGAGCACCACCTCGGCGCGGTCCAACCGGGCATTGTGGCCCATGAGGCCGATCCGCCACACGGACGCCGCGTAGCGGCCCACGCCCGCGCCGATCTCCAGGCCGTACTCGTCGAGCAGGCGCATCCGGACCTTGGCCGAGTCCACGCCCTCGGGGACGAGCACCGACGTGAGCTGCGCCAGCCTGTGCCCCTCGGCGGCGAACAGCTCCAGCCCCATGTCCACCAGGCCCTCGCGCAGGCGGGCCCCGGCCGCGCGGTGGCGCTCGGCCACCGCTTCCGGGCCCTCGGCCTCGATGCGTGCGAGCGCGGCGTCCAGGGACGCGATCATCGCCGTCGGCGCGGTGTGGTGGTAGGCGCGTCCGCCGGGGCCGCCGCGCACGTAGGCGCCCAGGAGCCCCAGGTCGGCGTACCACACGGGCGGGGTCGTGACCCTGCGCTCCCAGGCGCGCTCGGAGAAGGTGAACGGGGCCAGCCCCGGTGCGACGCCCAGGCACTTCTGGGTGCCGGAGTAGGCGATGTCGACCTTCCACGCGTCCAGCTCCAGGGGCATGCCGCCCAGGGAGGTCACGCAGTCGGCGAGCAGGAGGGTGTCGTCGGAGCGCTCGCGCAGGGCGCGGCCCAGGGCGCCGACGTCGCTGACCACGCCGGTCGAGGTCTCGGCGTGCACCACGGCGACCAGCCTCGGGGAGGGGTGGGCGTCCAGCACGCGCCGCACGTCCACGGGCTGTCCCCACTCGTGGTCGACCCGTACGACATCGGCTCCGTAGCGGCGGGCGACCTCGCACATGCGCTCGCCGAAGAGGCCGTTGACCGCGACGACCACCACGTCGCCCGCGGAGACCGTGTTGGCGAAGGCCGTCTCCATGCCCAGGGAGCCGGTTCCCGACAGGGGCAGCGTCAACGGGTTCCCGGTGCCCCACAGGGCCCGGAGCCGGTCGCAGGTGCGTTCGAGCACGGCGATGAACTCGGGGTCGAGGTGACCGAGGAGGGGCGCGGCGAGCCCCAGGGTCGCCTCCGGATAGGGGTTGCTCGGGCCGGGGCCGAGCAGGATGCGGTCCGTCAGTGGCATGCGCACACACTAGCGGGGCGTGTGCGCCGGACGCGTGACGGGGAGCGGGGGGAGGTCCGCCCCGCGGCGGCGGTGCGGACGGCGGGGCCCGGCCCCCGGACGGGTTCCCCGGGGCCCGCGGCCCGGGCCGCGGGTGCGGGTAGCGTGGATGCCAGCGCCGGTGAGGGGGTTCCCCGATGAGACGCAGGGTGCGACAGTACGGGATCCTCATGGGTGTCTGCCTCGTCCTCTTCGCCGGTTCGCTACCCGTCTACTACGTGTTCGGCACGGGGTGGGCGGTGGCCATGTGCGCGGTGGCGTCGGTCCTCCCACCGGTCGCGGCCACCCTGGGCAACCTCGCCGACCCGGCCGACCCGCAGGACCGCGGCGCCCGTTTCGGGCCCAACGCCGACCCGGGCGGCGGGAGCGGCGACGGCCCCGACCGCGGGGACCCCGGCGACGGTGACGGTCCCGGCCGCGCCCCGGGCCCTCCGTAGCCCCGCGGCCCCGGGCCGGCCGACCCCCTTCGGCGGGAGCGGCGGTCCCGCACGTAGTATTCCGGCGGGGTCGGGCACCGTGCGCCCGGACGGCCGCCGCGACTCCCGGACGACAGGGGAGGGGAAGCGGTGACGCACACCAGCACCGAGGACGCCGGGGCGGGCGGCAGCACCGGAGGGGTGCGCATGCTGCGGGTGCTCCACGACGACCCCCGGGTGGCGGGGCTGCTCGCGGGCCTGCTGGAGGAGTACACCGAGCGCTACGGCGCCGAGGGCGCCGCGAAGGAGCTCGCCCGGTACCCGGTGTCCGAGTTCGTCGCCCCCCACGGCCGCATCGTCCTGGCGGAGTCGGACGGGGAGGTCGTCGCCGGGGGCGCGATCCGCCCCTACAAGAAGGACCGCGCGTCCATGGCCGACACCGCCGAGTTCAAGCGGATCTGGACCTCGGGCCGCCACCGCCGCCGCGGGCTCGGACGAAGGGTGATGGCCGCACTGGAGGAGGCTGCCCGGGACCTCGGCTACACCAGGGTCCTGCTCTTCACCGGCCCCTCCCAGCCCGAGGCCGTCGCCCTGTACGAGGGCATCGGCTACCGGTGGGTCGACCCGGCCGAATTCGACGAGCTGCCGTACTCCTCCGCGATCCCCTTCGCGCACGAGCTGTGAGCCCGGACCCTCCGCCACAAGGGCCGCCCGACCTGCGGCGATCCGGTTCCGCGGGGTCGGCTCCGGGCACAGCGGGCGCCCCACGGGCGTTATGGGGGCCGCTATGCCCGTCGGTCGGTCGCCCGTACGGTACCCCCCGTACGATGGGCGGCAACGGCCGTCACCAGCGGTCACCGAGGGCCGTCACCCGCGGCCCCTACGACGGATCCGACAGGAGAGTCACGACGTGAGCGAGCAGCAGCGCCCCGGAGCCCAGACGGACGCACCCGTGTTCAGTCCACGCAAGAACGGGCAGGCGCAGTCGGTCTCCGACGAGCTCGCCGCGTGGATGAGCACCGGGTGGGCCGACACCGAGCTGCGGGACCTGAAGCCGGTCGAGCAGGCCGGGCACACCGCCCGCCGCCGCGCGGCCCTCAGCGCCGCCTTCCCCGGCGAGCGCCTCGTCGTCCCGGCCGGACAGCTGCTCACCCGCTCCAACGACACCGAGTACCCGTTCCGGGCCGCCACCGCCTACGCGTACCTCACCGGGGACACCTCCGACGGCGGCTGCCTGGTGTTCTCCCCGGACTCCGACGGCGGCCACGACGTGGTCCTGTACCTCAAGCCCCGCTCCAACCGCGAGAACGGCGAGTTCTGGCTGGGCGGCTACGGCGAGCTGTGGACCGGCCGCCGCCACAGCCTGGACGAGGCCGCCGCCCTGCTCGGCGTGCCCACCGCCGACGTGACCGGCCTGACCGAGGCCCTGCGCTCCGACGCGGTGACCACCCGGATCGTGCGCGGCCACGACGCCGCCCTCGACGCCCTGGTGGACGGACTGCGCGCCGACGCCGACGAGGACTCCCGCGCCGGGTCCGCCCGGCTCGACGAGGAACTGGCCGTGACGCTGGACGACCACCGCCTGGTCAAGGACGAGTGGGAGGTCGCCCAGCTCCAGCTGGCGGTGGACGCCACCGTCCGCGGCTTCGAGGACGTCGTCCGGGCGCTGCCGCAGGCCAAGGACACCTCCGAGCGGTTCGTCGAGGGCACGTTCTTCCTGCGCGCCCGGGTCGAGGGCAACGACGTCGGCTACGGCACCATCGCCGCCTCCGGCGCCAACGCCACCACCCTGCACTGGACCCGCAACGACGGGCCGGTGCGAGAGGGCGACCTGCTGCTCCTGGACGCGGGTGTGGAGACCACCACCCTGTACACGGCCGACGTCACCCGCACGATGCCGGTGTCGGGCACCTTCACCGACCTCCAGCGCAAGGTGTACGACCTGGTCTTCGCCGCGCAGGAGGCGGGGATCGCCGCCGTCGCCCCGGGACGGCCGTTCACGGCCTTCCACGAGGCGTCCCAGCGCGTGCTCGCCGAGGGCCTGGTCGAGTGGGGCCTGCTGGAGGGTCCGGTCGAGAGGGTCCTGGAACTGGGCCTCCAGCGCCGGTACACGCTGCACGGCACCGGCCACATGCTCGGCATGGACGTGCACGACTGCGCGGTGTCCCGCCAGGAGGTGCACCTGTACGGCGACCTCGAGCCGGGCATGGTGCTCACGGTCGAGCCCGGCCTGTACTTCCAGCCCGACGACCTGACCGTCCCCGAGGAGCTGCGCGGCATCGGCGTGCGCATCGAGGACGACGTGCTGGTCACCGAGGAGGGCCGCACCGTGATGTCGGCCGGCCTGCCCCGCTCCTCCGCCGACGTCGAGGCCTGGCTGGCCGAGCGCCTGCCGCGCTGACCCCGCCGAGCCGTACGCGCACGGGCCGTCTTCCCTTCCGGGAGGCGGCCCGTCGCCGTCGGGGCGCCGCGACGTCGGACGACGGATCCGGGACGGGGACGCCGAGCCGCGTGTGGGACGCCCGCCGCCGAACCCCCGGGTTTGCCCAAGGACGGGTGATGCTTCGCACCCCGGGGTTTGCGTCGCCGTGTGAACGGTGAGCAGGGGGAGAAGGACAGGACACACCGAGCAAGAGGAGGTTCTCCTCTCATGGGAGACGACAACCAGGGCCCCACGCTGCGGATCTTCGCCTCGCCGGGGCGCTACGTCCAGGGACGCGGCGCCCTGGCCCGGTTGGGCGAGCTGGTCGCCGACCACGGATCGCGGCCGCTCGTCCTGGCCGACGACGTCGTCCGCGGCCTGACCGAACAGGTCGTCACCGACTCCTTCCGCGAGGCGGGGCTGCCCCTCGTCTTCGAGCGGTTCGGGGGCGTCCCGACCCGGGCGGAGGCCGCGCGCGTCGCCGCGGTGATCGGGGACGGCGGCCACGACGTCGTCATCGGCCTCGGCGGGGGGACGGCGATCGACACCGCCAAGGCCGCGGGCGACGACTCGGGGGTCCCGTGGGTGAGCGCGGCGACGGTCGCGTCGACGGACGCCCCCACGTCGGCGCTGTCCGTCGTCTACACCGAGTCCGGCGCGTTCGAGTCGTACCGCTTCTACGACCGCAATCCGGCCCTGGTCGTGGTGGACACGCAGCTGGTCGCCGAGGCTCCCACCCGGTTCCTCGCCGCGGGGGTCGGCGACGCGCTCGCCACGTGGATCGAGGCGCGGGCCGTGCGCGACGCGCACAGCCACAACATGGTGGGCGGCCTCCCGACCCGCTCGGGGACCACGCTCGCGCGCCTGTCCTGGGACATCCTGTGGGAGTCGGCCCTCCCCGCGCTGGAGGCGGTCGACCGGAACCTGGTGACACCCGCCGTCGAGGCGGTGGTGGAGGCCAACACCCTCCTGTCCGGCCTCGGCTTCGAGTCCGGCGGACTGGCCGCCGCGCACGCGGTCCACGACGGCCTGACCGCGGTGGACCAGACGCACCACCTGGCGCACGGGGAGAAGGTCAACATCGGCTCCCTCACGCAGCTGCTCCTGGAGGGCGCCCCGACCTCGGAGGTGGACGCGTTCGCGGAGTTCACGGCCCGTGTCGGCCTGCCCACCACACTCACCGAGGCGGGGCTGGGCGACGCCGACGACGCCACGCTCGACCGGGTGGTGGCCGCGGCGACCGCGCCGGAGGAGACCATCCACAACCTGCCCTTCGCCTTCACCCCCAGGGACGTGCGCGACGCGCTGCGCGCCGTCGAGGGGGTCGGCCGCCGCGCACGCGCGCGGGCGGGCCTCGGGGAGCCGTCCGCGCCGGACCACGGCTGACCGTCGTCCCGTGCCGGCCCGGGGCGAGGACCCGCCCTGCCGGGCCCGTGCTCCGGGGGCAGCGGCTCCGGCGGCCCGGCCCGGCGGGGCGCCCCCGCCCGGGGCCCCGCGACCGTGCGGGAAGGGGGCCGCGGGCGGCGCCCGCGCCGGAGGGCCCGCCTCAGGAGGCCGGTCCGGCGAGCCCCGCCAGTTCGGCCTCCAGGAGCGGTCCCAGGAACCCCCTGGTGCGGGCCGCGTCCGCGGGGGCGCGACCGCGCGGCGTGGGCTCGACGAACATGATCAGGTACAGGTACGTCCGGTAGAGGGCGAGCCGGCGGAGCAGGCCGGGGGAGAAGTCGAGGACGCCGCCCGTGTCGCGGTACCCCGCGAGGAAGTCGGCGTCGTCCCGGATGTCGCCGAACAGGGCCAGGGAGACCAGGTCTGCCGCGGGATCGCCCCAGAACGCGCGCTCGGCGTCGATGATCCCGGTGAGGCGCGGTTCGCGGTCGGGGCCCCCGTCCGCGCCGGGCCGCGACGCCAGGACGTTGCCGTCCCACAGGTCGAAGTGCGTGAGGACGGGGGTGCGGACCGGTGCGAGGTGGACGAGGTTCGCGGACACCAGCCGCACGACCTCGGCGCCGCCCCCGGGCAGGGGCACGGAGAAGCGCCGCGCGTCCGCCACGACCGCCTCGACCATGGCGCGGAAGGCCTCCGGCCAGGTGTCTGCCCGAAGCCCCGCGGACCCCGCCGGATAGCCGAAGGCGTCGCCGGTGACCGTGTGCAGGGCCGCCACGGCACGGCCCAGGTCCCGGCGGGCGGCGGAGGACCGCACGGGCGCCTCGCCGGACCGCAGGTCCTCCAGGGTCTCCCCGGGCAGGTGGTCGAGGAACAGGTACTCCCGGCCCGGTTCTCCGGGGACCCGTCCGGAGGCCAGGACGCGAGGGACGAGTCCGCCCAGCAGCGGACGGGCCCTCGCGTAGACCAGGGCCTCCGTGGCCAGGAGGCCCTGCTCATAGGTCAGGCGGGGGCGGTCGGCGGGCGGCGCGACCTTGAGGACCGACCTCCGGCCGTCGCGCAGGACCACGGAGCGGACCGTGTTGTAGGTGCCGCCGGACAGGGCGGTGTGCTCGCGCACCCGCGCCCCGCGCCCGAAGGCGGAGCCGACGAGGGCGTCGAGGGCGGGGTCTGCGGGAAAGGGGCGGTCGGCTGCGGGGGGCTGCACGCACATGGGCCCAACCTAGCCGTACCGGCCACGGAGGCCGGTGACGACCTCCCCGCCCGACACACGGCAAGAGGGCCTCCGGCATCGGTGCGGACCGCGGCATCCGCACCGACGCGCCGGAAGGCCCTCGACGCCCCTCACCACCCATGCCCGTGCCACCCCCGCACCCGCCGGACGCCGCAGCCGCCCGAGGGGCGCGGGGCGGCCGCGGCGCCCCGCACCCTGTCTGCGCCGGTTCCGGTCGGCCCGCCTACACCGCCCGCCCCGGCCCGGAAGACCACGCCTCCGGCCCGGGCCGCCCCGTGTGCGTCCCCGGCCCGGTCGGGAAGCCGCCGTGGCGGGCGCCCCCGGAACGGCCGCGTGCTCCGAGGACGGGAGTTCCGGTCCGGACGTGCCGGGGCCGGGCGGCCCCCGAGGCGTTCCCGGGACACGGGTGCGTTATCTCACGGGCGCCCCGGAGCCCCCGCACAGGCGTCATCGCGGCCGGACGTGGCCTCCCTCACGGGAGAAGCACGCCCCGTCCCTGGTTGACTGGTCCGCGCTGCACGGGCCGGAGGCGTGCCAGGGGGCCGTAACGCACCGCCGCCCCACCCCTCCGCTCCGTCCACAGTCCGCGTACGTCGCCGAAGCGGCCCGGGACGACCGTCTCCGGGCGGACCCGCGCCGCCCGACGGCGTCCGGCTCCGCGTTTCGCCGGACGGCGCGCCCCGTAGCGGGCGCCGTCCGACCGGCCTGCCGCCGACCGGGGCGGACCCTTCCACGCCGACCGTCGACAATGCCGGTCGGCAGTTTCCCACCGAGGAGCATCCCCTTCTCCATGTTCTCCACCCTGCGCACACGTGTGTCCGCGTCAGGAAACCGTCCCGACCTCTGGGTCATGGGCGTCACCTGCGTGCTCCTGATCGCCTTCGTGGTGACGGCCCTGGCCTCACCCGGGGCGGTCGGCGCCGCCGTCGACGCCGCCTTCGCCTGGTCCGCACAATGGTTCGGCGCGTACTGGCAGGTCCTGCTCCTCGCCATGCTCGCCGTCGCCGCCGTCCTCGCGTTCTCCCGCTACGGCAGGGTCCGCATGGGCGGCATGCCCGCACCCGAGTTCGGCATGTTCCGGTGGGTCGCGATGGTCATGACCACCCTGCTCGCCGCGGGCGGGGTGTTCTGGGCCGCGGCCGAGCCCATCGCCCACTACACCGCAGCGCCGCCGGCGTACGCCGACCAGGCCGGAGGCATGGAGGGGGCCGCGGTCGCGCTGGCCCAGAGCTTCGTGCACTGGGGCTTCCCCGCCTGGGCCATCGGAGGGTCCCTGGCCACCCTGGTCATGATGCGGGGTGTCGAGAAGGGCATGCCGCTGCGCCCCCGGACACTGCTGTGGCCGGTCATGGGCGAGCGTGTGCGCACCCACTGGATCGGCGCGGTCGTCGACATCAGCTGCGTGGTCGCGGTCGTCGCCGGGACCGTCGGACCGATCGGCTTCCTCGGTCTCCAGGTGTCCTACATCGGGGGCCGGCTGTTCGGGCTGCCCGACGGGTACGGCACCCAGGCCGCCATCATCGCGGGGCTGACCGTCGTGGGCGCCGTGTCGGCGGCGAGCGGCCTCAACCGGGGCATCCAGCTGCTGAGCAAGGCCAACGTCTGGGCGGCCCTCGCGCTGATCCTGGCCATCGTCGGACTCGGCTCCGTGCCCTTCGTCGTCGACCTCTACCTCCAGGCGATGTCCGTCCACGTCCGCGAGTTCGTGCCGATGGCGCTCTTCCGGGGCGACCAGGAGTGGCTGGGCTACTGGACCGTCTTCTTCTTCGGCTGGTTCCTGGGCTACGGGCCGATGATGGCGATCTTCATCGCCCGCATCTCCCGGGGCCGCACCGTGCGCCAGATCTTCGTGGGGGCCACGGTCGCCCCGGCCGTGGTGACCACCGTCTGGTTCACCGCGCTGGGCGGCACCGGCATCTTCCTGGAGCAGCAGAACCCCGGAGCCGTCTCCGGCGCCTACGAGGCGGACGGGCTCCCCGCCGCCGCCCTGGCCATCGTCGAGGCGCTGCCGATGAGCGCGTTCCTGGGGGTGCTCATGGTGGTGGTGACGCTGATCTTCTTCGCCTCCACCCTGGACGCGATGTCCTACGCGATCGCCTCGTCGAGCATGCACGAGGGCACGCCGCCCGGGTACTTCCGGGCGTTCTGGTGCTTCGGCATGGGCGCCGCCGCCATCGCGCTCCTCCTGGTCGGGGACGGCGGCGTGCAGGCGCTCCAGTCCTTCATCGTGGTCACCGCGGTCCCGGTGGGGCTGATCATGCTCCCGACGCTGTGGACGACTCCGCGCCTGCTCCGGACCATGGCCGTCGAACAGGGGATCGTCGCCGACCCCGCCTCCCCGGCCGCGCGGGACGGGGGAGCGCAGTCGGACCCGGGGGACGGCGCCCCCTCGGCAGAGGGCGACCGGGTCGCGGCGGGCGGCGCCCGGTAGCCGCGGCGCCGTCGGCGGCGCGGGCGGGTACACCCGTCAGGGACCCCGCCCGCGCCGTGGACGGGCTCCGTGCAAACCTTCCGGACAGCCGGTTCCCGGCACGCGGAACGGCCTCCGAAGGTTCCCGGACGATCCATGATCTGGAACACAGAAGTAAATGGGCCCCGTCCCGTAGGATCGGGAATGTCCCGGTCCCATGGGAGGTTGGTGTACCTCTGGGCGGGTCCGAACGCGTCCCCCGCGGACCCCGTTCCTTTCCACGACACGACCACCCACACGACGACGCGAGGACACCAGTGACCGGGCAGCACAATCCATCAGTGGCCGAGGAGAACTCGGCCGGCAGTAGCGGCGGAGCGGAGCCGCGCACCGCCGACCGCCTCGTCATCCCGCTGCTCCTCGTCTCGGCGTTCGTCGTGATCCTGAACGAGACGATCATGGGAGTGGCGCTTCCCGCGCTCAACAGGGACCTCGGGATCTCCGTCTCCACCGGGCAGTGGCTGACCTCGGCGTTCATGCTCGTGATGGCCGTGGTCATCCCGGCCACCGGGTTCCTGCTCCAGCGGTTCCACCTCCGCCAGGTGTTCATGGCGGCCATGACGCTGTTCAGCATCGGCACGCTGATCTGCTTCCTCGCGCCCGGGTTCGGGCTCCTCCTGGCGGGCCGTGTCGTCCAGGCCGTCGGCACGGCGATCATGATGCCGCTGCTCATGACGACCGTGCTGAACCTCGTGCCGCCGGACCGCCGCGGCCGCACCATGGGCAACATCTCCATCGTCATGGCGGTCGCCCCCGCGGTCGGCCCCACACTCGCCGGCTTCATCCTCAGCGCCCTGGACTGGCGCTGGATGTTCGGCCTCGTCCTGCCCATCGCCCTCCTCGGCCTGGTCCTCGGCTCGCTGTTCATCCGCAACGTCACCGAGCCCCGCCACGCCAGCATCGACCTCCTCTCGGTCCTGGTGTCGGCGTTCGCGTTCGGCGGCCTCGTCTACGGGTTCTCCAGCCTCGGCGAGGGCCACGCCACCGCGATCGTGCCCCCGTGGGTCGCGATCGGCGGCGGCGCCGTGGCACTGGTGCTGTTCGTGTGGCGGCAGCTGCGCCTCCAGCGCGGCGACCGCGCCCTGCTCGACCTGCGCGTGTTCCGCTCGCGTCAGTTCTCGATCTCGATCGGCCTCGTCGCGGTCAGCTTCATGGCGCTGTTCGGCACGCTCATCCTGCTGCCGCTCTACATGCAGAACGTCCTCCAGCACGACACGCTCGTCACCGGCCTGACCCTGCTGCCGGGCGGCCTGACGATGGGCCTGCTCGCCCCGGTGGTCGGCCGCCTCTACGACCGGTTCGGCCCGCGCCCGCTGGTCATCCCGGGCGCGGCGGTCGTCTCGCTGGTGCTCTGGACGATGACGCTGTTCGGCACCGAGACACCGCTGGGCTTCGTGGTCGCCACGCACGTCCTGCTGAGCGCCGGGCTGGGCTTCATGTTCACCCCGCTGCTCACCGGCGCGCTCGGGTCGCTCAAGCCCGAGCTCTACTCGCACGGCAGCGCCGTGGTCGGCACGGTGCAGCAGGTCGCGGGCGCGGCGGGCACCGCCACGTTCATCGCGGTCATGTCCGCCAGCTCGGCGAGCCTGCTCACCGACGGCCTCCCCGAGATCAGCGCCCAGGCCGGCGGCATCCACGTCGCCTTCCTCCTCGGGGCCACGATCTCGGTCCTGGCCTTCGCGGCGACCTTCTTCGTGCGCCGCGTCGAGTCGGGCACCTCGGAGGGCGCTCCGATCGCCCACTAGGAACCTCGCGACGGCGACGGCCGCGCACGGGAGCTCCCGTGCGCGGCCGTCGCCGTGTCGGCGGGTCCTCCTTCCCCGCCCTCCTCCACGCGCCGCGCCGTCCGCGGCTCGTTCGCCCCGTCCCCGGGACGCCCCTGGATAATCGGTGCGGAGCGGCCGTGCACGGGCGGCCGGGACCGGAGGGGGAGACATGGGCACGACGCGAACGCACGCGGTCGGCGCCGTGATGCTCGGTCTGGCGGCGGGCGCGCGCTCCTCGCTCGGGACGGCCGCACCCCTGTGGCCGGCCTCGTCCGGGCGGCGGCGGGTGTTCCTCGCCGCTGGAGTCCTCGGGGAGTTCGTCGCGGACAAGTCTCCGGTCGTCCCCAGCCGCCTCTCCTGGCCGAGTCTCCTCGCCCGCTCCGCCAGCGCGGCCGCCGGAGGCGCGATGCTGGCCCGGGAGCGCTCGCGACCGGTCGCCGGCAGCGCCGTGCTCGCGGCCGCCGCCGCGCCCCTCGGCGCGCTCGCGGGGTCCGGGTGGCGGAAGCTGTGGACCGACGGCGGACTCCCCCCGTGGATCGGCGCCCTCGTCGAGGACGGCCTCGCCCTCGCTCTCGCGGCGGCCGCCTGCCGGGGGGTCCGCGGCGCGGCCGGGGACGAGGGGCCCGGCCCGTGGTGGCCGGCCGCCCGCACCTCCTCGCAGGGGCGGGTTCGGCCCGCGCCCGCTCCGGGTAGGTGATCCGGGCAGAACACGCATCCGACCCTGGGGAAGCACATGGCACGCCTGATCGACCTGCACGGCACCGCGCTGGAGGAGTTCGACCGCCGGGTCCGGGCGGTCGGGCTCACCGACTGGGCCCGGCCCACGCCCTGCACGGACTGGGACGTGCACGACCTGGTCAACCACCTGGCCACCGAGCAGCTGTGGGTCCCGCCCCTGCTGGGCGGGGCCCGGATGGAGGACGTCGGCGACCGTTTCGACGGGGACAACCTGGGTGAGGAGCCCGCGGCCTCCTGGGCGGTGGTCTCGCGGGAGGCCCGGACGGCCTGGCTCGGCCTGTCGTCCCTGGAGCGCACGGTCCACCTGTCCTTCGGGGACGTGCCCGCCGAGGTGTACCTCTGGCAGATGACCTTCGACCTGGCCGTCCACGCCTGGGACCTGGCCCGCGCGATCGGCGCGGACGAGGCGCTCGACCCCGACCTGGCCAAGGAACTCCACGCCTGGGCCTCCGATCAGGACTTCGGGCCGGGGCAGATGTTCGACGCGCCCTCCCCGGTCGGCCCCGACGCGACGGCCCAGGACCGCCTGATCGCGCTCACCGGACGCACGCCCTGAGCGGTCCCCGGACGCGGGCGGCCGGGGGACGCACCCGCCCCTCCGCCGGGCCGCCGCAGCCCCTGTCCCCGGCGGCTCCGGGGCGCCCCCGGACGCGGCACGAGCCGTCCGGCACCGCCCCGACGTGGCGGCTTCGCCGAGCCACCCCCGTGTCACACACTGGGACGAGAGCTGTACGAGGGGCAACGAGGGGAAGGCACATCCGGTGGACGCCACGATCACCCTGCGGGTCGACGGTGAGGAGCGCCGGCTCACCGTCGACACCCGCACCACACTGTTGGACGCGCTGCGAGACCGGCTGGAGGCGACCTCGCCCAAGAAGGGCTGCGACCACGGGCAGTGCGGAGCGTGCACCGTCCTCCTGGACGGGCGCCGCATCCTGTCCTGCCTGGCGCTCGCGGTCGCGCACGACGGCGCCGACGTCACCACCGCGGCCGGCCTGGGGAGCGGGGACGGCGCCCCCGGCGGGGAACTCCACCCCGTGGCCCGCGCCTTCGTCGACCACGACGGCTTCCAGTGCGGCTACTGCACCCCCGGCCAGGTCTGCTCGGCCGTGGGCATGCTGCGGGAGGCCGAGGCCGGCTGGCCCAGCCACGCGACCGCGGACCTCGACGCCCCGGTGAGCCTGGACGACGAGGAGATCCGCGAGCGCATGAGCGGCAACCTGTGCCGGTGCGGCGCCTACACCAACATCGTCGCCGCGATCAGGGAGGCGGCACGGTGAGGCCCTTCGACTACACGCGGCCCGACGGGCCCGCGGACGCCGTCGCCCTGGTCGCCGACGACCCCGGCGCCGCCTACCTCGCGGGCGGCACCAACCTGGTCGACCACATGAAGCTCGGCGTGGCCTCGCCCACCCGGCTCGTGGACGTGCGCGGCCTGCTCGGCAACCGGGTCGAGGAGCTCCCCGGCGGGGGGCTCAGGATCGGCGCCTCCGTGCCCAACAGCGACCTGGCCGCCCACCCGGCGGTCCGCCGCCGCTACCCGGTCCTGTCCGCCGCGCTGCTCGCCGGCGCCTCGGGGCAGCTGCGCAACGCCGCCACCACCGGCGGGAACCTCTTCCAGCGCACCCGCTGCCCGTACTTCCAGGACACCACCACGCCCTGCAACAAGCGCGAGCCCGGCACGGGCTGCTCGGCCCTGGAGGGGCACGGACGCGACAACGCCGTCCTCGGCGCCTCCGACCACTGCGTGGCGACCCACCCCTCCGACATGGCGGTGGCGCTCGCCGCACTGGGCGCGGAGGCGCGGGTGCTCGGCCCCGGCGGGGAGCGCGTCGTGCCGATCCCGGGCCTGCACCGGCTCCCCGGCAGCGAACCCGAACGCGACACCGTCCTCGGACACGGCGACCTGGTCACCGCGGTCGACCTGCCCCACCTGCCGGTGGCCGCACGGTCGGCCTACCGCAAGGTGCGCGACCGCGCCTCCTACGCGTTCGCGCTGGTGTCGGTGGCCGCCGCGCTCGACGTCGTGGACGGCACGGTCGCGGACGTGCGCATCGCCTTCGGCGGACTGGCGCACGTCCCCTGGCGCGCCCACCGCGCGGAGGAGGCGCTGATCGGCGGACCGGCGACGGAGGAGGCGTTCCGCGAGGCCGCCCGCGCCGAGCTCGCCGACGCCCGCACCGGGCGCGACAACGCCTTCAAGGTCCCCATGGCCGTCAACACGCTCGCGTCCACGCTGCGCGGCCTCACCGCCGAGGAGGCACGATGACCACCACGCCGAGCACGCCGTCCGTCGGGCGTCCGCTGACACGCCTGGAGGGGGAGGCCAAGGTCACCGGCCTGGCGCCCTACGCCTACGAGTACGCCCTCGCCGACCCGCTGTACCTGGGCCCGGTCCTGTCCACCGTCGCCCGGGGCCGGGTCAGCGCCGTGGACACCGCACGGGCGGAGGAACTCCCGGGGGTGCGCGCCGTCCTGACGCCCGCCAACGCCGAACGGCTGGCCGACACCGAGGACCGGGAGTTCGCCGTCCTCCAGAGCGACGAAGTGTCCTTCCGCGGCCAGTTCGTGGCGGCCGTGGTCGCCGACACGCCCGAGACGGCCCGCGAGGCGGCCGGGCTGGTGGACGTCGCCTACGAGACGCTCGCGCACGACGTGACGCTGACCGCCGACCACCCGCGCCTGTACCGGCCGGAGGCGGTCAACACCGGTGTCGAGGCGGACACCGAGCAGGGGGACCCCGACGCCGCGCTCGCCCGCGCGGCCGTCGTGGTGGACCGCACCTACCGCACGCCCATGGAGCACAACAACCCCATGGAGCCGCACACCACCGTCGCCCTGTGGGACGAGGGGGGCGGCCGTCTCACCCTCTACGACTCCACCCAGGGAGCGCACCCCGTCCGGCACACGGTCGCCGGGGTCTTCGGCCTCGACCCGGAGCGCGTCAGGGTGGTCGCCCCGTACGTCGGGGGAGGGTTCGGGTCCAAGGGCTCGGCGCACGCGCACAACGTCCTGGCCGCGATGGCGGCCCGCGCCGTCCCCGGACGCCCGGTCAAGTTCGCGCTGACCAGGCAGCAGATGTTCAGCCTGGTCGGCTACCGGACGCCCACCATCCAGAGGCTGCGGCTCGGGGCCGACCGCGACGGGCGCCTGGACGCCGTCGTGCACGACGTCGTGGAGCAGACCTCGAAGATCAAGGAGTTCGCCGAGCAGAGCGGGGTGTGCACCCGCATGATGTACGCCGCCCCCCACCGGCGCACCACGCACCGGCTGGCGCCCCTGGACGCGCCCATCCCGTTCTGGATGCGCGCCCCGGGCGAGGCGCCGGGGATGTACGCGCTGGAGTCGGCCATGGACGAGCTCGCCCACGAGTGCGGGGTCGACCCGGTGGAGCTGCGCCTGCGCAACGAACCCCCGGTCGACCCCTCGACGGGGGAGCCCTGGTCGGACCGGGCTCTCGTCAGGTGTCTGCGCGAGGGCGCCGAGCGCTTCGGCTGGCACGGGCGCGACCCCGCGCCGGGCGCCCGCCGCGAGGGCGACTGGCTGGTGGGCACGGGGGTCGCCTCCGCCATGTACCCGCACATGGTGAACCCGGGGTCGGTGGCCGAGATCCGGTACGGCGAGGACCGCCGCTACCACGTCGGCATCGGCGCGGCAGACATCGGCACCGGAGCGCTGACGGCCCTCACCCAGATCGCCGCGGACGCGCTGGGGCGCCCGCTGTCGGAGGTCGTGGTCTCCATCGGCGACACCGACCTGCCGGAGGCCTCCGTGGCGGGCGGCTCCAGCGGCACCACGTCCTGGGGGGCGGCGCTGGTCGCCGCGGCCCGGGTCTTCAGGGCCGAACACGGCGAGGCTCCCGCGCCGGGCGCGAGCGCGCGCGGGACCGCGCCCGAGGACACCGCGACGCCGGGCTACTCGCAGTACTCGTTCGGCGCCCACTTCGTGGAGGCGCGGGTGCACGCCGACACGGGGGAGATCCGGGTCCCGCGCATGCTGGGCCTGTTCTCGGTCGGCCGGGTCGTCAACCCCCGCACGGCGCGCTCGCAGTTCCTCGGGGGGATGGTCATGGGCCTGTCGATGGCGCTCTACGAGCAGAGCGTGGTCGACCCCGCCTTCGGCCATGTGGTCAACCACGACCTGGCCCAGTACCACGTCGCCGTGCACGCGGACGTGTCCGGGCTGGAGGCCGACTGGCTGGAGGGGGAGGACCCGCACGCGGGCCCCCTCGGTTCACGGGGCGTGGGGGAGATCGGCATCGTCGGCACGGCGGCGGCCGTCGCGAACGCCTGCCACCACGCCACCGGCGTCCGGGTCAGGAACCTGCCCCTCACCCCGGACCTCTTCCTGCGCTGACCTGCGAGGAGGGACGGCTCGCCCCGGCGGCGGGCCCGCGCGCGTGCGCGGGCCCGATTGGAGCGCCCCGCCGCGGGTAGCTCGGGGACCGTGCACCGACACGGGGAGGGAACGCACATGGTGGAAGCGATGGCACCGCCGTGGTCGCTGGGCTGGAGTATCGCGATCTTCGTCCTGGTGGCCGCGGTGACCGTGGTGGCCAGCGTCAGGATGGCCACCCTCGGGGACGTCCTCGCGGACCGCACGGGGTGGGGGGAGGCCGTCTTCGGCGCGGTCTTCTTCGGCCTGGCCACGTCCCTGTCGGGGATCGTGATGACGGCGGTGAGCGCCGCCGCGGACCAGCCGGGGCTGGCCTACAGCAACGCCGTCGGGGGGATCGCCGCCCAGACCCTCGCTCTGGCGGTGGCCGACTTCTTCCACCGCCGCGCCAACCTGGAGCACGCCGCGGCCTCGTCGGCGAACCTGCTCTTCTGCTGCCTGCTGATCGGGATGCTGTCCCTGGCCCTGATGTCCGGCTTCGGGCCCGACGTGACGGTGCTGGGGGTCCACCCGGCCTCGGTCGTCCTCGTCGCCTTCTACGCGGGCGGGCTCCGGCTGATCCACCACGAGGGAGCGCACCCGATGTGGCGCGCCGTACACACGCGGGAGACGGTGGTGGACGTCCCCGGCGCCTCCGGCGGCGCCCCGGCGCCCGGCTCCGGGGGCGGTTCCGCGGGGAGCGGGACCGTGGACGCCGTCCGCGCGGACACCCCGGCGGGCGAGGGGGCCGGGGGCACGGCCTCCCTGTGGGCGGGTTTCGCGGTGGTCGGCACCGTCGTGGCCGTGGGCGGCTGGGCCCTGGCGGAGGCGGCGGTCGTCGTCGTGGAGTCCACCGGGCTCAGCGCGGGGCTCGTCGGCGCGGTGGCGATGGGCGCGGTCAATGCCCTGCCCGAGACGGTCGCGGCGGTCGCCGCCGTCCGGCGGGGCGCCATGACGCTGGCCGTGGCGGCGATCATCGGCGGCAACAGCCTGGACGTGCTCAACCTGGCGGTGGGCGACGTCTTCTACCGCTCGGGGTCGCTGTTCCACGTCGCGGGAACCGACGAGCTCTTCCTCACCTGCGGTGCGCTGCTGATGACGGTGGTGCTCCTCGCCGGGCTCATCGTCCGCCAGGCGCGCGGATGGGGCCGGATCGGCTTCGAGGGCGTGCTGCTGATCGCCGTGTACGCGGGGATCGTCGGTGTGCTGGCCTTCTGAGGCGGGTCCGCCGGCCGCCCCGCCGCGGGGCGCGGTCCGGAGGGCGCCGGGCGGGAAACCCGCCCGGCGCCCCGCCCGCAGGAGGTAGGCGGCTGGGAGTCGGCCCCCGGAGGGGGCGCCGGGGGCCGAACTGGGGAGAGGGTCAGCGGTCCCCGGCCCTCGCCCGGGGAGGAGAACCGGTACGGCCCGCAGGCGCGCCTTCGGCTTCCATGACCCTAGGTGACCACATTCCGGGACGCACGGTGTGCGATTCCAGAAAAAAACTTCGGGAAATCCGGGAACGGCCAGGACCTCGGTCCCGGAAAACGCCCCGGCCGCTCCGATCGCCCGGGAGCCGGGCCCCGGGAGCCCGTGTTCCGATACGCACACGGAGTCGTCGTCCACCCACGGAAAACCCGTGTGCGCACGGCTCCGCCGGAAGGGCGGGGCCGTGCGCACACGGGAAGGGAGAGGGAGGCGCCGGGACCTGCTAGCCGCCGCTGTAGGAGTTGTACCTCTCGGCGCGCTCCTGGCCGGACATCGCCTGGATGGCGTCCATGACCTGGTCGGCGATCACCCTGCGGGCCTTGCCCGGAGCGAGGTGGTCGTAGCCGGAGGAGAAGTCCAGGGGTTCGCCGAAGCGGATGGTGAAGGGGCGCGGACGCGGCATGGACGCCCCCACCGGCTGCACGTCCTGGGTGCCCGACAGCGCCACCGGTACGACGGGGGCCTTGGACTCCATCGCCAGGTGCCCCACACCGGTCCGGCCCCGGTAGAGGCGCCCGTCGCGCGAGCGGGACCCCTCGGGGTAGATCACGCACGCCTCGCCCTCGCGCAGGCGGTCCAGCATCAGCTCCAGCGACATCATGGCGCCGCGGGCGTCGGAGCGCTTCACCGGCATGGCGCCCAGCGAGGAGAACACGGCCTTGGTCAGGCGGCCCTTGACGCCGGAGCCCTCGAAGTAGTCCGACTTGGCGAGGAAGCGCACCGGGCGCTGCGTGACCGACAGCGGGATGATGATGCTGTCCACGAACGACAGGTGGTTGCTGGCGAGCAGGACCGCGCCGGTGGCGGGGACGTTCTCACGGCCCAGGATGGTCGGGCGGCACAGGGTGCGCGCGAGTACCGACGCAGACTGCCTGAACGCACCATAGAGCACGTGGTCTCCCTCACGAGATTGGTCGGATGCCGGATCCAATGTAAGGGCGACCGGTCGGTAACATCGGCACCGGGTCACCCGGGTGCCCCAGGTCACCGCTTCGCGCGGCGGAGCCCGGGGACGGAGCGGCTCCGCTGCCCCGGCCCGTCAGCCGACGCGTCTCCAGTCCGCGTTGGCGCCGCACACGACCAGGCAGGGGCGCTCCCCGGGGACCCGTCCGGCGAGCCAGGCGGCGAAGGGCACCGCTGCCGCCGGTTCGGTGGCGATCCGGAACTCCTGCCACAGGCGGTCCTGCGCCTCGACGATCTCGGCGTCGTCCACGAGCGCCGGGGTCACCGGGTGGGCGCGCAGCACCTCGAACGGCACGCGGCCGAGGACGGACGCGCCCAGGGCGGAGGCGGCCACCGAGTCCACCGGGGTCTGCACCGGCCGGCCCGCCGCCAGTGCGGCGTGCAGGCTCTGGCAGCCCTCGGGCTCCACGCCCACGACCTCGCGTCCGCCCGCTCCCAGACGCACGCCGGCGGCGAGCCCGCCCCCGCCGACCGCGACCGCGATCGTGTCGCACTCGGGCGCGTCCGTGGCGATCTCCAGACCGATCGTGCCCTGGCCCGCGACGACCAGGGCGTCGTCGAAGGCGTGGAGGTAGCGCACACCCTCCGCCTCCGCGCGGGCCCTGGCGGCCTCGGCGGCCACGGCGTAGTGCTCGCCCAGCCGGACGATCTCGGCCCCGGTGGCGGCCAGTGGCGCCGCCTTGGCCTCGGGGACGGTCTCGGGCACGTACACCGTGGCGTGCACGCCCAGCAGCCGCGCGGCGGTTGCCACGCCCAGCCCGTGGTTGCCGCCGGAGGCGGTGATGACGCGCTCGGCCGGCTCCCCGCCGAGCAGCGCGTTGAGGGCCCCGCGCAGCTTGAACGCGCCCGTGAGCTGGAGGTGCTCCAGCTTCAGGGACAGCGGACGGCCGTCCACCTCGGTGTGCAGCACGGGGGTCCGTCGGGCGTAGGGCGCGATGCGCTCCGCCGCCGCGCGGACGTCGGTGGCCGTGGGCGTGCGCGCGGCGTGCGCGGTCGTGGGGCTCATGGCTCCACTCTGCCGCTACTGACGATTAACTTAAAGTTGGGTCTGCTAAAGATCAGTAAGCAGAACTTTGTGCCGGATGTTGTTTGGGGGAGGGTCGCCGTGCTGGACGCCAACCGGCTGCGCGTGCTCGTGGAGATCGCGCACGCGGGATCCATCGCCGCCGCGGCCGAGCGACTGTCGTTCACCCCGCCCGCCCTCTCCCAGCAGCTCACCAAGCTGGAGCGCGAGGTCGGCTGCGCACTGGTCGAGCGCGGACGCACGGGGGCCACCCTCACCGAGGCGGGGCGGGTGCTGCTCGCCCACGGGGAACGCGTCCTGGGCGAGCTGCGCGACGCCGAGACCGCCGTCCGCGCGTTCGCGGGGGTGGTCCCCGACCGCCTGTCCCTGGGGGCCTTCGCCAGCGCGGGCAAGGTCCTGCTGCCCGCCACCCTCGCCGCCTTCGGCCGCGAGCACCCGCACGTGCGGCTGTCCCTGTCCGACATCGAGCCGCCCGGAGGGTACGGCCTGGTCGCCTCCGGCGAGCTGGACCTGCTCGTCACGCACCGCTACCCGGGCGTGCCCCTGCCGCGGGCCGGCGGCCTGCACCGCGAACGCGTCCTCGTCGACCCGCTGCTCGCGGTCGCCCCCACCGGGCACCCCCTCGGCGACCACGACCTGGGGCTGGCGGACCTGGCCGACGAGGAGTGGATCTGCGGGGCGCCCGGGATCCACAACCGCGTCAGCCTGGACACCGCGGCGGCCGCGGCAGGGGTCCGCCTGACCGTGGCCTACGAGACCCGCGACTACGAGGTCGCCCTCGCGCTCATCGAGGCCGGGGTCGGTGTGGCGCTCGTGCCGAGCAGCATCCTGGGCGCCGCGCGCCCGGGGCTCCGGGTGAGCCGCCCCCTGCGCGACGCCCGCCTGGCCAGGGAGATCTACGCCGTCCACCGGCGGCGGCCGACCGGGCCCGTCCACGCCATGGTCACGATGCTGCGCGAGGTGGCGGACCGTGCCCTGGGGGCGACACCGGAACTCCCCTGAGGCGGGGACGGCCGTCGGCGCGCACGCGGGTGCGCGTGCGGAGCTCGCCCCCGCCCGGCCGAGCGCCTGGCCCGTCGGCGCGCACGCGTGCGTGCGAGGTCCCGCACGACGAGTGCCGCCGGCCGGGAGAGGTCCAGGGTCACCCGTGCGGGCCCCGCGCCCCGCTCCCCGGGGACCGGGTCCTCCTCCGCGCACACGGATGCCCGGGCCCGCGCCCCGTCCGCGGACGTGCGGGGCGGCCGGAGCCCGGTGCCGGGGCGGGGGTCACAGCGGCGGCGCCCCGGGCGGCAGGGGGGCGTTCCACCGGTACCGCAGCGCGAGGATCCGCACGGTGAAGCAGACCAGGGCGCCGACGACCGCGACCAGGCCCGTGCCGAACCCGGCCACGTTCGCGAGCACGACGAACGCGGCGCCGAGCATCGCCGGTATGGCGTACAGGTGCGAGTTGGCGCTGAGCACGGTCGGTACGCGGTTGAGCAGCACGTCGCGGACGGTGCCGCCGCCGACCCCGGTGATCGCGCCCAGCAGGACCGCCTGGAGCGGACCGAACCCCATCTCCTGCGCCTTGGTCGCGCCGATCACCGCGAACAGGCTCAGGCCGGCCGCGTCGAACAGCAGGATCGGCCTGGACAGGTGCGTCAGCTGGCGGCTGAGGAAGAAGGCCAGCGTGCCGCCGACGAGCGCGGTCGTGATGTAGCGCCAGTCCTGGAAGGTCGCCGGGGTCACCCCCAGCAGGACGTCGCGGATGACGCCGCCGCCGATGGCGGTGACCAGGCCGAGGGACAGCACACCGACGATGTCCACCCGGGCGGTGCGGATGGCCGTCAGGGCTCCGTCGACGGCGAACGCCAGGATGCCGACGAGGTCGAGGACGAGGAGGAGGCTCTGCGTGGACATGGGGATGCGCCGGGGAGGCGGTTCCTTCCGGATCGGACCGGGTGACGACCTGCAATTCCATCACGCCCCGGCCCGCGCACGGCCTGTTCTGGGGGTGACGCGCCGCACGCGGGCGCTCCGCCGGACCGCGCTCCCCGTGCGCGTCCGCGGACGTCCGCCGTACGCGTGCGGGCCGCCTCCGCGCCTCCCGCGCGGTCCCGGGGGCGCGAACCCGTGGAATAGCCGCGTGTCGGACCTTCCCCCCACCCCGGGCAGGGGCCACCATCGTGGTTGACCCACCGGGCTGCGGGCGGAACGAGGCACATGGAACACCTGGACGCGATCATCATCGGCATGGGACCGGGCGGCGAGACGGTCGCGAGCCGTCTGCTCGAGGCGGGCAGGCGGGTCGCCGTCATCGAGCGCGAACTCGTCGGCGGCGAGTGCGGCTACTACGCCTGTATCCCCACCAAGGTGCTGCTGCGCCCCCCGGAGGTGCGCGCGGAGGCCGCCGGCGCGGCGGGCGTCTCCCGGCCGGACCTCGACTGGCCCCGGCTGCGCGAGTACCGCGACCAAATGATCCGCCACCTCGACGACTCCGCACAGGTCCAGGGGTACCGGGACCAGGGCGCGCTGGTGTTCAAGGGCGAGGGGCGCGTGATCGGCCGCGACCCGTGGCGCGTGGCGGTGGGGGACACCGAGCTCACCGCCGACCACGTGGTCGTCGCCACCGGATCCTCGGCCGTGCGCCCGCCGATCGACGGCCTCGACGCCCTGGACGAGTCCGTGGTGTGGACCAACCGGGAGGCCACCACCCTCACGGAGATCCCCCGCAGCGCCCTCGTGGTCGGCGGCAGCGCCGTCGGCGTCGAACTGGGGCAGTTCCTGTCCCGGATGGGCGCCGCGGTGACGGTCGTCCAGCGCGGGCCCCGTCTGGTGAACCGCGAGGAACCGCGGCTGTGCGAGCTGATCGGCGACCAGTTCGCCCGCGACGGCATCTCCGTGCACCTGGGGGCCCAGGTCGCCTCGGTGTCCAGGGACGGCGACGGCGTGCTGGCCACCCTCGACAACGGCGAGCGCGTCCGCGCCGACGTGGTGGTGCTCGCCACCGGGCGACGGCCCCGGACCGACGGCCTCGGGCTGGAGGAGGCCGGCGTGCGGACGGAACGGAGCGGCCTGCCGGTGGACGAGCGTTGTCGGGCGGAGCCGGGCCTGTGGGGCATCGGCGACGCGACCGGGGTGTCGATGTTCACCCACGTGGCCAAGTACCAGGGGCGCGTCGTCGCCGACAACATCCTGGGCACGGAGCGCACCGCCGACTACACGGCGGTCCCCCGCGTGATCTTCTCCGAGCCCGAGATCGCGGCGGTGGGGCTCACCGCCGGGCAGGCGGTGGAGCGCGGGATCGACGCGGTCACCGCCGAGGCCGACCTGCCCGAGTCCCTGGCCCGGCCCTGGACCTACGGGACCGACCCGCGCGGCACGCTCGGGCTGGTCGCCGACCGCGGGCGCGGGGTCCTGGTCGGCGCGTGGGCGTTCGGGCCGATGGCATCGGAGTGGATCCACACCGCCGCGCTGGCGATCCGGGCAGGGATCCCGGTGGCGACCCTGCTCGACTCCGTCCCCCAGTTCCCGACCTTCAACGAGGCCTACCTGATCGCGCTGGAGAAGCTGGAGGCGTAGCGGCCGGACCGGGACCGCGGCGTCAGCCGGAGGAGGCCAGGGTGGCCTCCTCCTCGGCCTCCACGCTGCGGTTCCACTCGGCCTTGGAGGCCTGCCAGCCGTCCTCGTCGCGGCCCAGGCGCCAGTAGCCGGAGATGGACAGGCTCTCCTTGGCCAGCCCGTACTCGACGCGCAGGAGGCGGCGCAGGTCGCGGACGAAGCCCGCCTCACCGTGCACGAACGCGTGCACGGCGCCCTCGGGGAGGTCGAGCGCGCGCACGGCCGGGACCAGGAGGGACCCGACGGGCCGGTCTCCGCGGTGCAGCCAGTGCACGTGGACGTCGTCGTGGGCGTCGAGCTTGTGCTCCTCCTCGGGCCCCTGGACCTCGACGAACACGTGCGCGGTGCGGCCGACCGGAAGCCGCTCCACGGAGGCGGCGATGGCGGGAAGGGCGCTCTCGTCCCCGGCCAGCAGGTGCCAGTCGGCGCCGGGGTCGGGGGAGTAGCCGCCGCCCGGCCCCAGCATGCACAGCCGGTCGCCGTGCGAGGCGCCCGCCGCCCAGGCACCGGCCAGGCCGGAGCTGCCGTGGTGGACGAAGTCGATGGTCAGCCGACGGGAGTCGGGGTCCCAGGCGCGCACGGTGTAGGTGCGGGTGACCGGCCACTCCTCGCGGGGGCGCTCGGCGCGGATCCGGTCCACGTCGAGGGGTTCCGGGTCGCCTGGGGCGGGCGGCGGGAACAGGAGCTTGACGTAGCTGTCGGTGTGGCCCCCGGTCGCGAACGAGGAGAGTCCGTCACCGCCGAACACGACCCGGACCATGTGCGGCGTCAGCTGCTCGACCGACTCCACCCGTCCCGTGTGGACGGTCCTCTTCGGACGTTCCCGCCGCTCTGCCATGGTGTCCCCGTTCTCGCGTCGTGGGTTAGGTAAGCCTAACCACCTCACACGGTAGGGCACCCTGCGCCAACAGGGCAAACCGCCGCGAACCACAGGGCCGGTCCGGGGCCGGGGCGGAGCCTCACGGACGTTCCCGCGCGGGGGCCGGGGGAAGTGTGAACGCCCCGTCACGCGTCCCCCGGCACCGCCCGCGCGGGCTCGAGGGCCGGCCCCTACGCCGCGTCGGTGCGGTCCCTGCCGCGGTCGGCGCCCCCGTCCGGGGCGGGCCGGGTGAACGCCCCGTGCAGCTCGCGGTCCCCGTCCGCCGCACCGGCCCGCAGTGCGGCCAACCAGGCCGCTCCGCCCTCCGTGCACCCGGCCGCGACGACCTCCGACCCGGCGGTGCCCATCGTCAGCTTGCGGGTGAGCGCCGACCGCACCGGTTCCGAATGCGCGAGCACGCCGCCCGCCAGCACCACGGGCAGGCACTCGCCGGGGTTGCGCACCTGGTGCACCGAGTGCGCCAGGTGTCCGGCGGCGGCGTCCACGATCACCTCGGCCGCAGGGTCGCCCAGCGCGTACGCCTCGCTGACCAGCGGCGCGAGTGCGGCGAGTGCGATCGGGGGCGCCGCGGTCAGGGTCCGGGCGAAGTTCCTGGCGTGCTCCTGGGGTATGTGGGACTCCCCGTCCACCGGCCTCTGGCCGGGGATGACACGTTTGGCCACCGCCCGGGCCAGCGGGCTGAGGTCGCCGCCCCGGGACAGCTGACGCGCCGTCTCCTTGGCCGCGTGGTGCCCGATCCAGAACGCCGAGCCGTCGTCGCCGATCAGCCACCCCATGCCGTCCGCGGACCGGGTCCGTCGGCGGTCGTCGATCCGGGTGGCGATCGCCCCGGTCCCGGCGATCAGCACCGTGCCGTGCGCGGACGGGGTCCCGGCGGCGAAGGCCACCTCGTCGTCCCCGGTGAAGACACCCCGGCCGACGGCCGGCCCGGCCTCGTGCAGGGCGCGCTCCATCCGCGCGCGCACGCCCGGGTCGCGGAGCGCGGAGACTCCGGCCAGGCCCACCACCACCGCGGCCACCGCGTCGCGCGCCCCCCGCCCGGCCTGGTCCAGGGCCCCCGCGACCGCCTCGGCGAGCCGGTCGGCGGCCGTGTCGGCGCCGTGCGCGTTGGGGTTGGCTCCCCCGGACCGGGCCCGGCCCAGGCGCTCGCCGGACAGGGTGGCGACCAGTGCGCGGGTGGCGGTGCCGCCCGCGTCCACCCCCACCACGAGTCTGCGCCGACCGTCGCGGGGCGGGTGGTCGGACGGGGTCCTGAGGGGAGGGGTCGTACGTTTCACACGGTAGGAGTGCCCCCTGGGGCGGCGGGTTACTCCTCGGTCCCGCGCCTGTGGACGACGGCCGCGGGACGGAGGTCGCGCGCGACCTCCGGCGCCGCGACGGCCTCCTCCTCCTCGCGGCCCCGGAGGGGCGCGGGCCGCGGGGGAGCGGTCGGGTCGGCGAGGTGCACCCGCCCCCGGCGACCGGGGCCGGTCGCCGGGGGACGATCGCGCCGACACGCGGAAAACCACTGGCGCCGCGCCGGGCGCGACTGAGAGGGTCGGCCCATGGCAGGCGCTCACCACCCCGTTCCCCCTCGCAACGACGACCTGGGATGGGCCGTGCGCACAAGCACGGAGCAGGAGTACCCCGAGTTCGCGGCGGTCTTCTCGGAGGCCATCGGCCTGCCGGTGGAGAGGCTCCTCCGCGAGGAGCGGGACTTCCCCAGCGCGGAGTACGACCGCGCCCTGGTCGCCCTGGACGGTGAGCGGATCGTCGGCACCACCATGGCGTACTCGCTCACCCTCACCGTGCCCGGCGGGCCCCGCGCGGTCGCGGGGGTCACCGCCGTGGGCGTGTGGCCCACGTACCGGCGCAGGGGCGTGCTCAGCGCGCTGATGCGGCGCCAGCTGGCCGACGTCCGCGAGCGCGGCGAGAAGCTCGCGGTCCTCTGGTCCTCGGAGGGCACGATCTACGGCCGCTTCGGCTACGGCCCGGCCGTCCGGCAGTTCGAGGCCTCCGTCCAGCTCGCCCACGCCGCGCTGCGGCCCGGGGCCCCGCGCGACCCGGCCCTCACCGTCGACCTCACCGAACCCGGGCACGTCCGCGGCGAGATCGAGGAGCTGCACCGCCGGACGGCCTCCGCCCGCAACGGCCACATCCTCCGGAAGCCCGGCTGGTGGGGATGGCTCCTGCACGACGAGGAGCGGGACCGCCGGGGCGCCGGGCCGCTGCGCGCCGCCGTCGTGCGCGGCCCCGACGGGGCCGAGGGCTACGCCCTCTACCGCGTCCTGCACAAGTGGGAGGACCGCCTCCCCACGGGGGAGGTCCGCGTCCGGGAGGCCGTCGCGGCCACGGCCCGGGCCGGGGTCGCCCTGTACGACCACCTGTTCTCCAGGGACCTGGTCTCCTCGGCGCACCTGGACAACCTCGCCGAGGACGACATCCTCACCGTGCTGCTGGCCGACCCGCGCCGACTGGCGCGCCGGGAGTTCGACTCCCTGTGGGTACGCCTGGTGGACCTTCCCGGCGCCCTGGCCGAACGCTCCTACGCCACGCCCCTGGACACCGTCCTGGAGGTCACCGACCGGTTCGCCCCCTGGAACGCCGGGCGCTGGCGGCTCAGGGCCGGCGGCGGGGAAGCCCGCGCCGACGCGGCCGACGCGGCCCCCGACCTGACCCTGGACGTGTCCCACCTGGGCGCCGTGTACCTGGGGGGCGGTTCCCTGACCGCCTTCGTGGACGCGGGCCTGGCCGTCGAGCACGCGCCGGGGGCGGCCGCCCGCCTGGACACCGCGCTGCACGTGCCCCGCGCACCCCTGTGCACCACGGACTTCTGACCGACCGCGAAGACACGAAGAACGGTAGCAACGGCATGACGAAGAACCCCGAGACCGAGAGACCCGCGTGGACCGTGCGCGGCTCCGACCGGGACGAGTTCCCCGAGGTGCTCAGGGTCGTGGGCGAGGCCCTCCTCGCGGGCGACGACCCGGACACGATGGCGGAGCGCGCCTTCCCCCTGCACGACGCCGTCGGGTACGACCGCGTCCTCGTCGCGGTCGACGGGGAGGGGGACGCGGAGGAGGTCGTGGGCGCCACCAACCACTTCCCCTTCGAGATGGCGCTGCCCGGCGGGCCCCGCGCGGTCGCGGGGGTCACCGCCGTGGGCGTGTGGCCCACGTACCGGCGCAGGGGCGTGCTCAGCGCGCTGATGCGCCGGCAGCTGGCCGACATCCGCGCCTCCGGCGGCAGGTACGCGGCCCTGTGGGCCTCGGAGGGGGCCATCTACGGCCGCTTCGGCTACGGCCCGGCCGCGACCGAGATGGAGACGGCCGTCCAGCGCCAGTACGGCGTGCTGCGCCCGGAGGCGCCCCGGGACCCCGCCCTGCGGGTCCGGCTCGCCGACCCCGTCCGGGTCCGCGACGACCTCGCGCTCGTGCACCGCGAGGTGGCGGCGGCCCAGGTCGGCCAGTTCCAGCGCGGGAGCCACTGGTGGGACAGGTTCTTGCGGGACAAGCCCGACTCCCGCGACGGTAAGAGCCCGAGGCTGGCCGCCGTCGTGAGCGGGCCGGACGGCCCCCTGGGATACGCCCTCTACCGCACCCTGAACAAGTGGTCGGGTGACGGGGCCCGTGGCGAGGTGCACGTCGAGGAGGTCCTGGCGACCGCCCCCGCCGCCTGGACGGCCCTGTTCGAGCACCTGTTCAACCGCGACCTGACGAGCAGGGTCAGGTTCGGCTTCCTGGCGGAGGACAACCCCCTGCGCCACCTGGTCGTGGACAGGGACCGCGTCGTCCCCACGCTCTACACGTCCCTGTGGATGCGGCTGGTGGACGTGCCGGGGGCGCTCGCCGAGCGCTCCTACGCGGCACCGGTGGAGGCGGTGGTGGAGGTCGCCGACCGCCACGCGCCGTGGAACGCCGGGCGGTGGAGGATCGGCGCCGACCGCGGGGGAGCCCGGGTGGAGGCCGTACAGGACGCCCCGGACGTCTCCCTGGACGTGTCGCACCTGGGCGCCGCCTACCTGGGGCAGACCTCCCTGGAGGGGTACCTGCGCGCGGGCCTGCTCACCGAGCACACCCCCGGCGCCGTGGCCGGCCTGGACGCGGCCCTGCACCGGGCGGACGCCCCGTTCTGCGGCCGCATCTTCTGACCGTCGCCCGCCGCGGGCCGGTCCGCTCCCGCCACGGGCAGCGGACCGGCCAGCAGGGCCCCCTCCCGCCGCTCCGACGGGCACGGGACACGGCGTGCCCCGCCCCGGGGCTCCACGGCCCGCCCCGGCGGACCGTCCCGGGACCCGCCGCGCGTGGGCGCGTGTCCGCGCCCCCGGAGCGGGATACTGGTCGCCGCGGCGGCGCCGCCCGGCCCTCCGGACGGCCGGGGACCGCGGTGCGGGCGGCGCGGCGCGTGAGCAGAGACCGTAGCGGCAGGAACACGTGACACGGATGTAACCGTCACCTGTAACGCTTCCGTGCACGCCTTCGGACCCGCCTCCGGCCCGCCGGGGGCGCCCACCCATCGACGACAGGGAGACACACTCTGATGACCGATACGATCCAGGCGATCCTGGACGCCGTCGTTTCCTTCGTGTGGGGACCGTTCTTCCTGATACCCCTGCTCCTGATCGTGGGCGTCTACCTCACCATCAGGCTGGGCGGGCTCCAGTTCCGCGTGCTCGGGCACGCGCTGTGGCTGGCGCTGATCCGCCGCACCGAGGGCGGCCAGGCCAAGGGCGACATCTCCCACTACCAGGCGCTCAGCACCGCCCTCGCGGCCACCGTCGGCGTCGGCAACATCGCGGGCGTGGCCCTGGCGATCGGCGTCGGAGGCCCCGGAGCCCTCTTCTGGATGTGGGTCACCGGCGTCCTGGGCATGGCCACCAAGTACAGCGAGGCCCTGCTCGGCGTGAAGTACCGCCGCCCCGACTCCAAGGGCGAGATGAGCGGCGGCCCGATGTTCTACCTGCGCCACGGGTTCGCCGAGAAGTTCGGCCCCGGCAGCGGAGGGGCGAGACTCGGCCTGGTGCTCGGCACCCTGTTCGCGCTCTTCGGCGCCGTGGCCTCCTTCGGCATCGGCAACATGACGCAGGCCAACGCCGTCGCGGGCCAGCTCGACTCGACCTTCGGCGTGCCGACCTGGCTCTCCGGGATCGTCATGGTCGTGCTGGTCGCCGCGGTCATCCTCGGCGGCATCAAGAGCATCGGCCGCTTCGCCGCCGGCGTCGTGCCGTTCATGATCATCGCCTACGTCCTGGCCGCCCTCGTGGTCCTGGCCGTCTACGTCACCGAGATCCCGGCGGCCATCGCCCTGATCTTCACCGACGCCTTCACCGGCACCTCCGCGGTCGGAGGGTTCCTGGGCTCGGCGTTCATCCTCGCGATGCAGCAGGGCATGGCGCGCGGCATGTTCTCGAACGAGTCGGGTCTGGGCACCGGCGGCATCGCCGCCGCCGCGGCCAAGACCGCGCACCCGGTCCGCCAGGCGATGGTCTCCATGACCCAGACCTTCATCGACACCATCATCGTCGTGACGATGACGGGCCTGGTCATCATCGTCACCGGCGCCTGGCACGCCGAGGCGGACACGGGCGACGGCGCCCTGATGACCAACTGGGCCATGAGCGAGGCCCTGGGCTCCATCTCGCCGGGGCTGGCCCCGGTCGGCGGCGCCATCGTGGCGATCAGCCTGATGTTCTTCGCCTTCACCACGCTGGTCGGCTGGTCCTACTACGGTGAGCGCTGCCTGGACTACCTGGTCGGCCGCAAGGCGGTCATCCCGTTCCGCATCGTGTTCGTCCTCGTCGTGTACGTCGGCGCCACGACCGACCTCAGCATCGCCTGGGCGTTCAGCGACGCGGCCAACGGCCTGATGGCGGTCCCCAACCTCATCGGCCTGCTGGTGCTCAGCGGGGTCATCGTCGCGGAGACCAAGAAGTACTTCTCGGACCCGGACTGGAAGAAACCCGACCTGGTGGACGCCCGTCAGCAGTGACGGGGGCGCCGGAGCGGATCCGGACGGGGTGAACGGGGGCG
This sequence comes from Nocardiopsis tropica, assembly GCF_042660575.1. Taxonomy (NCBI): domain Bacteria; kingdom Bacillati; phylum Actinomycetota; class Actinomycetes; order Streptosporangiales; family Nocardiopsidaceae; genus Nocardiopsis; species Nocardiopsis tropica. The sequence goes on from NZ_JBHSUF010000002.1 coordinate 132,500, forward strand.
CGGTCGAGACCGCGCCCCCGTTCCGTGTTCCGGGGAGTCTGGGGCCACGGCTCCGCAGGGAAGGGCGCCGTGCGGGGGCCGGCCCCGCGTCCCGCACGGCGACGGGCCGCATGGATGCCGTGAGGATTCACCACCGGTTCCGCATGGAAGCCGTTAGGAACGGCATCGGCGCAGTTCCAGGGGTTTTGTATGGGTTTCAGGCCTTCGAGGCCCGTGCCCCGGACAGAGGGGCACACCCTTCACCCCAGGGAGTCGCCCCGTGCTCGACGTTGTCTACGTGCTCACCGCGCTCGCCGCTTTCGCGCTGGTCGGCGTGATCGGCCGGGGGGTCGCGAAGCTGTGATCGCCTTCGACCTCCTCGCGGCCGCGCTCGCGGCGGCCGCGGTCGCCTACCTCGTGTACGCCCTCGTCAAACCGGAGCGGTTCTGATGGCCGTCCTCCTCGCGGTCCTCCCCGCCGCCGCCGTCGCGCTGGTCCTCGCCCTGCTGTACCGGCCCCTCGGCGAGTACATGGCGCGCGTCTTCACCTCCCCCCGCGACCTCGCGGTCGAGCGGGGCTTCTACCGGCTCATCGGAGTGGACCCGGCGTCCGGGCAGTCGTGGCAGGCGTACCTGCGCGGGGTGCTCGCCTTCTCCGCGGTCGGCCTGCTGTTCCTGTACCTGCTCCAGCGGCTCCAGGCGTTCCTGCCCCTCTCCCTCGGGCTGCCGCCCGTCCCCGAGGGGCTCGCGTTCAGCACCGCGGCGTCGTTCGTGACGAACACCAACTGGCAGTCGTACTCGCCGGAAGCGACCGTGGGCCACCTCGTGCAGTTCGGCGGGCTGGCCGTCCAGAACTTCGTCTCGGCCGCCGCGGGCCTCGCGGTCGCCGTCGCCCTGGTCCGCGGACTGGCGCGCCGCCGGTCGGGCACGATCGGCAACTTCTGGGTCGACCTCACCCGTGGAACGCTGCGCATCCTCCTGCCGATCTCCCTGGTCGCGGCCGTGGTCCTGATCGCGGGCGGTGTCGTCCAGAACCTCGGCGGCCCCACCGAGGTCCGGACCCTGGCCGGCGCGACGCAGACGATCCCCGGCGGAACGGCGGCCTCCCAGGAGGCGGTCAAGCTCCTGGGCACGAACGGCGGCGGTTACTTCAACGCGAACTCCGCGCACCCGTTCGAGAACCCCTCGCCGTGGACCAACCTGTTCGAGATCGTCCTCATGCTGGCGATCCCGTTCTCGCTGCCGCGCACCTTCGGCCGGATGGTCGGCGACCACCGGCAGGGCTACGCCGTCCTCGCCGCCATGGCGGCGATCTTCGTGGTCTCCCTCACCGCCCTCACCGCCCTGGAGCTGAACGGCGCCGGAGCGGCGCCCGAGGCCGCCGGAGCGGCGCTGGAGGGCAAGGAGCAACGGTTCGGCGTCATCGCCTCCGCCCTGTTCGGCTCGGCGAGCACCCTGACCTCGACCGGCGCGGTCAACTCGATGTTCGACTCCTACACCGCCCTCGGCGGCATGGTGCCGATGGTCAACATGATGCTCGGCGAGGTCGCGCCCGGCGGTGTCGGCTCCGGCCTCTACGGGATGCTGGTGCTCGCCCTCCTGGCCGTCTTCGTCGGGGGCCTCCTGGTCGGCCGCACCCCGGAGTACCTCGGCAAGAGGATCGGTCCGCGCGAGATCAAGCTCGCCAGCCTGTACATCCTCGTCTCCCCGACCCTGGTCCTCGCGGGGACGGCGCTCAGCTTCGCCGTGCCCGCCGTCCGCGCCGGCGTGGAGGCGACGTCGATCCTCAACCCCGGCCTCCACGGCCTGTCCGAGGTGCTGTACGCGTTCACGTCGGCGTCCAACAACAACGGCTCGGCCTTCGCCGGGCTGACCGCGGACACGCCCTGGTTCAACACCGCGCTGGGCATCGCCATGCTGCTGGGACGGTTCGTCCCGATCGTGTTCGTCCTCGCCCTGGCCGGCGCACTCGCGGCCCAGGACAAGGCGCCCGCGACCGGCGGCACCCTGCCCACCCACAGACCGCAGTTCGTCGGCCTGCTGATCGGCGTCACCGTCGTGGTGACCGCCCTGACCTACTTCCCCGTGCTCGCGCTGGGCCCCCTGGCGGAAGGACTGTAACCGACCATGACCACGACATCCCGCACACCCGTCGCCGAGGCGCCGCCGAGCGCCGACCCCGCGACCGGAGACCGCCGCAGGGCGTTCGGACCGGCCCAGGTCGCCGCCGCGCTCCCCGGGGCGCTGCGCAAGCTCGACCCGCGGATCATGTACCGCAACCCCGTCATGTTCGTCGTCGAGGTCGGGGCCGCGCTCACCACGGCCATGGCGGTCGCCGAACCGTTTTTCGGAGGCCCCGAGGCGTCCGGGGGCTCGCCGATCCCGGCGGGCTTCACCTGGGCGATCGCCGGCTGCCTCTGGCTGACCGTGGTCTTCGCCAACCTGGCCGAGTCCGTGGCCGAGGGCAGGGGCAGGGCCCAGGCCGACAGCCTGCGCAGGACCCGGACCAGCACCGCGGCGAACCTGGTGGTCGGCTACGACCCGGAGGCCGACCCCTCCGCGGAGGACACCGGGACACGCCCCGTCTCCTCGGCCGATCTCAGCCCCGGGGACGTCGTGGCCGTCTCGGCGGGAGAACCGGTCCCCGGCGACGGCGACATCGTCTGGGGCATCGCCTCGGTGGACGAGTCGGCGATCACCGGGGAGTCCGCGCCCGTGGTGCGCGAGTCCGGCGGCGACCGCAGCGCCGTCACCGGCGGCACCCGCGTGCTCTCGGACCGGATCGTCGTCCGCATCACGTCCAGGCCGGGGGAGACCTTCGTCGACAGGATGATCGCCCTGGTCGAGGGTGCCGAGCGGCAGAAGACCCCCAACGAGATCGCGCTCAACATCCTGTTGGCGAGCTTGTCGGTCGTCTTCGTGGTCGTCGCCCTCACCCTGCACCCGATCGCCTCCTACGCCGGGGCGCCGGTCAGCGTCCCCGTCCTGGTCGCGCTGCTCGTGTGCCTGATCCCCACCACCATCGGCGCCCTGCTGTCCGCCATCGGCATCGCCGGCATGGACCGCCTCGTGCAGCACAACGTGCTGGCCATGTCCGGCCGCGCCGTCGAGGCCGCCGGCGACGTGACCACCCTGCTGCTGGACAAGACCGGCACCATCACCCACGGCAACCGGCGGGCCAGCGAGTTCGTGCCCCTGGAGGGCGTGCGGAAGCCGGACCTGGTCAGCTCCGCGGCGCTGGCCTCCCTGGCTGACCCCACCCCCGAGGGCACCTCCGTGGTGGAACTCGCCCGCGCCGAGGGGGTGGTGGTGGACGCCGCGTCACCCGGCGAGGTCGTCCCCTTCACCGCCCAGACCCGGATGAGCGGTGTCGACCTGCCCGACGGCACCCTGATCCGCAAGGGCGCGGGCTCGGCGGTGCTCGCCTGGGTCCGGGAGACGGGCCCCGTGGGCCCCGTCGTCCGCACGGAGCTGGAGGACCGGGTCGGACGGATCTCCGACAGCGGGGGCACACCGCTGGTCGTGGCGGTGCGCAGGCCCTCGGGACACACCGCCGTACTGGGCGTGATCCACCTCAAGGACGTGGTCAAGGAGGGCATCGCCGAACGCTTCGCGCAACTCCGCGAGATGGGCATCCGCACCGTGATGGTCACCGGGGACAACCCCCTGACGGCGAAGGCGATCGCCGCCGAGGCCGGGGTGGACGACTTCCTCGCCGAGGCCACCCCGGAGCAGAAACTCGCCCTCATCCGCAGGGAGCAGCAGGGGGGCGGGCTCGTCGCGATGACCGGGGACGGCACCAACGACGCCCCCGCGCTGGCCCAGGCCGACGTCGGCGTGGCGATGAACACCGGCACCTCGGCGGCCAAGGAGGCCGGGAACATGGTGGACCTGGACTCGGACCCCACCAAGCTCATCGACGTGGTCCGTATCGGCAAGCAGCTGCTCATCACCCGGGGGGCGCTGACCACGTTCTCCGTCGCCAACGACATCGCCAAGTACTTCGCGGTCATCCCGGCCATGTTCGCCGGGGTCTTCCCCGGTCTGGGCGCGCTGAACGTCATGGGCCTGGCCTCTCCCGCGTCCGCGATCATGTCGGCGATCGTCTTCAACGCCGTGATCATCGTGGTCCTCATCCCGCTCGCGCTGCGCGGTGTCCGGTACCGGCCCCTGCGCGCGCCGCAGATCCTCAGCCGCAACCTGCTCGTCTACGGGCTCGGCGGAGTGGCGGCCCCCTTCGCCGGCATCAAACTCATCGACCTCGCCGTCAGCCTTCTTCCCGGTTTCTGACGGCTCCGAAGGGAGACACCCACCATGGGTTCCACACGCGTACTGATCCGCCACCAAGGAACCGCCCTCCGGGCGTTCCTGGTCCTCACCGTCGTCCTGGGCCTGGTCTATCCGCTGGCTGTGACCGGCGTCGGCCGGGTGCTCATGCCGGAACGCGCCGACGGCTCGCTCGTCAGGGCGCAGGACGGCACGGTCGTCGGCTCGTCCCTGATCGGGCAGTCCTTCACCGGCGCCGACGGCGCACCGCTCCCCGAGTGGTTCCAGTCCCGGCCCTCCGCCGCCGGCGACGGACACGACGCCGGGGCCTCCGGCGGGAGCAACCTCGGCCCGGAGAACCCCGACCTCGTGGACACGGTCGAGGAACGGCGGGCGGCGGTCGCGGAGTTCGAGGGGGTCGATCCCGGGAGCGTCCCCGCGGACGCCCTGACCGCCTCGGGTTCCGGTCTGGACCCGCACATCAGCCCCGCGTACGCGCTGCTCCAGGCGCCGCGCGTCGCGGAGGCGCGGGGGGTGCCGGCAGCGGACGTCCAGGACCTGGTCCGGCGTAGTATCGAGCCCCGGGACCTGGGGTTCCTGGGCGAGGAGAGGGTCAACGTCCTGAAGCTGAACCTCGCCGTCGACGGGTGGGGGGCGGAAGGCAGATGAGGAGAGGCCGGCTGAGGGTCTTCCTGGGCGCCGCTCCCGGGGTCGGCAAGACCTACACCATGCTCGAGGAGGGGCGGCGCCTGCGCGAGGAGGGCGGGGACGTCGTGGTCGCCGTCGTCGAGACGCACGGCCGCTGCGGCACGGCGGCGATGGCCGAGGGCGTCGAGGCGGTGCCCCGGACGACGGTGTCCCACCGGGGCGTCGGCCTGGCCGAGATGGACCTGGACGCCGTCCTGGCGCGCCGTCCGGGGACGGCGCTGGTCGACGAGTACGCGCACACCAACGCCCCGGGGGCGCGCCACGAGAAGCGCTGGGAGGACGTGTCGGCGCTGCTGGCGGCCGGGATCGACGTCATCACGACCGTCAACATCCAGCACATCGAGTCCCTCAACGACGTCGTCCAGCGGATCACCGGCGTCCCGCAGCGCGAGACCGTCCCGGACCAGGTGCTGCGCGCCGCCGACCAGATCGAACTGGTCGACCTGGCGCCGCAGGCCCTCCGGGACCGCCTGGCGGCGGGGAACGTCTACCCCGCCGAGCGGATCGACGCCGCCCTGTCCAACTACTTCCGCCTGGGCAACCTCACCGCGCTGCGCGAGCTCGCGCTGCTGTGGCTGGCGGACGAGGTGGACAGCGCGCTGAAGGACTACCGGGCCGAGCACCGCATCGACAGCACGTGGGAGGCCCGGGAGCGCGTCGTCGTCGCCCTGACCGGCGGGCCCGAGGGGGAGACCCTGCTCCGCAGGGGGGCGCGCATCGCCGCGCGCTCCTCCGGGGGCGAGCTCCTGGCCGTGCACGTGAGCAGCCAGGAGGGGCTGCGCGAGGGCCGTCCCGGGGCACTCGCCGCGCAGCGGGCCCTGACCGAGAAACTCGGCGGCACCTTCCACCAGGTGGTCGGCGACGGCATCCCCGAGTCCCTCGTCGGGTTCGCCCGCGCGGTGAACGCCACCCAGCTGGTCATCGGCATCAGCCGCCGGGGGCGCCTCGCCACCGCCCTGACCGGCCCCGGCATCGGCGCCACCGTCATCCGCGAGTCCGGCGGCATCGACGTCCACATCGTCAACCACGCGGCGGCCGGGGGACGCTTCGCGCTCCCCCGGCCGGGCGGGGCGCTGACCGCCAGGCGCCGCCTCCTGGGCTTCGCCCTCTCGGTGCTCGGCGGCCCCGTCCTGACCTGGCTGCTCGTCGGCCAGCGCAGCGCCGAGTCCATCGTCGTCGAGGTCCTGGCCTACCAGCTGCTGGTCATCGTCGTCGCGCTCGTCGGGGGCATCTGGCCCGCGCTGTACACCGCCGTCCTGTCGGCGGTCACACTGGACTACTTCTTCATCGAACCGGTGCGGACCATCACGGTCGACGAACCGGTCCACCTGCTCGCCCTGGTCCTCTACGTCGTCAACGCCTCCCTCGTCAGCTACATCGTCGACCAGGCGGCGCGCCGGTCGCGCTCCGCCCTCCGGGCCGGGGCGGAGTCCGAACTCCTCGCCACGGTCGCGGGCAGCGTCCTGCGGGGCCAGGACGCCCTCCAGGCGCTGGTGGACCGCACCAGGGAGGCGTTCGGACTGGACGCCGTGCGGCTGCGCTCGGGGGAGGACGTCCTGTGCGCGTCCGGGCAGCCACGGGGAGGGGAGGAGCCCGCCGTCGTGCGGGTCGGCGACCGCGCCTCCCTCGAACTCCACGGCGCCGAGCCTGGCGCCTCCGAGAGGCGGCTCCTCGGCGTGATCGCCGCGCAGATCGACGCGGCCCTCGAACACCAGGACCTGAGCGACACGGCCAGCGAGGTCGGCCCGCTCGCCGAGAACGACCAGGTGCGCAGCGCCCTGCTGTCGGCGGTCAGCCACGACCTGCGCAGGCCGCTGACGGCGGCGACCACCGCGGTCAGCAGTCTGCGCTCGTCCGAGGTCAGCTGGTCCCCCGCGGACCGCGACGAGCTGCTCGCCACGGCGGAGGAGAGCCTGACCACGCTGACCGGCCTGGTGACCGACCTCCTCGACGTCAGCCGCATCCAGGCCGGAGCCCTCGTGGTCTCGCTCGCCGCCACCGACGTCGACGAGGTGATCCTGCCGTCCCTGGACGAGCTGGACCTCGGTCCCGCCGACGTCGACCTGGACCTGGACCCCGACCTGCCGTGCGTGCGCGCGGACGCGGGCCTGCTGCAGCGGGCCATCGTCAACATCCTCGCCAACGCCGTCCGGTTCTCGCCGGGCGACCGCAGCGCGCGCGTGGCCACGAGCGTGTTCGGGGACACCGTGCAGATCCGCGTCATCGACCACGGGGGCGGCGTCCCGCCCGACCGGCGGGAGCAGCTGTTCGTACCGTTCCAGCGCCTGGGCGACACCGACAACACCACCGGGCTCGGCCTGGGGCTCAGCCTCTCCAAGGGCTTCGTGGAGGGGATGGGGGGCGGGCTCTCCGCCGAGGACACCCCCGGCGGAGGACTGACGATGGTCATCTCCCTGCCCGTCGCGGACGGACAGGCTTCTGGAAGGACGGACCGGTGAAGATCCTCGTCGCCGACGACGACCCGCAGATCCTCCGGGCACTGCGGGTCACCCTGCGCGCACGCGGCTACGACATCGTCGTCGCCACGAACGGCGCCGACGCCCTCAGGGCCGCCGTCGACCAGCGCCCGGACCTGTACCTGATCGACCTGGGCATGCCCCGCCTGGACGGCGTCGGGGTCATCGAGGGCATCCGGGGGTGGACGAGCGCGCCCATCCTCGTCGTCTCCGGGCGCACCGACTCCGTGGACAAGGTCCGGGCCCTGGACTCCGGTGCGGACGACTACATCACCAAGCCCTTCGCCATCGACGAGCTGCTGGCGCGCGTCCGCGCCCTGACCCGCCGGGGCGTCGGCGGCGACTCGGACCCGGTCGTGCGGGTGGGGGACCTGACCGTCGACCTCTCCGCCAGGACGGTGACCCGGCCCGGCCCCTCCGGCGGGGAGCTCGTCCGGCTGACGCCCACCGAGTGGCGCCTCCTGGAGATCCTCGTCCGCCACTCGGGCAAGCTCGTGACGCGGCAGACGCTCCTCTCCGACATCTGGGGGTCCGACCACGTCCACGACACCGGCTACCTGCGCCTGTACGTCTCCCAGATCCGCAAGAAGATCGAACCGGAGCCGAAGTCGCCGCGCTTCCTGATCACCGAGCCCGGCATGGGATACCGGTTCCTGCAGGGCGGCTCCGACGGCGGGGAGGCGTGAACCCGGGCCCCGGGCGAAGACCTGGACCGCCGCGGCGTCGGGGCCGGACCGGCGTGCGCGCCGGACGACGGCTTCGGGACCTCTCGCAGCGGATCAGCCCGCCGCAGCTCACCGTGCTGACGTTCGCGCTCCTCGTGCTCTGCGGGGCGGGTCTGCTGGCGCTCCCCGCCGCCACCGAGAGCGGGGAACGGACGCCGTTCGCCGCCGCCCTGTTCACCTCCACCTCCGCGGCCAGCGTGACCGGCCTCGCGGTGGTCGACACGGGGGGCCACTGGTCCCCCCTGGGCGAGGGCGTGATCCTGGCGCTCATCCAGGTGGGCGGCTTCGGCATCATGGCCCTGGCGACCGTGCTCACCCTCGTGGTGGGCCGCCACCTGGGCCTGCGCATGGCCGTGCGCACCGGCTCGGAGACCAAGACCCTCACCCTGGGGGAGGTGCGCCGGATCGCCGTCGGCATCCTCACGGTGACCCTCGTCTTCGAGACGGCCGTCATGGCGGTCCTCACGCTGCGCTGGTGGATCGGGTACGACCTCCCCCTCGGCTCCGCGGCCTACCTGGGCCTCTTCCACGCGGTCTCGTCCTTCAACAACGCCGGCTTCTCGCCCTTCGCCGACAGCCTCATGGGGTACGCCACCGACCCGTGGATCACGGTGCCCGTCGCCGTGGGGGTCGTCGCGGGAGGTCTGGGGTTCCCGGTGTGGGTGGAACTGTGGCGGTTCGCGCGACGCAGGGGTGAGCGGCACACCTGGACGATCCACGCCAGGATCACCCTGTCCGTCACGGGGTGCCTGCTGGCGGTCGGCTTCGCGGCCTTCCTGGCCCTGGAGTGGGACAACCCGGCCACGATGGGCGGGCTGGACCTGCGCGGCAAGCTCCTCACCGGGTTCTTCCAGGCGGTCATGCCGCGCACGGCCGGCTTCAACAGCCTGGACTTCGGTGCCATGAACACCCAGACGCTGCTGGTCACCGACCTCCTGATGTTCGTCGGCGGCGGCAGCGCGGGCACCGCCGGCGGCATCAAGGTGACGACGTTCGCGGTCCTGCTGTTCGTGGTCCTGGCCAACGTGCGCGGAGAGCCCACCGTCCACGTCGGCCACCGCCGCCTGGGCGAGGGCGTCGCCTCCCAGGCGGTCACCGTGGTGCTGCTGTCCCTGTCCCTGGTCCTCGCCGGCACGCTCGCGCTGATGACGATGACCACCTTCACCCTGGACGAGATCCTGTTCGAGACGACGTCGGCCTTCGCCACGGTCGGCCTGTCGACCGGCATCACCGCGGACCTCCCGGTCCCGGGGCAGATGGTGCTCGTCTTCCTGATGTTCGTCGGCAGGATCGGCCCGATCGCCCTGGCGTCGGCCCTGGCGCTGCGGCGCCGGGCGCGCGCCTACGAGCTGCCCGAGGAGCGCCCCATCGTGGGCTGAGGGACCTCCGCGCCCCCCACGGGCGGGCGCCGCGGTGGCTCCGGGTCCGGCGGGACCTCTCCCGGAGCCTCCGCCCTCACGGGCGCCACCGCCCCGCGCCGGCGGGTCGCGGGGCCCTGCCGGGGGCGGGACAGGCGCCTCCGCCCCCGTCAGGGAGGAGCGGGGCCGCCGCGGCGGAGCAGGGGCGGCACGGCGGCCCCCGCCCCGGCCGCAGCGGCGGCCCCTCCCCGCGCGGGGAGGGGGTCTCCGGTCCCGCGCCCCTCCCCGGGCTCCGGACCCTCAGGCTCCGCGGGCTGTCGGGTCCAGGACCTCGTCGGCCGCGCGGTACCCGCTCCTGACGGCGCCGTCGAGGGTCCCGTTGCACGGGAACACCGCGGTCTCCGTCGCGGCCCAGTGGAGCGGCCCCACCGGAGCGCGCAGGAGGGGGCCGAACTCGGTCAGGAACCCCGGAGGCATCGGGGACTGGTAGGCGCGGCTGTAGGGGTCGGCGTCCGGCAGGGGCTGGCGGAGGGAGACCGGATTCGCCGCCAAGGGGCCGAGCACACCGCTCAGGTTCTCCAGCAGCAGGGCCCGGTGGCGTTCCGGGTCGTCGGCGACGCTCTGGTCGGCGCCCAGGGGATCGGCCTCGCCGAACGTGTAGGTGTGGGCCACCAGGCGTCCCTGGGAGGCCCCGGGCGGGCTGTCGTCGACGGTCCACGCGGGGACGCCGTCGTCGAAGTGCATCTCCCCGGACAGGCCGAACCCGCGCCAGAAGGGTCGCCAGTAGACGATCTCGGTGCGGATGACCTCGGCCTGCGGCCACTGCCTCTGGAGTCGGCGGCGGCTCGCCGGGAGCGGGGGCGCCACCTCCAGGCGGCCGGCGTCGGAGGGCGGGCACGCGACGACCACGCGGTCGGCCGACAGCGACCCCCAGTCGCCCGAGAGCCGCACCCTCCCGTCGCCGTGCTCGATGCGGGAGACGTGGTGGCCGGGCCGGACGGCGTCGCCCGCCCACGCGGCCAGCCTGCGCACCAGGAGGTCGGCGTCCAGGCGCAGGGGCCGTTCGCCCCTGTCCGGCTCCGGCCCCAGGTGGGCGAGCAGCCACAGCATGCTCATGCGGTCGGCGGGCAGGGCCGCGGCCAGGGTCAGCTGCTCCTCGACCAGTTCGAGCAGGTCCGGGTCGGAGGTGTGCGAGCGCAGCCACCCGCGGACGGTCAGGGCGTCCAGGTGCTCGGCGTCGGCCGAGCGCCAGGGCTCGGCGAAGTCGACCCCCTCGGCGAGCCGGGCGACGCGCCCCAGGATCCACTCGTTGCGGAGCAGGGTCCACCAGGAGGCGCCCAGGGGCATGTGCTCGTCGCTGGCCTCGGTCCCGCCGTCCTCGTCGATGCGCAGGTCGCTCAGCCCGGGGTCGTCGGGCAGCTCGTCGACCGGGACGTCCAGGGCCGCCGCCAGCTCCAGCAGGTCCCGGTCCGACCGCCGCGCGTACATGCTCGCCGGAGGCAGGCCGTCCGGCGGCGGGGACACCGCGGCCGCGCGCCCTCCCGGCGCGACCCGGCCCTCCAGGACCACCACCGAGCGGACGCCGCCCGCCCTCAGCCGCCACGCCGCGGCCAGTCCCGACAGCCCGGCTCCCACGATGACGACATCGCTGTGCTCCACGGCCCACTCTCTCCTCGTCTTCCGCTTCCCTGTGATGGCTCAACGGTCCCAGGTGCGGTGGAGTGCCGGGCGGCGGCCCCGAGCGGGCCGCCGGCGCCGTACGCGACCGGCGCGGGGAGGGCGGACGCGCGGGACCGGCGCCGGGGGAGCGGGAGCCCGGGGTCTCAGGAGGTCAGGACCTTGACGAGCCGGTCCACCTCCTCCTCGGTGTTGTACAGGTGGAAGGACACCCTGAGCCGTCCGGCGCGGGTGGACGCGGCGATCCCGGCCTCGGCGACCTTCCGGGACAGGTCCTCGGACACGGCCAGGGACACGATCGCCGACCCGGCCGGCGGGAGGTCCAGTGCCGTGAGCAGCCGGTCGCCGAGCCCGGCGTCGTGTTCGCGGACCGTCTCGAGGCCGACCTCCTCGACCAGCTCCAGGGCGGGCGCCAACCCGACCCACGAGAACCACACGGGGGCCAGGTCCAGGCGCCGCGCCCCGTCGGCGAGCTCCAGGGGGCCTCCGTAGAGGGAGTTCCACGGGTCGGCGGCGGCGTACCAGTTCGCGGCCAGGGGGCCGAGCCCGGCCAGCGCCTCCGCGGTCGCGGTGAGGAAGGCCGAGCCGCGCGGCCCCAGCAGCCACTTGTAGGTGCTGCACACGGTGTAGTCGACCCGCTCCAGGGGGAGGGGCAGCCATCCCGCCTGGGTGGTGTCCAGCATCAGCCGCGCCCCGTGGTGGGCGCAGGCCTCCAGGAGGTCCTCCACCGGGGCGACGGCGCCGTCGGAGGACTGCACCGCCGAGACGGCGACCAGGGCGGTGCCCGGGCCGACCTCGTCGGCCAGCCGGTCCAGGGGCACCTCGCGCACCCGGACGCCGTGCGGCTCCCGGGCGAGGAAGGGGTGGACGACGGAGCTGAACTCGCGGGCGGCGGTCAGGACCTCGGAACCGGGCGGCAGGCTCGCGGCGATCGTCCCGACGAACTGGGAGGCGTGGGAGCCGATGGCCACCCGTTCGACGGGAACGCCCGTGAGGCGGGCATAGGCGCCGCGGGCCGCGGCGATGCCGGGGTCCGCCTCCGCGGGGGAGAACCGTCCGGCGCCCACCGAGCGCAGGTGCCGCTCCAGTTCGAGGAGGGCCGTGCGGGGGGTCAGCCCGTGGGTGGCGGTGTTGAGGTAGGTCGTCTCGGGGGAGAACTGGCTCTGCGCGGAGCGGAGGCGGTCGCGGCCGGTGTTGTGCATGGTCCGATGCTCGCCGTTCGCGGGACGGCGCTCAAGGTCCAATCCGGGTCGGAGCGGACTCCGCCTCGGCCGGGGCCCGCCGGCTCCGGGCGGCCCGGGGCGCAGGCGTGCGGGTCAGTTGCGGAACTTGGCCTTGGCCTCGGTGGACCCGGCCATGAGCTTGTTGAGCAGGCGGACCAGCTCGGTGCGCTCCTCGGGTTCGAGGGCGGCGGCCCAGGCGGTCTCGCGCCTGTTGTGCGCGCGGAAGCCGCCGAGGATCGCCCCGTACCCGGCCTCGGTGAGGGTGAGCTGGAGGGCGCGCCGGTCGTGGGTGGCGCGTTCGCGGACGATCAGCCCGTCGCGTTCGAGGGTGTTGAGGAGCGCGGACAGGGCCGCCCGGCTCATGCCGGAGATCTCGGCGGTGGTCTTGGCCTCCATGGGGCCGGCCAGCCACAGCGCGAAGATCACCCGGAACCCCGGCCAGGTGAGACCGCGCGGGCGGTGGACGGAGGACTCCAGGTCGTAGACGACCATGCTCGTGGCCCGGTTGAGGGTCAGGACCATGCGCATGGCGTCGGCGTTGACGGAGGGCAGTTCCTGTTCGGCCTTCCGCACCGCGTAGTCGACGAACGACCAGAAGGTGAGATCGCTTGGGGGGGCGGTGTCGTGGGTCACGGCGCCCAGCCTAACCCCTGGTGCGGCGCGTCCGCGGGCCGGGGAACGCACGCTCCGGCCCCGTGTCGCGGCGGGCCGGAGCGGCGCGCGGGCACGCCGGCGCCCCGGCGGGAGCCCGGGGCGGGACCGGGACCGCGATGCTCCTTCGGCGGGGTGCGCGGTGGTCGTGGGGCGGGTGGGACAGGCGAACGGGCTGGTCGGAGTGGTTCCCCGGGTAGCCTTGATGTGTGACCTGTATCACTCCACTGGTGGCTCCGCGTCTCTTGGTCCTGTGGCGTGGAGCACGTTAGGGTCATGATCGTCAAACCTTTGATCAATTGGGTGGCCGCGGCCATCCTGAGCGAGTGAAGGGTCCTCAGACCATGGCAGCCAAGCCGTTCGCCTCCTCCGCCGACACCGAGGCCAAGCCGCAGACACTGGAGGTCCTGGCCGACGGGGTCTACGCGCTGACCGCGGAGGGCGACCCCAACGTCGGCGCCATCGAGGGCGAGGACTTCGTCGTCGCCTTCGAGGCCCTCGCCACCCCCGCCGCCGCACGCGACTGGCTGAAGGTCCTGCGCGAGCAGACCGACAAGCCGGTCCGCTACCTGGTGCTCTCCCACTACCACGCGGTGCGCGTCCTCGGGGCCAGCGCCTTCGACGCCGAGATCATCCTCACCCACGAGAAGACCCACGAACTCATCCGCGAGCGGGGCGAGGAGGACTGGGCCAGCGAGTTCGGCCGCATGCCCCGCCTGGCCAAGGACGCCGACTCCGTCCCCGGCCTCACCTGGCCCACGCAGACCTTCGCCGACCGCACCACCATCGACCTGGGCGGCGACCGCGGAGAACTCGTCCTGCAGTACTTCGGGCGGGGCCACACCGAGGGCGACATCGTCGCCTGGCTGCCCCGGCAGAAGATCCTCTTCGCCGGCGACCTCGTCGAGGCTCAGGCCGCCCTCTACACCGGCGACGCCTTCCACAAGGACTGGGCCGGGCAGACCCTGGACCGGGTCAAGGCGCTCGGCGCCGAGATGCTCGTCGGCGGGCGCGGCGCCGTCAGCAGGGGCCGCGACGAGGTCGACGCCGCCATCGAGCAGACCCGCAACTTCCTCGACGTGATGATCCGCGAGGTCGGGGCCGTCCACGAGCGCGGCGGCACCCTCAAGGAGGCCTTCACCGCCACGCACGCGGCGCTCGAGGGCGACTACGGCCACTGGCCCATCTTCGAGCACTGCCTGCCCTTCGACGTCTCGCGCCTGTGGGACGAGTTCCGCGGTATCGAGCGGCCCGTCATCTGGACGGCCGAGCGCGACCGCGAGGTGTGGGCCCAGCTCCAGGGATGATCCGGCCTGACCCGTCCGGCACGGGTCCGGCGCCGACCGCCTCCCATCCACTCCACTCCGCGCCCCGCCGGGCGCCCAGACCGAACGGAGCCCCACATGCGACCCCCCGCTCCACGCACCCCCGCCGACCCCGGCGCCGACCCCGTCCTGGTGCTCGGAGCGGGACCGGTCGGCCAGACGGCCGCCCTGCTGCTCGCCCGGCGCGGCGTCCCCGTCCAGCTCCTGGACGGACGCCCCGAGCGGGACGCCGTGGGCTCCAAGGCCATCTGCCAGCAGCGCGACGTCCTCGACGTCTGGGACTGGCTGGGCGCGGGCGGCCTCGTGGAGGAGGGCGTCACCTGGGACACGGCCCGTACCTTCTACCGCGAGAACGAGCTGTTCAGCGTCCACCTCGCCGACCCGGGGGCCTCGCCCCTGCCCCCGTTCGTCAACATCTCCCAGTCCCGCACCGAGGAGGTCCTGGACGAGCGCCTGGCCGCGGCGGGGGTGCGGACCCGGTGGAACCACCGGGTCACCGGCATCGCCCAGGACGCGCGCGGCGTCACCGTCGAGTGCGACACCCCCGGGGGGCCCGTCCTGCTGCGCGGCTCCCACGCGCTCTCCTGCCTGGGCGCCCACGGCGGCGTGGTCCGCGACGCGCTCGGGCTGTCCTTCGACGGGACCACCTTCGAGGACCGCTTCCTCATCTGCGACATCCGCGCCGACCTCCCCGGGTGGGAGCGCGAACGCCGCTTCTACTTCGACCCCGCATGGAACCCGGGCCGACAGGTCCTCATCCATCCCTGCCCGGACTCGGTGTACCGCATCGACTGGCAGGTCCCGGCCGACTTCGACCTGGAGGCGGAGGAGTCGGACGGGCGCCTGGACGCGCGCATCCGCCAGATCGTCGGGGACACGCCCTACGAGATCGTCTGGCACTCGGTGTACCGGTTCCACACCCGCGTCGTCGAGCGCATGCGCGAGGGACGCGTCCTGCTCCTCGGCGACAACGCCCACCTGGTCGCGCCCTTCGGCGCCCGCGGGCTCAACTCCGGGGTCCAGGACGCCGAGAACGCCGCCTGGAAGCTCGCCTACGTCCTCGCCGGATGGGCGGGGGAGGACCTCCTGGAGAGCTACCACGCCGAACGCCACGCCGCGGCGCGGGAGAACGCCGAGGTCACCGGTGCGACCATGCGCTTCCTCGTCCCCCACGGGGACGAGGAGCACAGCACCCGCGTCGGCGTGCTCGAACGGGCCCTCACGGACGACTCCGCCCGGGCCCTGGTCGACTCCGGCCGCCTCGCCGAACCCTTCTGGTACACGGAGTCGTCCCTGACCACCCCCTGCCCCGAACGCCCCTTCGGCGGACGGCCGCCGAGGGGCGCGACCCCCTCCCCGTGCCCCGGTGTGATCCTTCCCGACGCCCCGGTCACCGTTCCCGGCGCGGCGGAGCGGATCCGGCCGCTGCTGCGCGAGGGGCTCACCCTCCTCCTGGGCGCCGCCCCCGCCGGCCTCGACCCGGCCTCCTTCCTGGACGGCGCGCGCAGCGCCGCGCAGGAGGCGACCCGGGCCCCCGTCACCGCCCTCTACCTCGACGGGATCGACACCACGGGCGCGCTCGCCGCCGCGCTGGAGCCCGAACCCGGACAGGTGTGGCTGGTGCGCCCCGACGCCCATGTCGCCGCCGTCGTCCCCGGAGCGGACCACGGCGCCGTCCGCACCGCCGTCCGCACCTGCCTCGGCCTCGCCGCGGCGGAGGCCCCCGCGTCCCCCGCGGCGACCGCCCGCCCCGAGCGGTCGGCCCCGACCGCCTGACCCTCCGCCGACCCCGGTTCCGTGCCCGCCCCCGGGCGGGCCGGGCCGCCGTCCGCACCGGACCAGGAACCCGAACCACGACAGCCCAGCACGGGTACGACCACGGTCGGCCCGGACCAGCCCACGGTGAGGAGAGAACCGCCATGGCCCACTACCGACGGATCGGCGAGGTGCCCCGTACCCGCCACACCCAGCACCGCAACCCCGAAGGCGGGCTGTACTACGAGGAGCTGATGGGGGAGGAGGGATTCTCCTCCGACTCCTCGCTCCTCTACCACCGCGCCATCCCCTCGGCCATCGTCGCCGCGGCCGAATGGGAGGTGCCCGCCCAGACCCGCACCCGCAACGCGCCGATGGTCCCGCGCCACCTCCGCCTCCACGACCTGTTCACCGGAGAGGACTGGAAGGCCGCCGACGTCGTCGAGTCGCGCCGCCTCGTCCTGGGCAACGACGACGTGCGCATCTCCTACGTGGTCGCGGGCGCCCCCTCCGAGCTGTACCGCAACGGCATCGGCGACGAGTGCGTGTACGTGGAGTCCGGCAGCGCCCGGGTGGAGACCGTGTTCGGCCTCCTGGAGGTCGGTCAGGGCGACTACGTCATCCTGCCGCGCGCGACCACCCACCGCTGGGTGCCCACCGGCGAGGAGCCGCTCCGCGCGTACGTGGTGGAGGCCAACAGCCACATCGCCCCGCCCAAGCGCTACCTGTCCAGGTACGGCCAGCTCCTGGAGCACTCCCCCTACTGCGAACGCGACCTGCGCGGCCCCTCCGAGCCGCTGCTGGCCGAGGGCGAGGACGTCGACGTACTCATCAAGCACCGGGGCAACGGCCCCGGCGGGATCTCCGGCACCCGGTACACCTACCCCCAGCACCCGTTCGACGTCGTCGGCTGGGACGGCTGCCTGTACCCGTACGCCTTCAACATCGCCGACTTCCAGCCCATCACCGGCCGCGTCCACCAGCCGCCGCCCGTCCACCAGGTGTTCGAGGGCCACAACTTCGTCATCTGCAACTTCGTCCCCCGCAAGGTGGACTACCACCCCGGCGCCATCCCGGTGCCCTACTACCACTCGAACGTGGACTCCGACGAGGTCATGTTCTACTGTGGCGGCGACTACGAGGCCCGCAAGGGCTCCGGCATCGGCCAGGGCTCCGTCTCCCTGCACCCCGGCGGCCACTCCCACGGGCCGCAGCCCGGCGCCTACGAGCGCAGCATCGGCGCCGAGTCCTTCGACGAGCTCGCCGTCATGGTGGACACCTTCCGCCCGCTCGACCTCGGGGAGGGCGGCGTCGCGAGCGACGACGGCGGATACGCGTGGACCTGGGCCGGGGGAAGGGGGGACCGGTCGTGAGCGGCGCCCTCTACCGGAAGCTGTTCGACGACGCGGCCCTCTTCCCGCCGGGCAACGCGCCGATGGGCGAGGCGCTGGCCGCCCACCGGGCCCACCTGGCGGGCCCCCGGGCCGGGTACGTGGGCCCCTTCCTGGTCGCCGACGCGCGCGTGGCCGAGCTGCGCGCCGTCCTGGGCAGGGAGCCGGAGGACGACGGCCGCGCCCCCCTCGCGGTGGCCGTCACCGTCCCCGGCGGCGCGGGCGCGGTGGGGGCGGCCGTCGACGCGGTCCTCGCCGACCCGGCCCTGCGCCTGGCCGGTGTCGAGGTCGCGGCGGCGCCCGGCGGCGCCCGGGAGGCGGCCGGGGCGCTGGACTCCCACCTGCCGGGGGGCGCCGAGGGCTTCGTGGAGGTCTCCCGCGGGGCAGGCGTGCGCGAGGACCTGGAGGCACTGGCCGGCAGCGGCCACAGCGCCAAGTTCCGCACCGGAGGACTCACCCCGGAGGCACACCCCGGCGAGGACGAGCTCGCGGAGCTCCTGCACGCGGCCGTCGCACTGGGCCTGCCGTTCAAGTGCACCGCCGGGCTCCACCACGCGGTCCGCCACACGACCCGGGAGGGGTTCGAGCAGCACGGGTTCCTCAACGTGCTCCTCGCGACCGGCGCCCTCCTCGACGGCGGCGGTTCCGGCGACGCAGCCCGGATCCTGGCCGAACGGGACGGCACGACCGTGGCCGGCCTCGCCGCCGGGCTCACCGACGGCGGGGCGGAGGAGGTGCGGGGACGCTTCCGGTCCTTCGGCACGTGTAGCGTCACCGAGCCGCTGGAGGACCTGGTCGTCCTCGGAGCCCTGCCCGCACCCCGTCCCCGGCGGGCCCTGCACCACTGACCGGCTCCGGGGCGGCTCCCCGGCCGGACCGCCCCGGACCCCGGACCACCGAACGCCCACTCCCAGAAAGCACCGCTCATGCCCGACAGCTGGCTCGACCTCGACCCGGACGCGCAGTTCGGCCCGGCCACCCTGCCCTACGGGGTGTTCAGCACCGCCTCCGACCCCGGGCCGCGCGTGGGCGTGGCCATCGGGGAACACGTCCTGGACCTCGGCGGCACGGCCCGCGCACTGGGCGCCCCGTTCGCGGACACCGTCGCCGGGCCCGGCCTGGACGCCCTGCTGGCGGCCGGACGCCCCGTGTGGGACCAGGTGCGGACCGCCCTCACCGCGTGGCTGACCGATCCCGTCCACGCCGACGCCGTCCGCCCGCACCTGGTGGACCGGTCGTCGGTGCGCCTGCACCTGCCGTTCACCGTGGCCGACTACGTGGACTTCTACGCCTCGGAGCACCACGCCACCAACGTCGGCCGGATCTTCCGCCCCGACCAGGAGCCCCTCACCCCGAACTGGAAGCACCTCCCGATCGGCTACCACGGCCGCTCGGGGACCATCGTGGTGTCGGGCACCGACATCGTGCGCCCCACCGGCCAGCGCAAACCGCCGACCGAGCCCGCACCGGTGTTCGGGCCGTCCGTGCGCCTGGACATCGAGGCCGAGGTCGGGTTCGTCGTGGGCACGCCCAGCCCGATGGGCGAGAGCGTGCCGGTGGACTCCTTCGCCGACCACGTGTTCGGGGTCTTCCTGCTCAACGACTGGTCCTCCCGGGACCTCCAGGCCTGGGAGTACGTGCCGCTGGGCCCGTTCCTGGGCAAGTCGTTCGCCACCTCCGTCTCCCCCTGGGTCGTGCCCGTCGCCGCCCTGGAGGCAGCCCGGGTCGAGCAGCCCGCCCAGGACCCCGAGCCGCTGCCCTACCTGCGGGGCACACGGCCCTGGGGTCTGGACCTGCGCCTGGAGGTACGGCTCAACGGTCACGTGGTGTCGAACCCGCCCTTCGACCAGATGTACTGGACCGCCGCGCAGCAGCTCGCCCACATGACCGTCAACGGGGCCTCCCTGCGCACCGGGGACGTCTTCGCCTCCGGGACCGTCAGCGGCCCGGAGCCGGACCAGCGCGGCTCCCTCCTGGAGCTGACCTGGAGCGGCAAGGAGCCGCTGCGCCTGCCCGACGGCACCGAGCGCGCCTTCCTGGAGGACGGCGACGAGGTGGTCATCACCGCGACCGCGCCGGGGCCGGGCGGGACGGTGGTGCACTTCGGCGAGGTGGCAGGCCGGATCCTCCCCGCCAGGTAGGCGGGAGCCGCGGCCGCGCCGACCAGGGGGTCGGCGCGGCCGTTCGCGCGGGGCCGCCCCTTCTCAGGGGAGGGCGGGGACGAACCCCCTTCGCAGGGTCGACCCCTCCCCGCGGAGATCCGCTCCGATCACCCGGGTCCGGGGACGCCCGCCCGCGCGACCGGAAGCGGCCGGGCGGAGGCCCCGGCCCCGGGCGGACACGGGCGGCCCGGGGCGCGTGCGGCTCTGGGCCCGGAGTGTCCTCGCGGGGACGCTTTGCCCGGGCGCAGCTCCGTCGGGTTCACTGGCGGCATGGTGCATTCCGAATATCCCGGGCAGACCCCCGACATCGTGCTCTTCGACCTCTTCGGCGTCATCGCGTGCCACCAGTCCGAGGAGGGCAGGGACCGGTTGGTGAGAGTCGCGGACGCGCCGGCGCCCGCCTTCTGGAAGGCGTACTGGGACCTGCGCCCCGACTACGACCGGGGCGATGTGGACGGCCCCGGCTACTGGGACAGGATGGGCCGGGCCCTGGGCACCCGCTTCGACGACCGCCGGGTCGCGGACCTGGTGGAGGCCGACATCGCCAGCTGGAGCGCCGTCGACGCCGCCATGGTCTCGCTGGTCGCGGAGCTGGCGGACGCGGGGCGGACCGTCGCCCTGCTCTCCAACATCCCGGAGGAGCTGGCCGCCCACTACGAGGCCGAGCATCCCTGGTTCGACCGCTTCCGGGTCCGTGGCCTCTCCTGCCGCATCGGCCACGCCAAGCCCGAGGAGGGTGCCTACCTCTGGTGCCGGGACGCGCTGGGAGCGGACGCGGAGCGCATCCTCTTCGTGGACGACCGGGAGGACAACATCCGCGCGGCGGAGGGGGTCGGCATGCGCGGCCACGTCTTCACGTCCCGCGACCTGCTCGCGGAGGTCCTGGCCGCGTAGCGCCCGTACGAGGACGGGCCGGCCGGCTCCGGCCGGCCCGTCGGAGGGGCTGGGGTCCTACCGCGCCCGGGCGGGGATGGCGTCCAGGTCGTCGTCCCGGGTCTCGCGGCTGATCAGCAGGGCCACGAGGGTGATCACACTGACGAGCACCAGGTAGCCGCCGACCCACGCCAGACCGAAGGTGCCCGCGAGCCAGGTCGCGATGTAGGGGGCGAACGAGGCCCCGAGCAGGCCCGCCAGGTTGTACGCGACCGAGGCGCCGGTGTAGCGGACGTTGGTCGGGAACAGCTCCGGTAGGACCGCTGCCATGGGGCCGAAGGTCAGGCCCATCAGGGACAGGCCGATGATCAGGAAGGCCATGACCCCGACCGTGCCCCCGCCGGCCATCATCGGCCCCATCGCGACGCCGAAGGCGATGATCGCGACGGTGACCGCGATCAGGGTGGGCTTGCGGCCGAACCGGTCCGCGAGGAGGCCCGAGACCGGGGTGAACAGGGCGAAGAACACCACGCCGATCATCAGGAAGACCAGGAACTGTGAGCGCTCGTAGCCCAGGCCGTCCACGGGGTCGGTGCCGAAGCCCAGCGAGAACACGGTCATCAGGTAGAACAGCACGTAGGTCGCGACCATGATCAGGGTCCCCAGGACGACCGCGCGCCAGCTGGTGCGGAACACCTCGACCATGGGGGTCTTGACCCGCTCCCCGGAGGCGACGACCTTGGCGAACGCGGGGGTCTCGTGCAGGGTCAGCCGGACCCAGAGGCCGACGACGATCAGCAGGGTCGAGAGCAGGAACGGCACCCGCCAGCCCCAGGCCAGGAACGTCTCGTCGCTCATGGTCTGGGTCAGGGCCAGGAACACGCCGTTGGCGAGGAAGAACCCGATCGGGGCGCCCAGCTGCGGGAACGTGCCGTAGAAGCCGCGCTTCCCGGCGGGGGCGTTCTCGGTCGCCAGCAGCGCCGCGCCGCCCCATTCGCCGCCCAGGCCGAGGCCCTGGCCGAACCGGCAGACCGCCAGCAGGACGGGGGCGAGGACGCCCACCTGCGCGTAGGTCGGCAGCACGCCGATGCCGACGGTCGCGATGCCCATGGTGAGCAGGGAGGCGACCAGCGTGGCCTTGCGGCCGATCCGGTCGCCGAAGTGCCCGAACACCCAGGAGCCGATGGGGCGGGCGACGAACGCGATCGCGAAGGTGGCGAGCGACTGGAGCCGAGCCGCCAGCATGTCGCCCTCGGGGAAGAACAGCAGCGGGAAGACCAGGACCGCGGCGGTGGCGTAGATGTAGAAGTCGTAGAACTCGATGGACGTGCCCACGAGGCTGGCCGTGAGGACCTTGCGCCTGGGGTTGGTCGGTGGCTCTGCCACATCCGGTGAGCGTGGGGCGACGTCCGTCATGGGACTTCTTTCCAGGTCAGTGCTGTGATGATGGCTGGATGCTAGCCCCGGTGGACACTATGTGAAACATTTGTCTCGCTATGTGGACGCCTGGGGTGCTCGTGTCCGTCTGGTGTCCCCCGGGCGGAACGCGGGGAAGCCGTTCGTTCCAGGCGTTCCCGTCCCTGGGCGTGAGACCCGTCACGCGGGGCGGGTGCGGCCCCGGGACGCGCGCGGCGGGCCGGGGAGCGCCGGGGGCACGGTGCCGGGTCGGGGCGCTCCCGCGGCCCCGGCCCCTTCCCGCGGACGTCCCGGGCGGAGGGGCCGGACTCACCTCCGGGGCACGGTCCCCGTCGTCACCACCCGGGTGCAGTTCGCACGGAACCGTTTGACCAGCTCGCCGTTGGGGCGGTCGCTGCGCTCCACCCAGTCCCGGGCCGCCTCCTCGCTCGCCCCGCCCGACACCTGCCGCCGGTGCAGCCTGCGCTCCCGCAGCCCGTCGTCGGCCTCCACGTACCAGAGCCCGGCGAACAGGCCCCGCAGCCCCGCCCAGGGCTCGTCGTCGCTCGCGAGGTAGTTGCCCTCGGTCACGACCAGCCGCGTGTGCGGATCGATCACGTGCCGCGCCGCCACCGGCTCGTGCAGGGTCCGGTCGTAGTCGGGGACGTAGACGGGGTGGTCCGCCTCGGTCAGCAGACGGCGTACGAGCGCCGCGTACCCGTGCGCGTCGAAGGTGTCCGGCGCGCCCTTGCGGTCGAGCCTGCCCAGCCGGTCGAGCTGGGCGTTGGACAGGTGGAAGCCGTCCATGGGCAGGTAGCCGGCGGCCCCGGGCCCCAGCACCCGGCAGACCTCGGCCACCAGGTGGCGGGCGAGGGTCGACTTCCCCGCGGCGGGAGGGCCGGTCAGGCCGAGCACGGCCCTGCGGGCCCCGCTCCCGGCGGCCTCCCGGGCCAGGGCGAGGGCGTCGGGGACAAGCGGTTCGGGCATGGGTCCGAGCTTATGCGCCGGGGGCTCCCCGCGTCCTCCCCCCGGGCCCGCCGGAGGGCGGTCACGGCCCGGTCGGCCCGCCCTCGGCGCGCAGGCCCGACAGGCAGACCTCGACCACGGTGCCGGCGAGCCCGTCCAGCCGTACGCCGGGGTCCATCAGCCACTGGACGAGGCAGCCCTCGATCGCTCCGACCACCACGGTGGCCTCGGGTTCGCCGACACCGGGGCGCAGGTCGCCCTCGTCGGCCGCGCGGCGGAGGAGGTCGGCGACCGCGCCCCGGTACTCGCGGTAGACCGAGGCCATGTCGAGGGGGGCGGCCCCGCCGTGGCGGCCGGCCGCCCACAGGTCGACCATCACGCGCGTGAGGTCGGGTTCGTCGGCGAGCATGGCCACGGCCGCCCGCACGAGTGAGGCGAGCCGTTCGACCGCCGGGGCCCCCTGTGCGGAGGCGTGTGCCAGCACGTCCGCGGAGCGCTCGGCCAACCGCGCGAACGCGGCGGCCAGCAGTTCGTCGCGGCTGCCGAAGGAGAGGTAGACACTGCCCTTGGCGATACCGGCCTCGGCGGCGACGTCCTCGATCCTCGTGGCGGCGAACCCCCGGCGCGCGAACACGCGTACGGCGGCCGAGAGGATCTCCTCACGCCTCGCCTCCCGGTCGACCCTCTTCGGTGCCATGGGCTCCCCTCTCCGCCGCTCCCCGTGCCGCTCCGGGGAGCATATGGCCCAGGAGGAGTTTGACGAGCATGACCGGGGCCAGCCAGGACAGGGCGTCGGGCACCGGCAGGAGCAGCAGGGCTGCGGCGGAGCCGGTCGCCGTGGCGCAGAACGCGACGGGCGGGCGCAGGGGGAGCGGGGCCAGGCCCACGGCCGCCGCGCTCCCCAGGGCGAGCAGGTACAGGGCGGTGGCGGTCCACCAGTCGAAGCCGGGCACGAACAGGGCCAGGGCGAAGGGCTGGACGTGGAGGGCCACGAACCCCAGATGGTGGCGGAGGGTGCGGCCCGGCGCGTGGTAGCGCCGTTCGGCCGCCGCCGTGGAGGTGGCCGCGGCACCGCCGAAGAAGTCGAGGGCGACGACCCCGGTGACCGCGGTCGCCGCGGCCGGCAGGCCCGCGGCCAGACAGGCCCCGACGGCGAGTGCGGTGCCCGCCGCGGCGGAGACCAGGGTGGCCGCGGTCTCGCCGGGGGAGGGGTCGGGGCCGACCAGGACCGTGGCGAGACCGCGCAGGGTGCGTGCGAGGGGACCGGTGCGCGGTGCGGGCGGGCCCGTGCGCGGTCCGCGCGCGGCGGCGGGCCCGGAGGCCGGTGGGCGGGTGTGGTTCACGGTGGCGCCGCTCCTTAAATGACTGACTGGTCAGTCATAATAAGGGACGGGGCGGGGGCGGGAAAAGGGGTCGGCGCCGGAGAAGCTCCGGCGCCGACCCCTCAACGGTCGTGCGGGGCCGCCGCGGCCCGCGCGGCGGGTCTCAGGGCGCGTGGCCCACGTAGGCCAGCGCCTGGCGCAGCAGCACCCCCTGGCCGCCCGTCATCTCCTCGCGCAGCTGCGGGCTGGCCGCCTCCTCCGGGGTGAACCACACCAGGTCCAGCGCGTCCTGGCGGGGCTGGCAGTCGCCCGAGACGGGGACGATGTAGGCCAGCGCCACCGCGTGCTGGCGGGCGTCGTGGAACGGGGTGACGCCCGGGGTGGGAAAGTACTCGGCGACCGTGAACGGCTGCGGGGAGCCGGGGATGCGCGGCAGGGCCACCGGGCCCAGGTCCTTCTCCAGGTGACGGAGCAGGGCGTCGCGCACCCGCTCGTGGTAGAGCACGCGGCCCGAGACCACCGAGCGCTGGAAACTGCCGTCCGGGGTGGCGCGCAGGAGCAGGCCGATGTGGGTCACCTGCCCCGCCTCGTCCACCCGGACGGGTACCGCCTGGACGTAGAGGACGGGCATCCGGCCCCGGACGCTCTCCAGTTCCTCGGGGGCGAGCCAGCCGGGCTGTGTGTCGGCGGTTTCGGTCATCGGGTGCGCGGTGGGTGCCCCCGGTCTGACGGCCGGACGCGGTCACCGCTCCCTCCCTTCGTCTTGCTGTCCCTGAGGTCGGCCCGGGGGTCCGGCCCGGAGGCGCGGACACCTGCGGGTGTCACATGTACTGCTTCTACCGCATTCACGACCGTAAAGCACGGCGCGGCCGGGGGTTCGGGAGTGTCCGAGAGAGATGAGGAGGGGTCCGGAGCCGCGGACCCGCAGCCGTGTGTCCCGGCATCCCCGGACAGGGTGACACCAACCTGACCGGGTGGCCATATCAGCGAGATTTCGCGGGTTTTTCTCACGGAAAGCCTCCCAGGGGTTCTCTGTAGAGGCTACGATCTCGTACGCGGTTGCGTAGTGGAAAGGTTACGTCCGGTGAGAGGTGGCCCGAGTGGTGATGGATGCCCGGTTCTCTGCCCAGGAGCGTTTCCGCTGTACAGGTGTGACGGTCGTGCCCGTCCACGGCGAGGTGGACCTCGCCACCGCCGACCGCATGCGCGATCGGCTGCTCCAGGCCGCGCACGCCTCACGGTGCGACTGCCTGGTCGTGGACATGTCGGGGCTCGACTTCTTCGACGCGAGCGGGGTGAGCGCCCTCGTGTCGGTCTTCAGGACCCTCACCGCTGAGGGGCGCCACGTGGTGCTCGCCGAACCCGCGCCCATCGCCGCGCGCGTGCTCGACGCACTCGGCATGGGGCGCCTGTTCGAGATCTACCCGATCCTGGAGATGGCACTGACCCACACCAGCGGACTGCGGGTCAACGGCGACCCGATCGGCGACACGGTCCCCGGCGGACCGTGAGCCGACGCCGGCCCCGGGCCCCCGCACCAGGGGGCCCGGGGCCGGGACGCGGCCCTCAGTGCGGGTCGGGGACCCCGGGACCGCCCGCCGGCCCCCCGCCGCCGCGCACCAGGAACGGCTCCAGCAGTTCGGGCACCGCCTCGTCGGCCCAGGCCAGCCCTTCACCC
The DNA here is from genome assembly GCF_042660575.1 of Nocardiopsis tropica. Lineage (NCBI taxonomy): Bacteria > Bacillati > Actinomycetota > Actinomycetes > Streptosporangiales > Nocardiopsidaceae > Nocardiopsis > Nocardiopsis tropica. The sequence goes on from NZ_JBHSUF010000002.1 coordinate 158,430, forward strand.
AGCCCCACGTCCGCCGCCGCGTACATCCCCTCGCCCGCGGCCGTGGTCGCCGCCACGTCCGCCAGGCCCAGCCGCCGCTGGAACGGCGACCTGGTGATCCGCCAGCCGATCACGGCGGCCCTCTCCAGGGTCACCGTCCTGCGCACCGCCATCCCCCGCCGGACCACCAGGTAGCGCGGGTGCAGCCCGTGGCCGAGCCCCCGGTAGGAGCCGACCGCGTACCAGAACGCCGCCGCGCCGAGCAGCACGGCGACCACCGCCCACCCCCAGCCCGGAGCGGACTCCACGGCCCGGACCGTCAGCGGAACGGGCATGATGTACTCCTCGACCTCGTGCGCGGCCTCCCACCACGCCTCGGACGCCAGCGTGTGGAGCCAGGCCAGGACCCCTGCCAGCACCAGGGCCAGCACCGTGGCGTACCCCGCGCGGGTGAGCCGGCGGCGCAGCGCCGCCCGCGGGTGGGGGGCCAGGGGCACGTCCAGGGGCGAGTCCTGCGTCCGCATCAGGTCGGCGGCCAGCCCCCGCGCCAGCTCCCGGGGCATCACCGGGGACAGGCGGCTCTTGGCGCTGGCCTTCTGGTCGTCGGCCGCGCCCAGGCCGGTCGCGACCGCCCGCACGTCCGCGCCGCCCGCGGACCTCAGCAGGAACGGCTCGTACAGGGTCACGCCGTTCAGACGGCGCCCCTCCACCGACAGCGACACGCTGGTGAGCAGGCCTCGGCGCAGGCGCACGGTGCCGTCCGCCTCCCGCGTGAGCCGGTAGTCCCACCAGGTCTCCACCGCCACGGCCGTCACGACGAGTACGCCGGAGACCAGCAGGCCGAGCAGGGTCAGGGGCGCCACGAGCAGTATCTGGCCCACGACGAAGGAGGCCATCTCCTCGCCGCTGGGCAGGTTCGCCCGGTCGGAGATCCACCGCCACGGGGCGCCGTTGCTCTGGGCGTTCGCCCCCAGGAGCGTGGCGATGACACCGAGGCCCACGCCCACCGTGGCGGTGGTCACGGGGGCGAAGGCGAACCAGCGCCGGTCCAGCCGGGCCAGTTCGACCTCGATCCCCCCGTCGTCGCCGGGGGCCGGGTCCTCCCCCGCGGCGGTGGCCCCGGCGGTCCGGGGGGCGCCCCGGTGGAGGAGTTCGCGGCGCAGCCATTCGCCCTGCTCCGCGGTGACGTAGAGCAGCTGGAGCTGCTCGGACCCCGCGCCGACCTGCTCGCCGGTGCCGACCGTCACCGAGCACAGGCCGAAGACCCGGGCGTAGAGGGGGGCGGCGACGTCCACGCTGCGCACGCGCTCGCGCGGGATGGAGCGGTACGACTTGGCGATGATCCCGGACCGCACCTCCATGCGCTCGACGGTGACCCGGTAGCGGGTGGCCCGCAGCCGCAGCAGGTCGAGGTACGTCATGAGCGCGAGGAAGGCGAGTGCGCCGGGAACGGGGGCGAGGGCCCACAGGGGCTGGCCCGCGACCACCAGGACCACGGTGGCGACGATCGCCCCGGGAACGAGGAACGCGCCCGCCACGAGGGTGCTCGCCCACACGCTCAACGGGTGCAGCCGCCGCCAGCCATCGTCCTCGGTGGCAGCGGTGCCCGCGCCGGGGGTGTTCCCCGCCTCCGGGCCGTCCGCCCCGACGGGGTCGTGGGCTTCCGCGCCGCCGGTCGGCGGCGGGAGGGGGGAGCCGCCGGCCGTGAGGCCCTCCGGCCCGTCCGGGCGGACCGGTCCGCCTTCGCCCAGGGGCTGCCTGTGCTCGTCGGGGGTGCTCATGTCGCGTCTCCCGGGGTCGCCTGGGTGGTCTCGGTGAGCTGCTCCGCGACCTCGGTGGCCCGGACGTGGTCCAGGCCCGCGATCTCGATCGGTCCCGCCGCCGAGGCGGTGGTCACGGTCACGCTGGACAGGCCGAACATCCGCTGGAGCGGGCCCCGCGCGGTGTCGACGGTCTGGATGCGCGACATCGGGGCCACGCGCCACTCCTGCCAGATCCATCCGCTGGACGTGTACACGGCGGTGTCGGTGACCTCCCACCGGTGGACGCGGTAGCGCCACTGCGGCATGAGGACGGTGATCAGGAGTCCGACCCCGCCGACCACGGCGGTGGCGAGCAGGAACCAGGCGCGCGGCGGTTCCCAGATGATCGCGGGGACGAGGGGGATCGCCGTGAGGACGACGGTCACGGCCAGCGACCGTGTCGTCCACCACCGGATCGCCCGTCGGTCCACGCGGTGGTGGGGCGGGCGCAGGCGCGGCGCGTCTGTGGTCATCGCTTCCACGTCTCCTCTCTTCGGGGCCCTGCGGGCCGTTCGCTATTAAAAGTGATATCACAATGCTATGCTCGAGTCATCACCTTGAAGAGAACGGAAGAAGCGATGGCCGAAACCAGCCAGCCCACCACACCGGCGCCCGAGTACAGGGAGCACACGGCGAAGAGCCACGACGGCATCCTGTTCGCCGTGATCAGCCTCGTGCTGGTCCTGGGCGGCGTGGGCACCGCCCTGCTCCCGATACTCGGACTGCCGCCCCTCCTGATCGGCGTCGGCATCGTCGTCGGACTGGTCGGACTGGGGCTCTCGTTCGGGCTGACGATGGTCGCGCCCAACGAGGCCCAGGTCGTCCAGCTGTTCGGCCGCTACGTCGGCAGCGTCCGCACCGACGGCCTGCGCTGGGTCAACCCCTTCACGCTCCGCAAGGGGATCTCCACCCGCATCCGCAACCACGAGACCTCCGTCATGAAGGTCAACGACGCCTCCGGCAGCCCCATCGAGATCGCCGCCGTCATCGTCTGGCAGGTCGAGGACACCGCCCGCGCCTCCTTCGAGGTGGACGACTTCGTCGAGTTCGTGTCCATCCAGACCGAGGCGGCGGTCCGCCACATCGCGGGCTACTACCCCTACGACTCCTACGACGCCGACACCAGCCGGTCCCTGCGCGGCAGCGCCGACCTCATCACCGAGGAACTCTCCAGGGAGGTCGGCGAGCGGGTCCAGGCCGCGGGCGTCAAGATCGTGGAGTCCCGGTTCACCCACCTGGCCTACGCGTCGGAGATCGCCCAGGCCATGCTCCAGCGCCAGCAGGCCAGCGCCCTGATCGCCGCCCGTCAGGAGATCGTCGAGGGGGCCGTCGGCATGGTGGACCGCGCGCTCACCCGCCTGTCGGCGGAGAACGTGGTCGAGCTCGACGAGGAGCGCAAGGCCGCGATGGTCAGCAACCTGCTCGTGGTGCTGTGCTCCGACCGGCCCGCCAGCCCCGTCGTCAACACCGGGACCCTGTACCAGTAAAACGGGGGGAGGCGGCCGTGCCCGATCGCAAGAAGGTGCTGCTGCGGCTCGACCCCGCCGTCCACGACGCGCTCGCGCGGTGGGCCGGGCAGGAGCTGCGCAGCACCAACGCACAGATCGAGTTCCTCCTGCGCCGGGCGCTGGACGACGCGGGGCGGATGCCGAAGGAGGCCGGGGTCATCCCCCGCCGGGGCAGACCGCGCAGATCCGCGCCGGAGCAGGACGCGCCCGTGGAGGAGCCCCGGGGCGAGGAGTCCCAGGAACCGACCGAGGAGTGACACCCCCCGCCCACGACGGCGCCGGGCACCCGAAGGTGCCCGGCGCCGTTCGCCGTGTGCGGCCTAGTCCCCGGCCGGGGGCCTCGTGGTCTCCTCGGTCTCCTCCGGTCCGGCGATGTGCGCGCGCCAGTCGCCGTCGAGCCTGAGCATCCATTGCGGAACGATCCGGGCCGGGAAGGGAACGCTGGTCTCGAAGACCTCCTCCCCGAACGCGGCCGAGACCTCCGCGTACTCGCCGTCCTCCAGCCGCAGTTCGATGATGCTCGCCTTGTCCCGGTCGGGGGTGATGACCCAGTACGAGGGGATGCCGAACTCCGCGTACTCGCGGCGCTTGGTGTGGTGGTCGCGGAAGACGCTCTCGGGGGAGACCACCTCGATCGCCAGCACTGGCGGCCTCGTCGTGTACGGCATCTGGAAGTCCTCGCTCCGGATCACGGCCACGTCGGGTATCCGGTGCCGTGTCCGCTCCGTGTCGAGAGTGATGCCCGGGCCGTCCATCACGAGCATTCCCACGGGTGCGGCGTAGCTCAGGTGGGCGGTGAGGCGCCCGGTGGCCAGCGTGTGCAGGCTGGAGGGAGCGGGAGCCACGTCAAGCCGCCCGTCGACCAGCTCGTAGCGCCGTCCGTCGTCCGGCGTGTGCTGAAGGTCGTCCACTGTGAGCGGCCCCGGTTTCGGGACGGTCTTGCCGATAGTCATAACTGCCATCATGCCTCCTCATATGCATGAGGACCAGGATTGTGGAGGAGAGGCGGTCGTGGGCCGGAATCGAGAAACTCGTGAATAAACGACCTTCCCTCTCATCTTGGGCGGTCGGCCGTAACCCGGATCGGGGGGCGGGGCCCCGCCCCCGACGCGCGACGCTAGTCGACGGCGGACGCGGCGGCCCGGCCCGCGATGCGGCCCGAGAAGAGGCATCCGCCCAGGAACGTCCCCTCCAGGGCCCGGTAGCCGTGCACGCCCCCGCCGCCGAAACCGGCGACCTCACCCGCCGCGTACAGGCCCGGCACCGGGGCGCCGTCCGCCCCCAGCACACGCGCGTCCAGGTCGGTGTGCAGACCGCCCAGGGACTTGCGGGTGAGGATGTGCAGCCGCACGGCGATCAGGGGGCCGGCCTTCGGGTCCAGGATCCGGTGCGGCCTGGCCACCCGCACCAGCTTGTCGCCCCGGTAGGTGCGTGCCGAGTGGATGCTCATGACCTGGAGGTCCTTGGTGAAGGTGTTGGCCATCTCGCGGTCGCGGGCCACCACCTCGCGGGTGACGGTGTCGGCGTCGAGCACCCCGTCCCCGGCGATCTCCCGCATCTTCCGGATGAGCGCGGGCAGCCTGTCGGCGACGACGAAGTCCGCGCCGCGCTCCTTGAACGCCTCCACGGGGTCCGGGGCGCCGGGGAGGACGCGCTGGAGGAGAAGTTTGAGGTCCTTGCCGGTCAGGTCGGGGTTCTGCTCCGAGCCCGACAGGGTGAACTCCTTCTCGATGATCTTCTGGGAGAGTACGAACCACGTGTACTCGTGGCCGCTCCGCATGATGTGGTCGAGTGTGCCGAGGGTGTCGAACCCGGGGAAGCAGGGCGCGGGCAGCCGCTTGCCTGTCGCGTCCAGCCACAGGGAGGACGGGCCCGGCAGGATGCGGATGCCGTGCCCGGCCCAGACGGGGTCCCAGTTCTGGATGCCCTCGGTGTAGTGCCACATGCGGTCCGGGTTGACGATCCGCCCGCCCGCCCGCTCGGTGATGCCGAGCATCCGCCCGTCCACGTGCTCCGGCACACCCGACAGCATGTGCTTCGGAGGGGCGCCCAGGCGCTCGGGCCAGCTCTTGCGGACCAGGTCGTGGTTGGCACCGATCCCCCCGGAGGTGACCACGACCGCCTGCGCGGCCATCTCGAAGTCGCCGACCACGTCGCGGTTGCTGGCCTGGCCGCGGGAGATGCCACTGGGGGCCAGGACGGCGCCGCGCACCCCGGTGACGGTCCCGTCGGTCACGACCAGTTCGTCCACCCTGTGCCGGAACCGCAGCGTGACCAGGCCCCGTTCGACCGCCGCGCGCACCCGGCGCTCGAAGGGCGCGACCACGCCGGGACCGGTGCCCCAGGTGATGTGGAAGCGGGGGACGGAGTTCCCGTGTCCGCCGGCCAGGTGGCCGCCGCGCTCGGCCCAGCCCACGACGGGGAAGATCCGCAGCCCCTGGGCGTGCAGCCAGGAGCGCTTCTCGCCGGCGGCGAAGTCCACGTAGGCCTCGGCCCACCGGCGCGGCCACTCGTCCTCGGGGCGGTCGAAGGCCGCGGTGCCCATCCAGTCCTGGAGGGCGAGTTCGCGGGAGTCCCTGACACCCATGCGCCGCTGCTCGGGGGAGTCCACGAGGAAGAGGCCGCCGAACGACCAGAACGCCTGGCCGCCGAGGGACTGCTCGGGCTCCTGGTCGAGCAGGACCACCCTCTTTCCCGCGTCGGCCAGCTCGGCGGCCGCGACCAGCCCCGCCAGTCCGGCTCCGACGACGATCGCGTCGGCTCGGTCGGCTCCGCTGCTCATCTGCTTCCTTCCCCTCGGATGGTCCGCGCCCGGAGGGCACGGTGTGCGCGATGGTGACGACTGTGCCGCGCCGTGCCCCCGCCGACAAGGGTGTCGTGTGTCCTGCGCCACATCATTTGTCACACCGTGACAAACGAGGCGGGTGTTCCGCGGTCGGCGCCGTGCCGTGGGGAGGAGGTGGCGCCGACCGCGGGCTCAGGCGCCGAAACGCACGAGGGACCGCCCGCCCAGGCCCCGGCGCATGCGCTCGAAGGCCTCCGGCAACCCCTCCAGGGAGATCTCGTCGGTGACCATCGCGGCGAGCTTCAGCCCGCCGGAGCGCACGTGCGCGGCGATCACCGGGATGTCGCGCTCGGGGTCGCTGGAGCCGTAGACGCACCCGCGCAGGGTGCGTCCCTGGTGGAAGAGCTCCAGGGCGTTGAACGAGACCTCGTCGTCGAGTGCCCCCACGCCCACCACCGTGACCGTCCCGCCGCGCCGTGTGGCGTCCCAGGCCGAGCGCACCACCCGGGCGGAGCCGACCACCTCGAACGCGTGGTCCGCCCCCCGGCGCCCGGTCAGCCCGCGCACGGACCGGGTCAGCGTCTCGTCGGCGATCAGGAAGTCGGTCGCCCCCAGGGACCGGGCCAGCTCCTCCTTGTCGGGGGACACGTCCACGGCGATCACCTGGTCGGCGCCGGCGAGGCGGGCGGCCTGCACCACCGACAGCCCGACCCCGCCCAGGCCGAGCACCACGGCCGTCTGCCCCGCGCGCACGGCCGCGGAGTTGTTGACGGCGCCCCAGCCGGTGAGCACCGCGCAGCCCAGCACGGCGGCGACGGAGGGGTCGATCCCGTCGGGCAGGGGCACGACGGCGCGGGCGGGGACGACGGTGGCCTCGGCGAAGGCCCCGCAGCCCAGGCCCGGGTGGACGGGGGTGCCGTCGGCCAGCTCGGCGTACGGTCGGGCCGCGCCGTCGAGGGCGTGCTCGCACAGGTGGGGCTCGCCCTGGAGGCAGAACCAGCACTCCCGGCAGGCCGGGGCCCAGTTGAGGATGACGTACTGGCCGGGCACCACGCCGGTGACGCCCTCGCCCACGGCCTCGACGGTCCCCGCGCCCTCGTGGCCGAGCACCGCGGGCCACTTCTGCGCCAGGGTCCCGTTGGACAGGGAGAGGTCGGAGTGGCACACGCCGGCCGCGGCGATGCGCACCCGGACCTGTCCGGGGCCGGGGTCGGGCAGGACCAGGTCGCGGATCTCGGGGGGCGCGCCCTGCTCGGAGAAGACGGCGGCCTTGACGGTCGTACTCATGGGAGCAACTCCAATCGGGGATTGCCGCGACAGTAGCAATACCGACCGGTCGGTCCGATCCCGGGGCGCTCTCTCCCGCCCCGGCGCGCCGCGGGGCCGCGGTCGCCCGGGACGGCCGCCGTCCGGTGGACCTGACCTCCCCTTTGCCCTCCGTGGGCGGAGTCCTGCCCGGTGGGAGTGATGATGGGAGGCAGAGGGAGGGATCATGGTCAATCCGGTTTGGGTGGGAACCCTGATGTTCGGTCGGGTGCCGATCGGCGTGCGCCTCTACAGCGCCCGGGAACGCAGGGGCCCCGTGCTGCACCAGTTCCAGCGGGGCACCGCGGACCGCATCCGCTACGTGCGCGTCAACGAGCGCACCGGGGAGGAGGTCGCCCCCGAGGAAGTCGTGCGCGGGGCGCGCACCGGGATCGAGGACGAGTACGTGGTCCTCGAACCCGAGGAGCTGGAGGACATCCTGCCGGCGGGCTCGCGCACCATGCAGATGCACGGCTTCCTGCCGGAGGGGGCCGTCGACCCGCTCTGGTACGCGTCCACCTACTACGTGTCCCCCCGGGGCCCCGCCGACACCGAGGCCTACCGCCTCCTCCACGCGGCCCTGGACCGGACCCGCCGGGTGGGCGCGGCCACCGTCGTCCTGCGGGAGCGCGAGTACCCGGTCCTGGTCCAACCGCACCGGGGGGTGCTGGCAGCCTCCACCCTGTGGTGGCCGGACGAGGTCCGGGACCCGGACGACGTGATGCCGCCCGTCACGGGCGCCGAGCCCGGCAAGGGCGAGCTGGAGCTGGCCCAGGAGCTCGTCAGGGCACTGTCCGTGGAGTGGGACCCCGGGGACTACGAGGACAGCTACGGCAGGCGGCTCACCGAACTGGTGCGGGCCAAGGCCCGGGGGAGCACGTTCTCCCACCGCCCCGACCGCTCGGAGGGGGGAGGGGAGGTCGGCGCGATCGGCGAGGCGCTCCGGCAGAGCCTGCCCAACCGCCCGCACAAGCGGGGGCGCGCCCCCGTGCCGCGCAGGCCCGCCACCGTCCGCGCCGAGGCGAGGGGCGCAGCCGAGGGCCGCCGGACCAAGCGCGAACTCCTCCGGCAGGCCTCGGAGCTGGAGGTCCCGGGCCGCTCGAGGATGAGCAGGGACGAACTGGAGGAGGCGGTCGGCCGGGCGGGCGCGGGCCGCCGCCGGTGACCGGCGCCCGCCGGGCGGGGCGCGGCGCCCTCCTCGGACCGGCGCCGCGCCCTGTTCCGGACCGGGGCCGGGGGAGGGGCGGGGCCCGGGGGACAATTCTGGAAAAACGGTCTGTTGCCGGAACTCCGGGGGAGGGTATCTCCTCTTCATCCGTGCGGGAACCACGATGTGGTAAATGCGTGTACCACCGAGGGCTGAACAGCGTTCCGCGCGTCTCACGGGAGGTCCCATGGCTCGTCCGGCTGCATCGGCACCGGCAGCGCGGCACTACCTGATGTGTCGGCCGACCTATTTCGCGATCGAATACGCCATCAACCCCTGGATGGACCCGGCGGCGGGAGTGGACAGGGAAAGGGCGATCCGGCAATGGGAGGGGCTGCGCGACCTCTACCTCCGCCTCGGGCACCGGGTCAGCGAGATCGAGCCCGTCGACGGCCTGCCGGACATGGTCTTCGCGGCCAACGGCGCCCTGGTCGTGGACGGCCGGGTCTACGGCGCGCGCTTCGCCAGCGCCGAGCGCACCCCCGAGGGCCCGGCCTACCTGGACTGGTTCCGCAAGGCGGGCTACACCGAGACCCGTGAGCCCAAGCACGTCAACGAGGGGGAGGGGGACTTCGTCACCCTGGACGACGTGGTCCTGGCCGCCACCGGGTTCCGTACCGAGGCCGCCGCGCACCAGGAGGCCGAGCGCTTCCTCGGACGCCCCGTCGTCACCCTGCAACTGGTCGACCCGCGCTTCTACCACCTGGACACCGCGCTGTTCGCGCTCTCGGGCCGAGAGGTCGCCTACTACCCGGGGGCCTTCTCCGAGGGGAGCCGCCAGGTGCTGCGGGCGCTCTACCCGGACGCGCTGCTGGCCACGGAGGAGGACGCGGCGGTGCTCGGCCTCAACGCCGTCTGCGCGGGGAACGACATCGTCGTCGCCGCGGAGGCTACGGCCCTCGCCGACCGCCTGAGGGAGCTCGGCCGGACCGTCCACCCGGTCGAGATGGACGAGCTGCGCAAGGCCGGGGGCGGCGCCAAGTGCTGCACCCTGGAACTGCGCGACACGCCGGACCCCGTGTGACGGGGGCGGCCGGGTCCCGCGCACCCGTGCGCGGCGCCCGGCCGCCCGCACCGGCCCGGTGTGGGAAATACCACCGCGGGCCGGCGGCGGTCCGCCCGTCGCCACAGGTCACGCATGCGCGGGCCGCCGGCGCCCCGCGGGGCGGGCGGCGCGTGTGACAAGCGGCCCTGGACCCGCGCCCCCGCCGCAATAAAGTCTGGGTTCGTGAAGACCACACAGCGCAGACTTCCGCGACGGATCAGGGAACAGCAGATGATCGACGCCGCGGTGACGGCGTTCTCCCGTGGCGACTACCACTCCGTCAGGGTGGAGGAGATCGCCGAGGCGGCCGGCACCTCCAAGCCCACGGTTTACCACTATTTGGGCTCGAAGGAGGGGATCTTCACGGCCTGCGTGCACAGGGAGGGCGAGCGGCTCATCGCCGCGATCCGGGAGGCGGTCCACGACCCCCGGGCCCGCTCCGGGGAGGACCCCCTGCGCCGGGGCATGCACGCCTTCTTCACCTTCGTGACCGGGAACCGTGAGAGCTGGACCGTCCTGTACCGGCGCGCCGCCGTCCAGGGGGAGCCGTTCGCCGCGGAGGCCACGCGCATGAGGGACCGGGTCATGGACGAGGTCGCCGGCCTCATCACCAGCTGCACCGGAGGCCTCCTGGACGAGCACGGCGCCAAGGACGCGCAGCTCCTGGCCCGCATCGCCGTCAGCACGGCCGACGCCTACGCCGACTGGCTCCTGGACCACCCGGAGGAGAGCCCCGACGCCATGGCCGGGCACGTCACCGAGCTCACCTGGTCGCACCTGCGGGCCCGGCGCGCGGCCCCCGCACTCTGAGGGAGGCCCCGAGCCCCGTCCGGGCCCGGGACCGTCCGCCCGCGGTCAGCGCAGCGCGCTCATCACGTGCTTGACCCGGGTGTAGTCCTCCAGGCTGTACGCCGACAGGTCCTTGCCGTAGCCCGAGTGCTTGAACCCGCCGTGGGGCATCTCCGACACCAGCTCCCCGTGGCTGTTGATCCACACCGCGCCGAAGTCCAGCTCACCGCTGACGCGCAGGGCGCGCCCGTGGTCGGCCGTCCACACGGACGAGGCCAGTCCCTGCTCCACGCCGTTGGCCAGCCCGACCGCCTCCTCCTCGGTGGCGAACCGCTGGACGGTGACGACGGGGCCGAAGACCTCCTCGCGCACGATCTCGTCGTCGGCCCGGAGCCCGGACACGACGGTGGGCGCCAGGAAGAACCCCTCCCCGCCCACGCGGTGCCCGCCGGTCTCCACGACCGCGTGCCCGGGCAGGCGCTCCAGGAGCCCGGTGACCCGGGCGAACTGGTCGGCGTTGTTGAGCGGGCCGAAGTCGGAGGGCTGCTCCGAGGGGCGCCCCGTGACCTGTGCGGCAGCCCGTGCGGTCAGTTCGGCGACGAACGCGTCGTGGACGCCCTCGTGCACCAGGACCCGGGTGGCGGCGGTGCAGTCCTGGCCCGCGTTGAGGAAGGCCCCCGCCACCACCCCCGCGGCGGCGCCGGCCGGGTCGGCGTCGTCGAAGACCAGGACCGGGGCGTTGCCGCCCAGCTCCAGGTGCAGCAGCTTCAGGTCGGCGGAGGCCGCCCGTGCCACCTGCACGCCCGCTCGGGTGGAGCCGGTGATCGACACCAGCCGCGCCGCCGGGTGCTCCACCAGCAGGCGGCCGGTGTCGCGGTCGCCCACGACCGCGTTGAGCACGCCCGGGGGCAGGACCTCCGCGGCGGCCTCGGCGAGCATGACGGTGGTGGTCGGCGTGGTCTCGGCGGGCTTGAGCACCACGGTGTTCCCGGCGGCCAGGGCCGGCCCGATCTTCCACACCGCCATCATCAGGGGGTAGTTCCACGGGGTGATGCCCACGCACACGCCCACGGGCTCGCGGCGGATCCACGAGGTGTGCCCCTCCAGGTACTCGGCCGCCGCCCGCCCCTCCAGGTGGCGCGCGGCCCCGGCGAAGAACCGCAGGGTGTCCACACAGAACGGGATCTCCTCGTCGAGCACGGACGCGCGGGGTTTGCCGGTCTCACGGCACTCGGCGTCGGCGAACTCCCCGGCCCGGGCCGCCAGGGCGTCGGCGAGGGCCAGGAGGGCGTCCTGGCGGCGGGCGGGGGTACCGCCCCGGCGCCAGAGCCGGAAGGCCCGGGCGGAGGAGGACACGGCGGCCTCCACCTCCCCGGGGCCGAAGACCCCGGACCTGCCCGCGACCCCTCCCGTCACGGGGTCGACCAGGTCCTGGACGCGCCCGTCCGCGGGCGCCAGGGGTTCTCCGTCGACGAAGCCGGGCAGTGTGTCGAACTCGTGGATGCGCATGGTGTCCTCGCGTCGGTTGCGGTGGTGTCGGGAGGCCGGGAGCCGGGCCGACCGGTGGCGGCGCGCCGTCCGGTCGGCCCGCCCGGCGGGCCGGGCCAGGGCGGCGGAGGCCCTACCCGTCCAGGTGGGTGGGGGCGAACAGCCCCAGCACCATGGGCAGCACGACCACGTTCGGGCCGGGCCGGGACAGGGCGGCGGACAGGTCCTCGCGCAGCCGCTCCGGGGAGGTCCGGGTGGCGGGCACCCCGAACGCCCCGGCCAGGGCCACGAAGTCCGGTCGGGCCAGCTCGGTGTGGGTGGCCTCCCCGAACGACGACTCCATGTACTCGCGCAGGATGCCGTAGCCGCCGTCGTCCACGACCAGCCACGTCACGTCCAGGTCGTGCTGGCGGGCCGTGGCCAGCTCGGCGACCGAGTACATCGCGCCCCCGTCCCCGGAGACGGCCAGAACCGGGCCGCGCCCGGCCGCCGCGGCGCCCAGGGCGGCGGGGAACCCGTACCCCAGGCCCCCCGACCCCTGCGCGGAGTGCGCACCGCCCCCGCGCGGGTCCCACGCGGACCACGCCCAGTAGGCCAGCATCGTCATGTCCCAGAAGCTGGGTGCCCCGTCGGGCAGGGCATCCCGCACGGCCGCCAGCACGGCGCGCTCCGCTGCCAGGTCCTGCGCGTCCAGGCGGGCGGCCACAGCGGCCTTCACGGACGCCACCTCCCCTTCCACGGCCGGATCGGCGGGACGGCGGGCCACCGCCTCCGCGAGGCCGGCGAGGGTCGAGGCCGCGTCGCCGTGCACGCCGAGCGCGGGGTGGTTGGACTCCAGCTTGCCCAGGTCGGCCTCGACCTGGACCACGCGGCCCCGGGGCGCGAACGTGTGGTAGTTGCTGGACAGCTCGCCCAGCCCCGAACCCACCACGAGCAGGACGTCGGCCCCCTCCAGGTAGTCGGTGGTGTGCCGGTCCTCGATCCACGACTGGAGGGAGAGCGGGTGGTCCCAGGGGAAGGCGTCCTTGCCCCCGAAGGTGGTGGCCACCGGGGCCCGGAGGGCCTCGGCCAGGGCGACCAGCGCGTCCCGCCCCCCGGAGCGGCTCACCCCGCCCCCGGCCAGGATCCTCGGGCGCCGGGCCCCGTCCAGCAGGCGGGCCGCCTCGGCCACCAGTTCGGCGCGCGGCGTGAGCGGGGCCGGGGCCGGGTCCACGTCCTCCACCGGGGGCACCACGGTCGGCTCCAGCAGCACGTCCTGCGGGATCTCCACCAGGACGGGACCGGCCGGGGCGCTCGCCGCGGCCCGCCAGGCCCCGGCCAGGGCCGAGGGGATCTGCGAGGCGTGCCGCACCGTGAACGCCGTCTTGGTGACGTTGGCGAAGCTCGCGGACTGCTCGGGCAGCTCGTGCAGGTACCCGTGGCGCCCGCCCCCCAGTCCCGCGCGCGGGACCTGGCTGCTGATCACCAGGACCGGGGCGCTGGACGCCCGGGACTCCTGGAGGGAGGCCAGCGTGAGCAGCGCCCCGGGCCCGGTGGAGACCAGCAGCGGTGTCACCTCGCCGGTGAGCCGGGCGTGCCCGTCGGCGGCGAAGGCGGCGTTGTTCTCGACCCGGCTGGAGACGAACCTCAGCCCCGGGGCCCGGCGCAGCGCGTCGAACAGCCCCAGCGCGTGCTGACCGGGGATGCCGAAGGCCACCCGCGCGCCGAGCGCGGTGAGCGTCTCGGTGACCAGGTCCCCGCCGTTGCGCGGAGCTCCCATGGGCTCAGGCTCCCGTCGTGTGGTGGAGGGCCAGGACGCTGACCAGGTCGTAGGCCACGTGCGAGGCCGCGGTGGCGGTGATCTGCGCGTGGTCGTAGGCGGGGGCGACCTCCACCACGTCCGCGCCCACCAGGTTGCAGGCGGCCAGGCCGCGCAGGATCTCCAGCAGTTCGCGGCTGGTCAGGCCGCCCGCCTCCGGGGTGCCGGTGCCGGGCGCGTGCGCGGGGTCGAGCACGTCGATGTCCACCGACACGTACAGGGGGCGGTTGCCGATGCGCTGGCGCAGCGCGTCGGCGATCTCGTCCACGCCCTTGCGCATCACGTCGGCCGAGGTGACGATGCCGAACCCGAACCGGCGGTCGTCCTCCAGGTCCTTCTTGCCGTAGAGGGGGCCGCGGGTGCCCACGTGGCAGATGGCCTCGGTGTCGAGGATGCCCTCCTCCACGGCGCGGCGGAACGGGGTGCCGTGGGTGTAGGGCTCGCCGAAGTAGGTGTCCCAGGTGTCCAGGTGGGCGTCGAAGTGCACCATCGCGATCGGCCCGTGCACGCGGTGCAGCGAGCGCAGCAGGGGCAGGGCGATGGTGTGGTCGCCGCCCAGGGTCACCAGGCGCGTGCCCTCCCGCACGAACCGGGAGGCGCCCTCGTCCAGGGTCTCCACGGCGTCGCCGATGGAGAACGGGTTGACCGCGATGTCCCCGGCGTCGACGACCTGCGCGTGCGCGAACGGGGACACGTCCAGGCCCGGGTTGTAGGGGCGCAGCAGGCGGCTGGCCTCACGGATGGCGGAGGGGCCGAAGCGGGCGCCGGGGCGGTAGGAGACCCCGGTGTCGAAGGGGACGCCGACCACGGCGATGTCGGCCTTCTCGACCTGGTCGATGCGGGGGAGGCGGGCGAAGGTCGCCGGCCCGGCGAAGCGCGGTACGAGGCTGGAGTCGGTGGGTCCGATCGGTGCGTTCATCGCGTGGTCCTGTCCTTCTCGTCGTCGGTGCGGCCGGTGGGGCCGCGGTCGGTGCGGTCGGTCGGTGCGGGTCAGCCGTCCCGGGGCGCGGGCGCGTCCACGGGGTCCACGGCGGCCGGTGCGGCCCCGGCCCCCTCCGGTGCGTCGTCGCCGCGCAGGCGGCTCTGCCAGGCGGCCAGGACGGCCGGGTCCGTCGGCGGGGTCAGCAGGCTCACGGCCACGTACACCACCAGGGCGGTGCCGAGCCCCACGTAGATCGGCTCGTTGGCGAGCATCCCGGTCAGGGCCATGGTGACGATGACGGCCACCGACCCGGTGAGCATGGAGGCCAGGGCGCCCGCGCGGGTGCCGCGCTTCCACACCAGGCCGCCCAGGATGGCGACCAGCAGGCCGCCCACGAGCACGTTGTAGGCCAGGGTCAGCGCCGCGACGACGTCGTCGACGGCCAGGGAGACGCCGATGGTCGCGGCGCCCAGGACCAGGGTGAAGACGCGGTTGGAGGCGACCTCGTCGCGGTTCCCGCCCCCGTGGGAGGCCCCGCCGCGCCCGAACAGGCGGCGGACCTGGGGCCACAGGTCGGTGGACGTCACCGTGGAGCAGGCGATGAGGGCGCCGCTGGCGGTGGACATCACGGCCGACAGCGCGGCGGCGATCACCAGGCCGGCGAGGCCCACGGGCAGGGTCGCGTCGACCATCAGGGTGAACGCGTCGTCGGGGTTGGCCAGGTTCGGGAAGAGAACGGCCGCCGCGGTGCCGATGAGGGCCCCGCACACGCCGTAGACCAGGCAGTAGACACCCGCGCCGATGCCGCCGACCCTGGCGACCCGGTCGTCGCGGCCGGTGAACACGCGCTGCCAGATGTCCTGGCCGATGAGCAGGCCGAGCGAGTAGATGACGAAGTAGGTCAGGATCGTCTCCCCGCCGATGGCGGTGGGACTGAAGTAGGAGGGGTCCAGGGACTCGCGCATCCCGGAGAAGCCGCCCGCCGACCAGATCGCCACCGGCGTCAGGATGAGGACGAGCCCGATGGTCTTGATGGCGAACTGGGTCATGTCGGTCATGGTCACCGACCACATGCCGCCCATCGTGGAGTACAGGACCACGATGGAGCCGCCCAGGATGATCGCCACCGCGCGCGGGAGCTCGAAGAGGCCGCTGAAGATGGTGGAGAACGCCAGGGTGGAGGGCACCGTCAGCATGAAGGTGTAACCCCACATGACCAGGCCCGACACCACCCGCGAGTTGCCGCCGTAGCGCAGGTCCAGCATCTCGGAGACGGTGAAGACCCGCAGCCGCGAGATGCGCTTGGCGAAGAACAGGTGCAGCGCGAGGATGCCGACGCCGATGGCGACGACCAGCCAGGCGCCGGAGACGCCGTAGGTGTATCCCAGGCCGATGCCGCCGACGGTGGAGGCGCCGCCGAGCACGACCGCGGCCATGGTGCCCGCGTACATCAGCGGACCCAGGCGGCGTCCGGCGACCAGGTAGTCGGACTTGCTGGTGGCGCGGCGCATGCCCCACCAGCCGAGGGCGACCATACCCAGGAGATAGGCGGCGATCACCGCGAGGTCGACGGTCATGGCACTCCAAATGTGGACGCGGGGGTACGGGGGAGTGAACAGCGGCGACATTGACGCAGGTCACACGGACTTCGGACAGACTAGGCAGCGTCTCGACTACGCTCCAGTGGACGAACCGCACCGTCAAACCTCCTTGTATGTGCGAACCATCCAGAAAGTGCGGTCGGCGCACCCCTGTGCGCAACACGGGGGACACGAGGCACCCGGCGCCGGAACCTGCGGCGCGGGGCGGGGAGAAGGGGAACGCCGTGGCAGACCGGGCCCGACGCACCGACGTCCACACCGTGCCGCTGAGCGTGGTCACGGGCCGCCGAGATCTGGCGCTGGCCACCGTCGTCGAGGCGGGCGACCCGGGGATCGCCTGGGCCGTGGTCAGCGAGCTGACGGACCCCTCCGCCTACCTGCGCGGCGGCGAACTCCTGCTCACGGCGGGGGTCAACCTGCCCCGAACCGCCGCCGGCCTGCGCGCCTACGTCGACGCCGTGGTCGGCGCCGGGGTCAGCGCGGTCGGCTTCGGAGTCACCCCCGTCCACGACACCGTCCCCGCGGGCCTGGTCGAGCAGTGCCACGCGCGCGGACTGCCGCTGGTCGCGGTCCCCCGCCCCACCCCGTTCGCCGCCGTCAGCCAGGCCGTCGGCGCGGAGCTGGAGGAGCGGCGGCTGCGCGACCTGCGCCGCCTCGGGGAGGCGCACCAGGCACTGGCCCTGGCCGTCACCGCCGACGCGCCGGTGGACCGCGTCCTGAGGGTGCTCGCCGAGGCCCTCGGAGGGTGGGCGCTGCTCGCCCGCGTCCCGCCCGGGGCCCCGGACGCCGGGACCCCGGCCTCGTCCGGGGAGGCCGCACCGGCGCGGACGGGGGCCGCAGCCGGTGGACGGCACGCGACACCGGGTGCGCCCCGGGACCTGGACCCCGACCTCCACGGGCTCGTCGCCCGGCTCACCCTCCCGCACGGTCCCCGCAGCGCCAAGGCGCGGTACGGCGCGGACGAGGTCTTCCTGCACACCGTCGGCTCGCCCCCCGACGACCACGGGGTGGTCCTGGTGGGGCGCCCCGACCCCCTCGGCATCACCGACCGCGCGGTCCTGCGCACCGCGACCGCGCTGCTCGACCTCCTCGCGCGCACCGACCGGGCCGCCCCGCCCGCCCCGGGCCGCCTCCTCACCGCCCTGCTGCTGGACGGAGGGGTCGCCGAGGAGGCCCTGCCCCTGCTCGCCGGGCTCACCGGGGGCGGGGACGGCCACGCCGGCGCCTACCGCGTCCTGCACGCCCTTCCCGCCGACCGGGGGCGGCACACCGCTCCCGCCGGCCTGCCCCTGGACACCCGGGTCCTGGACGCCGCCCCCGGCCCGCCGGGACTGCTGCGCGCCGTCCTCGCGGACCGCGGCGACGCCGCGCACCGGGAAGGGCTGGACCTGCTCCTGCTCCACGGGTGGATCGGCGCGCTGAGCGGCCCGGTCTCCCCCGAGGAGCTGTCCTCCGCCGACCGCGCGGCGGCCTCCCTCCTCCCCCGCGCCCGTGCGGCCGGGGGCCCGCTGCTGTGGGAGGAGGACACCGACCCCTTCGAGGCCCTCCTGGACCCGCTGGGCGCGGACGCGCTCGCACGCGGCGTCCTGGGGCCGCTCGCCGAGGACACCGCTCCCGCGGGGCTCCTGCGCGCGACCCTGCGGGCCTGGCTCACCCGCCACGGCAACTGGGACCGGGCCGCGGCCGACCTCGGAGCCCACCGCAACAGCGTCCGCTACCGGATCGGCAGGATCGAGCGGGACCTGGGAGTGGACCTGGCCGACGCCGAGCAGCGCATGCGCCTGTGGTTCGCGCTCACCCGGTGGCGGTCCGGCCCCTGACCGCGCTCCCGGGACCTCTGCCGCGCTCGGGCCCAGGCCCGGCCGCACGTGCGGGTGTGCGACGCGCACGCACGTGCACGGGCCCGGACCGGCCCCTCCCACCTGCCCTCGCCCGTGCGGGCGTGGCCGCTTCCGGCCAATTCCCCGATTCGGGGTGCGCGGTGCCCGATCCTGGTCGCGCACATCGTCGTCCCGGCGGGGGCAGCGGCTGCCATGTGCGGCGTACGGACCCGGTTTTCGCTGGGAAAGCGGAAGTTGTGCGCCGACCACGGTTCCGAATCGTGCGCGTGTTCCGGTTCCCTCACCCTGTCGGGGCTCAGCCTGGACACTTGGTATCTCCGTAGCGAACCCGAAGTCAGGGGGCCACATGTCGTTTCCTCCGCTGGACACGGCCCTGCCCGCCGGGGCCGATGCCCGCGAGCACGCGCTCATGCTCAGACGGGTGCACGAGGCCTCGCTCACCGGGCGTCCCGCGCCCGCGCCGCTGCGCCCCGTGATCGAGGACTCCTGGGGAAGGATGCGCGGCTTCGGCATCGACCCCGACAGCGCGCCGCCCCCGCGGGTGGCGCGCGTGGACGAGCTCCAGCGCAACCGCGACGCCTCCCCGATCGCGGCGGTCCTCCCGCTGATCCGCCGGTCCCTCGTCTCGGTCGCGGACGAGGCCGACCACATCATGCTGGTCGCCGACTCCGCCGGGCAGGTCCTGTGGCGCGAGGGCTCGCACCGCATGCGGTCGGTCGGCGACAGGGTGGGGCTGGTCGAGGGCGCCTACTGGAACGAGGGCAGCACGGGCACCAACGCCATCGGCACGGCCCTGGTCGTGGGACGTCCCGTGCAGGTCTACTCGGCCGAACACTTCGTCCGGAGCCTGCACACCCTCACCTGTGCCTGCGCCCCGATCCACGACCCCCGCGACGGGCGCCTGCTCGGCGCCATCGACGTGACCGGTCCCGTCTCCACCATCCACCCCGCGACGCTGGCGCTGGTCAGCGCGGTCGCCCAGCTCGCCGAGGCCCACCTCCAGGGGATCCACCACACGCATCTGGAGCGGCTGCGCTCGGTGGCGGCGCCCCTGCTGGCCGGGATGAGCGAGCGCGCCCTGGTCGTGGACGACGCCGGGTGGACGGCCGCCGCCGTCCACATGGAGCCGGTCCGCAGGGTCCTGCTGCCCACGCAGCGGGACACGGGGACGGCCTGGCTCCCCGCACTGGGGGAGTGCGCGCTGGAGCCCCTGCCCGGGGGCTGGCTGGTGCGCCCCCGGCCGGAGCGGGAGAGCGGCGGGGCCACGGTCACCCTGGACCTGACCCGTTCCGCCCCCACGGTGGCGGTCGCCGGGGCCAGCGGGGAGTGGACGCACCGGCTGACGCCGCGCCACGCGGAACTGCTCCTGCTGCTGGCCGGCCACCGCGAGGGGCGTACGGGCGCACAGCTGTCGCAGGCCGTGTTCGGCGCGGGCGGCCACGTCGTGACCGTGCGGGCCGAGCTGTCGCGCCTGCGCCGGCACCTGGGCGGCATCATCGAGAGCCGCCCCTACCGGTTCAGCGAGGAGGTCCTGGTACGGGTCGTCGCCCCGCCCGCCCCGACCGACCTGCTGCCCGGGTCGGTGGCGCCCGGCGTCCGGGACCTCCGCGAGGCACTGAGGTCGGGCGACCACTCGGTTGCTCTGCGCGATCTTCTCGCAACCTAGTGCAACCGTTGCGCCCCGTTCCCGGGTGCGGTGGACTGTGCTTGCGCGGCCCCGGCCGGGGCGGTCGCCGGGCCGGAGAGGGCACGGCGACCGGAGTACCGGTCCACCGGCGCGTTCACGACCTTCGGGCCTTGAGGGGGGCCACGGGGAGGGACGTACGCGCCGCGGGGCCCAGGCGGTCGTTCGGGGTATCGGGGGAGAGCCCGAGACCGCCGCGCGACGCGGCGGGACGTCTCCCGAGGTGGTCTCCTCCGGGACGTCCCGCCGCGCACCACGGGGGCGCGGGCGCGCCGGAGCCCTAGTCGAGGGCCTCCTCGACGTTCTCCGCCTTCTCCGTCCCGGGTTCCTCGCCGCCGGGCTCCCGTTCCCCGGCGTCCTCGGCCGCGGGGGAGCACTGGAAGCAGTCCATGGTGAAGACCTGCTCGCCGTCGACGCTCCCGGTGAAGCTCCCGTGAAGGCTGTCGTCGCCCGCCTCCCGCTCGGCCAGCGCCCCGCGCAGGAGGCGCCCCTCGAACACCGCCCGCGCGCCCTCCTCGGTCTCGCCGGTGCAGTGGACCTCCAGCCGGCCGCCGCGGGGCTCGGGGGAGGCGGACGCCTCGTACCCCTCCGTGCCGGCGGTCCGGTTCGGGCCCGGGGCCACAGAGGCGGCCGGGGAGGCGGCCGGGTCTCCCTGCGGGCGGCTGCCGCAGATCAGGCCCCCCGGGACGGGGTGTCCCTCGCGGGCGAAGGCGCGCTCGGCTCCCGGCCGCAGTGCCGTCGCGGACAGGGCGTCGGCCGCCTGCTCCAGTTCGACCCGCGCCGCGTCGGCCTCCGCGTCGTGCGCCCCGCCGGGGGAGCAGGACGTGGCGAGCACCCCGCCCAGGACGAGGACGGCCAGCGGGACGAGGACGGTGGTCGAGCGGACTCTCATGGCTTCCCCCTGGAATGTCGGGCCGGGCGGCGGCCCCACGGACCACCGTGCCCCATGCGACCAATGTCGCTGATGGGAAAGATGGGGCCTATGTCCGACTCGGAGGAGAAGCGTGAACAGTTCCTCATATTCTCGTCATCCCCCTGTGAGTCGACCGCGGGGGATGGGTAGCCACGATGAGGACGATTCGGGATGAAGGAGACGGGGGTGGTCGGTGTGGCGAACAGCACGGAAGGCCCTTCCCCCCGGACCCGGGGCCGTGGGCTGGGCTACACTCAGCACATTTACCGAACCGTGCTCACCCACGGCTCGACCGACCCGACCGTCTCACCAGACCCCCGCGGCCCAGCCGCCACAGGGGCACCGTGTGAACCATGGGGGCACGACGGGCGTCGTACCGGAAGACCGCACCCGGGTCCCGGCCGACACCCTGCCGGCCCCTCAGACCGTCCTTCCTTCGGAGGTGGACCGTGTCCGCTGACCACCGAGAGCAGCAGCCCGCGCAACAGGGCTCGCGCATCGACCCCCACGTCGGCCGCTACGCACGTCGAGCACAGGGAATGGTCGCATCGGAGGTCCGGGCACTCTTCGCGGTGGCCTCCAGGCCGGAGGTGGTCTCCCTCGCCGGGGGAATGCCCAACGTCTCCGCCCTCCCCCTCGACCAGATCGGAGAGCTCGTCAAGGACGTCGTCTCCGAGGAGGGCACGGCCGCACTCCAGTACGGATCGGCCCAGGGCGACCCCGTCCTGCGCGAGCAGCTCTGCGAGTACATGGCCCTGGAGGGCGTCACCGCCAGCCCCGAGAACGTCATCGTCACCGTCGGCTCCCAGCAGGCCCTCGACCTCCTCACCCGCGTGTTCGTCGACCCGGGCGACATCGTCCTCACCGAGGCCCCCACCTACGTCACCGCGATCAACACCTTCGCCGCCTTCCAGGCCGACATCCGGCACGTGGCGATGGACGACCAGGGCGTCATCCCCTCCGACCTGGAGGAGGCGCTCGTCCGGGCCGAGCTGGACGGCCGCCCGGTCAAGTTCTTCTACACCGTCCCCAACTTCCAGAACCCGGCCGGGATCACCATGAGCGCCGAGCGGCGCGCCCAGGTGGTCGCGGCCTGCGAGCGCCACGACGTGCTCATCGTCGAGGACAACCCCTACGGCCTCCTCCGCTACGACGGCGAACCCGAGCCCACCCTGTACTCGCAGAGCGAGGGCAACGTCGTCTACCTCGGATCGCTCTCCAAGACCTTCTCCCCGGGACTGCGCATCGGCTGGGCGCTCGCGCCCGCCGCCGTGCGCGCCAAGCTCGTCCTGGCCGCGGAGTCGGCGATGCTCAGCCACTCGACGTTCAACCAGCTGGTCGTGCGCCGCTACCTCAACACCTTCCCGTGGCGCGAGCAGATCAAGGCGTTCAACTCCATGTACGGCGAGCGCCGCGACGCGATGCTCAACGCGCTGACCGCGATGATGCCCGCCGGGTGCACCTGGACCAGGCCCGAGGGCGGGTTCTTCGTGTGGGCCACCCTGCCCGAGGGCATCGACGCCAAGGCGATGCTGCCCCGCGCCGTCGCCGAGCGGGTCGCCTACGTCCCCGGCACCGGCTTCTACGCCGACGGCCGCGGGCGCGACAGCATGCGCCTCAGCTTCTGCTACCCCACGCCCGAGCAGATCCGGGAGGGCGTGCGACGCCTCGTCGGCGCCATCGAGGGGGAGGTCGACCTGCGTGATACGTTCGGCACCACCCTGGCCCCGAGCACCGAGGGCCACCAGTCGCCGGCCCCCGACCTGCCCTGACACCCCCGAGCAAGGCACCAAGCACCATGACCGCAGCACAGAAGGAGGTTGGCGCCGTGGCCGACCTTGACCGGGTCCTCGTTCTCGCCGGGGGCCTGTCCCCCGAACACGAGGTGAGCGTCCACTCCGGGCGCAGCGTCGCCGAGGCGCTCCGCCGACTGGACGTGGAGGTCCAGGTCGCCGACGTCGACTCCACCCTGCTCGACCGGCTCTCCGACGACCCGCCGCAGGTCGTCTTCCCCGTCCTGCACGGGTCCGCCGGCGAGGACGGCGCCATCCGGGAGGTCCTGGAACTGGTCGGGGTGCCCTACGTGGGAGCCCGGCCCTCCGCCTGCCGCCTGGCCTACTCCAAGCCCGCGGCCAAGGCCCTGCTCGCCGAGCAGGGCGTGCGGGTGCCGCGCGGCGCGGCGCTGCCCAAGTCGGCGTTCCACGACCTGGGGGCCCCGGCCCTGCTCGACCGGCTCGCCGAGCGCCTGGGCCTGCCGCTGTTCGTCAAGCCGGACAGGGGCGGGTCGGCCTTCGGCGCCGCCCCGGTGACGTCGGTGCAGGGCCTGTCCACCGCCCTGGTCTCCTGCTTCGCCTACAGCGACTCGGCCCTGGTCGAGGAGCAGGTCCAGGGCACCGAGCTCGCCGTGGGGGTCCTGGACACGGGCGACGGCCCGGTGGCCCTGCCGCCGGTGGAGATCGTGCCGGACGGCGGGGTCTACGACTACGCCGCCCGCTACACCGCCGGCCGCACGGAGTTCTTCTGCCCGGCCCGCCTGGACGCGGAAGCCCTGGCCGCGGCCGCGGAGGTGGCGCTGACCGCGCACCGCGTCCTGGGGCTGCGGGACTTCTCCCGCACCGACCTCATCGTGGGGGCGGACGGCCGGGCCACCTTCCTGGAGACCAACGTCGCCCCGGGGCTGACCGAGACCTCCACGTTCCCGATGGCGGCGGCCGCCGCCGGGCTGGACTTCGCGGTCGTGTGCCGCGAACTCGCCCACCGGGCGCTGCTGCGGCACTGACCGGAGCCGCCCGGCGGACGCGGGGCGCCCTTGCGGCGCCCGAACCCGCAGACCCGATCGGAACAGCACGCCCGAACGCCCGGCCGGGGCACCCCGGCCGGGCGTTTCGCGTGTGTGACCGCCGGGCGGCACGGCCTCCGTCCCGCACCCGGGCCGCCGGTCCGGGACCCGTGGGCGCGGACCGGCGCCGTCACGCCGCCCCGCGCCCGGCGGGGTCTCCCGCGCCTCAGGACCGGGGGACCCCCAGAGCCCGTTCGAGCACGTCGCGCACGGTGGCGCGAAGCAGGTCCACCTTGTACCCGGTGGAGGGGAGCGGGGAGCACAGCGAGGCCAGGTCCGCGAGGGCGTCCTCCGCCTCCGGGCCCAGCGCGCGCCCCGGAAGGGCGCCGACCAGGGCGGACTCCACGCCTGGCAGCCTCAGCGGGGTGCGTGCCACCCCGCCGACGGCCACGGCCGCCCGGGTCACCGGTCCGGCGCCGTCCACGCCGCAGTCCAGCCGCGCCACCGCCTCCACCAGCGGCCACTCCGAGCGGGAGCGTCCCGTCGCCCTCCTGTGGGAGGAGCGCTCGCCCCGCACCGGAACCGGCAGGGAGACCGACACCAGCACCCGGCCCGGCGCCAGCACGTGGTCCCGGGCGGGGTCCGCCCCGTCGTACAGGTCGGCCACCGGCCTCTCCTCCGGCTGCGCGGAGCCGGCCCCCGCGACCAGCACCGTCGCGTCGTGCGCCAGCAGGGCGACCGCCAGCGACGAGGGGTGCGGGGCCACGCACGGCCCCTGGTCCACGACCACCCCGTACAGGTGGTCGCCCGAACGGGCGGGGCAGGAGTCACCGCCCGTCTGGAAGCAGTCGAAGGCCGGGTTGCGCAGGTACCAGCAGCGGTTGCGCTGCAACAGGTTCCCGCCCAGGGTCGCCGCGTCGCGTACCTGCGGGGTGGCCAGGACCCGCGCCACGGCGGCCAGCGCCGGGTAGGCGTCGGCCAGCCCCGGGTCCCCGGCCAGTTCGCCGACGCCCGTCAGGGCGCCCACCCGGGCCGATCCGTCGGGGAGCCAGTCCACCCCGCGCAGCTCGCCGACGCCGGACAGGTCGACCACCGGCGCGGAGCCGATGACCCCCGATCCCAGGCAGGCGGTCAGGTCGGTTCCCCCGGCGCGCGGGAGCGCGCCCGTGCCGTCCAGTCCGGACAGTGCCTCGTCCAGGGTCGCGGGTCGTGTGACGGTGATCATCGCAGTCCTTCGATCAGTCGGTCCGGACGGACGGGCAGCTCGTGCGGCCGCCAGCCGGTGGCGTCGTGCACGGCGTTGGCCAGGGCTGCGGCGACGCCGACGACCGACACCTCTCCCAGGCCGATCCCGCCGCCGGGGACGTGCTCGAACCCCTCCTCGTGGAAGTACACCTCGGTCTCGGGCACGTCCCCCGGCCCCGGGATCCGGTAGTCCTCCATGTTGTCGGTGAGCGTCACCCCTGTGGCGGGGTCGTGGCGCCGCTCCTCGAACAGCGCGTACCCGACCCCCTGGACGACCGCGCCCTCGCACTGGTTGCGGGCCAGCCGTTCGGCGTAGACGCGGCCGGCGGCGATCCCGGCCCAGCAGCGGGTGGGCTGCACCCGGCCCAGCAGGGTGTCCACCTCCACCTCCATCACGTGCACCGCGCCGCTGAGGCCCCGGCCCAGGGCCAGGTCGTCGGCCATGTTCGGGGAGAGCTGGCCCCAGCGGTCCAGGCCGCGCCCGCCCTCCACGCGCACGCCCTCGGCCGCGGTGAGGGCCTCCTTGAACGCGTGCTCGGGGACCGGGCCGACGGCGGGGACCGAGGGGGAGCGCTCCCGCAGGGCGTCGCGCAGCCGGTCGGCGGCCTGCACAGCGGCGGGCCCCATCGACGTGGTGGTGCGCGAACCGTACGACCCGGTGCCGTGCACCGGCCCGCTGCGCCCGATCTCCACCCGCAGGTCCGAGGCGGGCACGCCCAGCCTGTCGGCGACGGCCCCGGCGAGCACCGTGCGGATCCCGGTGCCGATGTCCTGGGTGGACGATCGCACCACCAACGAGCCGTCCTCCACCGAGAGCTCGACCCTGGCCTGCGGCCCGAGGAGGTAGAGCCAGCTCGCGGCGGCCACCCCCACTCCGCGCCGGAAGCGGCCGGAGCGGGGGCCGCGCGGCCGGTCCCGCCACAGGTCCAGTTCCGCGGCCCGCGCGTACAGGGCGCGCCGCTTGGGGTTGCCGTCCCAGCGGGCGCGCAGCGCCAGCGGGTCCTCGCCCAACCGGTGCGCCATCATGTCGACGGCCTGCTCCAGCGCCCACGCCATGGGCGGTCCGCCAGGGCCGCGCATGGGCATGCCGGGGGGCAGGTTGGTGACCACGTCGAAGTCGCGGACCCGCCGGGGCGAGCGGCCGTACATCATGAAGGCGAGCGCGGCGGCGGAGGAGCCGACCGACACCCCTCCCTCGCCACGGGAGTCCACACTCATCGCGGCCAGGTCCCCGTTCCGGTCGGCGAGCAGCGCCACCCGGGTGCGGGCCGCGGGCCGGTGCCCGGCGTCGGTCAGCTCCTCCGCGCGGTCGAACGCGACCCGTACCGGCGCGCGGGCGGCCCTGGCCAGCTCCACCGACGCCACGATGTCGGCGGAGAGGGCGTTCTTGGCGCCGAACCCGCCGCCGACGTACTCGCTGACGACGTGCACCCGGTCCGGGGGCAGGCCCCAGTGCTTCGCGGCGCGTTCCGCGGTCTTGGCCACGGCCTGTGTGGACACGCGCAGGTACAGGTCGCCCCCCGGCTCCCAGGAGGCCACACACACGTGCGGTTCCAGGGGGTTGTGCGCCTGCGAGGCGGTCGTGAACTCCCCGGAGACCAGGAGCGGGTCACTTGCCCGCGCGGCCCGGCGCAGCCTGCGCACGGCGGTGGGACCGCGCCAGCTCAGGGTGCCGGGACCGCGCAGGTTGCCCTCCCACCGGGCCGGAGGGGTCGGGGCCTCGCCGTAGCTGGGGGCGGCGGCCCGCTCGGCCCGGGTCGGGTAGAGGACCGGGGCCCCGGGCGCCCGGGCGGCCTCGGCGTCGAGCACGGCCGGGAGCGGGTCGTAGTCGACCCGGACGGCGGCCGCGGCCGCCCGGGCGCCGGCGGAGGTCGGCGCGGCGACGGCGGCGATCGGCTGGCCGACGTAGCGGACGGTGCGGTCCTCCCCGAGCAGGTCGGTGAACACGGGTGCGGTTCCGGGGGCTGCGGCGGTGTCCTCCGGGGCGCCCCCGGTGCGCGCGGCGCCCGGGTCGACGGCGCGCACGCGGGCGTGGGCGTGGGTCGAGCGGACGATCACCCCCTCCCAGTGGCCGTGCGGAGCCAGGTCGGCGCTGAACCGCGCCCGGCCGGTCACCTTGTCGACGGCGTCGCGGCGGGGGGGCTCCCGGTCCGGCCGGGAGTCGAACTCCCCGGCGCAGGCGGCGGCGACGGCGGCGAAGATCCCCTCGTAGGCGCCGCAGCGGCACAGGTGGCCGGACAGCGCTTCGGCGATCGTGTCGCGGTCGGGCCGGGTGTCGCCGTGGTCCGCCCGCCAGGTGTCGACGAAGACCGAGGCGGAGACGACGAACCCCGGGGTGCAGTATCCGCACTGGAGCGCGTCGTGCGCCGCGAAGGCGTACTGGACGGGGTGGGTGCCGCCGAGGCCCTCGACCGTCGTGACGGTGCGGCCCGCCAGGCGGTCGGAGGGCAGGAGGCAGGAGACGGTGGGGGAGCCGTCGACGAGGATCGTGCAGGCGCCGCACACTCCGCCGCCGCAGGCGATCTTGGTGCCGGTGAGGCCGAGGCGGTCGCGCACGTGCTCGGCGGTGCTGGTCTCGGGGTCGACGGGTGCGGGATGCCGTGCGCCGTTGACCGTGACGTGGTCCATGGGTGTCCGTCCCTGGTGCGCATGAAAGTTGTCAATGTCAACTTAGGGTGGCTCCGCCGGGCTGTCAACGCCCTTCGGACACCGGCCGCGGACGCTTCCGCCGGGGCACAGGTCAGCGTTCCGCGGTCCGCTCCGGGGGCGCCGCCGACCCGCCGCGTGCCGGCGGCGCCCGTGCTCCCACGACGGCGGGGCCGGTGCGCGCCGAGGTGCGCACCGGCCCCGCGGGGGCGTGCCGGGTCAGAGCCCCAGGGCGTGCATCGAGAAGTGGAACACGAACACGGCGCTGAGCAGCCACATCAGCCAGCCCACCTCGCGGAACCGGCCCTGTGCCGACCTCAGGACCGTGGAGGCGATGATTCCGATGCCGATACCGCTCGCGATGTCGTAGGCGAACGGCATGACCGCGATCGTCAGGAACGCCGGGATCGCGACGGACATGTCGTCCCAGGCGATGCCGCGCACCTGCGTCATCATCAGGGCCCCCACCAGCACCATCGCCACCGATGCCGCCTGGGCCGGGACGATAGCGAACACCGGGGCGAACACGATGGCGGTGAGGAAGAGCAGGCCCGTGACCACGCTGGCCAGCCCGGTCCGGGCGCCCTCGCCCACCCCCGCCGTGGACTCCACGAACACCAGGGTGGCCGACGAGCTGGTCAGGCCGCCGACCACGGCCCCGGTCCCGTCCGTGGCCAGGATCTGGTTGACCCGGGGCATGTTCCCGGCGGAGTCGGCGATGTTCGCC
This sequence comes from Nocardiopsis tropica, assembly GCF_042660575.1. NCBI lineage: Bacteria > Bacillati > Actinomycetota > Actinomycetes > Streptosporangiales > Nocardiopsidaceae > Nocardiopsis > Nocardiopsis tropica. The sequence continues at coordinate 186,494 of NZ_JBHSUF010000002.1, forward strand.
TTGGCGCCGATGGCCAGGATGGTGCCGACGGCGTCGAAGAACCCGGCCAGGACGAGGGTGAACAGGATGACCCCCGCGGCCGTGGGCCCCGCCGTGGTCCAGGCCCCGAACATGTCCACCTGGAACAGGAGCCCGAAGTCGGGCACGGCGACCGGGCTCGCGGGCAGCTGGGGCGCGCCGCCGCCCCAGTCCTCCGGCGTCAGGCCCAGGGCGTAGTGCACCGCGACGGCCATCACCGTGGCGCCGACGATGCCGTAGAAGATGGCGCCGGGGACGCCGCGCGCCAGGAGCGCGCCGGCCAGCACCAGTCCGCACACGAACACCAGCAGGGGCCAGCCCAGGAGGTGCCCGCCGTCGCCGGAGGCGCCGATCTGGAGCAGGCCGTCACCGTCGCCCTTGCTGACGAAACCGGCGTTGGCCAGGCCGATCAGCGACACGAACAGGCCGATGCCCACGCCGATCGCGAGCTTGAGGTCGTGCGGCAGCGCGTTCATCACGGCGGTGCGGACACCGGTGACGACCATCGCGACGATGGCGACGCCCTGCCACACGACCAGGCCCATCGCCTCGGGCCAGGACATGACGGGGGCGGCCTGGTAGGCGACGACCGCCATCACCCCGAGGGCGGCGGCGCAGGCGATCGGCGCGCGGCCGACCACCCCCATCATGATCGTGACCAGGCCCGCGGCCAGGGCCGTCATGGTGGTCAGCTGTGCGGCCGACAGGGTGTCCCCGTTCACGTCGGCGACGCCGCTCAGGACGATCGGGTTCAGGACGATGATGTAGGCCATCGCCATGAACGTGGTGAGACCGCCCCGGACCTCGCGGGCGATGCCGGAGCCGCGCTCACCGATGAAGAAGAAGCGGTCGAGCCAGGATCGACCTGTGGCGGACGCGGGCTGTTCGCGCCTACGGGCGCGCTCACTTCGGGTCATGTCCCCTCCTGGAGGGAAACGGGGCGGCATGGAGCCACCATAGGTGAGGGGGGCGCTACTGTGCGTAGTCACCTGGGTGTCGGCGCCGGGACGGTACCGTCCCGGCGCCGACCGGCCGCGGCACCCGCGTGGCGGGGCCGACGGACCGGGGGAGCGGGAGCAGGGGGTCCACGGGGCGCGGCGGGGCTCCCCGCCCACCGCGCCCCGACGGGCTACAGGTCGATGCCCACGATGTCCTCCGGCCGCACCGGTGCGTGCGTCAGCGGACGCCCCGTCGCCGCGCGCACCGCGGCGACGACCGCCGGGGTCGACGACAGCGTCGGCGGCTCGCCGGCGCCCCGCAGCCCGTACGGCGCGTGCGGGTCCGGATGCTCCAGGACCTCGATCCGCATCGGGGGCGTGTCCAGGATCGTCGGGATCAGGTAGTCGGTGAACGACGGATTGCGGATCACGCCGTCCTCCACCAGGATCTCCTCCATCAGCGCCAGGCCCAGGCCCTGGGCGGACCCGCCCTGGATCTGCCCGGCCAGCTGCTGAGGGTGCATCACCTTGCCGACGTCCTGCACCGCGTCCAGGGCCACCACCTTCACCAGGCCCAGGTCCACGTCCACGTCCACCACGGCGCGGTGGACGCACATCCCGAACTGGGTGTGCGAGGCGCCCTGGCCCAGCAGCGGGTCGAGCATCTCGGTGGGCCGGTGGTGGAACTCACGGGTCTCCTCGACCACCACACCGCCCTGCGCCGCCTCGCCCAGCAGGTCCGCCAGCGACACCAGCGCTCCGGCCGTCGCCGACACCACCTTGCCGCCGGCCAGGGCCAGGTCGGTGTCGGGCAGGTCGCCGGGCACCAGCCCGCGCTCGCGGGCCAGGGCGAACACGGCGGCGCGCACCGACGCGCACGCCGTCCTGACGGCGCCGCCCGTCATGTACGTCTGGCGAGAGGCGGAGGAGGAGCCCGCCGAGCCCACCTGGGTGTCGGAGGGGTGGATGACGACCTTCTCCACGCCCAGCTCGGTCCGGGCGATCTGCCCCTTGACCGTCACCAGCCCCTGGCCGACCTCGGCCGCGGCGGTGTGCACCATCACCACGGGCTCGCCCGCCACGACCTCCAGCCGCACCCGGGCGGTGGAGTAGTCGTCGAAGCCCTCGGAGAAGCACAGGTTCTTCAGCCCCACGCCGTAGCCGACGCCGCGCACCACGCCCTCGCCGCGGGTGGTCCCCGCCACCCCGCCGGGCAGGGTGCGCAGGTCGCCGGGGTCGGGCAGCGCCCCGCGCTCGGGCGGCATCGGCAGGTCGCGGCAGCGCTGCAGCATCTCCGCCATGGGCAGCGGCATGTCGATCTCCTGGCCCGTGATGATCCGCGAGCCCTGCGACAACGCGTTCTTGATCCGCAGGTCCACCGGGTGCATCCCCAGCTCGGCCGCGAGCCTGTCCATCTGCGACTCGTAGGCGAAGCACGCCTGCACCGCGCCGAACCCCCGCATCGCGCCGCACGGCGGGTTGTTCGTGTACACGCCGTAGGCGTCGACCAGCACGTTGGGCACCTCGTAGGGGCCGATGCCCAGCGAGGACGCCACACCCACCACCGCGGGAGTCGCCGACGCGTACGCGCCGCCGTCCACGACCACCTCGGCCGTGGCGTACAGCAGCCTGCCGTCGGACGAGGCGCCGTGCTCGTAGCGCATCTTCGCCGGGTGCCGGTGCACGTGCCCGTAGAAGGACTCCTCGCGGTTGTACACGAACTTGACCGGCCTGCCGGTGCGCAGCGCCAGCAGGCAGGCGTGGATCTGCATCGACAGGTCCTCGCGCGCGCCGAACGCACCGCCCACGCCCGCCAGGGTCAGCCGCACCTTGTCCTGCGGCAGCCCCAGGGCGGGGGCGATCTGGCGCTGGTCCACGTGCAGCCACTGGGTGGCCACGTACAGGTCCACCCCGCCGTCCTCCGCCGGAACGGCCATCCCCGACTCCGGGCCCAGGAAGGCCTGGTCCTGCATGCCCACCTCGTACTCGGAGGACACCACCACGGCGGCCTCCGACCGCAGCCTCTCCAGCACCGCGCCCTCGCGGGCGGCCGACCCGGCGGCCTCGGCGAACGCGCCCGTGCGGATCGGCTGGTGGCGCAGCCGGTTGCCGCGCTGGTTGAACTCGGGGTGCTCGGGCAGCGACCCCGCCTCGTGCACCGGCGGGCAGTCCGGGTCCATCGCCGCGCGCCGGGAGTCGGTGACCGGCTCCAGCACCGCGTAGTCCACCCGGATGCGCTCCATGGCGCGCCGGGCCGTCTCCGGGTGGTCGGCGGCGACCACCGCCACCGGCTCCCCCTTGTAGCGCACCTTGCCGAAGGCCAGCACCGGCTGGTCCTGGAACTCCAGCCCGTAGCGCTTCTCGCCGGGCACGTCCTCGTGCGTGAGCACCGCGTGCACACCCGGCACCTCCAGGGCCCCGGTGACGTCGATGCCGCGGATCTCGGCGTGCGGGTGGGGACTGCGCAGGGTCGCCCCCCACAGCATGTCCTCCATCCACATGTCCGAGGAGTACGCGAACTCACCGGTCACCTTCAGCGTCCCGTCGGGACGCCGCGGGCTCGCGCCCACCCCGTCCTTCGTGGTGCTGGTCAGGCCGGTCACGGTACGGGTCGTCGCCGCCATCAGCGGTTCACCTCCTGTGTCAGTGCGCGGTGCGCGGCCCGGCCGCGCGCGGCGGCCGTCTCGGCGGACAGGGTGCGGAGCTCGCCGCGGTCGACGACGGTGCTCCCGCCGACCCAGAGCCGCTCCAGCGGCGGGGTGGGGCCGAAGACCGCCGCCACCACCGGGTCGGCGACGACGTCGTAGCCGAACCCGTCCACCCGCCACAGCGCGATGTCGGCGAGCTTGCCGACCGTCAGCGAGCCCAGCTCCGCGTCGCGGCCCAGCACCCGGGCACCGCCCAGGGTGGCCATCTCCAGGGCCTGGCGCGCGCTGAGCGCCTGCGGGCCCTTGCGGGCCCGGGCCATCAGCAGGGCCTGGTGCATCTCCCCCGCCAGGGGCGTCAGCTCACTGGAGGCGGGGCCGTCCACGCCCAGCCCGACCCGCACGCCCGCCTCCAGCAGCTCGGTGACCCGGCAGATCCCCGCGCCCAGGCGGGCGTTGGAGGTGGGACAGTGCGCGATGCCGGTGCCCGTCGCGGCGATCCTCGCGATCGCCGCGTCGGACAGGTGCACGGCGTGCGCGAACCACACGTCCTCGCCCAGCCAGCCCAGCTTCTCCGCGTACTCCACGGGGGTGCACCCGAACTCGGCCAGGCACTGCTCCTCCTCGTCGAGGGTCTCCGCCAGGTGGGTGTGCATCCGCACCCCCCTGTCCCTGGCCAGCGCCGCGCCCTCCACCATCAGCTCCCGCGAGACGGAGAACGGCGAGCAGGGGGCCACGGCCACCCGCGTCATCGCGTCGTCGGCGCGGTCGTGGTAGGCGTCGATGGCCGCGGCGGTCCCGGCCAGCGCCCCCTCCAGCGTCTCGACGACGCCGTCCGGGGGCAGTCCGCCCTGGCTCCGGCCCCGGTCCATCGACCCCCGGGCCAGGTCCAGGCGCACCCCCACCTCGCGGGCGGCCTCCACCTCGGCGGCCACGATGTCCCCGCGCCCCGAGGGGTGGATGTAGTGGTGGTCGGAGGCGGTCGTGCACCCGGACAGGGCCAGGTGGGCCAGCCCGGCCGAGGTCGTCCCCGAGACCACGGCGGCGTCCAGGCGGCCCCAGATCTCGTAGGACCCCACCAGCCACTCGAAGAGCGTGCCGTCGGCGAACAGCCCCTGCGTCGCCCACTGGTAGAGGTGGTTGTGCGTGTTCACCAAGCCCGGCGTGGCCAGGCACCCGCGCCCGTCCACGCGCTCGGCGCCCGGGGCCGCCGGGGCCGGGCCCGCGCCCACGGCGGTGATCCTCCCGTCGCGCACCACCACGTGGCCGTCGGCGTACTCCGCCCCGTCGACGGTGACCACGTGCGCGCCCTCCACGACCACGGCCCGGCCGGTCCCCGCCACGGTGTCCGCCGCGCTCATGCCCCGCCCCCGGTTCCCGCGTGGCGCTCGGCCGCCAGGTGCACCGCGTCGATGATCTTCTCGTACCCGGTGCACCTGCACAGGTTGCCCGCCAGCGCCTCCCGGATCTCGGCGTCGTCCGGAGCGGGCAGGCCCGCCCCCACGGTCCGCTCCAGCAGGTCGTCGGTCTGGACGAGGAGTCCCGGCGTGCAGAAGCCGCACTGGACCGCCCCCGCCTCGACGAACGCGTCCTGCACCGTGCCCAGCTCGCGTTCGGGGCCCTTGCCCGACCCCTGCGCCAGGCCCTCCACGGTACGCACGCGGCGCCCCTCGGCCTGCCCGGCGGCGATCATGCACGAGCACGCCGTCACGCCGTCGAAGTACACCGTGCACGAACCGCACTCGCCCTGCTCGCAGGCGTTCTTGCTGCCCGGCAGGCCCAACCGCTCACGCAGCACGTACAGCAGGCTCTCGCCCGGCCACACGTTGTCGGCGGTCACGTCCTCGCCGTTGACGTTGAAACTCACGCGCATCGCGTGACTTCCTTCCTGTAGTCGGTGACGGACCAGCTCAGAGCGCGGCGCGCCATCACCGAGAGCGCGTGCCTGCGGTACCCGGCGCTGCCCCGCTGGTCGTCGATGGGACGGGAGGCCGCGGCCACCAGCTCCCCGAAACGGCGCACGGCCGCCTCCGAGAGCGGTGCGCCGCCCTCCCAGTCGAACTCCCCGGCCAGGAACTCCTCCGCCGCCTCGGCCCGCAGCGGTGTGGGGCCGGCCGAGCCCAGGCCGGTGCCCACGGTCCTGCGCTCCGCGTCCAGCGCCAGGGAGAAGGAGGTCACCGCGATGACCATCGCGTTGCGCGTGCCGATCTTGGCGAACTGCTGGGGCCCCGACGGCTCGGGCAGCAGGACCGCCGTGATCAGCTCGTCGTCACGCCTGGCCGTGGTCCGGAACGACAGGTAGAACTCCCGGGCGGGCACCCGGCGCCTGCCCCGCACCGACGCCAGTTCGATCACGGCGTCGGTGGCGAGCAGCGGCGGGTGCGCCTCCCCCGCGGGGGAGGCGCCGCCCAGGTTGCCCCCCACGGTGCCGCGGTTGCGGATCTGCGGGGAGGCCACCGAGCGGGAGGCCTTGGCCAGTGCCGGCGCCGCCGCCGACAGGTGCTCGATGATCCGGGTGTAGGGCACACCCGCGCCGAGGCGTGTGCAGCCGTCCTCGGCGCCCCACTCGGCCAGTTCGGGGATCCGGGTCAGGTCGATCAGGGCGGCCGGGCGCCGCTTGTCGAAGTTGAGTTCCACCATGACGTCGGTGCCGCCCATGATGGGCAGCCCGTCGGGATGGGCGCTCTTCGCTTCGAGCGCCTCCTCCAGTGTGGAGGGGCTCAGGAATTCCATGCTGGTCCTCGTCGTCGGGGTTCGGTCAGGTCGTCGGCGGGCGCGCAACCCCTGCTCGGTCCGTTGCTGTTGTGAAGTACAACACCGATACACGGGCCCGGCCAGAACGTGATGACATGAAGTGATCCTGGAACGAACCGTTAGGGTTGGGCGTTTCCTACAAGCGGCGTTTCCGAAAAACCTTCCCACCGCCGCCCACCGGTCTCGGGCGAGCACCCGCCCGCACAAGCACAGAAGGACGTCAATGCAGATCAGTGAGCTGCTCGCCATCAAGCGGCTGCACCTGAGGTTCCTGTCGGGAGCGGAGCACGCGCACCGCACCCTGCGGTGGGCGTACACCACCGATCTGCTCGACCCGGCCCGCTACCTGCGCGGCGGGGAGTTCGTCCTCACGGGCATGATGTGGCGTACCCGCCCCCAGGACTCGGAGGCCTTCGTGTCCTCCGTGGCCGGGGCCGGCGCCGTCGCCCTGGGGGCCGGCACCGCCCTGGGCGAGGTCCCCGACGACCTGGTGGAGGCCTGCCTGGCCCACGACCTGCCCCTGGTCGAGGTCCCGGCGGAGACGTCCTTCGGCGCGGTCACCGAGGAGGTGCTGCGCTCCCTCACCCAGCGCCGCTTCACCACCATCGCCGAGACCCGCGACCGCCACCGCCGGCTGATGGCCGACGTCGCCGCCGGGGCCGACTTCTCCGACGCGTTCACCGCCGCCACCGCGCAGGAGGGGCGGACCGCCTGGGTGATCTCCTCCACCGGGCGCCACGTCGCCTCCTCGGGGGCGCCGCTGCCGGAGGCCGACCGCGAGTGGATCGCCGCCAAGGCGCTCACCTGGCAGAACTTCCCGCACACCACGCGCCTGCCGGAGGAGGGGGGCCGCGTCCTGACCGTGGTCCCCGTCCAGACCAAGGAGTCCCACCCCCTCGCCACCTGGCTGATGGTCTGCGCCGGCGACCACACCGCCTGGACCGACGAGGAGCACGAGGCGGTCGCCGAGCTCGCCTCCGTCGCGGGCCTCGCCCGCAGCCGCGCCGACGAACGCGCGCTGGCCGACGCGCGCCACCTGGAGGGGCTGCCGCGCCTGCTGGCCGCACAGCGCTTCGACGAGGTCACCGAGCTGATGCGCGGAACCGGGACGGCCACGGGCGCCGACGAGGGGGGCCACGTCGTCGTGAGCGCCGTCATGCTGCCCGAGCCCCGCGTGCCCGACCTGCCCCGGCGGGTGGTCACCGAGCTCGTCGCCGACCACCCCGGCGCCGTCGTCACCGGGGACGCCGACACCCTCGCGATCCTCCCGGTGGCCGGAGCGGGGACCGACGCCCGCGCGCGGGCCGAGGAGATCCGCGCCCGACTCCTCCACCGCGCCCGGGTGCTGGACGGAGGCCTGCTCGACCACCGCCTCGCCATCGGTCTCAGCTCGGCCGCCCGGGGCATCCCCGAGCTGCGCGGCGCCGCCGTGGAGGCGCGCCACGCCCGGCGGCTGGCCGAGCTCCGGGGCGGGCGGTCCCGCGTGATCGCCGGGGCCGAGATCGACTCCCACGAGCTCCTGCTCGCCTCGGTCCCCGAGGAGGTCCAGGCCTCCTACCGGGAGCGCCTCCTGGGGCCGCTGCTCGCCTACGACCGCGACCACCGCTCCGAGCTGGTGGACACCCTGGAGCGCTTCCTCGCCCACTCCGGCTCATGGCAGCGCTGCGCCGCCGCCATGCACGTCCACGTCAACACCCTGCGGTACCGGATCGGACGGGTGGAGGAACTGACCGGGCGGGACCTGAGCAGCCTGGAGCACAGAGTGGACCTGTTCCTCGCCCTCAAGCTCCGCGACTGAGGGGACGGCGCCGGATGTCGCCGGCGACCGCTAGGGTCCTCGCGATGAGTACCGACCCTTCCTCTCCAGAGACCACGGACGCGGACCTGTCCGACTCCGACCTGCGCGACGTCCTGGCCGACGCCGTATCCGCCCCGCGCGTGTTCACCAGGTGCGACCTCTCCGGCGCCGACCTGAGGGACACCGACCTGACCGATGCCGTCTTCGCCGACTGCCGCATGGACGGCGCCCGGTTCGAGCGCGCCGTCCTGGACGGCGCGAGGTTCACGGGGGGAGGGGCGCCCGGGGCTCTCTTCGCCGGGGCGGAGTGCGCCGACACCCGCTTCGAGAGGATGGACCTCGCCAACACCCGCTGGCAGGGCGCGCTGCTCACCGACACGGTGTTCACCGGGTGCCGGCTCACCGGCGCGGGGCTGACCTCGCTGCGGGGGATCGGCTACACGTTCTCCCAGTGCAACATGATGCTGGCCCGCTGCAAGGGGCTCTCGCTGCGCGGCCGCACGCTGGAGGGCCTGCGCCTGGACGAGGCCGACCTGGCGAGCGCCGACCTGCGGGAGACCGTGTGGAAGGAGTCGCGCCTGCGCGGCGCCAACCTGGTCAACGCCAGGTTCGCGGGCGCGGACCTGCGCGGGGCCGACCTGGGCGAGCTCGGCCTGGACCAGGCGGGGTACCTGCGGGGGGCCAACATCAGTCCTGCCCAGGCCGGCCTCATCCTCGGCGCCCTCGGCATCACCGTCGTGGAGTAGGAGCCCTTCGGGCCGGGCCGTCGCGCACCTCGCGGACGGCCCGGCCCTTTTCCGTCCCCGTCGGCCTTCGATCTGACGGGACTTGCCTAAAGGCTTTAGGGAGAAGTAGAGTACTTCAAGGCGAACGGAGAAGGCATGATGGCACGCGCGGGACTGACCCCGGAGCGCCTCGCCCGGGAGGGCGCGGAGATGGCCGACGAGGTCGGCTTCGAGAACGTGACCGCCTCGGCGCTGGCCAGGCGGTTCGACGTCAAGGTCGCAAGCCTGTACTCGCACGTGCGCAGCTCCCGGGACCTGAGGACCCGGATCGCGCTGCTCGCCCTGGAGGAGATGGCCGACCGGGCCTCCGAGGCCGTGGCGGGCCGGGCGGGAAAGGACGCCCTCGGCGCTCTCGCGAACGTCTACCGCGACTACGCCCGCGAGCATCCCGGCCGCTACGAGGCGGCCCAGCTCAGACTCGACCCGGAGACGGCGGCCGCCAGCGCCGGCGTCAGGCACGCCCGGACGACCCGGGCGATCCTGCGCGGCTACGAGCTGGACGAACCGGACCAGACCCACGCGGTCCGCCTGCTGGGCAGCGTCTTCCACGGCTACGTGACCCTGGAGATGGGGGGAGGGTTCAGCCACAGCGCCCCCGACACCCAGGAGACCTGGTCGCGGACCATCGACGCCCTCGACGCTCTGCTGCGCAACTGGCCCGCGGCCTGACCTGCGGCGGACACCCGCTCGCCCCTCGCGCACGGTGCCGGTGCCCAGTTCCGGCACCGGTTCAGGTGAGCTGTCGCCTCGGCGCCGTCCCGCCGTGCCCGGGCGCCGGACCGGCCCACCACGCACACACGACCACCACAGGAGGCCGCCACCATGCACGCCCAGGACGACTGGACCACCACGACCGTCACACCGGAGCTCCTGCGCGGAGCCCTCGACCTGGAGCGCACCGAACGCGGACTGCTCCCGCACAGGCTCCCCGCCCGGGCCCGGGCCCAGTGCGCCGACCCGCAGCTCGCCATGGCGGAGTCCCAGCCCTCCGGGGTGCGCCTGGCCTTCCGCACGCGGGCCACCGCCGTCGAACTCGACACGGTGCCCACCAGACGCGTCTACCCGGGAGCGCCGCCCCGCCCCGCCGGGGTGTACGACCTGCTCGTCGACGGCCGCCTCACCGACCAGGCCGTCGCGACCGGAGGTGACACCCTGCGCGTCGACCTGGCGACCGGCGCCGTGGAGCACAGCCGGGGTCCCGCGGCCACACTCCGCTTCGCCGGCCTGCCCGACCGGGACAAGGACGTCGAGATCTGGCTCCCGCACAACGAGACCACCGAGGTCGTCGCCCTGCGGGCCGACGCCCCGATCGCGCCCCTGCCGGACCGTGGGCGCCGGGTGTGGCTGCACCACGGCAGTTCCGTCAGCCACGGCTCCGACGCGGCGAGCCCCACCACCACCTGGCCCGCGCTGGCCGCATCGCTCGGCGGCGTGGACCTGGTCAACCTCGGCCTGGGCGGCGGCGCCCTGCTCGACCCCTTCACCGCCCGCGCCATGCGCGACACCGACGCCGACCTGATCAGCGTCAAGATCGGCCTCAACCTGGTCAACGGCGACCTGATGCGCCTGCGCGCCTTCGGCCCCGCGGTGCACGGTTTCCTCGACACGATCCGCGAGGGCCACCCCGAGGCGCCGCTGCTGGTCGTCTCGCCGATCCACTGCGCCATCCACGAGGACACCCCCGGGCCCTGCGGTTTCGACGCCGAGGCCCTCCGGGCGGGTGAGCTGCGGTTCCGGGCCAACGGGGACCCGGCCGAGCGGGCCGAGGGCAAGCTGACGCTCACCGTGGTCCGGGAGGAGCTGGCGCGGATCGTACGGCAGCGGGCGGTCGAGGACCCGAACCTGCACTACCTGGACGGCCTGGTCCTCTACGGCGGGGCGGACGCCGACGAACTGCCCCTGCCCGACCGGCTCCATCCGGACGCCGCCACGCACCGGCGCATCGGGGAGCGCTTCGCCGGGTTCGCCTTCGGGGAAGGGGGCCCGCTCTCCGGGAAAGCGGCCTGAGGGCCCCTCCCGCTGGTTCCGCGTGGCCCGGCGGGCGGTGCCCGCGCCGGACGGCGGACTCGCGTCGCCGGTGAGCGCGCTTAGCACACCGGTCGGCTCCAGGGGTGGATTCGGTGTGATTGGCCGGGTCGGGACAGTCCTGTTACGCAAAGTGAACCAGTGGATACGTTTGTCCCGGCGGTGGTCGTCGGCCGGTTCGGCTCACCGGCCCGGCCGAGCACCGCCACCGGCAGCGCACTGGTACAGGAAGAGGTTGTATGGCCAACGAGATCAGGTTCGGCGACCGGATCCACCTGCTGAACGGCTACAACGGCTGGCACGGCGGTTACCTCGACAGCATCAACCACCGCCCGGCCCCCGCCAAGTACGGGGTGCAGACCGCGGACACCCCCACCCGCGGGGCGGGAACCGGGACCTGGGAGATCCTCTCGCCCGAGGGCAAGGCCACCGGTGCGAACGTCCTCAGCGGTGACGTCGTCTGGCTGCGCAACCTCTACGGCGGCGACGGCGGCTACCTCGACACCAACGGCCACGCCAGCAGCACCCAGAAGTCGGCCGGCGCCAAGTACGACGTGTCGACCTCCCAGAGCCGGGACCGCGCCGAGGGTACCGGGCGGTGGCGGATCTTCGCGCAGACCTCCACCCCCACCGACCAGCACGTGCGCACCGGTGACGTGCTCCTGATCTGGAACCTCTACGCCGGCAACGGCGGCTTCCTGGAGACCAACCAGCACTCCACCGAGGGCGACAAGTACGACGTGTGCACCAACGCCTACTTCAACCGCGCCGCGGACGTCGCCTACTGGAAGGCGTCGCGGGCCTGACCGCGGGGACGGGCCGGTAGCGCTCCCGCGCGGAGGGCGCACCCGTCACGGGGGTGGAACGAGGACACCCCCGCCATAGCGCGCCCGTGCGGAGGGCGTACCCCGGTACCCCGGACCGGCGCGGTGGCGGGGGAGTGCGGGGACCTCCCCGGCCCCCCCCGGGCACGGCTCCGCGCACGCACGCCCCCGGCGCTCCTGCCGGGGGCGTGCGTTCCACCTTCAGGCCCGCCGACGCCCCCGGAGGAGCCCGTGGAGGTGCGCCCCCGGGGCCCGCTCCCACCTCCGCCGGCTCGCGGGTGTCAGGACCCGGTCGCGGGCCGCTCCGTCGAGTGCCCGGCGGAGGAGGGCCGGGGGGGCGGCCCCGGCGTGCACGCCGCCTTCCTCGGCGACTTGCGTGAATCTACGAGGTAAAGGTGGCCGTTCCTCTTTTTTCCGAAACTGGCCCAGAACTCGCCCAGGCACCTGACGCCACCGCATTCCTCACGTATTCCCCGAAGGCCCGTGGCTCGCGTCCCAGAACCCGCTGGACCCCCTCCGACAGGTGCGCGTCCTTGCCGCGCAGGATGGGGGAGACCGTCGTCGCCAGCGCCTCGGCGTCCTCGGCCCCCACCCCCTGGCCGACGAGCTCCGCGACGAACTCCTCCGGTGGGAGCGCGACGTACTCCACCGTCCGTCCGGTGGCCGTGGAGATCTCCGCCGCCACCTCCGCCAGGGTCAGGGCGCGGGGTCCCGACAGTTCGTGGATCAGACCCGCGTGTCCCGTCCCGGTGAGGGCGGCGACGGCCACGTCCGCGATGTCCTCCGCGTCGACGAAACTCGCCGCGCCGTCCCCGGCGGGCAGCCCGATCCTGCCGGAGCCGACCATGTCGGCGAGGAAGCCCTCGTCGAAGTTCTGGGAGAACCATCCCGGCCGGAGGATCGTCCACTCCAGGCCGCTGGAGCGGACGGCCTCCTCGGCGTCCACGAGCGTGCTGCCCGCCAGGGCGTCTCCGGGCAGGTAGTCGGGGTCGTCGATCCCCCGGCCGGAGAGGAGCACGAGCCTGCGCAGTCCTGCGGCCTCGGCCTGCTCGACGAAGGGCCGTACGACCGGTGCGGGGTCGAAGGGGACCACGTAGGCCGTCTCCACGCCCTCCAGGGCAGGGCCCCACGTGGTGCGGTCGTTCCAGTCGAAGGGCCATGCCCCGGAGCGTGACGCCGCGCGCACCTCGTGTCCGGCTGCGCGCAGCCGCGCCGCCACCCTCCGGCCCGTCTTGCCCGTGGCGCCGACCACCAGGACCGGTCGCCGGGCCGTGCTTCGCGCGGTGTTCCGTGTGTCTGTCATGCCCTGAGTCAACCGGAGGAGAGTGAGACGATCCATGGTTGAAAGCCTCACTCAGATGTCTTCGCGTCTAAGGTGGGGGCATGGATGCTCTCGCTGACCTGTTGGACGGAGTCCGGGCCCGGGGGCCCTGTTCAGCCAGTCGATCATGGCCCCTCCCTGGGCCGTGCGCTTCGAGAACCGGTCGCCGTTGAGCGTGGCCACCATGGTGCGCGGGCGTGGCTGGGTCGTTCCGGCGCACGGCGAACCGGTCGTGCTCGGCACCGGTGACGTCGCGATCGTGCGCGGTCCCGATCCGTACACCGTGGCGGACCGTCCGGACACCCGGCCCACCTGCCTGGTGCACGGCGCCGACCTCTGCACGACCCCCGAGGGGGAGGAGTTCGACGAGGGGGCCCTGCTCGGGCCGCGCACCTACGGGGACCGCCCCGACGCCCCGGACCGGTTGCTCGGGGCCTCGTACGAGGTCGGGGGAGAGGTCGGCCGGCGCCTGCTCTCCGCCCTCCCCGAGGTGCTGGTGGTGCCGGCGGACGACTGCCACCGCCCTGTCACCTCCATGATCGCCGAGGAGGTCGTCTGCCGGGCGCCCGGGCAGCAGGTGGTCCTGGACCGCCTGCTGGACCTGCTGCTCATCTCCACCCTGCGTGCCTGGTTCGACCGCCCCGGCACCCGGGCGCCCTCCTGGTACGCCGCCATGGGCGATCCTGTGGTGGGCCGGGCCCTGCGGCTGCTCCACGACGCCCCGGCGCGCCCGTGGACGGTCGCCGCCCTGGCGGACGGCTGCGGGGTCTCCCGGGCCTCGCTGGCGCGCCGGTTCACGTCGTTGGTCGGGGAGCCGCCCATGGCGTACCTGACCGGTTGGCGTATCGCCAGGGCGGCCGACCTGCTGCGCGGAGGGGACGCCACGGTCGCCTCGATCGCCCGGAGCGTGGGCTACGCGAACACGTTCGCGCTGAGCGTGGCGTTCAAGCGCCTGCGCGGTGTGAGTCCCACCGAGTACCGCCGGGCGCTCGTCGCCGCCTGAGCGGTTCGCCGGTCCCGGGTGCGGACGTGTCGGCCGGGAGGGGCCGGGGCACGCCCGCCGGGCGGCGGGCCCTGCCGCCGCCCCGCGGGCGCCTCACCCGGTCAGGGCGTCGGCGACGGCCCTGGTGGCGCCGAACCGTGTGCGTTTTCCCTCCTCCATCTGCCAGAGGCAGTCCTCCAGGGCGCGGACGAGGGTCCAGGCGCGGGCGCGGTCCCGGTCGATGCCTGCGGCGCCGGTCAGCCGGTCGAACCTGCGGCGTACGGAGGCGGGGGCGCCGCCGGGGGCCGCCTCCTCGGCGAACCTGTTGCGGAGCGCGGGCATCAGCTCGTATCCGGGGTCGCCGACGAGCGGTTTGGGGTCGATGGCGACCCAGGGGTCGGGGCGTGTGCCGGGCAGGGGGGCGAGGACGTTGGCGTAGTGCAGGTCCCAGTGCAGGAGCCGGTCGCCGGGTTCGGCGGCCATCTCCCGGGCGACCGCCGTCCATCGGGCCAGGGAGCTGCGTGCGCGGTTGTCGATCCGCTCGTCGGTCAGGAAGGGTCGGACGCGTTCCACCAGGGACCGGGTCATGGTTGCGAGCCTGCGTACCCCGGTCGGTCCGGGGTGGGCGCCGAGCCGGGCGAGGAGTTCGCCGACGGTGGTGAGGGCCTGGTCCAGGGGCGCGTGTTCGAGGGTGCGGGTGGGGTCGAGGGCTTCGAGGAGCAGGGCGCCGGTGTCCGGGTCGTGGTCCAGGAGGCGGACGGCTCCGTCTCCCGCCCAGGCGCGCAGGGCCCGGGGTTCGCCCTCGGTCTCTTCGTCGACGGGTTGCATCTTGAGTACGGCGGGGGTGCCGTCGGCGCGCCGCACGGGGACCACGAGGGCGACCATGCCGTGCATGGGAGTGCCCGTGGGGTGCAGGTTCCACCGTCGGAGCAGGTGTGCGGTCAGTGCGGGCAGGCAGGAGGTCCACTCGGTGCCGAACTCGCGGTCCAGGAGCGGCGCCAGGGTCTCGGGGACCCTGATGGGGTGTGGTGGGGGTGTTGTCTCGTGCACGGGTTCCTTCTCTTCTTCGTCGTCGGTTCCGGCGGTGACGGAGAAGGGCGGGGGGCCACGGGTCTAAGGCATGCCGAACACCTCACGGCTCGTCGGCGGTCACGGACGGCACGACCCTACCGGCGCCGTCCGTGCGGCGCTTCCCATTGGGGGGTGTCCGGCGGGGCGCCGGCCGGGTTCTCACCGGGGGCGGGTGAGGGTTCCGCCTCCGTAGACCAGTGACCAGGGGCGTTCCCCGTGGGGGTCGGCGAGGGCGCTGCGGGGGTGTTCGGCGAGTACCCGTGCGGCCACCTCGGCGAAGGCGGGGGCGGCCGGGTGGGCGTCCCGGGCGGGGCGTACCGCCTCCGTGCTCCGGAGCAGGGGTGCGCCCTCCAACGGGCGCCAGGCCAGGCGGGGCTCCCGTGCGGCCACCCGTGCGCTCTCCAGTCCCACGCCCAGGCCTGCCAGGACCAGGCCCAGCAGGAATCCCGCGTCGCCGGCCTCCCGGACCCTGGGAGGCGTCCATCCGTGTTCCCGGCACACGGACAGGACGCGCTCGAACCAGGCGGGGTCCGAGCGGCGCGCGGACAGGACGAGTTCGCGGTCGGCCAGGTCGGCGAGGGCGACGGGGGCGGAGTGCGGTGGCGCCTCGGCCCGGGGGAGCACCGCGCCCAGCTCCTCCCGGAGCACCGGTTCGCCGAGCAGGCCGGAGCCCTCGAAGGGTGTGGTGAGGAGGCCGGTGTCGACGGTGCCCTCGCCCAGGGCGCGCACGAGTTCGGCGCCGGTCATCTCGCACAGGTCGACGTCCAGTCCGGGGGCGTGTTCGGCCATGCCCCGGAGGAGGCCGCGCAGTGCCGTCGCCGGGGTGCCGGGTCGTACAGCGGCCCGGAGGGTGCCGAGTTCGCCGTCGCGTGTGCGGCGCATGGTCTCCCTGAGCCGGGCCTCGCCCGCGACGAGGTCGCGGGCCTGGGAGACCAGGAGGCGTCCGGCGGGGGTGAGGGAGACCCGGCGGCGTGACCGGTCGAAGAGGGTGACGCCCAGTTCCTCCTCCAGCCGGCGCACCGATTGGCTCAGGGCCGGCTGGGCGATGCCCAGCTCGACCGCCGCCTCGCCGAAGTGGCCTTCGCGTGCCACGACCAGGAAGTACCGCAGGTGTCGTCCGAGATCCACGGCCAGACACTAGCGGAAGGGGTTGTAGCGTGAGCGCCGTGACCACCACCGACGCCCCTGCCGTGCGCGTGCACGTTCGCGAGGTCGACGGGACCCGTGAGTGGGGGCGCCTCGCGGACGTCCCCGTCGTGCTGGCCTCCGTCGCCAAGGTCCTCATCGTCCTGGAGTTCGCCCGTCAGGCCGGGGCGGGGATCCTGGATCCGGCCGAGCGGGTCGTGGCGCGGCGCGCGGACCGCCTGGGCGGGTCGGGCATCGCGGACTTCGCCGACGACGTCGAGTTGTCCCTGCGCGACTGCGCCCACCTGGCGATGACCGTCAGCGACAACACGGCGGCCGACCTGCTCGTGGACCGGGTGGGCGTGGAGCCCGTCCAGCTGCTGGCGGCCGAGCTGGGGCTGGGTTCCACCCGTTTCACGGGCGGTCCCCGGGACCTGTTGCGGATCCTGTTGGAGGAGGGCGGGCCGGGGGGTGCGGGTTCCGCGGTCCTGCCGGCCGGTGTGCTGGGGCGCGTCACGTCCGGCACGCCGGCGGATCTGACGCGGCTCCTGCGGCTGGTGTGGACGGACGGGGCCGCGCAGCCGGAGGCGTGCGCGTTCGTCCGCGATCTCATGGCGCGCCAGCTCGTGCGTACGCGGATCGCGTCGGGGTTCGGTCCGGGGGTGCGGGTGAGTGCCAAGTCCGGCACGCTGCCGGGGCTTCGTGCGGAGGCGGGCGTGGTGGAGTACCCGGACGGTGCGCGCTATGCCGTGGCGGTGTGCGCGGTCGGCCCCGACCCGGGGAGGACGGGGCTGGAGGCGGACCTGGCGCTGGGGCGTGCGGCGCGCGGTGCGGTGGAGCGGCTGCGCCGGGTTTCCGGGCTGCCCGCGGCGGGGCGGACCGGGGTGGACCGGGGCCGATAGGCGAACGCCTATGGTCGGGTGCCGCCTGCTTATTGGACGCCTGTTCGGAGCCCGTGTTTGGCTGTGCGCCGTTCGGTCCACCGGGGCCGGGCTCGGGAGCGGGTGGAAGAGGTGACCGGCGCATGGCGATCGGACGACGGGGTTTCCTACGGGGTGCGGTGGCGGCGGGGGCGCTCACGCCCTTGCTGTCGGGGGCGGCGGGTGCGGTTGCGGGGGCGCCGTCGGAGTCCTCGGGCGGGGGGTCGGGTGCGACGTTCCGGTGGCTGGGGACCAGTGGTTGGCGCATCGATGTCCCGGGGCGGGCGCCGATTCTGGTGGATCCGTTCCTCACCCGGTTCTCCACCGGCCTGTTCGACCCCGAGCGGGGGTTCGACGCCGCGACGGAGCTGGTCGTGGACCCGGTGCTCGTGGACGAGCACACCGCCGACCTCGGTGAGGACGGCGTCGTCCTGGTGACCCACAGCCACTGGGACCACTTCTCCGACGTCCCCCACATCGCGACCACGACGGGGGCGCGGGTCGTGGGGACCCTGACGACGTACCACCTGGCCCGGGCGATGGGGGTTCCCGCGGGCCAGGTGTCCACGGTGCGGGGCGGGGAGGTCCTGGACTTCGGCGGGTGCGTGGTGGAGGTCGTCCGGGCGCTGCACAGCCGCAACGCCTCCAGGTCGGTGCTCTTCCCCGGGGTGCGCGTCGGTGTCCCCGAGGCCCCGGTCACGGTCGCGGACCTGCCGGAGGGCGACACCCTCGCCTTCCAGGTGCGGCCGGGGTCGGGGCCGTCGGTGTTCTTGATGGGGGCGAGCGACTTCGCGGAGCGGGAGGTGGCGGGGCTGGCGCCGGACGTGGCGATGGTCGCGCTGCCGTCGACCTCCAGTACGCACGAGTACGTGCCGCGGCTCATCGAGGCGCTGGACAGGCCGGCCACGGTCGTGCCCGTGCACTGGGACCACTTCGAGCGGGAGCTGGTGAACCCGCCCCTGGACGGGACGGGGGAGGGGATGGGTGTGGAGGAGTTCACGGCGGAGGTGTTGCGGGTCGCTCCGCGGACGCGGGTCGTGGTTCCCGAATACCTGGTCCCTTTGAGTTTTTGAGCCGTGTCCTGTGGCCCGGGGGCGTGCGAGGGGTCGTCCGGCCCGGTCGGGCCCCTGTCCGGCGTCGTTCCAGTGCCTGCGCCATGCCTGCCAGGGCGGGTTTGGGCCGGTAGGAGCCGTCGAAGGGCAGGGCCGCGGTGTAGCCGGGGAACCACTCGGGGATCCAGGAGTGCTGGTCGCTGACGCCCCACACCGTGACGTTGACGCACCGGGGCACGTCCAGGCAGGCCTGGACCACCCGCCGGTACTCCCGGGCCTGTTCCTCCAGCTGTTCCTGTCCGGCCGGTTCGGGTATGCGCACGTCGAGTTCGCTGACGGTGACGTCCAGGCCGAGGTCGCTGTAGCGGCGCATCTGCTCGGTGAGGTCCTCGGGGACGGAGCCGTGGACGAAGTGTCCCTGGAAGCCGATGCCGTGCAGCGGCACGCCGCGGTCCAGCAGGTCGGTCACCAGGGTGTGGAGGGCGTCGGCCTTGGGGCCGGCGCCCTCGATGCCGAACTCGTTGATGTAGAGCCTGGCCCCGGGGTCGGCCTCGTGGGCCATGCGCAGCGCCTCGGCGATGTAGTCCTCGCCCAGGACCCGGTGCCACAGGTTGTCCCGCAGCCGGGGGCCGTCGTCGACGAGGGGTTCGTTGATGACGTCCCAGGTGGTGATCCTGCCCCGGTAGCGGCCCAGCAGCGCGTCCGTGTGCTCGCGCATCACCTCGCGCAGCTCCGTGCCGGTCCAGGTCCCCTCGGACAGCCAGGGCGGCTGCTGGTTGTGCCAGAGCAGGGTGTGGCCGCGCACGTCGAGGCCGTGGCGTCGGGCGAAGTCCACCACCGCGTCGGGGCCGCTCCAGTCGAACTCGTCCCGCTCGGGCTGCACGTACTCCCACTTCATGGTGTTCTCCGCGGTGACGGAGGTGTAGTTGGAGGTGACCACGTCCTGGTAGCCGCCGTCGCGGGCCAGCGGGTCCACGGCCACGGCCACCCCCAGGCCGATGCCGTGCGAGCGGGCCAGCGCGGGGAGTTCGCCGACCGGCGCCCGGTCGGGCAGGGCGAGGAGCAGGGTCGCGGTGACCGTGAGGACCGCCGCGCCCAGGGCGCCGGCGGTCAGCAGCGCGCCCCTTGCCCGGGTGGGGGCCCGGCGGGCGCCGGGGGCCGTGTCGTGCCTGTGGTCCGCCGGTGTGCCGTGTTCCTCGGGTTCTCGCGGGCTCGGTTCCACCGGGGTTCCTCTCGCTGGGCCTGTGTGCCGGTGGGGCACGCCGGGGTCGGGTCGCGCGTGTCGTGCGGGGGCTCCTCCTCAGGGGGTGCCGGTGGTGACGGGGAACCGGGAGAGGGAGCGTACGACGGTGGTGCCGCGGCGGGTGGGGACGGCGGTGGGCCGCAGGCGCGGGAGCCGTTCGGCGAGGGCTCGCAGGGCGATCTCGCCCTCGAGGCGGGCCAGCGGGGCTCCCAGGCAGTAGTGGGCGCCGCTGGAGAAGGAGAGGTGGTCGGAGGCGTCCTCGCGGGTGATGTCGAACCGGTCGGGGTCCTCGAAGCGGTCCGGGTCGCGGTTGGCGGACCCGATCAGGCACAGTGCGTAGTCGCCCGGTTGCAGTCGCCTGCCCTGTACGGTCGACTCGGTGTGCGCCCATCTGGTGGTCATCTGCACCGGTGAGTCGAAGCGCAGGACCTCTTCCACGGCCCCCGGCGCCAGGCCGGGGTCCCGCACCAGCCGTTCCCACTGTTCGCGGTGGCGCAGCAGGGCCATGACCCCGTTCCCGATCAGGTTGACCGTGGTCTCGAACCCGGCGACCAGCAGCAGGCGGCACATCGCGCGCAGTGCGGCGGGGGTGAGCGCGCCGTCGTCGGCCTCGGCGACCAGGGCGGAGATCACGTCCTCGCGGGGGTGGGTGCGCCGTTCGGCCATGAGCCGGTCGAAGAGGGCGTCCAGTTCGGCCGAGGCCTTGTCGATCCGGCGCAGGTGGCCCGCCGAGCGGGCGCCGTCCAGGGCGCCGCCGATGGTGTGGCCGATCTGGACGAACCGGGCGTCGTCGGACTCGGGGATGCCCAGGAGGCGGCTGATCACCGCGATCGGCAGGGGTTGGGCGAAGTCGCGCATGAGGTCGAAGTCGCGCCGGGCGGTCGCCGTGTCGAGGAGTTCGTGGGTGATCTTCTCGATCTCGGTGCGGTACCCGGCCATGCGGCTCGGGCTGAAGGCGGGGCGGGCGAGGGCGCGCAGACGGGTGTGCTCGGGCGGGTCGAGCATGAGGAAGGACAGGTCGATGATGTCGAACTGTCCGGGGAGGGCGGCCCCGGCGGGCGGTTGCACGCCGAAGTCCCGGCTGCGCAGGAGGGTGCTCACCGCCTCGTAGGTGTTGGCGGAGCGGAAGCCGAGCTTGCTGGTGGTGAAGGGGCCCTGGGAGCGCATCCGCCGGTAGGTCGGGTAGGGGTTGTCGCGCCAGGGGTGGTGCAGGAGGCGGCTGGGGTGGTCGCCCGTCTGCGCGGACAGCCATGACAGGCTGTGGGCCGCGCGCAGCCGGGCGTCGATGCGCAGTGCGTCGATGGTCTGCATGGCCGTGTGGTCCTCTCCTCGGTGCTCCGGCGTTCCCGGCCCGGGCGGGCGGGCCCGTCCTCGCACGCAGTGCGGCGGGGGAGCGGCTGTCGGGTGGCGGGCCGGGGTTGCTGTGCCGTTCCGAGGGGGCCGGGCCGGAGGGCGCGTACCCGGTCCCCCGTTCCCCCGCGGGCGCGGCGGGGGCCGCCGTGGCGGTCCTGTGCCGGGCCGGACGCCGTCCCCGGGCCGGCGTCCGCGGCGTCCTCCGTGCGAGTGGGGGTGATGTGGACGACACTAGGTGTGACGTGAGGGCCGCAGCCACTGCGTGCGGCAACTTGGCCGGTGGCGGCCAGGGGGGAACTTCGCGGTCGGCCGGGGCGTTTCCGGCGGGGTCCGGCGAACGGCGGACACGCGCCCCCGCTTCCGGGAGGGAGGGGTGCCGTGTCGGCCGAACCCCCTAGACTGGGCCCCTTCCCGCGCGGACGCGGGGGTCGGTCCGCGGTCGGCGCGCCACCCGCCGTTGGCTACGATCGCGGGGGTCCCGGGAGCGCAGTCGCGGGACGACAGTCGCGGCAGAGTCGGAGGATGAGGACGTTGGGTCCCCTAGAGAACACTGACCCCGAACGCATTGGCCGGTACCGGCTGATCGGGCGCCTGGGCGCCGGCGGCATGGGGCAGGTGTTCTTCGGACGCTCGGCCGCCGGCCGGGCCGTCGCGGTCAAGCGCATCCATCCGCACCTGGCCGCGGACGCCTCCTTCCGCCAGCGCTTCGCGCGCGAGGTCACCGCGGCCCGCCAGGTGAGCGGGGCGTTCACCGCCCCGGTGATCGACGCGGGTCCCGACGACGAGGTGCCGTGGCTGGTCACCTCCTACGTTCCCTCGCTGCCCCTGGACGAGGCGGTGCAGGCGTACGGGCCGCTCCCGGAGGCGAGTGTGCGGGTGCTCGCCGCGGGGCTCGCCGAGGCGCTCGTGGAGATCCACCGGGTCGGCCTGATCCACCGCGACCTGAAGCCGGGCAACGTGCTGCTGTCCGAGGACGGGCCGCGGGTGATCGACTTCGGCATCGCCCGTGCCACGGACGGCACGGCCGCCACCCAGTCCATCATCGGGACCCCGGGGTTCATGAGCCCCGAGCAGGTGCAGGGGGAGCACCTGACGCCCGCCGGCGACCTGTTCGCCTACGGCGCCGTCCTGGCCTTCGCGGCGTCGGGCACCGGGCCCTTCGGCGAGGGCAACATGCCCACCATGGTCATGCGCATCATCAGCCGGGAGCCCGACCTGTCGGCGGTGCCCGAGAGCCTGCGCCACCTGGTCGCCGCCTGCCTGTCCAAGGACCCGCAGGGGCGGCCCGGGCCGGGCGAGATCCTCGACTACCTGGGCGATGTGCACGCCGGGGCGTCCTGGCTGCCCCCGGCGGTGATGGCGGGTGTGCAGGAGCAGGTGGCCAAGGTCAACCGGGCGCTGGCGACCTCGGCGGGGGACCCGCAGGCCACCGGCGGCCACCAGCGCACGGAGGTGCTCGGCGCCGGCGGCGCGGCCGCCCTGGGCGGCGCGGCCGGGGCCCTGGGGGGAGCCGCCGCGGCGGGGGCGTTCGGCGACGACCAGGCCACCCGGGTCGCGGGCACGCAGGGCGCCGGCCACGGGGCGGGTTCCGCGCCGGGCGGGTACCAGCCCACGGCGCAGTTCCCGCCCACGCAGCAGCAGCCCGGACAGACGGCCTCCCCGTACGGGCAGGGGGCCACGTCCCAGTACCAGCAGGGGCAGGCGTACGGCGACCAGGGCGCGGACGACCCCTACGCCGACCTGTACGGCGGGCCCCGCGGCGGGCGTGCCGACACCGGCGCCCACCAGCGGCGCCAGGAGGAGGAGCGCCGCCGGCAGCAGGAGGAGCAGCGCCGCCTGGCCGCGGAGCAGCAGCGCCAGCAGGAGGAGCAGCGGCGCCGCATGGAGGAGCAGAGGATCGAGGAGCGCCGCCGGCAGGAGGCCGAGCGCGTGCACCGCGACCGCCTGCGCGCGGAGCAGGACGCGGCCCGCAGGGCGCAGTCCGAGGCGCGCCGGGCCGACCAGCCCGGCCTGTGGGGTTTCGTCAAGCTCCTGCCGCTGCTGATCCTGCCGCTGATCCAGATCCCGCTGGGGTACGGTGCGGCCCTGGCGTGGGCGTGGTTCACGACCGAGACGGATGTGTGGACCGGTTCGGCCTACTACTTCGAGCCGCTGTCGATGGACGGGTTCTGGCACGCGACGATGCTGGGCTACTTCCTCCTCAACAACCTGGTGTCGCTGGAGTTCCTGGTGCGTTCGCTGCGCACCTCGTTCGTCACGGGGGCTGTGCTCGCCCTGGGCGTCGTCGCGGCGACCAACGGCCTGCTGTACAGCTTCGGTTTCTGGGGCTGACCCAGGAGGGCGCCCCCGAGGGGCCCGGGCCGACCGGGGGCGCCGTGCCGGTGGGAGCGGAGAGGGTCCTCGGGCCTGCTCCGCTCCGCCCGGAGGTGGGCGCCCGGGGGCGCCGGTCCGGCCGGGCGGCCGCCCGGGGAGGGGGCGGGGCGGTCCCCGTCGGCGGGGCGGCCCCGGCCATGTCCCCGGGCCCCTCGTGCACGGGGTCGCGCCACCCCGTGCGGTGCGCGTCGGCGGGCCTCGCCGGACACGGTTCCGAATACTTTCCTGAGGGTGCGAACACACTGACCTTTGCGCACTCCGGCGTTCGCGGCGGTGGGCTCGCGCGGAGGCGGTCCCGGGTGCCCGGGCGGTGGTCGGCGCACGTCAGGGGCGCCCGGTCCGTGCGAGGACGGACGGGGTTCCGCAAGGGCCTGTAGCTCAGCGTGTCCGGTTCGATCCGTACCGCGAAAATTCTTCTCCAGGACCCGTTGTGGGCCTGTGTCGTTCCTGTTAACTTGCACCGTGCAAGGCCATGGGAGCGTTCCCAAAATGAATGCCCGTTCATGGTGCTCACGAAAGCCCTGATACGCCCCCGCCCCCGTCGGGGCGGCGCAGCCGATTCCTCGGCGGGCGCCGCCATCGTGCGAGGAAAAGGGGCGGTCGGGGCAGCCCTGCCGGGGCCCTCGCCGGGTCCACCCGGAACGGGCAGGGCGAGGAGCCGCCGGGAGGCCGGGCGGACAGGCCCGCAGACGGAAAGGAAGACCCCCCGTGAAGACTGTGACCAAGGCGGGCGCGATCGCCGCGGCCGGCACCCTCGCAGGTGCGCTGGCCGTGTCGCTCGCCCCGCAGCCCGCCGCCGCCCACGGCGCGTTCACCTACCCCGCCAGCCGCACCTACGCCTGCTACGTCGACGGACTGGAGGGCGGCGCGGGCGGCAACGTCGAGCCGACCAACCCCGCCTGCGCCGACGCCCTGGCCGAGGGCGGCTCGTACCCGTTCTGGAACTGGTTCGGCAACCTCATCAGCGACGCCGACGGCCGCCACCAGGAGGTCGTGGCCGACGGCGAGCTGTGCGGGCCCACGCCCGCCTTCTCCGCGTTCAACGCGGCGCGCACCGACTGGCCGACCACCGGCCTGCCCTCGGGGCAGACGGTCGAGTTCCACCACAACGCCTGGGCCCCGCACCCGGGCACGTTCTTCACCTACGTCACCGAGGAGGGGTGGGACCCCGGCTCCCCGCTCGCCTGGGACGACCTGGAGCTCATCGACGAGGTGACCGACCCGCCGCTGCGCCAGGGCGGCGTCCAGGGCGCCGAGTACTACTGGGACGTCGACCTGCCCGAGCGGCAGGGCCAGCACATCGTGTACGTGGTGTGGGAGCGCTCGGACAGCCCCGAGGCGTTCTACAACTGCTCGGACGTCGTCTTCGGGTGATCCGCAGCCCCGGCCGCGCCGTTCCCCCGCGCGGGGGCAACGGCGCGGCCGGCCGACGTGCCCGCGTCCGCCGCCGAACGCCTCTAGGGGTGTGGCAGGCCGGTGTAGTTCTCCGCCAGCTGGGTCGAGGCGGCCCGGGAGGAGGCCAGGTACTCCAGGTGCGAGAGCTGGAGGCGGTGGTCGAAGGCGTCGCCCGAGGTGTGCAGCAGCGTGGTCATCCAGTAGGAGAAGTGCTCGGCCCGCCACACGCGGCGCAGCGCCGCGGCCGAGTAGTTCTCCAGCGCCCCCGTCCCCCCGTGCGTGTACCGGGCGCGCAGGCCCTCCGCGAGCAGCGCCACGTCGTGCAGCGCCAGGTTGAGCCCCTTGGCCCCGGTGGGCGGCACGATGTGCGCGGCGTCCCCGGCCAGGTAGAGGCGCCCGTGGCTCATCGGCTCGGTGACCAGGCTGCGCATGGGGGTCAGGCCCTTGGAGGTGAGCGGTCCGCGTCGCAGTTCCCAGCCGGGCACGGCCATGCGCTCGGCCAGCTCCTCCCACACCCGCTCCTCCGGCCAGTCGTCGGGGTCGGTGCCGTTGGGCACCTGGAGGTAGAGGCGGCTCACCTCCTCCGAGCGCATGCTGTGCAGGGCGAAGCCGCGTTCGTGGCGGGCGTAGACCAGCTCCTCGCACGAGGGCGGCACGTCGGCCAGCACGCCCAGCCAGCTGAAGGGGTAGAGGCGCTCGAAGGTGCGGACGACGCCCTCGGGCAGGCTGCGCCTCCCGATCCCGTGGAAGCCGTCGCAGGCCGCCACGTAGTCGCACTCCAGCACCTCCTCCCGGCCCTCCAGGGTGTGGCGTACGCGGGGGCTGTCGGTCTCGATCCCCTCGATCGCGGTGGCCCGGGCCCCGAAGAGGACCTGTCCTCCGTCGGCCAGGCGCCGGGCGGTCAGGTCCTTGACGATCTCGGTCTGTGCCCAGATCTCGACGCTGCGCCCGCACAGGTCGGAGAAGTCCACGCGGTGGGATCGGCCGTCGAAGCGCAGTTCGATGCCGTCGTGGGTGATGCCCTCGCGGTCCATGCGCTCGCCGAGACCGCTGTGGCGGAGGAGGCGGGCGACGCCGTGTTCCACGACGCCCGCGCGCTGGCGGGCCTCGACGTAGGCGCGGTCCCGCGTTTCCAGCACCACCGACTCGATGCCGGCCAGGTGCAGCAGGTGGGAGAGCAGGAGGCCGGCGGGCCCTGCTCCGATGATGCCGACGCGTGTGCGCATCAGGTGTCCCCTCGTCGGTCGGGCGTGGCGCCCGGGTGCCACAGAAGTTCCTTATGCGAACACATATTCACATGACGAACGAGCAGGAGGGGCGGTGGGCCCCGTCCGGCGGCGCGGATCCCGGAGCTTCCCGCCCGGGCGCGGCCGTCCCGCCGTCGGCGTCCATGGCGTCGAAATGCGCCCGCGCCATATCTTGACCCGGTGAGCCGCATCACCTATGTTCGCCAAAAGAACAAGTGTTCGCAAAACGTACAGTGGTGGGCGCCGGTGCCCACCCCGACGCGGTTGGAGCGCCGATGCGCCGTGGGCCGGCAGTCCTCACCACCGGGGCCGCCCCGCCGGCCGCACCCGCGGGCGGCGGCGCCCGCACGCCCCGGGCCGCGCGCGCGGGCCCCGACAGGCCGCTCCTCGGGGCCCTGGGCATCGCCGCCCTCCTCGCGCTCTGGGAGGCCGCGCCGCGCCTGGGAGCCGTCTCCGCCCGCCACCTGCCGCCCGCCTCCGAGGTCCTGGCCACCCTGGCCGAACGCGCCGCCACGGCCGCCTTCTGGGCGGCTGTGGGCGACACGCTCACCGGATGGGCACTGGGCCTGGCCATCGCCTTCGCCGCCGCCGTCCTGCTCGGCCTCACCCTGGGCTCCCTGCCCCGGGTGCGCGCCTTCACCGACTCCACGGTGGACTTCCTGCGCCCCATCCCCTCGGTCGCGCTCATCCCGCTCGCCGTCCTCATGTACGGCACCGACCTGCGCTCCACCCTGCTCCTGGTCGTGTACGCCTCCTTCTGGCTCCTCTACATCCAGGTCCTGTACGGGGTGGCCGACGTCGACCCCGTCGCCGAGCAGACCGCGCGCTCCTACGGGCTCGGCCGCCTGGCCCGCGTCCGCCACGTCGTGTGGCCCACCACCCTGCCCTACCTGATGACGGGCCTGCGCCTGGCCGCGGCGGTCGCGCTCATCCTGTCCGTCACCGCCCAGCTCGTCATCGGCTCCCCGGGCCTGGGCCGCGAGATCGCCGTCGCCCAGTCCAGCGGCGCCGTCGCCTCGGTCTACGCGCTCATCGTCGCCACCGGCGGCCTCGGGGTCCTGGTCAACACCGGGGTGCGCGCCCTGGAACGCCGCGTCCTGCACTGGCACGCGTCCGTCCGAGGGGAGGCAGCGGCATGAACCGTCCCCTCGGGGCCGCCCGGTCCGACGACCGCGCCGGGACGCGGGCCCCGGCCGCGCGACCGCGCCGCGGCGCCGCGGGCCGGCTGGGCCTGCGCACCCTGCACGTGCTCCTGCTCCCCGTCGTGCTCGTCGGGGTCTACGCCTACGCCGGCGCCGCCTCGGACAGCTACTACACGCCCACCCCCGACCTCATCGCCGCCGCCTTCGTCGAGCTGTGGTTCTCCGAACGCCTCTTCACCGACGTGCTCCCGAGCATCGCCCGCCTGCTCACCGGCTTCACCGTCGCGGCGGTCCTCGGTGTGGGCCTGGGGGTCCTGCTGGGCCTGTCCCCCCGGACCCGGGCCCTCCTGGAGCCGGTCCTGGAGTTCCTGCGCGCCGTCCCGCCGCCGGTCCTGGTGCCGCTGATGATCCTGCTGGCCGGCATCGACGACTCCATGAAGGTCATGGTGATCGTCTCCGGCTGCGTGTGGCCCGTCCTGCTCAACACCGTGGAGGGCGTGCGCGCCGTGGACCCGGTCCTGGCCGACACCGCCCGCTGCTACGGCATCACCGGCGCCACACGGCTGCGCGTCCTGGTCCTGCGCTCGGCGGCTCCGCAGATCATGGCCGGGCTGCGCCTGGCCCTGGCCCTGGCGATCATCCTCATGGTCATCAGCGAGATGTTCGCCAGCTCCAGCGGCCTGGGGTTCGCCATCGTCCAGTTCCAGCGCAGCTTCGCCATCCCCGAGATGTGGGCGGGCATGGTCCTGCTCGGCCTGATCGGTTTCGCCCTGTCGGCGCTGTTCGAGCTCGTCGAGGGCCGCGTCCTGGGCTGGTACCGGGGCCTGCGCGCCGCGAACCGGGGCGGGTGAGCCCGTGGGCGCCGCCGCGGAACCGACCACGACCACGACCGACCACGAGGGAGAACGCCCCACCATGCTCAAGGTCACCGGCCTCCGGAAGGTCTACGACGGGGGAGCCGTCGCCGTCGAGGCCGTCCGCGACCTCACCTTCGAACTCGCCGAGGGCGAACTCGTCTGCCTCGTCGGTCCCTCCGGCTGCGGCAAGACCACCCTGCTCAAGTGCATCGCCGGGCTCATGCCGCCCACCGGCGGCACCGTCGAGCTCGAAGGCCGCCCCGTCACCGCGCCGCCGCCCGACATGGCCGTGGTCTTCCAGGAGTACGGGCGCAGCCTCTTCCCGTGGATGAGTGTGCGCGCCAACGTCGAACTGCCGCTGAAGCAGAAGAGGCTCCCCGTGGAGCGGCGCACCGGCCTCGTCCGCGAGGCACTGGAGGCGGTGGGGCTGGCCGGATCCGCCGACGCCTACCCCTGGCAGCTCTCCGGCGGCATGCAGCAGCGCGTGGCCATCGCCCGCGCCGTCGCCTACGAGCCCAAGGTCCTGCTCATGGACGAGCCCTTCGCCGCCGTCGACGCCCAGACCCGTGCCGACCTGGAGGACCTGATCCGCGCGCTCTGGAAGCGCCTCGGGGTCACCGTCCTGTTCGTCACCCACGACATCGACGAGGCCGTCTACCTGGGGGAGCGGGTCCTCGTGCTCTCCTCCTCGCCGACCGTGGTGCAGGACGACGTCACCGTCGACCTGCCTGCCGGGCGGGACCAGCTCACCACCCGCCGGGACGGTCGCTTCACCGAGCTGCGCACCCGCGTCTACGCCGAGATCCAGAGGGCGAAGAGGGGCGCCGCGGGGGCGGACGGCCGCCCGCAGGACCGGACCGGGGGCCGGGAGGACAGCCCGGTCGCCGGCGGGTCCCCGGCGGGCTGACCGCCCACCGTCCGCGGGCGCCGGTCCCGTGCACCGGCCCCACCGAACAGCTCCCGCACGCACGCGCGGGAAACCGTCGAAGGAGACACACCGTGACCCTGATCGCCTCCGAGGACTTCACCTCCGCCGTCTTCACCGGGGCGTGGACCCCGGCCAAGGGCGGTGACGCCCCCGTGGTCTCGCCGTCGAGCGGGGAGGTGCTGGGACGCACCGGCATCGCCGACGCCGACGACGTCCGCGACGCCGCCGCGCGGGCCGCCCGGGCCCAGAAGGGGTGGGCCGCCGCGTCCTTCGAGGAGCGGGCCGCCGTCCTGCGCCGCGCCGGAGACCTGTTGGAGGCCAACGTCGGCGAGATCATGGGGTGGCTGCGCCGCGAGGGCGGCGCGGCGGCCGGGATGGCCGGCTTCCAGGTGCACGTGGCGGCGGGGGAGTGCTTCGAGGCCGCCGCCCTGGCCTCCCAGCCGTACGGCGAGATCCTGCGCACCGGGAAGCCGAGGCTGAGCTTCTCCCGCCAGGTGCCGGCCGGGGTGGTCGGTGTGATCGCCCCGTTCAACGTGCCCCTGATCCTGGGCATCCGCTCGGTCGCCCCGGCCCTGGCCGTCGGCAACGCCGTGATCCTCAAGCCCGACCCGCGCACCGCGGTCTGCGGGGGCGCCGTCATGGCCGAGGTCTTCCGCAGGGCGGGTGTACCCGGGGGCGTCTTCCAGGTGCTGCCCGGAGGGGCCGCCGCGGGGGAGGCCCTGGTGGCCGACCCGCACGTGCGGGTCATCTCCTTCACCGGGTCCACCGCCGCCGGGCGCAGGGTCGGAGAGGCGGCCGGGCGCCACCTCAAGCGGGTCCACCTGGAACTGGGCGGGAACTCGCCGCTGGTGGTCCTGGACGACGTGGACGTGGACGCGGCCGCCTCCGTCGGCGCCTGGGGCTCGTTCCTGCACCAGGGGCAGATCTGCATGACCACCGGCCGCCACCTGGTGCACGAGTCCGTCGCCGACGCCTACGTGGACCGGCTCTCGGCCAGGGCGGACGCCCTGACCGTGGGAGACGCCGAGTCGGACGGCTCGGCGCTCGGACCGGTCATCGACGCCGGCCAGCGCGACAAGATCCACGCGCTGGTCACGGGCAGCGTGGACCACGGGGCCGAGCTGCGCGCGGGCGGGACCTACGAGGGGCTGTTCTACCGGCCGACCGTCCTGGACCGGGTCGACGCCGCGACCCCCGCCTACGCGGAGGAGGTGTTCGGGCCGGTCGCCCCGGTCGTGCGCTTCTCCTCGGTGGACGAGCTGGTGGAGCTGGCCAACTCCTCGGAGTACGGCCTGTCCCTGGGTGTGCTCACCAGCAACCCGATGCGCGGCATGGAGATCGCGGACCGGGTGCCCAGCGGGATCGTGCACATCAACGACCAGACCGTGGACGACGAGGCCGTCGCCCCCTTCGGCGGTGTGGGCGACTCCGGGACGGGGTCCCGTTTCGGCGGCACCCGCGCCAACCTGGAGGCGTTCACCGAGACCCAGTGGGTGACGATGCAGGCCGCCCCGGCCCGTTACCCGTTCTGACCCCGCTCCCGGCGGCGGGGGCCGCGGGGATCTCGGAGCCCCACCGGTTCCCCGGGGCCCGGTCCCCGGGTTCCGGGGCCTGCGGGCGGGGCAGCGCGCCCTCGCGGTCCGCGCCGAGGCGGAGCAGGCGGGCGCCGCGGGCCCTTCGAGGGCCCGCGCTCCTCACTCCCGCCCGGCGGCCTCGGGCACGGGTGCGGTGGCCGCTCCCAGGGCCCTCAGCAGGTAGGGGAGCAGCCGCTCCGCCATGTCCACGCCCGGTCGTGACCCCGGGGTGTGGGGGATGAGGAAGGTGTGGCTCACCATGGGCCCGATGACCATCTCCCCCACCACGAGGGCGTCCTCCACCGGGGGGATCTCCCCGCGCCCGGCCGCCCGGTCCAGGACGGCGCCGACCCGCTCCTGCAGGGGCATGACGAACTGGTCCATGAGCACGTCGGCCAGGGCCCGGTTGTGGGCGGCCTCGCCCAGGACGGCGCGCAGGAGGCGGCCGGAGGGCCCGTCCAGGGCGGCGGCCTTGTCGTGCAGGAGGGCGCTCAGGTCCGAGTGCAGGGCGCCGGTGTCGCGGTCGGGGCCCAGTTCCTCGGCCCAGGCGCGGGCGGCGCCGACGACGAGGTCCTCCTTGGAGCGCCAGCGGCGGTAGAGGGTGGCGGTGGAGACCCCGGCCCGTTTGGCGACGGCCGCGGTGGTCAGGCCGCTGTAGCCGTTGGCCTGGAGTTCGGCGAGGGTGGCGTCCATCAGCGCGCGGTCCCGGGCGGCGTCCCGCGGGCGCCCCCGGCGGGGGGTGCGGGAGACGCCGGGCAGATGGTCGGTGGTCATACCGGAATCCTATGCGAGCGCCCTGTTGGAAACGAAACACTTTCGTTTACCATCGGTTCATGACGACAACCGACACCCCCGCCGAACCGCTGACCCTGACCACCGACATCCCGCCGATCGTGGCAGGGCTGCGCTCGGCGTTCGCGTCGGGACGCACCAAGCCGATCGCGTGGCGGCGCGCCCAGCTGCGCGCGCTGCGGCGCCTCCTCACCGAGGAGCGGCCGGCCCTGGAGAAGGCCCTGTACACCGACCTGGGCAAGAGCCCGGTGGAGGCCCACACCACCGAGATCGGCTTCGTGGTCAACGAGATCGACCACACGCTCAAGCACCTGGCGTCGTGGCTGCGCCCGCAGCGGGTGCCGGTGCCGGTGGCCCTGGCCCCGGCCAGGGCGCGCAAGGTCCGCGAGCCGCTCGGCACCGTGCTGATCGTGGCGCCCTGGAACTACCCGGTCAACCTGTCGCTGGCGCCCCTGGTGGGCGCGATCGCGGCGGGCAACGCGGCCCTGGTCAAGCCCAGCGAGCTCGCCCCGGCCACCTCGGCAGCCCTGGGGGAGCTGGTGCCCCGGTACCTGGACGGCGAGGCGATCGCGGTGGTGGAGGGCGGCATCCCCGAGAGCACCGCCCTGCTGGAGGAGCGCTTCGAGCACATCTTCTACACGGGCAACGGCGCGGTGGCCCGCATCGTCCTGGCCGCGGCCGTCAAGCACCTGACCCCCGTCACCCTGGAACTGGGCGGGAAGAGCCCGGCCGTGGTCGAGCCCGGCGCGGACCTGGCGGTCACCGCACGGCGCCTGGCCTGGGGCAAGTTCACCAACGCGGGCCAGACCTGTGTGGCCCCCGACTACGTGCTCGCGATCGGGGACACCGCCGAACCCCTCCAGCGGGAGCTGGCGGCCGCCATCACGGAGATGTTCGGCGAGGACCCCTCCCGAAGCGCCGACTACGGGCGCATCGTCAACGAGCGCCACTTCGACCGGCTGTCCGCCCTGCTGGAGAGCGGGACGGTGACGGCCGGGGGCGAGCGCGACCGCAAGCGGCTCTACATCTCCCCCACGGTGCTGGGCGACGTCGACCCCGACTCGCCCGTGATGGGAGAGGAGATCTTCGGGCCGATCCTGCCCGTCGTCCGGGTGCCGGACCTGGACGCCGCGATCGCCTTCGTCAACGAGCGGGACAAGCCGCTGGCGCTGTACGGGTTCACGGCCTCGGACCTGACCAAGCGGCGCCTGACGACCGAGACCTCCTCGGGCGGCCTGGCGTTCGGCCTGCCCATCGCCCACCTGGCCGTCCCCGGCCTGCCCTTCGGAGGCGTGGGGGACAGTGGCATGGGCGCCTACCACTCGACGGCCTCGATCGACACGTTCTCGCACACCAAGTCGGTGCTCGACAAGTCGCTCTTCATGGACACGATGAAGGTCGCCTACGCGCCCATCACGGGCGTCAAGGAGAAGCTGCTCCGCAAGCTCCTGTGACCGGGGCCGGGCCGGCGGGGCCGCGCGGAACTCCCCGGCGGCGGGAGCGCGGCCCGCGGGCCCGCCGCCGGGGACCTGCCACGCGCCCGCGGCCCGGACCGGGGCCCCCGTGGGAGCCCGGACCGGGCCGCGGATGCGATCCCCGGGATCAGTCCCCGCCGCCCTCTCCGTCCCCGTCCCCGCCGTCCTGTCCGGCGGGCTGGGCGTCGGTGTACACCTTGCCCGCGGTGAGCGCGTCCGCGCCGAAGATGTCGGTGACCGTCACGAAGTGGTAGCCCTCCCGGTGCAGCCCGGAGAGCACGTCCGGGATGGCCCGCACCGACGTCTCGTGGATGTCGTGGAAGAGGACGACGCTGCCGGGCACGGAGTGCTCCAGCGCGTGCTCGCTGATCGCGCCGGTGTCGCGGCTCTGCCAGTCCAGGGTGTCCACGTCCCACAGGATGAGCGGCTGGTCGACGGCCTCGCGCACCGTGCCGTTGAGCGACCCGTAGGGCGGGCGGATGGTCGGCGGGTCGGAGCCGATCACCTCCTTCACGGCCTGGTTGGTGCGTTCGATGTCCCGCCGCACCGCCTCGCCCGACATGCCCGCGAGGTCGTCGTGCTTCCAGGTGTGGTTGCCGAGCTCGTGCCCCTCCGCCGCCATGCGCTCCAGGGGCTCGGGGAACTCGCCCACCAGGGACCCCAGCACGTAGAAGGTGGCGCGGGCGTCGTACTCGGCGAGGATGTCCAGGAGTTCGTCGGTGTGCTCGCCGGGCCCGTCGTCGAAGGTCAGGGCCACGCACTTGAGGCGCTCGCAGTCCAGGGCGCCGGCCCGGGCGCTCAGCCCCCCGCCCAGGGGGAAGTCCTCGTCGGCGGTGTTCCGGCCCAGCGCGGCCTCGCGGGCGTGGTAGCCCAGCTCGGACAGCAGCTCCTCGGCGTCCCCGGGCTCCACCGGCAGCAGCACCTCGTCGACACGGCCCGCGCCCGGCACGTCGGCCGCCTCCATGCGGACGGCCAGGCCGCCCGCGGTGCTGAACGCCAGGTCCTCCAGAGGGGAGCCCGCCCAGCGCTCGGCGGCCTCCGCGGCCTGCTCCGGGTCGGTCAGGTCCAGGGGCTCGCCGCTCCCGTCCGGCCCCCCGTCCCGGGGGTCCCCGGGGGACGGGGCGCCGCCATCGGCGGCGGCGGTGTCGGCGCCCTCCTCGCCCTCCTCCCCGTTCTGCGCGGCCCGGGCGGCGACCTCGCCGACCAGGCCCGGCATCTCCTGGACCGGGAGGTGGTAGCTGTCCTCCAGGATCCCGGCCACCTCCAGGTGCGCCTGCTCGATGGCGGCCTCGTCGCGAAAGAGCGAGGTCCAGGGCAGGACCCTCTCCCCGGCGACGTCGTACCACAGGCTGCGCGCGTCGAAGGTGTCGTTGGTCCCCGCGGAGGCGGCCGCGGTGAGCCGCACCCCGACGACCTCGGAGGAGGCGGCCAGCAGGGCCACGTCCTGGTGCAGTTCCGGGGTGCCGCCCCCGGGAAGCTCCTCCAGGAAGGCCGTCTGCCGCTCGGCCATGGAGGTGCGGAGTTCGGTCATGAGCGCGGGCGCGCCGCTCAACAGCGGATACCGGTAACTCACCACACTGTGGTCGGTGGTCACCGACAGGGTCTCCGACTCCAGGCCGGGCATCTCGTCGACCGGGGTGCGGACCGCCTCGGCGTACGGGAGCGCCTGGTCCGCGGCATGGCAGCCCGGGACCAGGAGCAGGCCCAGGGCAGCGCTGACAGAGAGATTTCGTCGCAGTGAGGTGACAGCCACGGGGGGACCATATCGAAGCGCCCGGCCGGGGGAGGACCACCGCGCGTCTCCTGGAGCACTCTGGGTGCCGAATTGGCCAATTCGATGCACTCACCAGGCCGAACGGGACCGTGAACGCCTCCGCGGCCCCGTCGGCCGACCCCTCAGGCCGTCGGGGGAGCGGCCCCCGCGGCCTCGGCCACGGTGCGCACGATCTCGCGCACCTGGGCCAGGACCGCGGCGTTCTCGCCCGGATCCGCGACCTTGGGCAGGTGGACGTGCCCGGCCGGGACCTCCCACCCGGAGCGGTCCCGGAGCAGGGTGTTGCGGTAGGCGATCTCGTTGGAGAGGTAGTTCCCGCCGCCCCCGCGGCGCGCGGCGGAGCCCTCGCTGGGGCCGTCGGGCCGCTCCCTCTGCTCGTCGGCCCCGGCGGGGACCTCGGTGACCGCGGTGTTGACCACCACCGGGTAGGGGCGCCCCGC
This sequence comes from Nocardiopsis tropica, assembly GCF_042660575.1. Taxonomy (NCBI): domain Bacteria; kingdom Bacillati; phylum Actinomycetota; class Actinomycetes; order Streptosporangiales; family Nocardiopsidaceae; genus Nocardiopsis; species Nocardiopsis tropica. Next base: position 221,345 of record NZ_JBHSUF010000002.1, read on the forward strand.
GGTGGCCTCCGCGATCCTGGCGCCGGGGAGCGACGAGCGCGTCCACTCCGGCGCGTCGGGGCCGGGCACCGGGGCGCGGCCGGTGCGGACCTCGCGGACGTTGTCCGGCCCCCCTCCGCGCCAGATCCCGTTCCACTCCTCGATGTCGAACCGCCCGGGGCGCCCCCGGCTGAGGGTGACCACGGCGTCGGCGCGCCCGTGCTGGTCGGCCAGGGCCTCCTCCACCAGGCCGGCGTCGAAGTCCGCCCACCGCACGGGGAACACGGCGGTGCGCACCACGGCGGTGCGCCCGCCCACGGGGAAGGTCCATCCGTTGAGGTCCAGGGCCGCGGCCCCCGACGGGTTGGAGCACCCCGGGTCCTCGTCCAGGCGGAAGGGGTCGAAACCGGTCACGACGATCCGGATCCACCGCTCGCCCGGAGGGAAGTCGAGGTCGGTGATCCCGCGCGAGCCGGTCTCCAGCAGGTGCAGCAGGTCGGCGCGCTCGGCCTCGGAGAGCGCGAACCCCGGTCTCCAGGTGCGCAGGCGGGCGGCGAGCACCAGCCGTGCCCAGTACGGGGGGCGGTCGTCGGGGCCGTCGACGTCGGTGCGTGTGGCCTCGGTCCACAGGCGGGAGGCGTGTGCGGAGACCGCCTCTCGGGCCTGGGCGAGGTCGGTGGCGGCGCGCAGGTCGGCGCTGAACAGGGGTTCGGCTGCGCCGAAACCGGAACGGGCCAGGATGCGGCGGGGCTCGGGGAGCCCGGCGCGGTCCTCTTCGGGCGTGGTGTCGTGGTGCACGGGGTCGCTGTCTGTCGGAAGGCGGGGCTGGCGTGTGCGGGGATCCGGGGGGTGGAGCCAGCCGAGTCTAACGTCGCCCGAACCCCGCTGTGGCAGGGGTGTGCGGCGCGTCCCGGAACAGGTCCCGGGGGCTGGACCGGGCGGCTCGGACTTGGCAGGGTGTGTGGTGACCGCAGGCCCTCTCAACGGAGAGAGAAACACATGGACACTTCCGCCCTCCCCGACACCGAGCGACTCGCCGGGCGCGCGAGGGACGCCCTGGGACGGTGCGGCGTCGAGCGGCTGCGCGAGCCGGTCGGGGCCGCCGGGGTGGCGAGGACGCCGATCACCGGACAGATCCTCTTCCCCGTCGAGTTCGACACCGCCGCCTCCGCCGAGCGGGCCGTCACCGCCGCCCACGAGGCCTTCACGTCCCAGTGGCGGGACACCCCGGCGCCCGTGCGGGGCCGGCTCGTGCACCGGCTGGGCGAGCTCCTGCGCGAGCACAAGGCGGACCTGGCCGCGCTGGTGACCGTGGAGGCGGGCAAGATCCACTCCGAGGCCCTGGGCGAGGTCCAGGAGATGATCGACATCTGCGACCTCGCGGTGGGCCTGTCCCGGCAGCTGTACGGCCGCACCATGCCCTCCGAGCGGCCCGGCCACCGCCTGATGGAGACCTGGCACCCCCTGGGCGTGGTCGGTGTGATCACGGCGTTCAACTTCCCGGTGGCCGTGTGGTCGTGGAACACCTGTGTGGCGCTGGTGTGCGGCGACACGGTGGTGTGGAAGCCCTCGGAGCTGACCCCGCTCACCGCGCTCGCCTGCCACGGGCTCCTGATGAGGGCGGCGGAGGACGTGGGCGCGCCCGCCGACGTCCACCGGCTGGTGCTGGGGGACCGCGAGGTCGGTGAGGCCCTGGTGGAGGACGGGCGGGTGGCGCTGCTGTCGGCGACCGGGTCGACGGCGATGGGCCGCGCCGTCGCGCCGCGTGTGGCCGCGCGGATGGGCCGCTACCTGCTGGAGCTGGGCGGCAACAACGCGGCCGTGGTCGCCCCGTCCGCCGACCTGGACCTGGTGGTGCGCGGGAGCGTGTTCGCCGCGGCGGGGACGGCGGGGCAGCGGTGCACGAGCCTGCGGCGGCTCATCGTGCACGAGGACGTGGCCGACGAGGTCGCCCGGCGGGTCGTGGACGCCTACAAGCAGCTGCGCGACCGCATCGGGGACCCCTTCGAGGAGTCGACCCTGGTGGGTCCCCTGATCGGCGAGCGCTCCCACACCGCGATGCGGGCCGCGCTGGAGCGCGCGCAGGCCGACGGGGGCGAGGTGCTGGTGGGCGGCGCCCGCAGGTGGGAGGAGGCCGCCGCGGACGCCTACTACGTGGAGCCCGCGGTGGTGCGCATGCCGGCGCAGACCGAGGTGGTGCGGGAGGAGACCTTCGCACCCGTCCTGTACGTGCTGGCCTACAGCACGCTGGAGGAGGCGGTCGAGCTGCACAACGGCGTGCCCCAGGGGCTGTCGTCGGCGATCTTCACCCAGGACCAGGCCGAGGCCGAGCGGTTCCTGTCGGCGGCGGGGTCCGACTGCGGGATCGTCAACGTCAACATCGGCACCTCCGGCGCGGAGATCGGCGGCGCCTTCGGCGGTGAGAAGGACACCGGTGGCGGCCGCGAGTCGGGCTCGGACTCCTGGAAGGCGTACATGCGCCGGGCGACGAACACCGTGAACTACGGCGGAGAGCTGCCCCTGGCCCAGGGGGTCCGCTTCCTGTGACACCCCGCTGTCCGCGCCCCGCCGCGGGGCGCGGACAGCGCGCCGCACAAAAAGTTGTGGTCAACCATGTTGTGTGCAACTGAATTCTGCTACGGTGGTGCCACCGGCAAGCCCGCAGGCGCGGGGGCCCGCGAGGCAGGAGGGAACACCGTGGCGCATCCCGACGAGGGCGACCCCCTCGCGCTGGACAACCAGCTGTGCTTCTCCCTCTACACCGCCTCCCGGGCCCTGACCGGGCTGTACCGGGAACTGCTGGGGGACCTGGGACTCACCTACCCCCAGTACCTGGTGATGATCGTCCTGTGGGAACGCGGAACGCTCACGGTCAAGGAGCTCAGCCGCGCCCTGCACCTGGACTCGGGCACGCTCTCCCCCCTGCTGCGCAGGCTGGAGGCCTCCGGGCTCCTGACCCGGGAGCGCAGCACCACCGACGAGCGCGTCGTCCGCGTCACCGCCACCCCGCGGGGCCTCGCCCTGAGGGAGCGGGCGACGGACATCCCCGGCCGGCTGGTCTGCGCCACGGACCTGACGGCCGCCCAGGCCCGCGAGCTGCGGGACGCGCTCGGCCGCCTCACCTTCTCGGTGGAGACGGCCGCGAGCAGGCGCGCCCCGTGCGACACGGCCGACGCGCCCGGAACCTGACCACGCACCGGAAGAAACCCACCACTGTTGGCTCCGCGCGCGCGGAGCCGGGAGAGAGGCAAGCAATGGCATACAAGGCCATGTACACCACCAACGCCACCGTCACCGGCGAGGGCCGCAAGGGCAGCGGGAAGACCGACGACGGGCGCCTCGCGGTCGACCTGTCCGTGCCCAAGGGCGTGGGCGGCGACGACGGCCTCGGCACCAACCCCGAGCAGCTCTTCGCCGTCGGCTACGGCGCCTGCTTCCACGGTGCGCTCAAGAACGTGGCCCGCCAGTCCAAGACCGACGTCGAGGGCTCGTTCATCGAGGCCCGGGTGACGCTCGGCAAGTCCGACGAGGGCCTGGACATCGCCGTGCAGCTCACCGTCACCATCCCCGGCGTGGAGCAGGCCAAGGCCGAGGAGCTCGTCGAGGCCGCCCACCAGATGTGCCCCTACTCCCGCGCCACGCGCGGCAACATCGAGGTCGACCTGGTGGTCAAGACCGCCTGACGCGCCGACCGCAGGCGCGGCCGGTACGGGGCGGGGGCCCGCTCCCGGCGGTCCCCGTACCCGCCGGCCGGGGTTCGACGCCCGCACGCGCCCCCGGCAGGGGAGGGCGGCGGAGGGCGGGCCCCGGCCGCCGCATCCGGCACGATCCACGACGAGGGGGAGGGCGCGTGAGCGCCCTCCCCCTCACGCGTGCGCCAGGCCGCCGGGCGCACGCGCAGCCCCCCGGCGACCCGCGCGTGCGAAGGGGCCGGGAGGGACCCCTCGGTCCCTCCCGGCCCCCGTGACGCACCGGTTCCGCCCTCGTCAGGCGGCCGTCTCCAGCAGCAGCAGGCGGTCCAGGATGTCCTGGAGGGTGACCAGGCCGATCACCTCGCCGTCCTCCTCCACCAGCGACAGGTGGCTGCGGCTCTCCCGCATGATGCTCATCGCCGCGTACATCGGCGTGCCCGAGGGCAGCGTGAGCACGGGGCGCATCAGGTCCGCCGCGGTCGTCCCGGCGGGGCTCGTCAGAGCCTCGCGCACGTGCAGGACGCCCACGGGCTCCTCGCGGTCCATGACCACCAGCCTCAGGTGCGTGGAGCTGCGCGACACCTGCTTGATGACCTCGACCCCGTCCTCGGGGGCGACCGAGGCGATCTCCTCGCGCCGGGTGACGATCTCGCTCAGCGGGCGGGAGTTCACCTCCAGGGCGGTGGCCAGCTGGGCGCGCCTCTCGGCGTCCAGGGCGCCCGCCTTGGCGGAGTGCTCCACCAGCTCCCGCACGTCGTCCGGGTTGTGGCCGGAGGACATCTCGTCCACGGCCTCCACACCCAGCCGGTGCAGGCACCAGTTGGCCATGCCGTTCAGCATCAGCAGGGCCGGGCGGGTGAACCACATGAACGCCCGCATCGGGATCGCCAGCATGATCGCCGACTTCTCCGGGTGGGAGATCGCCCAGGACTTGGGCGCCATCTCGCCCACGACCAGGTGCAGGAAGGTCACGATGATCAGCGACACCACGAACGAGACCACGTACCCCACCGTGCTGGGCAGGCCGCCGAACAGCGGCTCCAGCAGGTGGTGGACCGCGGGCTTGGAGATCGCGCCCAGCGCCAGGGCGCACAGCGTGATGCCCAGCTGCGATCCGGCCAGCAGCAGCGACAGGTCGCGGGCGCTCTTGAGCGCCGCCCGCGCCGAGGCGCTGGTCTCCGCGGCCTCCTCCAACCGGTAGCGGCGGGCCGCCACCAGGGCGAACTCGATGGCCACGAAGAACGCGCTCAACGCGATGATGACCGCGGTCACCGCCATGGCCACCCACACGTTCATGTCACTCATGCGCGCACCTCCTCGGCGCCGTTTTCGGCCGCTTCGCGCAGGCGCAGCTCCACGGTGTGCGGAACGTGCCTCTGCACGGTGTTGACGATCAGGGTCAGCGCCATGTCGGGGTCGCCTTCATGGGCGCTGGGCGGACGGGGCAGGGCGATGTCCACCCGGTCGCCCGTCTCGGGCAGCCGGTGCAGCTCGTGGATGACCAGCCCGCCGACGGTCTCGTAGTCGCCCTCGGGCAGGTCGTGCCCGATCAGCCGCTCGACCTCGTCGATGTGCAGCGCGCCGGGGACCAGGTAGGAGCCCTCGCCGTCCAGGTAGGACGGGGACTCCTCCTCCGGGGTGTGCTCGTCGGCGATCTCGCCGACCAGCTCCTCGGCCAGGTCCTCGGTCGTGATGACCCCGGCCAGGCCGCCGTACTCGTCCACGACGCAGGCGAACTCCTCGCCCGCCTCGCGCAGCTGGTCCAGCAGCACGGGCAGCGGCAGGGACGCGGGAACCATGACGGTCTCCCGGGCCACCTCGCTGACCTTGACGTCGGACAGGTCGCGATCGCCCTGGGCGAGCACGTCCCGCAGGCAGATGACGCCCACGATGTCGTCCACCCCGTCGCCCAGGACCGGGAAGCGGGAGTGGTCGGAGGCCATCAGCTCGACGACCCGGCTGACCGGGTCGCCCTCCTCCACGGTGGTGACCTCCGGACGCGGGATCATCGCGTGCCCGGCGGTGCGCTCGTGGAAGTCCAGGGTCCGGTCCAGCAGGGTGGACAGCTCGGCGGGCAGGTCCCCGCTCTCGCGGGACTCGGCGATGATGCTCTCCAGGTCGCGGGCGGTCGCCGCGTGCTGGACGTCCTCCACCGGCTCGATCCGCACCGCCTTCAGCAGCAGGATCGCGGCCTGGTCGAAGAGCCAGATGACCGGACCGAAGATCTTGAGGTAGATCCCCGTGGACAGCGCCAGCCAGCGTGCCACGGGCTCGGGCCGGGCGATGGCCAGGTTCTTGGGGAAGAGCTCACCGAAGACCATCTGGATGACGGTGGAGAAGACAAGGGCGAGAACGGTGCCGATCGCGACGCCGGCGCCCGTGGGCACCCCGACGCCGCCGAGGAGTTCACCGATGCCCTGGCCGATCATGGGCTCTGCCACGTAACCCACCAGAAGGGCGGTCACGGTGATGCCCAGCTGGGCGCCGGAGAGCATGAACGACGTGCGGTTGGTGATGTCCAGGGCCCGTTTGGCCCCTGCGTCACCGGCCGCGGCCCTCGCCCGCAGGCGCGAGCGGTCCACGGCCATGTAGCCGAACTCCTGGGCGACGAAGTAGCCCGTCGCCACGGTGATCAGGAAGACCACCAGGAATCCGAAGGCGATACTGAGGACTGTGCTCATCATCGGGCACGCACCGCCTGGTTCCGGTTCGTGGTCGGATCCTGGTTGCTACGAGGGTGCGCGCCCTTCGGAGAAGGAGGCTCGTCGAGGTCTGGGTCACAGCATCCGTGAGGGATGCTGCTGGTACTTCGGGACGGGTCCACTGTTCCTCTCTCTGCGCTGACACGCGTTGAGTGTGTGACTGGTGTTGGTACTGCGATGGAATGACGAAAAAGCCGCCGGGAAAGTTCCCGGACGCTCAGCTCCCGACGGGAGCGTCGGCCTCTTCGCCGAAGGAGACCCACTCACGACGGCGGGCCTCGGCGAGGGCGATCGAGGTGGCGACGGCCACGTTCAGCGATCCCACCCGCCCGATCTGGGGAATGTAGGTGACGGCGTCCGCGCCCGCCAGGAGGGCGGGGGAGCAGCCGTGGTCCTCGGCGCCGACGGCCAGGCACACGTCAGGCTCCAGGGGGGCCGCGTGCAGCGGCACCGCGCCCCGGGCCAGTTCGACGGCCACGACCTTGTAGCCGTCGGCCCGCGCCGCGGACAGGGCCTCGGCGGTCGAGGAGAGCCGCGTGTGGCTCACCTTGGCGGCGGTGCCCAGGGCGGTCTTGCCGACCTTGGGGTCGTCGGGGTCCGCGCTGTTGCCCGTGAGCCAGACCTGGTCCACCCCGAAGGTCGCGCAGGTGCGCAGGATCGATCCCAGGTTGAAGGGCTGGGTGACGGATTCGACGATGAGGGCGAGTCGCCCCTCGGTGCGCCGGCGCCATTCACGGTTGAGGCGTTTGACGTCGGTGGGGCGCAACTGCGTGCTCAACTGCGGTGTGTTCCTCAGCGGGTGTACCCGGGCGGTCCCGGTGTGCGGATGTTCGCAACAGGCTACCGGTCAGCGGGCCCGCGCGCACGCATGACCCCTGACACATCCAGGCAAAACGTCTCTCAGTCGGCCGAACGCCGCACGGCCAGGACCCGGAAGCCGGCCCGTGAGGCCACACGTTCGGCGGGCAGGCCCTCGGCGTCCAGCCACTTCTGGAGCGAGTCGGACCCCAGGTGGCGCTGGACCACGAGGTGGGCCACGCCCTCGGGGGAGAGCCGGCCGAGCCAGGTGCGCAGCATCGCGTGCAGCACGCCCTTGCCCACCCGGATCGGCGGATTGGACCACAGCGCGTCGAAGGGGCCGAGCAGGTCCTCGGCCAGGGGCGCGGGAGCCCCTTCCCGGTCCTGCTCCGGCACCGGCTCCCCCTCGGGGGAGACGACCGCGAACCGGACGTTGTCCAGCCCGTGGTCGGAGGCGTTGCGCCGGGCCAGGCCCACGGCGCGGGAGTTGACGTCCACGCCCAGCACGGTCGCGCCCGGGGCGCGTGAGGCCATGGTCAGGGCGACGGGGCCGTAGCCGCACCCCAGGTCGAGCAGGCGCCCGCCCGCCGGCGGGGCCGGGACCGTCTCCAGGAGCACGCGTGTGCCGAGGTCGACCCTGTCGGGGGAGAAGACGCCCCGGTCGGTGTTCAGGCGCAGGTGCAGGTCCGGCAGGACCAGGTCCGCGGTGGAGGGCCGGCTGGCGGCGTCGGGGTCGGAGTCGAAGTAGTGCTGGGCCACGCCGTGACGCTACCAGGGCCCGTGGCGCGCCGCGTACCGGCAAAAACCTCACCTGCCCGGGGGAACGAAATCCCCAACCCCGGAGACCGTGCCCGGGACAGTGCGGAAGATGGAGGTATCCGAGGTTTGTGGGGTATCCCATGCGAGCAGAGGTAGGGGACCGACTGGTGGTGGAGAGCCCGCGCGACGACGCCCACCGCAGGACCGGCGTCGTCACCGGGATCCGGGGGGCGGGCGGGTCGCCCCCGTACCAGGTGCACTGGTCCGACGCCGAAGGCGGGCACGACGCCCTGGTCTACCCGGGGCCGGACGCCCACATCGAACACCCGCCCGGCGGCACGGGCGCGGAGGCAGAGGGGACGGACGCAATGCACACGACCAAGCGCTGGAACGTCGACGTCGTCGTCGAGGAGGAGAACGAGGGCGAGAGCGCGCGCACCTGGGCCGAGGTCGGGCTGGTGGCCGACGACGGTACGGCTCTGCGCGGACACGGCATGTCGCGCAAGCACCCCACCGACCTCGACGTCCCGGAGATCGGTGAGGAACTCGCGGTCTCGCGGGCGCTCTCCGACCTCTCACGCCAACTCCGCCAGGTCGCCGCGGAGGACATCAACGACAACACCGGGACCCCCTGGCGTCCCACCTGACGCCCGGGAGGCACGGCCGCCGCTCGCCCGCCCGGGTCGCCCGGAGGTCCGGAACCGGCCACCTCCGCCATAGGAGGTTTGCACCCGGTGGTCACCGGCATCGGGCACACTCGGAAGTCGGGCACGACTCCCGCCCCCTCGGCGGGGGGACGTCCCAGCCCCGGACGGGCTGGGACTTCGTCGTGTCCGCCAGGGAACGGACGACGAGGGGCGGATTCACCCGAGCAGCACAAGGCCCGACGTCACGTTCCGAGGTACCGCTGTGCTTTTGCCGGAGGAACTCCGGGGAGAAGCGCGTCGCCGTCCGGCGCGAGCCGGGAGTACTCACGCAAGGAGACCCCGTTGACCACCCCTTCCGGGCCCCAGGCCAGACCCGCCAGGGTCCTCGGTACCGTCGACGCCGTCGCCATCGGTGCGGCCTCGATGCTCGGCGCGGGCGTCTTCTCCGTCTTCGCCCCCGCGGCCCTGGGCGCGGGGGCGTGGCTGCCCGTGGCCATCCTGATCGCGGGCGCCGTCGCCTACTGCAACGCCGTCTCCTCGGCCAGGCTCGCCGCCCGCCACCCCGAGTCGGGCGGGGCCTACGTCTACGGGCGCGAGCGACTGGGGGAGCTGTGGGGCTACCTGGCGGGCTGGTCCTTCGTCGTCGGCAAGGTCGCCTCGTGCGCCGCCATGGCGCTGACCTTCGCCGCCTACGTCCTGCCCGGCTGGGAGAAGCCCCTGGCGGTGGCAGCGGTGGTCGCGGTCACCGCCCTCGACTACCGGGGCCTGAGACGTTCGACCCTGGTGCTCAAGCTCATGCTGGGCGCGGTCCTGGCCGTCCTGGCCGCCGTCGTCGTCACGATGCTGCTCAGCGGCCGGCTGGCGGCCGTGGCCGAGGTCGACGGCCTGGGGCCCTGGCCCGGCTCCTTCGGCGTGCTGGGCGCGGCCGGGATGATCTTCTTCGCGTTCGCCGGGTACGCGAGGGTGGCGACACTGGGCGGGGAGGTGCGCGACCCCGGGACCACCATCCCCCGCGCCATCGCCCTGTCCCTGGGCGGCGTGCTGGCGCTGTACCTGGTCGTGGGCACCGGCCTGCTGATCGTGCTGGGGCGCGAGCGCCTCACGACCAGCGCCGCGCCGATGGCCGACGCCGTCCAGGTGGCCGGGTTCCCGTGGATGGTCCCGGTGGTGGCCGCGGGCGCCGCCGTGGCCAGCCTGGGCGCGCTGCTCACCCTCGTCCTGGGGGTCTCGCGCACGACCGCGGCGATGGCCTCCGACGGGCACCTGCCCCGCGCCCTGGCCGCGGTCCACGAGCGCCACGGCGTGCCGCACCGCGCGGAGATCGCCGTCGCGGCCGCGGTCGTCGTCCTGGTCCTGGTGGCCGACCTGCGCGGCGCGATCGCCTTCTCGGCGTTCGGCGTCCTGGTGTACTACGCCATCACCAACGCGTCGGCGCTGAGGCTGGGCCCCGACGAGACCCGCCCGCCGCTGCTGGTCCCCCTGACCGGGCTGGTGGGGTGCGTGGTCCTGGCGTGCAGCCTGCCGCTGCCGGCGGTCATCACCGGGATGGCGGTCCTGGCCGCCGGAGCGGGCCTGTGGTGGCTGCGCGAGCGGCTCGCGCTGCGCTAGCCGGCCCTGGCGGGCCTCCCCGGCGGCACGCGCCGCCTCAGCGGGGCGGGGCCGACCGGCCGTCGCCCGCGACCACGTGGGCCAGGCCCCTGCGGGCGGTCGTGGACAGGTGCAGCCCGGCCACCTCCCCCGGCTCGAACCAGCCGCAGTCCGAGGTGGAGCCGTTCTCCTCCATCACCCGGGCCGGCCCGGGGTTCGCGACGTACACGCGGAAGAAGGCCCACACGGCGTAGATCTCGTAGCCGGTCGGCGGGACCCGGTGGTGGCTGGCGGCGGTGACCAGTTCCCCGACCTCGCCGTCCTGCCCGGTCTCCTCGGCCACCTCGCGCCGCAGCGCGGTGCGCACGTCCTCGCCCGCGTCCACGCCCCCGCCCGGAAGGTGCCAGGTGCCGCCGCCGGGGAACCCCTCGGCGATCCGGCTGAGCAGGATGCGCCCGGCGGGGTCGGTGACGATCCCGTAGGAGGCGAACCGGCGCAGGCGGGGACGGGTGTCCTCGGGGAGCTCCTCCTCGGGCAGCAGCTCGGCGGCCGAGGGCGCCAGCACGCCCTGCGGGGCGTCCGCCGGGGCGGTCCCGGCCTCGGCGAAGACGACCCGCTCCACGTGCAGGGGGGTGCCGTCGGGGGCCTGTACCAGTTCGGTCAGCACGTCCACCGCGACCAGGGGCGTGTGGGGGGAGAGCCCGCCCAGCTCGCGCACCACGTCGGCCGGGTCCTGCCCGAACAGCACGCGCGCGCCGAGGACGGAGGGGCCCCCGGTGAGCAGGTGCGCGGTGACGCGCCGGCCGGGCGCCTCCGGGGGGACTGCTGTCACAGGGACCCCGCGGCCGGCGCCAGGCCGGGCGCGCCCAGGCCCACCATGCGCAACAGCTCGTCGAGGCCGCCGATGGTGGTCACGCCCTCGACGCGCGGCCGGCCGTGCCGGTCGATCAGCACCGGGCGCATCCGCGAGGCGACCGCGCCGACGCCGTCGGACTGGATCTGGTCGCCCACGTGCCAGCAGGCGGCGGGGTCCACGCCCAGGCGCTGGGCGGTCATGTGGAAGATGCGCGGGTCGGGCTTGCCCGCCCCCGCGGTGTCGGCGCACACGACGGCGTGGAAGTAGGGGGTCAGTTCCAGGGCCTGGAGCTTGGCGTGCTGGAGCGACTCGGCCCCGTTCGTGAGCACGGCGAGGCGGTAGCCGGCCGATCCCAGGGCGTTGAGGGCGGCGACGGTGTCGGGGAAGACCCTCCAGGCGGAGCGGTGCGCCTCCAGGTAGAGCCGGTAGAGGTCGTCGCAGTGCTGGTCGGCGATGTCGGCGTGCCCGGCCTGGACGGCCAGGGCGCGGACGCGCTCGCGGCGCTGCTGCTCCAGGCTGAGGTTTCCCCGCAGGTAGGCGGCGAAGGAGATCTCGGTCTGCACGTCCCACAGGGCGCGGGCCGCGCCGAAGTCGGGGTGTCCGAGCCGCTCCATGACCGCGCGCAGCCCCTGGGACGAGGCCCCGGTGTCGTCGATGAGGGTGTCGTCCAGATCGAAGCAGATGGCGGTCGGCGGTGCGGGTAGGTTCGGCATCGTTCCTCAACAGGGTGGCCTGACAAAACATGCCAACGCTAACCCCTGGACATAACATAAATGGTGTAAACCCCACCTAAAGGGTTGTGACCAACCTCACCGAAGCCCTGGTTTACGACCGGTTTCCGCACTCCGCCGACGTCACGGAAGCCGCTGGAACCACAGCAGGGACGTGAGAGCGGTGGCCAGCCCCAGGATGATCGCGACCAGCACGAACCGTGTGACGATCTCCTCGTGGACGAGCTCGGTGCCCAGGGACGAGCCGATGTCCTCGTAGACCTCGTTGAGCTCCGTCTCGCTCTCCGCCTCGTAGAAGTGGCCCTCGGTCTCCTGCGCCAGCCCGCGCAGCGCGTCCTTGTCGATGTCGGCCGGCACCTGGTACCCGTCGATCTCGATCATCGCCGCCCCCGTGCCGAACGCGATCGTGGAGACCGGCACCTCCTGCTCGGCCGCCGTCGCGGAGGCCTGCACGATGTCGCGCCCGCTGGTGTTCTCCCCGTCCGACAGCAGCACGATCGCCGACGGGGGCGGGTCCTCCTCGGAGTCCTCGTCGAAGCTGCTGATCGCCTCCAGGGAGGCGAACACCCCCTCGCCGATGGCCGTGCCCGGCCCCAGCTGCAGGTTCTCGATCGACCCGATCACCGCCTGGTGGTCCTGCGTGGGCGAGGACACCACCGTCGCCGTCGAGGAGAACGCCACCAGCCCCACGTTGAACCGGTCCGGGAGCGTCTCCACGAACCCCTGCGCCGACTCCTTGGCCGCCTGCAACCGGTCGGGCTCGATGTCGGTCGCCGCCATCGACAGCGACACGTCCACGGCCACCATGATGGTCGCCCGCTCGCGCGGCTGCTCCACCGGCATCGCCGGCAGGGCCATCGAGGCGATCAGGACCGCCAGGGAGGACACGAACAGCACCGCCGGGACGTGCCTGCGGATGTCGGGGCGGTGCGGCGCCACCTGGTCCAGCAGCGCCAGGTTCGTGAAGCGCAGCGTGTACTCGCGCCGCTGGTTCTGCGCGAACACGTACGCCCCGACCACCAGGACGATCAGGAGCAGCCACCACAGCCGCTGGGGCTCCAGGAAGGTCATCGCTCAGTCCCCCGTGCGTCGGCACTGTCCCGCGGGTCCGGCCCCGCGCCCTCGTTCGGTTCCATCGTGCTCCGCTCTCACCGGGGAGACCCCGGGGTGTGGCGGGCCAGGTGGTGCGCGGTGCGCCGTTGGTGGATGACGAACCGTGCCGTATCCAGTACCCAGTCCCGGTCGGTTCGTAGCAGGAGGTGGTGCACCCCGCACCGGCGCAGGGCGTCGCGCACCGCCGTCCTCTGGTCGGCCGCGGCCCGCCGGTAGCGCTCGCGCACCGCCTTCGTCAGCCGCACGTCGCGCACCCGGCCCGACCGGGGGTCGCGCATGGTCACGTCCCCGACCTCCGGGAGGTCGAGTTCGCGCGGGTCGACCACCTCCACCACGAGCACCTGGTGCCGCGAGGCCAGCTGGCGCAGGGGCCGCTCCCAGTCGATCTCACCGCCGAACGCGGGGGTGTCCAGGAAGTCCGACACCACCACGCGCAGGCCCCGGCGCCGACGGGTGCGGACCAGGTCCGTGAGCGCGTCGGCCAGGGTCGCCCGATCGGCGGAGGGGGCGCGCTCGTCGCCCGTCGGGGCCGCGGCCACCGTGGCCAGGAGGGCCAGCAGCGCCTCCTTGCCCGAGCGGGCCGGCCAGCGCCGGATCCTGCCGTGGTGCAGGAAGTGGGCGCCGAACCGGTCGCCGACCTTCTGGGTCAGCAGGTTCGCCGCCACCATCGCGCCGACGGCGACGTCGCGCTTGGAGCGCAGACCGGTGCCGAAGTCCATGCTCGGCGACAGGTCCAGCAGGGTCCAGCTCTCCAGCTCCCGGTCCGCGACCAGGTCGCGGACGTGCGGGGTGTCGGTGCGCGCGGTGACGGCCCAGTCCATGCGCCGCACGTCGTCCTCGCCCGGCTGGTAGAGGCGCGCCTCGGCGGCCTCCGAGCCCGGGCCGAGCCGCAGGCCGAGGTGCTCGCCGTGCAGCAGCCCCTCCAGCCGGTGGACGATGTTCAGGTCGAGGCGGCGCAGTGCCGCGCGGAGTCGGGGATCGGTGCCGATCGCCGGAGTGGTCACGGGGTCACCTCGGGGAGGCGAGGGAAGCGGTCTCTCCGCTGGGAGGCTCGTCCCAGATCACGCGGGGCGCCAGGACGGTCGACAGGATGCGGTCGACGACCTGGGCCGGGGTGATCCCGTCGGCCAGGGCGTCGAAGGTGAGCACCAGCCGGTGCGCGATGACGTCGTGGGCGAGCACGCGCACGTCGTCGGGGAGCACGTAGTCGCGCCCGCGCAGCAGGGCCAGGGCCCGCGCCGAGGCCACCAGGCCCAGGGTGGCGCGCGGGCTGGCGCCCACCTCCAGCACCTGGCGCAGGTCCGGCATCTGGTAGGCCTCCGGCTCCCGGGTGGCCATGACCAGCCGCACGACGTAGTCGGCGATGAGCTGGTGGACGTGCACGCGCTCGGCGTCGGACTGCAGCTCGCCCAGCGTGACCGGGTCCAGGACCTGGTGTGCCGTGGGAGGGCTGCTGGACATGCGCCGCAGGATCTCCATCTCCTCGTGCGCGCGGGGGTGCCCGACGTCGACCTTCATCAGGAACCGGTCCCGCTGGGCCTCGGGCAGCGGGTAGACGCCCTCGGACTCGACCGGGTTCTGTGTGGCGATGACGATGAAGGGGGAGGGGAGTGGGTAGGTCGTCCCCCCGAGGGACACCTGCCGCTCGGCCATGACCTCCAGCAGGGCCGACTGGACCTTGGCGGGGGCGCGGTTGATCTCGTCGGCGAGCACGAAGTTGGCGAACACCGGCCCCAGCTCCACGTCGAACTTCTCGGTGGAGGGATGGTAGATGCGCGTTCCGACGATGTCGGAGGGCACCAGGTCCGGAGTGAACTGGAGCCTGGTGAACGAGCCGCCGGTGACCTTGGCCAGGGTGGACACGGCCAGGGTCTTGGCGATGCCGGGAACACCCTCGATCAGGCAGTGGCCCTTGGCGACCAGGGCGATGAGGGAGCGCTCCACCATGCGTTCCTGGCCGACGATGACCGTGGACACCTCGTGCAGCGCCGCGCGCAGCAGCCTGGTCGGCTCGCCCGGCGCGCTCTCGGAGCCCGACCGGGGCGCTGAGCCGTTTCCGGGTGAGGTTTCTGCCATGTCCCGCCTTCCTGGCTGGGAGCCCCCGGGAGGGGCACCGGATAGGTTGTGGATCACTCACCTGTGGCGACACTACCTGCTTCGCGGCCGCCGGTCCGGTACACGACGCGGCGGAGCGGACCGGGTGGGGACGGGAAAGGGGGCGTGACATGGCGGTTCCCACGATGGGACTGAACGAGGGCGATCCGCGCCAGCTGGGCGGCTACCGCCTCCTGGGAAGGTTGCGCGACTCCTCCCTGGGCGTGGTGTACCTGGGACGGGACGGTGCGGGGGACCGGGTCAGCGTGGCCGTGCTCGACTCGGGCGCGGGCGGCGACGGCTCGGCGCGCTCCCGCTTCGTGGAGGCGGTCAAGGGGAGCGAGGACGTGGTGGCGGCGCGCACCCACGGGCGCTCGCCCCTGTGGGTGGCGGTGCCCTACGACGGCTCCGGCCGGGGCGCGGAGGACTTCCTGGAGTCGGCGGCCAGGTCGGGGCGCGTGTCCGAGCACGGGCCGGTGGTCATGCCGCACTGGGCGGGTTCGCGGGGAGGGGCCGCGGTGCGGTGGGCGCCGTGGGCCTCGCGCGGGGGCAGTGCGGTGGAGTCGGGGAGGGGCAACTGGTGGCTGATCGGCGGCCTGGGCCTGGTCCTGCTGCTGCTCCTGCTGCTGGTGTCGCTCCTGTACTGGTGGATGCTCCAGTTCCCGCCGCCCGAGATGCCGGGGCCGGCGCAGCCCTCGGAGGCGGAACAGGAGGAGGGCGGCGAGGGGGAGGAGGCCCAGCCGACCCCCGGTGAGGACGGGGGGAGCGGACCCTCCCAGCCGATACCGACGCCGGGGGAGGGCGACGGGGAGTGGGGCGAGCAGCCCGAGGACAACCTCTGACCGGGGGTCGGGGGAGATTGCCGGGGGCGCGGCACAGGTCCGCGCCCCTTCTCGTCCCATCACAAAAATCTACGTCGTAAAGGTGGGCTGCTGCTTCTGTAAAAACAGAACAGAGAAACCTGATTCGTGCGGCTACGCCGCCCCCTTCCAAAACTTCCGATGCCGGAGAAGCCGGGCGTGTCGTGGTCGGAGAGGTAAGGGCCTGGAACGTGTTCAGCGTCGTTCAGTGGGCCCGCCGGGGAGGGACCCGGTAGGCGGGGAGGGGCGGAGGCGCGCTCCTCCTACCGGCGATCTGAGCGCCGCGGCGTCCGGGCGTCGGCGGGCCGGTGCCTATGCTGGTCCGCGTGCTGAAAAAGGTGATAGCGACGCGATACGTGCTCGCGCTGCGCGAAGGTGGTTCGCTCCCGGGGTTGGTCGAGGCCGACGACCTGGGGATGTACGTGGTCAAGTTCATCGGCGCCGGCCAGGGGCGCAAGACCCTGGTCGCGGAGGTCGTCGCCGGGGAGCTGGGCCGGGCCCTGGGGCTTCCGGTTCCCGAGCTGGCCCTGGTGGACTTCGACGCGGTGATCGCCCGCGGTGAGCCCGACCAGGAGGTGCAGGCGCTGCTCAAGGCCAGTGGCGGGCTCAACCTGGGGATGGACTTCCTGCCGGGGTCGCTCGGGTTCGATCCCCTGACGTTCGAGGTGGACCCGGGGTTCGCCGGGCGGGTCCTGTGGTTCGACGCGCTCACGGGCAACGTGGACCGCTCGTGGCGCAACCCGAACATGCTGCTGTGGCACGGGAGTCCCTATCTGATCGACCACGGTGCGACGCTGATCTTCCATCACAACTGGTCGGGCGCCGACCGCTTCGTGGGTCGTGCCTACGATGCCGCCGACCACGTCCTGTCGGGGTTCTCGCCCGACGTGGCCGCGGCGGACGAGGAGTTCGCCCCCCTGGTGGACGAGGATCTGCTGCGGGGTGTGGTGGGGCTGGTGCCTGACGAGTGGTTGGTGGACGAGCCGGGGTTCGGCGCCCCGGAGGAGGTGCGGGAGGCGTACGTGAAGCACCTGTCGGCGCGTGTGGCCGACCGTTCGTGGCTGCCGGGGGTGGCGGGGTGAGCGACGTGAGGCGTTACAGCGATGCGGTGACGACGGGGCGTGTGGGCGTGGAGCGTGACCGGGTGGTGTTCGAGTACGCGTTGTTGCGGGTGGTTCCCTGTCTGGAGCGCGGTGAGTGCGTGAACGCCGGTGTGATCGTGTACAGCCAGGAGCGGGGGTTCCTGGCGGCCCGGTGGTCGTTGGACGAGGGGCGTCTGCGTGCGGTGTCGCCGGGGGTGGACGTGGCCGGTGTGCGGCGTGCGCTGGAGGCGGTGGAGGCGATGTGCCGGGGTGGGGCCGGGGCGGGTGCTGCGGGGCGTGAGCGGCCGGGGCAGAGGTTCCGGTGGTTGACCGCTCCGCGGAGCACGGTGGTGCAGCCGGGGCCGATTCACGGGGGGTTGGCGGAGGATCCGGAGGCGGAGTTGGAGAGGCTGTTGGATCGCCTGGTGCGGTGACGCACGGGTTGGTAACGGACATCACAGGCGATTGGTCGGTCGGCGGGGGAGCGATTCGTCCCTTTGGGGTGTTGGTATGGAGTGGTCCATGCCTGTGGGTTCGCTCCCACGCGGCCCCCTTTTCCTCTTTCTTGAGCTGGAGCGCCTGTGCAGTCCCCGAACTCCCCCGCCTCGCCCCCTGTGCAGGGGGCGGGTGAGAGGTCCGAGAACCTGTCGTCGTCCGAGAGTCCTGCTGTGTCCCGGACCGTGCCTTGGACGCGGTCGCGTAGGTCGATCGCGCTGTTGGTGATGGTGCTGGGTGTTCTGACGGCCACGGGGCCGTTGGCGACCGACATGTACCTGCCGGCTTTTCCGGAGATCACGCGGGCTCTGGGGACGGGTGAGGCGCAGATCCAGCTGACGCTGACCTCGATGATGCTGGGTCTGGCCGTGGGGCAGTTGATCCTGGGGCCGATGAGTGACGCGTGGGGGCGTCGGGGGCCTTTGTTGGTGGGTGTGGCCGTGTTCACGGTCACGTCGGTGCTGTGTGTGTTCGTGCCGGATGTGACGTCGTTCATCGTGTTGCGGTTCGTGCAGGGTGTGGCGGGTGCTGCGGGTGCGGTGATTTCGCGTGCGGTGGTGCGTGACCTGTTCGCCGGTGATGACGCGGTGCGGTTCTTCTCGCGTCTGGCGCTGGTGATGATGCTGGCTCCGCTGTTGGCGCCTTTGGCGGGTGCGCAGTTGTTGCTGGTGGGTCCGTGGCAGGTGAGTTTTTGGGTGCTGGCGGTGATGTCGGCGGTCAGTTTCGTGTTGGTGCTGGTGTGGTTGCCGGAGAGTCTTCCGGTGGAGGCGCGTCGTCGTCAGGGGCCGCGTCAGTTGTTGTCGACGGTGGCGGGGTTGGTGCGTCAGCCGCGTTTCGTGGGTCCGGTGCTGACGCTGGGTCTGAGTTTCGGGATGTTGTTCACGTATGTGTCGGCGTTCTCGTTCGTGTCGCAGCAGGAGTTCGGTGCGTCGCCGCAGACGTATGCGTGGCTGTTCGCGGTGAACTCGTTGGGGATGATGGCGGGTACGCAGGCGAACGGTTTCCTGGTGGGTCGTGTGGATACGTTGCGGCGTCTGGGGTTGGGGCTGGGGATGGCTCTGGCTTCGGTGGGTGTGCTCGCGGTGTTGGCGTCGGTGGGTGTGGCGTCGTTGTGGACGGCTGTGGGGTTGTTGGCGTTGATGATGTTCAGCGTCGGTTTCATCATGCCGAATGCGACGGTGACGGCTCTTGACGGGCAGCCGGTCTCGGTGGCGGGTACGGCTTCGGCGTTGATGGGGTCGTTGCAGTTCGCGCTGGGTGGTGGTGTGGCGGCGTTGGCGGGGATGACGCCTTCGGGGCAGGCGTCGTTGTTGAGCATGGCGGTGGTGATGGTGTGTGCTGCGTCGTTGTCGTTGGCGGCGTATGTGTGGACGGTGCGTGCGAAGGTTCGGTGATCCCGGTGGTGTTGGGGTTCGGGTCGTGGTGCCAGGTTGCCGTGGGGTGTGGATTGTGGGCACAGTAGGTCACAATTCACCGATTGAGGCGGGTCTGGTCTTGTGTGGGCCCGTCTTCCGATGTGGCAGAGGATGAATTGGTATGGGCGAGCCGAGTGACACCCCTGGTGCGTGGGCTGTGGGCCTTTCGGGTCTGAGTGACCTGGTCTATGGGGTGGCGAACTCCGACGCCCATGCGGAGGTGTTCTCGGTGCCCCGGGGTGAGGGTGGTTGGGAGCGGGTCACGGCGGGTGAGTTCGCGACCGAGGTGACGGCGGTGGCCAAGGGGTTGGTGGCTGCCGGGGTGGGGGCGGGGGACCGTGTCCTGGTGGCGGCTTCGGCGCATCAGGACTGGGTGCGTGTGGCGTTCGCGGTGTGGTCGGTGCGGGGTGTGCTGGTTCCGTTGCCGGAGTCGGCTTCGGTGGAGCGGGTGGCGCATGTGGTGCGGCAGACGCGTCCGGCGGCGGCGGTGATCCAGGGGGATCGGTTGTTGCGTGCTGCGACGGGGTTGCAGCGTGAGTTGCCGGATCTGGGTCGTGTGTGGCGGATGGAGGCGGGCCTGGAGGGGATCGTCTCGTTGGGCCAGTACATGGATGCGTCGTCGGTGCGGTTCAGGCGGGACGAGACGATGCCGGAGGATGCGGCGGTGGTGCTGTATCCGGTGAGTACGGTGTCGCGTTCGATGCGTGGTGTGGTGTTGTCGCACGGGGCGTTGTTGGCGTCTGCGGCGGGTGTGGTGGATCGGGTGTGGCCGCGGTTGTCGGAGTTGCCGGCGGGGCGGGCGAGTGCGTTGTTGGATCTGCCGTTGTCGCAGGTTCAGGGGTTGGCTTCGTTGTTGGCGTGCATGGTGGGGCGTGTGCGTGTGGGTTTGGCGGGGCCGGGTGGGTTCTTGCGTGGGGCGGAGGTGTTCCGGCCGACGGTGTTGGTGTGTGGTGCGGGGTTGTTGGAGTCGGTGTTCGAGTCCGAGCGCGGGAGTGCGCGTTCGACGGGGTGGGACTCGTTGGGGACGTTCAATTCTGCGGTGGATTCGGCGGTGCAGTTCGACCGGTCGCCGAGGAAGGGTGCCTGGCAGCGGTTGTCGAGGTCGATGTACGACTGGCAGTTCGCGAGGTTGCGTGAGGCGTTGGGGAACCGGGTGCACTTGGCGGTGTGCTGGGGCGGGGGGTTGTCGGACCGGTTGGACTCGTTCTTCGGCGGTGTGGGGATTCCGGTGTTCCAGGTGTTCGGTACGGCGGAGACGGCGGGGGCGTTCGCGGCGGCCGGTGTGGGGGAGCGGGTGCCGGGGACGGTCGGGCGTGCGGTTGGCGGTCGGGAGGTGTGGGTCTCGCGGGAGGGTGAGGCCCATGTGCGTGGCGGGGGCGTGTTCTCGGGTTATTGGGGGGATGAGGAGGCGACGCGGAGTGCGTTCCGTGAGGGGTGGTTGGCGACGGGGTTCGCGGTGGAGGTGGACGGGGACGGTTTTGTGAGTGTGGTGGGGCGGTTGCGTCCGCAGGCGGCTTCGGTGGAGGTGCCCGGGCGGTTCGTGTCCGGGGCCGTGGCGGAGTTGGAGGTGTCGTCGGAGTCGGAGTCGGTTTTGGTGGGGCGGGTTGTGGAGCCGGCGGCTTCTCCGGTTGCTGCGGTTGCTGCGTTGCCGGCGGTGGAGGAGCCGGTGGAGCGCGGTGATGCGGAGTTGGTGGCGGAGTTCGAGGCGCGGTTGCGTGCTCATCCGTTGATCAGTCAGGTGCTGGTGATCGTGGAGGGGCGTCCGTTCGCGAGTGCTCTGGTGACGTTGGTGCGTGATCAGTTGGAGTACTGGCGTTTGGTGAACGGTCGGCCGTTGGCGATGGCGCCTGAGGAGATCGCGGGGGATCGTGATCTGCTGCGTGAGGTGCAGGGGTTGGTGTATGAGGCCAATCGGAGCGTGCCGCGGCATTTGGCGGTGCGGTCGTTCCATGTGTTGGCTGAGGAGTTCACGGTGCAGTCGGGGTTGGTGCAGCCTTCGGGTGAGTTGCGGCGTGAGGCGGTGTTGCGGGCGTTTTCGGAGGAGATCGACGGGTTGTATCGGGCGCGTCGGGATCGGTAGTGGTGTGGTGGTGGCCGCGGCCCTCGGTGTTGTTGCCGGGGGCCGCGGTTTTTTGTGTCTATTGGCCGTTGAGGTAGGCGAGGACGGCGAGGACGCGGCGGCTGTCGTCGGAGGAGGGGGGGAGGTCGAGTTTGGTGAAGATGTTGTTGATGTGTTTGCTGACGGCTTTTTCGGTGATGTAGAGGCGTCCGGCGATGGCGGAGTTGGAGCGTCCTTCGGCCATTTCGGCGAGGACTTCGCGTTCGCGGGGGGTGAGTTGGGCGAGGGGGCCGCTCTGGTCCTGGCGGGCGAGGAGTTGGGAGATGACGGCGGGGTCCATGGCGGTGCCGCCGGCGGCGACGCGGCGGACGGCTTCGATGAACTGGCCGATGTCGAAGACGCGGTCCTTGAGGAGGTAGCCGACTCCGCCTTCGGCGTCGGAGAGGAGTTCGCGGGCGTAGAGCTGTTCGACGTGTTGGGAGAGGACGAGGATGGGGAGTCCGGGGATCTGGGCGCGGGCTCCGATGGCTGCTTGGAGGCCTTCGTCGGTGAAGGTGGGGGGGAGTCGGACGTCGACGACGGCGACGTCGGGTTTGTGTTCGGTGAGGGCTGTGTGGAGGTCGGGTCCGTTGTCGACTGCGGCGACGACGGTGAAGTCGTGTGCTTCGAGGAGTCTGATCAGTCCGTCGCGGAGGAGGGCAAGGTCTTCGGCGATGACAACGCGCACGGGATCTCCAGGGTCACGATGGTGGGGCCGCCCGGTGGGCTGGTGATGTTCATCGTGCCATCGAAGGCGTCGAGGCGTCGTCTGATGCCGGCGAGGCCGCTGCCGGGGGCGGGGTCGGCGCCGCCGGTTCCGTTGTCGGTGACGGTGATGACGAGGTGGTTGCGGCCGTGGTTGATGTGGATCCAGGCCTGGGTGGCGTGTGCGTGTTTGGCGGTGTTGGTGAGGAGTTCGGCGATGGCGAAGTAGGCGGCGGATTCGACGGGGTCGGCGGGGCGGCCGTCGAGGTCGATGGTGACGGTGATGGGGAGGTGGTGGGTGAGGGCGAGGGCGTGGACGGCTCCGTGGAGTCCTCGTTCGACGAGGACGGGTGGGTGGATGCCGCGGACGAGGTCGCGGAGTTCGGTGAGGGCGTGGCGGGTGGTTTCGCGGGCTTCGGTGAGCATGGTGCGGGCGGTGTGGGGGTCTTGTTCGACGATTTGTTCGGCCATGCCGAGGTGCATGCCGAGGGCGACGAGTCGGGCTTGGGCTCCGTCGTGGAGGTCGCGTTCGATGCGTCGGATTTCGGAGGCCTGGGTGTCGATGGTGTTGGCGCGGCTGGTGGCGAGGTGGGCGACGCGGGCGGTGAGTCGGGCTTTTTCGGAGGGGGCGAGGAGGAGGCGGTTGAAGCGGAGGTAGATGTCGAGGGCGGGTGGGAGGAGGAGGAGTCCGAGGGTGAGGAGGAGGGCGGAGGGGGCGAGGAGGATGAGTTGGTCGGTGAGTGTGGTGGGGGCGTAGGTGTTGTAGAGGGCGTTGCCGGCGAGGCCGAGGGCGAAGAGGAGTTGGTAGAGGGCGTGGCCTATGAGGGCGCCGGGGATGGCGATGAGGGTGATGTTGGCTGTTCCGGCGATGAGCCAGAGGAGGTCTTTCCAGGTGCCGGGGTCGGTGATGATCGTGGTTCCGCGGCGGGTGAGGCCTCCTGGGGGGATGGGGCGGTAGGCGGAGGGGATGGGGCCTTTGGGGAGGAGGTGGCTGAGGGTGCGGCGTTGGCTGTCGGCGAGGGTGCGTAGGAGGGTGCCGGTGAGGATGACGAAGGGGAGGCCGATCCAGAAGAGGGTGAGGATGGCGGAGGCGAGGACGAGGGGGAGCAGGAGGAGGGCGGCGATGTTCTGGGAGAGCAGGAGGAAGAGGTAGGCCAGGGTGGTGAGGCGGCCTGCGCGGTGGTGGGGTGCGGTGGCCATGGGTGTTCTTCCGTTCCTGCTGGTGTGGTGTGTGGTGTCCATTCTGGCTTGTGGTGGGTGGTGGTTGCGGTGGTGGTGGCTCCCCTTTTTCGGGGGTGGGCATGGGTGTGGCCCGCCCGGGTGGGGGCGGGTGGGGTGGTGTTGTGGGTCAGGGCCAGCGGATGTCGGTGGCGGTGTCGAGTGCGGGGATGCGGGTGCTGGCGTGGGCGTTGAGGGCGTCGGTGAGTTGGGTCCAGGCCTGGCGGGGGGTGTTGTCGGTGTTGTTGCAGGTGCGTTGTTGGCAGGCGGTGTGTTGGGACATGGCTCCGGCGAAGCGGAGGGGGTCGTCGGCGTGGGTGTGGCCCCAGCGGCTGATGTTGGCCCATTGGCGGGCTTGGATGCCGTCGGTGCGGTAGATCTGGGGGAGGGCGTGGACGGTGGGTCGGCCGCCTCCGGCGAGGTGGTGGACGTCGGCGAGGGTCCAGTTGTTGTTGCAGTGGGCGGTGCCGGTGGTGGGGCAGCCGTCGGCTGAGTTGGCGGTGTGCAGGGGTGTGGTGGTGTTTTTCGTGTAGGCGTCGATCCAGCCGCGGGCCCAGGTGGGGGTGGACCAGGCGGGTTCGGCGTCGAGGGCGCCGGTGATGGTGACGGCGGGTGTGGTGGAGCGTTGGCGTGCGTCGTGGACGAGGGTGGCCCATTGTTTGCCGGCGGTGGGGCCGGTGAGGTTGCCGTCGTCCTTGTTGTTGACGCCGAGGGCGAGGGTGGCTGTGGTTTGGCCGGTGCGGCAGTCGGTGAAGCCTTGGGCCCAGTGGTGGGCGTAGGAGGCGGCTTTGGTGGTGGCTGCGCGGGGTGTGGTGGTGGCGTGGCTGGTGCCGGGTTCGCGGAGTTGGTGGTCGGTTTCCTGGGTGCCGAAGAAGAGGATGCGGACGCCGTTGGTGCCGGTGCGGGCTTCGGTGCATCCGGCGTCGCGTGCGTGGTCGGCTGTGGCGGGGCCCAGGGGGACGTAGCGGCTTGTGGTGTGTCCGGGGTAGGTGGTGGTGTGGGTGGGGGTGGTTGTGGGGGTTGTGGTGGCGTGTGCGGGGGCGGGCAGGGTGAGTGCGGTGGCGAGTGCGGTGGCGAGCAGGCGTTGTGTGGTGGTGGCCATGGCAGTATTATTACCGTTTGTGGCTTTGCCTACACTCAGAGTGACGTTTTGGGCGTGTTCGGGGCGTTCGCGGCATCTGGTGCGTGGGGTGGGAAGGAGTGCGGGACGGTGCGGCGGTCGCCTCACGGCGTGGCGCACAACGCGGTTCCGTGGCCGCCCCTGGGGGCGCGGTGTTCCGCGAAGGCTTTGTGTGAGCCCGGGGGACACTTGCTACCGCACCGTCCCGCAGTGGGGTCAACGGGTCGGGGGGTGCGGCTATTCCCGTGGGGGCCGGTTGGGGGTGTGGGTGGTGGTTTGTGACGCTGCGGACGTGGTCCGTGCGGGTTTTTGGCGCAACTCGCCGTCGACGATTTCCCGTGTCTTGCCACGACCTGTGATGATCGGGAGTGTGTGGCGTGAACTGATCCTGGAGATGTATCCCGAGGCCGATCTGTACGATCCGGCCGATGAGGTGACCCTTGCCGAGGTGGAGAAGCGGTTGATGCTGCCTCTGCCGTTCGAGTTGGCCTCCCTGTTGCGGGAGACGGACGGGGTGACCAACGAGTACGGGGACGCGGTGGTGTGGAGTGCCCGGCGCCTGGTGGAGGACAACCTGGCGATGCGGGGTGAGCCCGATTATCTGGAGTTGTACGCGCCTTTCGACGAGATGATCTTCTTCGGCGACTCCGACATGGGGCCGCAGTTCGCCTACGTGCACACCGACTACGGTCCGGGGATCGTGGTGTGGGATCATGAGAGCGACCGGCGGCGGCTGGTGGTGGTGTCGTTGCGCGACTACCTGGCGCGATGCCTGATCCAGGGCAATTCCTGGTTCCGTTGACCGGGTGCTCCGTGCGTGGCTGACCTGCCGTTTCGTGCTATTTTTCGGGGTATTGGTGGCGTTGTGTCACTGTTTGTCTCCCCTAGTGCGTTTGAGAGTAGGACCATGTCGGAGCAGTCCACGCCTGCCCATGTCGCCGCTGTTGTCCAGGGCCGGGAGGTGGAGGACTTCCCCGAACTGGCCCCGGAGGCCTCGCGCGGCCGTGTGCGGCGCATCACCGTGACGGGTGAGGAGGTCCTGCACCGGCGCAACGCGGAGGTGCCCGAGCAGATGTGGGGCGGCCGGGAGCTGCACCAGCTCGTCGACGACATGTTCGTGACGATGTACGCGGCCGAGGGTGTGGGCCTGGCGGGCAACCAGGTGGGTGTGGACCTGCGGCTGTTCGTCTACGACTGCCCCGACGACGACGGGGTGCGCCACGTGGGGCACGTGGTCAACCCGGTGCTGGACGAGCGCGACCCGGAGGAGGCCGTGGAGGTCGACAGCGAGGGCTGCCTGTCGGTACCGGGCCCGCACGCGGACCTGGGGCGGGCCGCGACCGCGACGGTGCGTGGCGTGGACCGGGACGGCAACCCGGTGGTGGTGAGCGGGAGCGGGTACTTCGCCCGGTGCCTGCAGCACGAGACCGACCACACCATGGGCCGGCTGTACGTGGACCGGCTCTCGGCGCGCGAGCGCAAGCGGGTGTTGAAGAAGATGAACGAGATGGCCAACGACGTGTTCGCGCGTCGTGAGGAGCGTGCGGCGCAGCTGGCGGAGGAGTTCGCGGGCTGAGCGCGCGAGCGCGAAGGGGGTGTCCCGGCGTCGGCCGGGGCACCCTTTTTCTGTGGCCGCCGGGGTGGGCGGTCGGCGCCGTGTTCTCACCACGTGCCCTGCCCGTGGCCTGTGGCGGGGGCGGCCTCCGGGGCCGGGGCCCGAAGGCGTGCGGACCGGTGGGGCCGGGGCGGGCGCCCCGGGGAGTGGGGTCGGAGGGGTTCGGCCGCTTGTGCGGCGCCGTGGTCCCCCGAGGGCCCCGCCGACGGGGTCCGGCGTTCTGGGGCTAGGCCTTCGCGACGGCCGGTTCGGGTACTCACGGTGGCGTTGTCATCGCGGAGGGTGGCGGTGGATGGTCGTGTGCGGTGGTCGGTGGTGGTGTGGTCGGCGGGTGCCTTTGGGGGACTTGTTGGTCCGAAATGATGGGTTTAGGGGTGCCAGTGGTGGAATGTGGCTCTGTTTATGGCTCCTCCGGTGGGGGGTGTGACTCTTCTGTGACCGCGGGGGGCGGTAGATTGCGCGGCATGCACAACGGGGACGAGGTCGGCCGGGAGCCGGCGCACAGGGTGGTCGTCTACACCGACGGGGCGTGCAGCGGCAACCCCGGCCCGGGAGGGTGGGGGGTGTGGCTGAGCTACGGCGAGCACGAGAAGGAGCTGTACGGGAGCGAGGAGCA
The DNA here is from genome assembly GCF_042660575.1 of Nocardiopsis tropica. Taxonomy (NCBI): domain Bacteria; kingdom Bacillati; phylum Actinomycetota; class Actinomycetes; order Streptosporangiales; family Nocardiopsidaceae; genus Nocardiopsis; species Nocardiopsis tropica. Next base: position 247,527 of record NZ_JBHSUF010000002.1, read on the forward strand.
GACCACCAACAACCGGATGGAGCTGATGGCGGCCATCCAGGCGTTGGAGAGCTTGAAGAAGCCGCTGCCGGTGCTGGTGCACACCGATTCCTCCTATGTGCGCAACGGGATCACGACCTGGCTGCACGGGTGGAAGAAGCGCGGGTGGCGCACGGCCGACAAGAAGCCGGTGAAGAACGTGGACCTGTGGCAGCGCCTGGACGAGGTGGCCTCGCGCTACGAGGTGGAGTGGCGCTGGGTGCGCGGGCACAGCGGCGACGAGGGCAACGAGCGTGCGGACGAGTTGGCCCGGCGCGGGCGTGATGAGGCGGCCGGGCGGTAGGCGGTCTGCGGGTGTGGGGTGGCGGCGGTCCCTGTGGGGGCCGCCGTTCTCGTGTGCGGGGCCGGGTGCGGCGGGGTGGGCCGCGGGTGGTTCAGAGGGCGTCGGCGTCCTGGGCGAGGGCCTGGACCATGAGGCGGCGGGGTCCGGGGCCCGCGGCGGCGAGTTCGTCGTCGGGGTTGGACAGGGTGCAGGTGTCCAGGGACAGGCAGCCGCAGCCGATACAGCCGGTGAGGTCGTCGCGCAGGCGGATGAGCTGGGCGATGCGCGTGTCGAGTTCGTCGCGCCACTGTTCGGAGACGGCGGCCCAGTCGGTGCGGGTGGGGGTGCGGTTGTCGGGGAGGGCTTCGAGGGCCTGGCGGATGCGGGCCAGGGGCATGCCGACGCGTTGGGAGATGCGGATGAAGGAGACCCGGCGCAGGGTGTCGCGGCGGTAGCGGCGCTGGTTGCCGCTGGTGCGGCGGCTGTGGATGAGCCCTTGGCGTTCGTAGAAGTGCAGGGCGGAGACGGCGACTCCGGCGCGTTCGGCGACCTGGCCGACGGTGAGTTCCTTGGTGATGGGTGGCACGGTGCCCATCTTAGGTCGTGGGTGGTGGTGGGGTGCGTGGGTCAGGGGGTGCGGGTGCGGTGGGCGCCGTGGAGGGCGTACAGGCGTGCGTAGGCGCCGCCGCGGACGAGGAGTTGGTGGTGGGTGCCGGTTTCGGTGACGCGTCCGTTGCGCAGGAGGAGGATGCGGTCGGCGGTGCGGGTGTGGGTGGGGTGGTCGGTGAGGGAGAGCAGGGCGGTGTCGGGGGTGGGGGTGGGCGGGGGTGGTGCTGGGGTGGTCAGGAGGAAGAGGCGGGCGCCGGTGTGGCGGGTGTAGAGGGTGCGGGCCTGGTGGATGCGGGTGGTCAGGGCGGGGTCGAGGCGGGTGAGGGGGGTGTGCAGGTGGGCGGGGTCGAGTCCGGTGGTGGTGAGGGTGTGGGTGAGGTGGGGGTCGTGGGGGTCGGGGGCGGGGTGGCCGGTGATGGTCTGGGCGAGGGTGGTGTGGGGGGCGGGGGTGAGCAGGTGGGTGGGGGTGTGGGTGGTGATGCGGCCGCGGGTGGGGGTGGTGCGGTGGGTGAGCAGGTGGGTGAGGGCGGTGGTGGCGGTGGGGGTGAGGCCGACGAGGGAGACGTGTTCGCCGGGGTGGACGGTGAGGTCGAGGTGGTCCAGCAGCGGGGGGTGGGCGGGGGGCAGGGACACGTCGTGGAACTCGAGGAGGGGTCGGGTGGTGGGTGGGGTGTGTGCGGGGCTGCGGCGCAGCTTTCCGCGGTTGGTGAGCCTCACGGGTGTCCGTTCGTGTGGGTGGTCGTCACCTGCCTGGGATTGTCCTGGGCGCATGAGAGTTCTCGTTATCTGTTCGTGTCCTTGGTCTCCGTGGGTGGGTGTTCGGTGTGTGGAACGGGCGGTGGGGCGGGTTGGTTCCCGGGGGTGGTGGTGGGTGTGGGCAGGGGTGTGGGCCCGCGCCCGGTGGTGGGTGCGGGCCGTGGGGGGCGGGGGTCAGCGGAAGTCGGTGGCGTGGTCGGCGACCCATTGGCGGTAGGAGCGTGCGGGGCGGCGGAGGATCTTTTCGACGGTGGTGGTGGCGGGTTCGGGCTCGGCGGAGGCGGGGTCGTGGGGGGCGGTGTGGGTCAGGGTCAGGTCCAGGACCTGGGCGAGGATGCGGACCTGTTCGGCTTCGGTGTGGTGGTGGGGGCCGGTGAGGTGGTGGGTGCGCTCGTGGTGGTGTTCGGGGTGGGTGAGGGCGTGGACGGCGACGTCGGCGATGTCTGCTTCGTGGATGAGGGGCCCGCCCGGGTGGGGGCGGGTGGAGTGGACGGTGCGGTGGGTGCGGATGCGGGGGGCCCAGCGCAGGGTGGTGGCGGCCGGTGTGCCGGGGCGCAGGAGGGTCCAGTGGGCGCCGGAGCGGGTGATGAGGTTCTCGAGGTGTCCGTGGGTGCTGTCGCGGGGGTCGGGGGCGCGGGGGTCGGCTGTGGCTGAGGAGAGGTAGACGATGTGGCGGGCGTGGTGGGCCAGGGCGGTGATGAAGTCGGCGGCGTGGTCGGGGGTGGGGTGGGGCCAGGTGAGGAAGGCGGAGGTGGCGCCGTGCAGGGCGGCGGGCCAGGTGGCGGGGTCGTGCAGGTCGGCGCGGACGGTGGGTGTGCCGTGGGGGATGCGGGGGTGGTGGGGGTGGGGGGTCAGGGCGCGGACGGGGTGGGTGTGGGTGAGCAGGGTGGTCAGGACGTGGTGTGCGACGGTGCCGGTGGGTGTGGTGATCAGGTGCACGGGTGGTTCCTCGGGGTGGGTGGGTGTGCCCCCACGCTTGCACCTGAAGTTTGGTTGAGGTCAAGGTGTGGTGGCAGGAAGGGTGGGGTGTGCGACCTTGTGGCCGCCTCGGGGGCCGGTGAGGATGGGGGCATGGTCCATGAGGTGGTGGTGGTCGTCTTCGACGGGGTGCAGAGCCTGGACGTGACGGGTCCGCTGGAGGTGTTCTCGGGGGCCTCGTATGTGCGCGAGGGGTTCTACCGGGTGCGTACGGCGTCGTTGGGCGGGGGCGCGGTGGTCTGCTCCAGCGGTCTGGGGTTGGCGCCGTAGGTGGCGTTGGAGCGGGCGGGGCGGGTGGACACCCTGGTGGTGGCGGGGGGTGAGGGCACGCGGGGCGAGCAGCCCGGCCTGGTGGGGTGGCTGCGCGCGAACGCGGGGGGTGCGGGGCGGGTGGCGTCGGTGTGCACGGGGGCGTTCCTGTTGGCGGAGGCGGGTGTGCTGGACGGGTTGCGGGCGACCACGCACTGGGCCTCGTGCGGGCGTCTGGCGCGGGAGTACCCGTCGGTGCGGGTGGAGGCGGAGCCGATCTTCGTGAGGTCGGGGGGTGTGGTGACCTCGGCGGGGGTGACGGCGGGGATCGACATGGCGTTGGCGCTGGTGGAGGAGGACCTGGGTGCCGGTGTGGCGCTGGAGGTGGCGCGCCACATGGTGGTGTTCCTGCGCAGGCCCGGCAACCAGGCGCAGTTCTCGACCCATGTGTCGGTGCGGGCTGCGCGTGCGGGGCCGGTGCGCCGGGTGCTGCACTGGATCGCCGAGCATCCGGGGGAGGACCTGTCGGTGGGGGCCCTGGCGGAGCGGGCGGGGTTGTCCGCGCGCCAGTTCGCGCGGGTGTTCGCGCGTGAGGTGGGGTGTACGCCGGGCCGGTATGTGGAGCGGGTGCGGGTGGAGACGGCGCGGCGCCTGTTGGAGGAGGACGGGGCTCCGGCGGCGGTGGTGGCGCGGCGGGCCGGGTTCGCCAGTGCCGAGGTGATGCGGCGTTCGTTCGTGCGTGCGCTGGGGTGCGGGCCGGCCCTGTACCGGGAGCGGTTCGGTTCGGGGGCGGGCTGAGGGCCTGCCCCCCTTTTTTCTTTTTCCGTGGGTTGTTCGTGTGTGTCCCGCCGTGTGCGGCGGGGCCTGTTAGGTGATGGACGGAGTGTGGTCGTGGTGCGTGCGGCGATCGTGTTGTTCGAGGGTTTCACCCTGTTGGACGCGGCCGGTCCCTATGAGATGTGGAGCGGTCTGCCGGGGGTGGAGACGGTGTTCGTGGCCGCCGAGCGGGGGCCGGTGCGCGATGCGGGCGGGGGTGCGGCGCTGGTGGCGCAGGCGTCCTTGGGGGAGGTGGACCGTGCGGAGGTGGTGTGCGTGCCCGGCGGTCCGGGGCAGGGGCGGCACATGGGGGGCGGGCCGCTGGTGGAGTGGGTGCGCCAGGTGGACGGGGCCAGTACGTGGACGACGTCGGTGTGCACGGGTTCGCTGGTGCTGGCGGCGGCGGGGCTGTTGGAGGGGCGCCGGGCCACCTCGCACTGGGCGGCGGTGGAGGAGCTGGGGCGCTGGGGTGCGGTGCCCGTGCGCGAGCGGGTGGTGTGGGAGGGCAAGTACGTGACGGCGGCGGGGGTGTCGGCGGGGATCGACATGGCGTTGGCGCTGGCGGAGCGGTTGGCGGGGTTGCAGGCGGCGCAGCTGGTGCAGTTGGCCACCGAGTACGACCCGCGCCCGCCCTTCGACGCGGGGTCGGTGGAGAGCGCGCCGGCCGGGGTGGTGGCGCTGGCGCGCTCGTACTCGCGGTTCCTGCTGGGGGAGCAGGGGTGAGGGGCGCCACAGGGGCGGTGCGGTGTGGGGGCGGGTAGGGGTTCGGTGTCCTCTTCCCCCGGTGTGAGAGGTGGGTGTGGGCCGTGGGCCCTGCTGTGGACGGTGGAGCGGACCTTGAGCGCCTTGCGCGCGGGTACCGCGGTTTCGCCCGGCACTGTGCGGCGGGGGGTTCCCCCGCCTATGCGCGGATCTGTGAGGAGGTGGCGCGGGACGGGGAGGTGCTGGGTCTGGTGGCGTCCCTGCCGCGGGGCAACAAGAGGCAGCCCAACCTGTTGTTGGGGGCGGTGCGCTACCTGGGCGGGCCGGTGCAGGGGTGGGAGCCGTGGCGGGCGTGGCTGGTGGGGCACTGGGAGCAGGTGCGGCGGGTGGTGATGGAGCGGCACACCCAGACCAACGAGGTGCGCCGGTGTACGGCGCTGCTGCCGGTGCTGGCGGGTGTGCCGGGCCCGTTGGCGCTGTTGGAGGTGGGTGCCTCGGCGGGGCTGTGCCTGTATCCGGACCGGTACCGGTACTCCTTCGACAGCGGGGCGCAGGTGGGCCCTGCGGGCAGCCCGGTGCTGTTGGAGTGTGCGACCTCGGGCGGGGTGCCGGTTCCGGAGCGGGTGCCGCGGGTGGTGTGGCGGGCGGGGGTGGACCTGAACCCGTTGGATGCGGGCGCCGAGGAGGATGTGCGCTGGTTGGAGGCGCTGGTGTGGCCGGGGCGGGAGGAGGAGGGGCGGCGTGCGCGGCTGCGCGGGGCGGCGTCGGTGGTGGCGGCCGATCCGCCGCTGCTGGTGGAGGGGGACCTGGTGGAGCGGGTGGGTGCGGTGGCGGCCCTGGCCCCGGCGGGGGCGACGCTGGTGGTGTTCCACAGTGCGGTGCTGGCCTACCTGTCGCAGGAGCGGCGGGAGGAGTTCGTGCGGGTGGTGGGTGCCCTGGAGGGGCGCTGGGTGGCGAACGAGGGGTGGCGGGTGTTCGCGGGGTGGGAGAACGCGGAGCCGGTGGTGGAGACCGATTTCACGGTGGCGGTGGACGGGCGGGTGGTGGCCTATGCCGGTGAGCACGGGCAGTCGCTGGCCTGGGTGTGAGGCGGTGGCGGTGGAGGGGCCCCCTCCCCTGGGGGGGAGGGGGCCTGTGGTGTGTCTACCCGGTGGCGGGGTGGGCGTCGACTTCGGCGATGAGGGCCTTCTTGCGTTCGGGGGGCAGGAAGGAGGCGGTGAAGGAGTTGCGGGCGAGTTGGCGCAGGGTGGCCTCGTCCAGGCCCAGGTGGGTGCGCAGGGCCTCGTAGTTGTCGTGGACGTAGCCGCCGAAGTAGGAGGGGTCGTCGGAGTTGACGGTGACCAGGAGCCCGGCGTCGAGGAGGGCGGGCAGGGGGTGCTGGGCGAGGGTGGGCACGGCGCGCAGGCGCACGTTGGACAGGGGGCACACGGTGAGGGGGGTCTGGGTGCGGGCCAGGTGGGCGAGCAGGTCGGGGTCCTCCAGGGCGCGGATGCCGTGGTCGATGCGTTCGGCGTGCAGGAGGTTCAGGGCCTGCCAGATGTAGGAGGGGGGTCCTTCCTCTCCGGCGTGGGCGACGCAGCGCAGGCCCAGGTCGCGGGCGGCGGCGAAGACGGCGGTGAAGTTCTGGGGCGGGTGTCCGACCTCGGCGGAGTCCAGGCCCACGGCGCTGATGCGGTGCAGGTGGGGGCGGGCCTGGTGGAGGGTGTGCAGGGCTTCGGAGGCGGGGCGGTCGCGGAGGAAGCACAGGATGAGGGCGGTGCTGATGCCGTGGTCGCGCAGGCTGGTGTCCAGGGCGGCGGCCAGGCCGTTGACGACGGTGTCCAGGGGGATGCCGCGGCTGGTGTGGGCCTGGGGGTCGAAGAAGATCTCGGCGTGGCGCACGCCCTGGGCTGCGGCGCGGGTGAGGTAGGCGTTGGCCAGGTCGGTGAAGTCGGCTTCGGTGCGCAGGACGTCCATGAGCTCGTAGTAGAGGTTCAGGAAGGACTGCAGGTCGGTGAAGGAGTAGGCGGCGCGCAGGTCCTGGACGGTGGGGTGGGGCAGGGTGATGCCGTTGCGGTGGGCGAGGGTGAAGGCGAGTTCGGGTTCGAGGGTGCCTTCGATGTGGAGGTGGAGTTCGGCTTTGGGCAGGGGCATGGCGGTGCTCTCTTGTGACGGGTGTGGTGTGTGTGGTCATTGTGGCTGATGGGTGGGGGTGGGTGGGTCGTGTGCGGGGGCGTTGTGGCCCACATCGGGTGTGGGTGTTGTGGGTGGCTGCGGTGCGCTGGGCGGGGTGGGCGGTGGGTAGGTTCCGGGGGGTTGGTGGTCTCCTCCTGGAAGGTGGCGGTGTATGGGAATCGATGTGGGCGCGGTGCGGGCGGACACCCCGGCGGTCGCGGATCTGGTGCATCTGAACAACGCGGGTTCGTCGTTGCCGCCGGTGCCGGTGGTGGAGGCGGTGGTGGGGCACCTGCGGTTGGAGGCGCGGGTGGGCGGCTATGAGGCGGCCGAGCGCGCCGAGGGGCTGGTGGAGGGGTTCTACACGGCGGTGGCGCGGATGCTGGGGGCGCGGCCGGAGGAGGTGGCGTTCGTGGAGAGTGCGACGCGGGCGTGGGAGGCGGGGTTCGGTGCGGTGCGCCTGGAGGCGGGGGACCGGGTGCTGACGACCACGAGCGAGTACCCCAGTAACGCGTTGGGGCTGGTCAAGGCGGCCCGTGAGCGGGGTGTGCGGGTGGAGGTGGTTCCGGACGGCCCGGAGGGGGTGGTGGATCTGGGGGCGTTGGAGCGGGAGCTGGGGCGGGGCGGGGTGCGGTTGGTGGCGTTGAACCACATGCCCACGCACAACGGGTTGGTCAACCCCGTGCAGGAGGTGGGGGCGCTGTGCCGGGCGGCGGGGGCGGTGTTCCTGTTGGATGCGTGCCAGTCGGTGGGGCAGTGGGATCTGGATGTGGAGCGGTTGGGGTGCGATCTGTTGACGGGGACGGGGCGCAAGTTCCTGCGGGGGCCGCGGGGGACGGGTTTTCTGTACGCGCGTGCGGGTGCGGACCTGGTGGAGCCGGCGGTGGTGGATGTGTCCTCGGCGCACTGGGTGGGGGAGGGCGAGTACCGGGTGCGTGCCGATGCGCGTCGTTTTGAGAGTTTCGAGCGCAGTGTGGCTGGTCAGATCGGTTTGGGTGTGGCGGTGGACTACGCGGTGGCGCTGGGGTTGGAGCGGGTCCGGGAGCGGGTGGGGGCTCTGGCGGAGTACGCGCGGGAGCGGTTGGGGCAGGTGGCGGGGGTGCGGGTGCTGGACCGGGGGGCGGTGCGGTCGGGGATCGTGACGTTCGCGGTGCGGGGGGTGCCGGCCGAGCATGTGCGGGCGCACCTGGTGGGGGCCCGGGTGAACGTGAGTGTGGCGCGGGTGTGGAACCAGGTGTGGGAGCCGCGGGAGGGGGTGGACGAGGCGGTGCGGGCCTCGGTGCACTACTTCAACACCGAGGAGGAGGTGGAGGTGTTGGTGCGGGAGGTGAAGGAGCGCCAGGGGCGGGGGTGAGCCCTGCCGGGCGGGGCGCCTGAGGCGCCGCCCCGCCCGGCGCTCGGCCGCTGGGGCGGGGGTCTCAGGGGGCGAGCCGGTCGGTGGCGGCGCGGGTCGCCGCTTTGAGGGTGGTGGTGCCCGCTCCGTGTCCGGCTTCTTCGACCACCACCAGGTCGGCGTCGGTCCAGGTGCGCGAGAGCCGGTAGGCGATGTCGGCGGGTCCGCTGATGTCCATGCGCCCGTGGACCATGGCCCCGGGGGTGCCCGCCAGGCGGTGGGCGTCGCGTTGGAGCTGCCCGTCGGGGAGGAAGGCGGCGTGGGACCAGTAGTGGGTGACCAGGCGGGCGAAGGTCATGCGGAAGGCGGGGTCGGCGAAGGCGGGGTGGGGGGTGTGGCCGGGGGCGGTGGAGACGTGGACGTCCTCCCAGCGGCACCAGGCGCGGGCGGCGTCGAAGCGTACCTGGGGGTCGGGGTGGGCCAGGCGGTGTGCGTAGGCGGTGGACAGGTCGTGGGGGTCGGCGCCGGGTCCGGCGCCGTGGCGGAAGAGTTCCCATTCCTCGGGGAAGACCCGGCCCATGGCGTGGGTGAGCCAGTGGACCTCGGCGGCTGTGGTGTTGGTGACCGCGGCCAGGATCAGGGCGCTGACGTGTTCGGGGTGGGCCTGGGCGTAGGCCAGGCCCAGGGTGCAGCCCCAGGACAGGCCCAGGACGTGCCAGGTGGTGAGGCGGTGGTGGGTGCGCAGGGCTTCGATGTCGTGGATGAGGTGGTGGGTGGTGTTGGTGCTCAGGTCGGTGGTGGTGTGGCGGGCGTTGGGGGTGGAGCGTCCGCTGCCGCGCTGGTCGAGCATGATGACGCGGTAGCGGTCGGTGTCGAAGAAGTCGGTGTAGGCGGGGTGGCAGCCGCTGCCGGGGCCGCCGTGCAGGACCAGGGCGGGGTGGCCGCGGGGGTTGCCGTACTCGTGCCAGTACAGGTGGTGTCCGTCGGCGGTGGGGAGTAGGCCCTGGGTGTGGGGGGTGGGCGCGGTCATGGGGGTCTCCGCGGTCGCAGGGGTGGGCCGGGGACTCTACTACAGGGCGGTGCGGGGTCGACCGTGCCCTTGGGGCAGGGGGCACACTGGCGCGCATGGTTGCCGAAGGGGTCCGGGGCGGGCTGTCGCGGGGGGAGTTCGCGCGTCGTGGGGGCTCTCTCCCAAGGCGTTGCGGTTGTACGAGCGTTCGGGGCTGCTGGTGCCGGACCGGGTGGGGGACTGGTTCTATGCGCCGGGGCGGGTGGAGCGGGCGCGGCGGATCGGTCTGCTGCGCCGGTTGGGGGTGCCTTTGGCGCTGGTGGCGCAGGTGGTGGATCTGGTCTCGCGGCGGGCGGATCCGCCCGTGTGGGGGCGGGGGTGAGGGGTTTCCTCCCGGGGGTGGTGGTCGCGGGGGTGCGGAGGTCCCCGGCTTGCGACTCTACCGACTGGTCGGTAGAGTCGCGGGTGCGGGTCGGCGCCCCGGTCCGCACCGCCGTCCACCAGCGAGGAGCCCACCATGACCGGCGACACCCGGGCCAGGGCCATGTCCGTCTACGCCGCCCACTTCGCCGCCCGCGGCTACCGCGGCACCTCGCTGGAGGCCGTGGCCACCGAGGTCGGCGTGCGCAAGCCCACGCTCTACCACCACTTCCCCGGCGGCAAGGAGACCCTGCACAAGCTCGTGGCCCTGGACTTCATCGACAGGCGCGGCCGCAGCCTGCAGGAGTCGCTGGCCGCCCCGGGCGGGCTCGCCGCTCAGCTGCGGGCCGTCATCGTGGGCGCCGTGGCCGACCCCACGGGTGCCACCTCCTCCTTCGAGCAGCACCTGTTCGACTCCCTGGGGCAGCTGGAGGGGGATGCGGAGAAGGAGCTGCGCGAGGCGTACGTGAGCAGGCTGCTGGAGCCGGTGACGGCGCGCCTGGCGCGGGCGGTGGCCGAGGGCGAGCTCGCCGACCGGGACCCGGCTCTGCTGTGCAACGCCTTCCTGCACCTGGCCAGGGCGGTGGACATGGCGCCGGGTTCCCCCGAGGAGGCGGCCGCCGCCCTGGTGTCGCTGTTCCTGGACGGGGCCCGCGCGGCCTGACCGCGCACCGGCCCCCCGGGTGCGGGGCCGGGCGCCGTCGGCCCCCGGTGTGCCCGGCCGCACCTGCCCGCGCGGGGGCGCCCCTGGGTGGGGCGCCCCCGCGCGTTCTCGCGCCGAGGGGGCGCGGGGTTCCCCGTGGCCCCGCGCCCCCTCGGCCGTGTGGGCGTCAGAGGGTCGCGCCGCCCTGGTCCAGGAGGATCTTGCGCGGCTTGGCCTTCTCGGCCACGGGAAGGCGCAGGGTCAGGACGCCGTCGGTGTAGTCGGCGCCGATGTTGTCGGTGTCCAGGTCCCGGCCCAGGCGCAGGCGCCGGGTGAAGGGGCCGGTGGGGCGCTCGGTCAGGACGGGGGCGGCCCCCTCCTGGCGGGCGGGGCGCCGGGCGTTGACGGTGAGTACGTCGCGTTCGACCTCCAGGTCGATGCTGTCGGCGTCGGCGCCGGGCAGGTCGAGCCGGACGAGGAGTTCGTCCTCGGTGCGCAGGATGTCCATGGGGACGGTGCGCTGGTGGGCGGTGGCGGCGCGGGTGGGGTCGAAGGGGATGGTGCGGGTGAGGAGCATGGTGTGAACCCCCGAGAAAGTCTCAGAAACATAACTTGATGCTGATGGACTCAAGTTTATTGACGGAGTTTGACGCGTCAATGTGGTGTGCGCCACCGCACACCCGGGGTTCTGGGATCCTGGGGTCCTCAGCCGTGCCCTGATTCGACGACCAGAGAAGAGCCGCCCGTGTCCCAGATCCCCGACGACCCCTTCCTCGCCTTCTGGAGCGAGCGCCGCATCTGCACGCTGGCCAGTCCGCGTCCGGACGGCAGCATCCACCAGGTCCCGGTGGGGGCGACCTACGACCCCGGGCGCCGCCTGGTCCGGGTGATCGCCGACGGGGCCAGCTTCAAGGCGCGCAACCTGGCCGCCCACCCCGGGGCGCGGGTGTCGGTGTCGCAGGTGGAGGGTGCGCGCTGGTCCACCCTGGAGGGCACGGCCACGGTGACGCGCGACCCGGAGGCGGTGGCCGAGGCGGTGCGCCTGTACACCGGGCGCTACCGGGCCCCGCGTCCCAACCCCGGGCGGGTCGCCATCGAGATAGCGGTCACCCGGGAGCTGGGCAACGTCCGCTCGGGCCCGGCGCGGGACTGATCCGGGGCGCACGGGTGCGGGCGCGGTGGCCGGTGCGGGTGAGGGCCCGGCCCGCAGGGCCGTGCGTCCTTGCGGCCACCGCGCCGTGCCCCTGCCGGGCCCGCGGCTCAGAGCAGGGCGCGCGCGGCCAGGTCGGCGTCCTGCGGGGTGTTGTACAGGTGGAAGGCCAGGCGTGTCCCGCCGCCCCGGCTCGTGGTGACGATCCCCGCACGCGCCAGGCGCTCGGCGGCCCCGGGCCGCTCCACCGAGGTGATCGCCGAACCGCCGGGCTCCTGGCCCAGGGCGGCGCGCAGGCGGTCGGCCAGGGCGACGTTGTGGTCGCGGACCCGTTCCACTCCGGCCTGCAGGAGCACGCGGGTGGAGGCGGCCGCGGCCACGCACGCGAACCAGTTGGGGGAGGTGTCGAAGGCCCGGGCGGTCTCGGACAGCTCCGGGGCCGGGTCGCCGGCGTAGAGCGAGGCGGCCGGGTCCCGGGTGGCGGCGGGGCCGGCGTTGTGGGGGCGCAGCTCGGCGCGCAGTGCCGGTGACAGGTAGGCGAAGGCCAGCCCGCGCGGGGCCATGAGCCACTTGTAGGCGGCGCCGAGCAGGGCGTCGAAGTCGGTGGCCCGTACCGGCAGCCATCCGGCGGCCTGGGTGGCGTCGCCCACCAGGCGCGCGCCGTGGGCGCGTGCGGCGGAGGCGATGTCGGCGGTGGGGGCGATGCGCCCCGTGGCGGAGTGGACCAGGCTGTAGGCGACCAGGTCGGTGTCGGGGCGCACGCTCTCGGCCAGGTGCTGCAGGGGGGCTGTGCGCACGGTGACGCCGCGGTCGGCCTGGGACAGCCACGGCAGGACGAGGGAGGAGAACTCGTCCTGGGGGACCAGGACGCGGGCCCCGGCGGGCAGGGAGGCGGCGAGGGTGCCGGCGATCTGGGAGACCGCGGTGCCCAGGGCGATGTCCTGGGCGGGGGCGTGCACGAGCGCGGCCAGGTTGGTGCGTGTGTCGTGGACGGCCCGCCCCCAGTGCAGGGGGTCGCCGGTGCCCGACCTCCAGGCGTGCAGGGCCTGGTCGAGGGCCTGGTGGGCGGGGGCGGGCGGGATGCCGTACTGGGCGGTGTTGAGCCAGACGGTGTCGGTGTTCCACAGGTGGTCGAAGGTGTCCATGGTGTCCATGGTCGGCGAGTGTGTCAGGCGGTGGTCTGCAGGGCGCGTGCCAGGTGGTGTTCGGCGATGGAGAGCATGAAGGCGCGGTCGGGGTAGTCGCCCTCGAGCAGGCGCAGGGGGCCGGCGACCAGGGACAGGTGCATGGCCAGGTCGTACAGGGCGCTGCGGTGGGGGTCGGGGGTGCGTGTGCGCAGGCGGGGGTGGTGTTCGCCGAAGCGCAGGCGCAGGAAGGAGTGCTCCCATTCGGCGTCGAAGAACATCATGCCCTCGATGTCGATGAGGACGGGGGTTCCGTCGGTGTCGACCAGGACGTGGTCGGGGCCGAGTTCGCCGTGGATGAGCACGTGTTCGCGGCGCGGGGTGATGCGGTGGGCCAGGGTGTGCAGGGCGCTGGTGAGCCGTGCGTGGTGGGGGTGCAGGCGCGCATCGCGTGCGGCGGCCTCGTCCAGGTCGGCCAGGGCGCGGTCCAGGACGGTCTGTTCGCAGGAGGGGGCGTGGGGGCGGCCTCCCGTGGTGAGGTGGTGGACCTTGCCGAAGCCGGGGTGGGTGGTGGCGTGCATGGTGCGCAGGAAGGCGCCGAGGCGGTCCAGGACGGGGGCGGCCGTGGCGGGGTCGCGTTCGAGGAGTTCTTCGAGGGTGGGGCCGGGCACGTCCTGGACCAGGGCGATGGCGCCGGGGTGGTGGGTGCCGGTGGTGTCGTGGGCGAGCAGGCGGGGCACGCGTACGCCCAGGTCGGTCAGGGCGCGGTGGGCGGCGGTGAACAGGTGGGGGCCCGAGGCGTGGGAGAAGGGGTCGGCGGGGTCCTGGCTGTGGGCGGCGCCGGTGTGCCAGTAGTCCTCGGTGCTGTGCCACAGGTAGGCGATGACGGTGTCGGTGTGGTCGAGGGTGAGGCGGTAGACGCCCTTCTTGCTGCCGCCGCGCAGGCGTTGGACGCCGGTGACGGGGCGGGGGTCCTGGAGCAGGGCCGCCAGGGCTCGGGCGAGGCGGGTGTGGGGTTCGCGGCTCATGAGGGGGTCCTGGTGGGTGTGGTGGGGCGGGTGGTGGACGGGGGTGGGTGGTGGACGTCCGGGTGGTGGGGCGGGTACGGGTTCAGGCTCGGTCGATGGGGGCCAGGACGCGGGCGAGCAGGTCGGCGAGCTGGGCTTGTTCGTCGGTGCTCAAGGGGGCCAGGACGGTGGCCTCGCGGTCGAGTTGGGCGGCGAAGAGGGTGTCGGCCAGGGTGCGGCCGCGGTCGGTGAGGCGGACCTGGACCTCGCGGCGGTCGCGTTCGAGGGGGGTGCGGGTGATGAGTCCGGCGGACTCCAGGCGGGTGAGGCGCTTGGTGGTGGAGGCGCCCGAGGCGATGGTCTCGCGGGTGAGCTGGCGGGGGCGCAGGCCGTCGGGGGAGCGGCGCAGGGCGGCCAGGACCTCGAACTCGGGGCGGGTGACCTCGGCGCCGGCCAGGCCGTCCTCGGTGATGTTGTTCATCAGGGCGGCCAGGCGCAGGACGCGGCCCATGGCGGCCACGGTGGACAGGTCCAGGTCGGGGCGCAGGCGGGTCCAGCTGCGGAGGAAGCGGGAGACGGCGTCGCTCATGGTGGCCTTCCTGGTGGGGGAGGTCTCCCTCTCCGCGGGTGGTGTGTGCCGGTGGACCACCCTAATATAATTTACTTGTGAATTACTTTTTGTCCAAGGTGGCGTCCCTGCGCGGCGTCCTCGGTGTCCGCGGGGCCTTCGCCCCCCGCCGCGTCCACGGCAACGTCACCCTCACCGCCCTGCGCGCGGGGGCGTGCGTGGCCCTGCCCCTGCTGCTGCTCCACGCCCTGGGGCGCGTGGACCTGGCGCCCTACGCCGCCATGGGCTGCTTCACCGCCCTGTACGCGCGCGACGACACCTACGCCCGCCGCGCCCGGGTCCTTGCCGTCGTCGGCGCCGCCCTCACCCTGGCGGTGGCGGTGGGCGGGCTCACCGCGGCCCTGTTCTCCCACCCCCTGGCCGCGGTCCTGGCGGGCTCCCTGGTGGCCGCCGGAGCCAAGTACCTCTCCGACGCGCTGGCCTTCGGCGCCCCCGCGGGGCTGATGTTCGTCTTCGCCACCGGTGTGGCCGCCTACAACCCGCAGACCCTGGCCGCGCTCCCCCTGGAGGTGGCCGTCACCGCGGCGGCCGCCGCCCTGTGCTGGGCCGCGGCCGTGGCCGGAGCCCTGGTCCACCCCACCGCCCCCGAGCGCCTGGCGGTCTCCCGCGCCCTGTACGCCCTGGCCCGGCACCTGGGCGGGCCCACCGGCGCCACCCGCGCCGCCGCCGAGTCCGCCGTGCAGCACGCCTGGACCACGCTGCTCTCCCGCACCCGCCCCGCCCGGCCGGGGAGCGCCCCCGTGCTGGAGTCGCTGGAGATCCTCACCGCCCGGTCCGAGTCCCTGCTCGGCGGCACGGGGGACGCCCTCGGCGACGCCCGCGCCGCCGCCGAGATGGGCGAGCTCGCCCGCCGCACACGGCGCGAGCGCGGGGTGCGGCCCCTGGTCGCGGGCCGAGAGCGCGCCGCCCTGGCCGCCCACGCCGAGCACCTGCGCCGGCACAGCACCCCCGCGCCCGGTGCGGCCGAGCGCCTGCGCGGTGCGCTGCGTTCCCCCTCGCCCACCCCGGTCTCGGTGGCCCGGGTGGGGCTGGCCTCCCTGCTCGCCGGGGCCCTGGCCTGGGCCGCGGGGATGGACCACGGGTACTGGGCGGCCGTCTCGGCCGGGTCGGTCCTGCAGGCCACCGACGTCACCACCACCTGGCACCGCACCCTGCAGCGCGCCCTGGGCACGCTCGTGGGCGTGGCCCTGGCGGCCGTGCTCTTCTCCTTCGACTACTCGCCCCTGGGCGTCATCGCGCTGGTGGTGCTGTGCCAGATGGCCGCGGAGATGGTGGTGGTCACCAACTACTCCTACGCGATCGTGTTCGTCACCCCGCTCACCCTGGCCCTGTCGGGGCTGGCCCACCCGACGGGCGGGGCGCAGGACCTGGCGGCCGAGCGGCTGTGGGCGACCGTGCTGGGGGCCGCGGTGGGCATCGTGGTGTGCGCCGTGCTGGCCAACCGCAGGGCCGACGAGCACCTGGAGGCCGCCCTGGCCGAGGGGGAGCGGGCCCGCCTGGCGCTGGAGCGGGAGGGCGGCGCCCACCCGGCCGCCCGGCGGGGCCTGGCCCGCGCACTGGTCGCGCTGCGCGAGGCCCACGCCCTGGCCTCGGGCGAGCCCCGCTCCCGCGGGGCGGCGCGCACGGGCGAGGTCGAGGACCTGCACCGGCGCGCCCGCGCCCTGCTGGACGCCCCCCGCGGCGGCTGAGGCCGGGGCGCCGCCTCCTCGCGCGGGGGGACCGTCGGCCCGCAGGCGGGCCGCTCACGCACCTGATGCGCGGCCGGGGGAGGGCGCCGTCGGCGGGCCCTCGTGCGCGGGGGAGGGCGGTGCGGGCGAACGGCGGCGGGAGATCGCCACCCCGGCCAGGCACAGGGCCCCTCCCGCGAACGCCGGCGGCGCGGGCGTCTCCCCCAGGGCCGCCCAGGAGAGCACCACCACCAGGACCGGCACCAGGTAGGTGGTGGCGCCCAGCCGGCCCGCGGGCATGCGCGCCAGGGCGTAAGCCCACGTGGTGAAGGCGATCGCGGTCGGGAACACCCCCAGGTAGAGCATGTTGAGCGTGGCCGCGGCGGGGGCGCGGGCCGCCTCGGCGGCCAGGTCCCCGGCGAAGGGCAGGCACGCGGCCGTGCCCACCAGGCAGCCGAACGCGCAGACCTGCAGGGGGGAGGCGTGGCGCAGCGCGGGCTTCTGGCAGACCGTGCCGACGGCGTAGGTCACCGCGGCCACCAGGCACAGCAGGACGCCCAGGACGGAGGCGTCCTCGGTTCCGGCGGTGGCGATCCCCACGACCACGGCGCCGGTGAAGGCGACCGCGGTCCCCCACAGCAGCGGGCGGGGGAGCCCCTCGCCCAACCACGCGGCGCCCAGCAGGGCGATGAGGATCGGCCCGAGGTTGACGACCATGGCGGCGGTGCCCGCGTCGACCTCGCGCTCGCCCCGGTTCAGGGCGACCGTGTACACCCCGAACCAGAGCACGCCCGAGGCGGCGATGCCCGGCCAGGCGGCGCGGGCGGGCAGGCCTGTGCGGGTCGCCGCCAGGAGTGCGACCAGGACCAGGGAGCCGGCCGCCAGGCGGCCCAGGGCCAGGGCGCCGGGGGAGTAGAACTCCCCGGCGCTGCGGATGGAGACGAAGGCCGAGGCCCACAGCAGCACGGTGAGGCCTGCGGCTGCCGGGGCGGCCCGGTGGCGGGGGGTGGGCGAGGAGGTCATGGGAGGACGGTAGGGGGCGGACGCTGCGGCGGTCAGCGAAGTGTGTCCGCGTCCAGGTCCAGGGCCTCCCCCAGGGCCTGCGCCCCCCGGTCGGTGATCCTCAGGGCGCGGCCCGAGCCGATCCGGGTGAGCCAGCGCGCGTGGAGGGCGTGGGCGCACAGTGCGGCTCCGGCGGTCCCGGCCAGGTGGGTGCGGCGTTCGGTCCAGTCCAGGCAGGGGCGGGCCAGGGGGCGTGAGCGGGTGCGCTCCAGGGGGATGGAGTGGTCGCCGAACCAGGCCAGGCCGTCCTCGGTGAGGGCGAACCCGGTGTCCTGGCGGAGCAGTCCGCGGCGGGTCATGGCGTCGGTGAGGGCGCAGCCCAGGCGTCCGGCCAGGTGGTCGTAGCAGGTGCGTGCGCGGGCCAGGGCCTCGTTGGCTCGTGAGGTGCGCAGGGTGCGCGGGGGGTCGGCGGCGGGGGCGGCCTGGGAGGCCAGGGTCTCGACCAGGCGGGCCGCGCCCGCGTCGGCCAGGCGGACGTAGCGGTGGCGGCCCTGGCGTTCCTGGGCGAGGAGGCCGCCCTCGGTGAGCCTGGTCAGGTGCGCGCTGATGGTGGAGGCGCCCACACCGGTGTGGCGGGCGAGTTCCCCGGCGGTCCAGGCGCGCCCGTCCAGCAGGGCCAGGCACACCCCGGCCCGGGTGGGGTCGGCCAGGAGTGCTGCCAGTGCGGCCAGGCGGGATCCGTCGGGAGCGTGCATGTCCTCCAGGATGCGTCATGGACGGTGCGTTCGCGGACGAAGCGTCCGGGCGGGTGCGGGCAGGTGGTCCGCGGGGCGCCGTGCCCGGGGGCGCGCCGTGTGCGGGAGGCTCCTGCCGCCCCGGGGGCGGGGTGTCCCCGCCCGAACACGGGGACACCCCTGGAGGGAGGGCCGGGGGTCAGAGGGTGTCGGTGACGCGCTTGCCGTCCTGGTCCTTGACGATGGTGAAGGAGTCCACGACCGTGCCCTGGGCGGTGCGCGCCCGGTACCGCAGGGTGTCGCCGTCCACCGACACCGCCTGGAAGGTCTGGGTGTGGCCGAGCTGTACGCGGGCCTCGGCTCCGTTGGCGGTCCAGTTGCCGTCGCCGACGTCGTACATCTTGGGGCCGGTCACCGTGACCGCGTAGACGGGGCCGGTCTGCACGTCGGGGTCGCCGGTGCGGTTCCGTACCAGGTTGCCGCGGCTGTAGGAGTGGTCGTGGCCCTGCAGGACGAGGTCCACGTCGTACTCCTCCAGGGTCTGCAGCCAGGCCTGGCGCAGGGGGGCGTTGTCGCGGCCGGGGCTGTTGGAGAAGACGGGGTGGTGGAAGGTGACCACGGTCCACCGGTGGGGGTTCTGGCTCAGGGCCTGCTCCAGCCACTGCTGCTGGGTGCGCAGCCACGCCGACGCGTTGAGCGGGGCGGCGTTGCGGTAGTTGGAGTTGAGGACGATGAAGCGCACACCCTGGTAGTCGGTGTGGTAGACGGTCCGGGGCAGGTCGCGGCCGGAGTCGGGCCCGTTGGCGGCGCCGGGGAACTGCGGGGCCCAGTGGCCGCTCAGGTTCGCGCCGGAGTACTCGTGGTTGCCGGGGGCGGCGATGTGGTTGATGCCGCCGGTGGCCTGGGCGCCGAAGGCGTCGAACCACTCCCCCCACTGGGAGTCGCTGTTGGCGCTGTCGACGAGGTCGCCCGCGTGCACGGCCAGTTCGGCGTCGGGTTCGGCGGCCAGGGCGGCGCGGACCACGGGGGCGGCGCCCCGGGTTATGTCGTTCTGGATGTCGCCGAAGTAGAGGAAGTCGAAGGGCTGCGCGTCCTGGGCGGGGGTGGTGAGGGTGCGCCAGGGGGTGTCGGCGCCGGCCCCGTCGCCGACCCGGTACCGGTAGGCGGTGTCGGGTTCCAGGCCGGTGGCGGTGGCGGCGTGGTAGGTGCCGCCGATGCGGGCGGTGGTGCGTGCCGGGACGCGGGTGACCTGGTCGGGGTCGGTCCGGGGGGCGATCTCCAGGACCTGGTCGCCGGCCTCGGCGGTGCGCCAGGTGAGGGTCTGGGAGGTGGAGGGGTCGGCGGTGGGGGAGAGGAGGACGCGTTCGGGGACGGTCTGGGCCAGGGCGTGGGGGGAGGCGGGGAGTGCGGCCATCGCCAGGGCGGCGCCGCTCAGGAGGGCGAGGGTGCGGCGGGCGGCGGATCGGGGGGAGGCGGGCATGGGGTGCCGGGCCTTTCTGCCGGGTGCGCTGACGGTGCGAACGTAGCGACCCTGCCGCAACGGTGCGTGAACGCCCGGCGCTCCTCCGTGTCCGGCCGGTGAACTCGGCGCCCGCGCGCCCGCCCCGCGCGGGGGCGCCCCTTCAGGAGTCGCGGGCCGGCAGGGGGATGCGGTCCAGGTCCTGGGCCAGGACGATGCGGCCGTCGAACTCCTGGCCGGCCTGGGCGGCGAAGAGCGGGTCCTCGCTCTGCTCGTAGCGTTCGGAGATGTGGGTCAGCACCAGGGTGCGCACCCCCGCCCGGGCGGCGATGCGCCCGGCCTGGCGTGCGGTCAGGTGCCCGTAGGAGGCGGCCAGCCCCTCCTGGGGGGCGAACCAAGTAAGCCCGAAAGGGGCAATGGGCAGGTCGTCGGGTAGCTGAGAGCTATTGCGGCTCGGGGTTGTTCTCCGCTGCTTTGATCTCACCGTGCACCACAGCCAGGCTCACCCCGACGCCGCGGGCGATCTGCCTCAGCGACTGGCCCTCGGCGCGGCGGGCCAGGATCGCGCGGCGCTTGTCGGCATCGACCACGCGGGGGCGTCCGCCCTTGCGCCCGGCGCGGGCGGCCGATTCCAGGCCGCTCTTGGTCTTGCGGACGATGTCGCGGCGGCGGTCCTCGGCCAGGGCCAGCGCCAGGTCCAGGATCAGGCTGCGCTCGGTGTGCTCGCCGGCGGCGATGCCGTCCAGGATCTTGACCGCCACGCCGCGCTCGAACAGGTCGTTGAGCACGATCAGCCCTTCGAGGAGGTTGCGGCCCAGCCGGTCGGCCTCCTGGACGGTGAGCATGTCGCCGGGGCGCATGTAGTCCAGGGCGGCCTTCAAGGCGGGCCGGTCGCTGACCTTGAGCTTGCCGCTGACCTTCTCCTCGAAGACCTTGACGCAGATCGGGTCCAGGTCCGCGTGCTGGCGTCGGGTCTCCTGCTTGCTCGTGCTGACCCGCACCAGTCCGACCAGCGCCATCCCTACCTCCCGGCGTTCGGAAAACGCGTTCGGAATCCAGGGTAGGACCGCCGGGTGAACGAACGGGTTGATGAACACCGTGTCCTGGAAGAACGCCACCGGCCCGCCCCAGGCCGGTGGCGTTCGGCAATCGACCGTTTGAACGACACCCGAAGCATCTGCGCGCCCAGTCGCTCTCACCGCGAGGAATGCCACCGCCCAAGCCCGGGCCGATCCCCCCGGAGGGGCATTGTGCCCCACGCCACAAACTGACTATTTGGGTATTTTGGTCAGTTGGTTCTACCGTGGGGCGGACAGCCTCCGATGAAGGGACGAAAGATATGACGGGCACGAGTCGCAAACCGCGTGCGCTGGTAGTCGGGCTGGGTATCGCCGGGGCCGCTGCCGCGCTGCGGCTGCACCAGATCGGCTGGGAGCCGGTGGTGGTCGAACGCGCCCCCTCGCGGCGTTCGGGCGGCTACTTCGTCGGTGTGTTCGGCACCGGCGTCGCCACGGCCCAGCGACTGGGGGTCCTGGAGCAGATCGGTGACCGCACCGCCCCTGACACCGCCGGCTACGAGGTCGACCGCGCCGGCAGGCGCAGCAAGGGGATGTCCTACGGCGAACTGCCCGGCCATCCGCGCCTGGTGCTGCGCGGCGACATCGAGGGCGCCCTGTTCGAGGCCCTGCCCCAGAACGTGCAGATCCGCTACGCCACCGTGCCCGTGCACATCCGCCAGGACGCCGGGGCCGCGCACGTGACCCTGCGCGAGACCGACGCCGGTACCGAGACCACCGAGACCTTCGACCTGGTCGTGGGCGCGGACGGGATGCGTTCGACCGTGCGCCGCCTGGTCTTCGGCCCCGACGCCAACCACCTGCACGCCCTGAACTACATGATCGCTGCCACGCTCATGCGCGAACCGTTGGAGGGCTTCCGCTCCCAGGACGCCGTGGTGATGGCCGAACCGGGCCGCTCCGCCTGGACCTTCGCCTTCGGCGACCGCGCCCCGGGCCTGCTCTTCTCCTGGCGCACCGACGACATCGACGCCGAGTTCACCCGCGCGCCCATCGACTCGGTGCGCGCCGCCTTCGGACCTGACGCCCCCGGGCCGGTCCTGGGCCCGCTGATGGAGGAGTTCGAGCAGGCCGAGGACTTCCTCTTCGACTCCGTCCACCAGGTACGGATGAAGCAGTGGCACCACAACCGCGTCGTGCTGCTGGGCGATGCCGCCTGGTGCCTGACCCTGTACTCGGGCATGGGAGCCTCCACCGCCATGGCCGGCGCCGAACTGCTGGGCACCATGCTCGACCGCCACCCCGACGACCTGGACCGTGCCCTGGACTCCTGGCACAAGCGCCTGTCACCCTTCATCGCCCACCAGCTCAAGAGCGGCATGCAGATGCGCCAGCTCTTCACCCCCGGCGACCGGCCCCAGCAGCGTCGGCGGACTGCGATGATGCGGCTGAGGAACGCGCCGCTGATCGGCACGGTCCTGCAGAAACAGATGTCCAAGAGCGAGGACTTCCAGATGAAGACCCTGGACATCGCCGCGCCCTGACGGCTTACCGGGCCTGCCCACGACCCAGGAAGGACGATCCCCATGCCTCAGCCGGTCGAGCACGACTCGCCCAAGGCCACCCGGATCCTCAGAGCCACCCGCGAGCTGGTGTTCGACCACGGGATCCGCAAGGTCACCATCGCCGAGATCGCCCGTGCCGCCGGGGTGGGCAAGGGAACCGTGTACCTGTACTGGGCCACCAAGGAGGACCTGCTACTGGACCTGTTCGGCCGCGAGCTGGTGGGGGGCCTGAACCAGGTCCGCCGAGCCCTGGCGGCCGATCCGGGCCTGGTGCGGCCCGGACGCCTGACGGCTCTGCTGCTGCACACCATGCTCACCCCGCCGTTGAACCGGCGCCTTCAGGCCGGTGACGAGGACGCCCTGCGGTTGATGGCTTACCACACCGACAGCAGGGACGTCTTCGCCCGGGCCGCGCCCGCGGCCCTGTGCACAGCGGTGCTCGATGTCCTGCGCCAGTACGGTCTCGTCCGCCAGGACCGGGCCCTGAGCGACCAGGCCTACGCGCTGCACGCGCTGCTGAACGGGTTCTTCGAAGTGGAGACCAGGGCGGTCTTCACCGGACCGCCCATCGACCGCGACCCCGGCCTGGTCCTGGCCGAGACGGTCACCACGTTGTTGGAGGTGGACTCCGAACCCGCAGAAGCGGTACTGGAGGCGGCCACCGAGAAGGTCTTGGTCGTCTTCGACCGGGTATGCGCCGACATCGTCGAGCACCTGCGGTCACTGGCCGTGGGCGCGCCCCGGAGTTGATCGCACCCACGCCTGCTGTGGCCAGGTCTGTTCTAGGCGGCCAGGTCCAAGGCGGTGAAGTCGATCTCGGCCAGGGCGGCCTCGAAGGCCTCCGGTTCGATCCCGAGTTCGTCGGTGGCGTAGGCGCCGAACCGGCGGATGTGGGCGCGCAGGTAGGGCGAAAGCCCGGCCAGGTCCTCGGCGGTGATGGTCCACCCCTCGGCCACCAGGGCGCGGACGATGTCGGCGATGTCCAGGGCGTTGTGGAAGATGACCAGGTTGGCCAGCAGGGTGTTGAGCTTGATGAGCTTCTCCTGCTCGACGGGGTCGTTGTCGGCCAGCACCCCGCCGTTGCCGAACCGCAGCCAGGCGGAGAAGGCGTTGTAGGACTCGACCTTGTTGGTGGCCGCGGTGATCCGTGAGCGCAGCGCCGGGTCGTTCAAAAAGCGCAGCAGCGCCACCGTGCGCACCGACCGGCCCACCTCGCGGAACACCTTGTAGATACGGTTCTTGCGCGAGTTGGAGCGCAGCCGGCGCATCAGCGCGGCCGAGGACAGCCGGCCTTCGCTGATGGAGAGGGCGACCTGCATCAGGTCGCGCCAGTGCCGCTCGATCAGCCGCCAGTCGATCAGGTTGCGGCCCCTCTCGCCGTACAGCTCCTCGGTGCCGGGGTAGAGCACCTTGTCGGATGCGCGGAAGAACGTCAGGTCGGCGAAATTGCGGATCCGGGGCAAAAGGTCGAACCCGAACAGGGTGGCCAGGGTGAACACCGGCGCCGACTGCCCTTGCGTGTCGGCGTGCACAGTGGAGGGCTTGACCTCGGAGGTGTTGGACAGCAACCCCTCGATCAGGTGGACCGCCTCCCACACCCCGCAGGGGATGAACCGGGAGAACAGGGCCACGTAGGTGTCGGCGACGTAGTGGTAGGCGATGCCGCCGACCCCGCCGTAGCGGATCGAGGTCTCGGCCAGCAGGTTGTCGACGTAGGTGGCCACCTGGGTGCCATCAGCGGCCACCGAGGTTCCGTCCCCCCAAGCCTTGACCACGTCCAACTCGTTGAAGGCGCCCACCACGGTGCCGATGGCGGCGTTGACCTTGGCGATGTCGATGTGGCGGTTGCGCACCATCGACAGCTCCCGCGCGGTGACGCCGGCGATGTGGCGGGCGGCCTCGGTGGGGCCGATGTTGATGCCGCCGGTGAAGACCGCCAGCGCGTACCGGTCCAGTGGGTCCTTGAGCTTGGGGTCCGATCCCGAGGCGGGCCCGAACCGGTGGTGCCAGCCCAGCCAGTGCGCGGTGCGGCCCACGATCCCCAGCAGCGACCGCTCGGGCAGGCGGGCCTCGATCGCCGCAGCCAGCCGCTCCACCGCCTGGGCCGAGCCGGGGCCGCGGCGCTTCTTCAGCCGGGGCACACCCTCGTCGATGACCAGGTCGGCGTTGTCGGCGTACCCCACCTCCAGGGCCCGGGAGGCGTCCAGGTGCCGGTTGCGCAGGTGGTCCACGAACCCCGCCGCGGTGGCGGGCAGGCCGACCTCGGCGCAAAAACCCTCCAGGCGGCGCTCGCACTCCTCCCACGGCAACAGGTGTTCGGTCCAGTCGGCGTACTCGTTCGACCCGGCCACGGCGATATCGCCGGTGCGCAGCTCCTCGGCCAGATAGCAGAAGACCATCGCCTCGAAGTGGCGCCGCTCCACCATGCCCGGGCGGCGCCGGTCGCACACCACCCGCCGCCAGTTGCCCGAGGCGAAGCCGACCCCCGAGGCGGGGTCGCCGGGGTCGGTGGGCGGGGGCAGCGGGATGAAGTCGCGCCGCTTGGCCGCGTACTCCCGGGCGTGCTCCAACGCGACCAGCACCGAGTCGTCCGAGGAAGTCGCCGTCAACTCCAGCTTCTCGACCAGGTCGAACATCACCGCCCGGTCCTTGCGGAAGAACCGGTGCACCAGCACCTCGTGGTTGTCGCCGTGCAAGGCCGACACCTCCTCGATGTCGGCGAACTGGGCGTCGAACCCGCCCGCCTGCTCCACCACCTGCGCAGCGCGCTCAGCCCGCTCGGCCGCAGTCTCGGGGGTGGCGGGATCCAGGTGCTCCAGCACACCCCGGTAGGTGCCGATCAGGTGCTCGTTGACCGCCCGCTGCCGGTGGCGGATCTCCTCCAGCTCGGTCTTGGCCTTCTTCACATTGGAGGCCACCCGCTTGCACAGCATCTCGGCCAGGTCATCGCGGGCCCGCATCCGGGCGGCGTGGACCAAGCACGCCACCAGCGCCAGGCGCTTGACAGGCTCGTAGCGCGAGAGCGTGTCGGCGTCCTGGGCCGCGGCCTCCCCGGCGAAGTCCGCGACCTTGGTCGGCGCCACCCCCTCCAGCCAGAGGTCGGTGTCCCCGATCTCGTCCACCTGGGCCAGGTGGGCGGCCTGGGCCTTGAACCGCGACCACGACGCCCGCTGCGCCGGTTTCTTGAGCCGATGGAACATCGAGTACCCGTCCTCGGCCACGCTCACCAGAGCCTGGAGGCGGGCCTGGCCCTGCTCGCCCATCCGCTCGGTGATGCGGGTGGCCATCTCGTTCAGGGTGGAGAACCCCGGCAGTTCGAGGGAGGCTTCCACCAAACGGTCCAGCGCGACGTTGATCAGGTCCGGCGGGTTGTTGCGCGCCTGGGCGGCTTCTGCGATCGCTTGGGCGGCCACCGCCCGGGCCCGCACCGGGTCGTAGGTCACGCCCAGCCGGGTGCGGATCTGCTTGCGGTGCCACTTGGCGGTGCGCCCCGCCCCGTGGTCGGGCTCGACCTCGGCGTCCAGGTCCAGGCAGCGGCGCACGTGGTCGACCACCTCATCAGGCACCTCACCCGCGGCGGGGAAGCGTGCCATTTTCTGATGGCACTTCAACGCGACCAGCACTGCGAGCAGCGCCTGGGGGCTGTTGGTGTGCCCGCGCGCCCAGTCGATCTCGTCGCTCTGGGGGGTGAAGGAGGCGTGCAGCATTCGCGCGGAGGTCAGCTTGGCGAACCGGGGGTAGGCCGTGCGCTCGATGGAGGTCACCGGCAGTCCTTTTCGACCAGGGGGTGGTGAACGCGCACACCGTAGCCGGGGGCCGGGCGGGGCCGCAGGGGGTTCACCGAACCGCAACCGGCCGGGGAGAGATCAGCGCCTCTCAGTGTTTCGCGACGGGCTCAGGGGGTGGCGTTGCCCCTTTCGGGCTTACTTGGTTCGCCCCCCTCCTCGGTGTCCAGGTAGGTGGACTCGATCACCAGCATGTCGGCGCCGCGTGCCAGTTCCAGGGCGCCCTCGCACTCGGCGGTGTCCATGACGAACGCGAACACCTGGCCGCGGCGCGGGCGGGCGCACTGGGCCAGTTCCACCCGGCGCCCGTCGCCGGTGGTGACCGCGCCCTCGCGCTGCAGGCGTCCCACCAGGGGGCCGCGGACCCCGTGGGCGGCCAGCCGTTCGGGGAGCATCCGCCACCCGTCGGGCTCGGCGAGCCGGTACCCGTAGGCGGGGACCGAGTGGCGCAGCGGCAACGCGGTCAGCGTCAGGTCCTCCTCGCCCAGTAGGCAGGCGCCCAGGCCGCCGACCGGTTGGGGCAGGACGGCGTCGGTGTCGCGGAAGGGGGTGGCGTGGCGCAGCCTGCGCCAGTACTCCTCGCCCTGGGCGGGGTAGCAGACCCGCACGGTGTGGGGGACCTGGTCGCGGGCGATGCGCTGGAGGGTGCCGGGCAGGCCCAGGCTGTGGTCGCCGTGGAAGTGGGTGAGGCAGATGCGGGTGATGTCGGTGGCGGCGAGCCCGGCCGTGCGCATCTGGCGCTGGGTGCCCTCGCCCGGGTCGAACAGGATGCCGTGGCCGTCCCAGCGCAGGAAGTAGCCGTTGTGGTTGCGGCGGCGGGTGGGCACGGCGCTGGAGGTCCCCAGGACGACGAGTTCGCGTACGGACATGACAGGGATGCTGCCACATTCGTGGCGGGGCCCCGGCCGCCCCGGGGGTCGGTGGCCGGGGTCCCGCCGGCGGGGTCCGGGCTGCCGGTGCGGGGCGCTCAGCCCAGTGCGTCCGCGGCGCGGCGGGCGGCGCGCGCCCAGTGCGGTGCGCCGGCCCGCTCGGCGGTCTCCAGGGCCCGGCGGTAGTGGCCCGCGGCCCGGGCGGGGTCGCCCAGGGCCAGGGCGAGGTCGCCGAGCTGGTGGGCGACCGGGCCCAGGGTGAGCAGTCCGCTGCCGGCCCCGGCCAGTTCCCCGGCGGCGGGCAGCAGCAGGCTGTGGGCCCGTTCCATGGCGGCGCGGTCGCCGCGTTCGACGGCGGCCCGGGCGCCCAGACAGGCCAGGGCCTCGGCGAGCAGCCCGGGGGGCGGTCGGGGCGGCAGCGGTGGCCGGTCGGGGTCGGTGAGGGCGCGGATCCACGGCGCGTGGGGGCCGGGGGCGTCGGTGGTGGGCGGGGGGTGGCCGTGCTGCAGGTGCAGGCACACCAGGGCCAGGTCCAGCAGCCCCTCCTCCATGCCGGGCATGCCGCCTCCCGCCAGGCGCACGCTCGCGGTGCGGTAGGCGGCCTCGGCCTCGCGGGCGGTGCCGGTCACGGCCAGGCGCAGTGCCGCGTACCAGTGGGTGAACACGCCCACCAGGGGGATCTCGTGGAGGGCGCCCAGCCGGTCGGCGGCGCGCATGTGGGTGTCGGCGGCGGCCAGGTCGGCCAGGGCCGCGTGGGCCTGGACCAGGATGAGGTGGCCCAGGACCTCGAAGGTGACCAGGGAGTGCTCGGTGGCCAGCGCGACCAGTTCGGCGCCGATGCGCAGCCGTTGCGGGGCCCGGCCGGTGCGGGAGAAGGACTGCATGAAGCGGGCGTTGAGCGCCAGGGCGAGCAGTGCGGGCTCGTCCAGGCGTCGGGCGCTCTGCTCGGCCAGGCGGGCGGCCCGGGCGCCGCGCCCGTCGAGGGTTCCGCGCATCTCCAGTGCCTGGGCGGCCAGCAGGCGGGCGCGCAGGGCCTCGCGGTCCCGGGGCAGGGCGGCCAGGGTGCGTTCGGTGGCGCGGACCAGGTGCGCGGACAGGTCCGGGTCGTCGTTGCGGGGCCACAGGGCGGGCACGTCGAAGGCGGTGATGACGCGGGCGCTCAGGTCGGGGTCGCCGAGCCGTTCGGCCTCGGCGACGGCCCGGCCGCGGTGGTGGCGGGCGGACTCCAGGCGGCCGGTGAGGGCCAGGGCCCGCACCAGTCCGGTGAGGGCGTCCAGGCGGGCGCGGGGGTCCTCCTCGCCGGAGCGGTCGTGGGCGGTGAGGGCGTCCTGCCACAGGCGGGCGGCCTCGTAGGGGGCGAAGCGGTGTTCGGCCTGCAGGGCGGCGGCGCGGGCGTGGTGCGCGGCCAGGGCGGCGGTGGCGGGGGTGTGCGCGCGGGCGTAGTGGTGGGCCAGGGCGGCGTCGGCGCCGGGCCGGTCCGGGTGCAGGGCGGTGATCGCCTCGGCGGCGGCGGTGTGCCAGCGGGCCCGGCGGGGGTGGGACAGGGAGTCGTAGAGGGTGTCGCGCACCAGGACGTGGGAGAAGCGCAGCGGTGTGTCCTGCTGGGTGAGGAAACCGGCGTCCAGGGCGGCGTCCAGGGCGTCCAGGTGGGTGTCCTGGTCCGGGGCCAGGGCGGCCAGGACGTCGGGGTCGATGTCGTGGCCGATGACGGCGGCCTGGTGCAGGAGGCGCTGCGCGGGCGGGGGCAGGGCGGCCAGGCGGTGGCGGATGACGTCGCGTACGCCGGCGGGGACGGTGGCCAGGGCGCTCGGGCCGTCGGTGCGCAGCAGGCGGGCGAGCTCGCGGGCGAAGAAGGGGTTGCCGCCGCTGCGCCGGTGGATGGTGCGCAGGGTGGGGGCGTCCACGTCGTGGTCCAGGACGGTGCGCAGGAGTTCGCCGGTGGTGTCCTGGGGGAGTCCGCCCAGGTAGACGCGGACGGGTTCGTGGGGGGCCAGGCGGGCCAGGGCTGCGGCCAGGGGTGCGGAGATCTCCCCGGTGCGGTGGGTGCCCACGATGAGCAGGGGGCCGGGGATGTGTTCGGCGACCAGGGCGGTGAGCAGTTCCAGGGTTTCCTGTGCGGCGCGGTGCAGGTCCTCCAGGACGAGCAGGAGGGGGCCCTGGCCGGTGGTGCGTGTCAGGAGGTCGGTGGTGCTGCGCAGGGTGTGGAAGCGTGCGGCGGCGGGGTCGCCCGGGGCGGGGCCGGGGTGGGGTGTGTCGGTGTCGGTGCCGGTCAGGGCGGTGGTGATCTGTGTCCAGGGCCAGGTGGGCGGGGCTCCGTCGTGTTCGGGGCTGCGCCCCCAGGCGGTGCGCCAGCCGCGGTGGGCCAGGCGCCGGGTGAGTTCGCGGGCCAGGGCGCTCTTGCCCGCCCCGGCGTCGCCGGAGACCAGGACGGGTGTGGTGCGGGCGTGTGCGGTGGCGGTGGCGGCGGCCTGTTCGAGCAGGTCCAGTTCGTGGGCGCGGCCCACGAAGGGGTGATCGGCGGGGAGGGGGCGGTCGGTCGGGCCGGGCAGGTCGGGGGCCGCGGGGGTGGGGGGAGTCAGGCGGGGTGCGTGGTCGAGGATGTCGGCTTCGAGGCGGCGCAGGTCGGGGCCGGGGTCCACGCCGAGTTCGTCGGCCAGGGTGCGGCGGGCGCGGCGCAGGGCGTGCAGGGCCTCCCCCTGGCGCCCGCACCGGTACAGGGCCAGGGCCAGCAGGTTCCAGGCGTTCTCGCGCAGGGGGTGGGCGGCGGCGTGGGGGTCCAGGTCGGCGGCGGCCTGCTCGGCGCGGCCCAAATCCAGCAGGGCGCGGGCGCGCTGTTCCACGGCCAGGAGCCGCAGCCCTTCGAGGCGGTCGGCCTCCTGGTGCGCCCACGGGTAGGCGGTGAACTCGGCGTAGGCGGGGCCGCGCCACAGGGCCAGCGCCCGGTCCAGTTCGGCCAGTGCGGGGCCCGGCTCCCCGGTGTCCAGGTGGGTGCCGGCGCGGGTCAGGGCGGCCTCGAACCTCCAGGCGTCGACGCCCTCGGGGCCGGTGCGCAGGGCGTAGCCGGGCGGGGCGGTCACGAGCAGGCGGGCGGGCCGGCGCGGGGCCCGGTCGGGTTCCAGGGAGCGGCGCAGCGCGGAGACGAAGGTGCGGACCGCGGACACCGAGCCCTCGCGGGGGTGTTCCCACAGGTCCTCCACGAGCAGGTCCACGGGGACGGTGCGGCCCCGGGCCAGGATCAGCCGTGCCAGGACGGCCCGGTGGCGGGGGCCGGGGAGGGGGAGCGGCCCCTGGGCGCGGTGGGCCTCCAAGGGGCCCAGGACGCGCAGCTCCACGGCCGTGTCCTCGTGTTCCCCCGTCATGTCCTCCACGGTAGCGGGCTCGGGGCCGTGGCCGGTCGTCGCAGGCGGGGGCGCTCAGCGGGCGCTCATCGCCTGCTCATCCGCGCCCGGCATGCTCTGGACCGAGAACCGAACCAGTGGAGGTAACCGTGGAACCGAGGATCAGCGGATTCGACTACCAGCGTGTGCCCGTGGCCGAGGGGGTGGCGCTCAACGCCGCCGTGGGGGGCTCGGGCAGCCCCCTGGTGCTGTTGCACGGGTTTCCGCAGACGCACCTGATGTGGCGCCACGTGGCGGCGGACCTGGCCGCCGACCACACCGTCATCTGCCCGGACCTGCGCGGCTACGGTGACAGCGACAAGCCCGCCGACACCGACGGGCGCGCCTACGCCAAGCGGACCATGGCCGCGGACGTGGTCGCCCTGGCCGCGGCCCTGGGCCACGACCGGTTCGCGCTGGCGGGCCACGACCGCGGTGCGCTGGTCGCGATCCGCGCGGGCCTGGACCACCCCGGCGCCGTCACCCACCTGGCGTCGCTGGACGTGCTGCCGACCCTGGACATGTGGGACGTGATGCACGGGGTGTCGGCGTCGGTGGGCTTCCACCTGTACCTGATGGCGCAGCGGCCGGGTCTGCCCGAGGCGTTGATCGGCGCGGAGCCCGACGTGTTCTTCGGCCACTTCCTGGACGTGTGGGCGCGTGACCCCGAGGCGATCCCGGCGCCGGTGCGCGCCGCCTACCTGCGGGCGAGCCGGGAGGCGGTGCCCTCCATCGTCGCCGACTACCGGGCCTCGGCCGGGGTGGACGTGGCCGACGACGAGGCCGACCGGGCGGCGGGGCGGACGTTGTCGATGCCCGTGACGGTGCTCCAGCAGGACTGGGGGTCCGAGCTCGGCTTCGACGCCCTGTCCCGGTGGAGGGAGTGGGCGCGGGACCTGCACCACGCCACGGTCTCCTGCGGCCACTTCATGGCGGAGGAGGACCCGGCGGAGGTCGTCAAGGCGCTGCGCGCCCTGCTGGCCCGGTAGGGGGGACGGACCCTCGGCGGGGGCCTGCTCCTGCCGGGGGTCCGGGGCGCCGCCGCCCCCGGGGCGCGGTGGAGGAGCCGGGCCGCGCCGTGGGGGGATTCTCACGCCCGGGGGCGGGTGCCACCGCCGGGGTCGGCGCGGTGTGCGGTCCCCGCCCCCGGCGGTGGGCCTAGGAGTGCGCCCATACCCCCAGTTCGTTGCCGCTGGGGTCGGCGAAGTGGAAGCGGCGCCCGCCCGGGAAGGCGTAGGGGGCTTCGACGATGCGCCCCCCGGCGCGGGTGACCGCCTCCACCGACCGGTCCAGGTCCTGGGAGAAGAGCAGCACGAAGGGGCCTCCGGGCTGTACCCGGCCCTGGGTGGTGAGGCCGCCGACCTCGTGGTCCTCCTCCCCCGGGCCCCGGATGCCCGCGTACATGGGGCCGTAGTCGTTGAAGCGCCACCCGAACGCCTCGGCGTAGAAGCGTTGGGCCTCCTGCAGGTCGGTGACGGTGAGTTCCACGTAGTTCAGGGCGTGGTGGGCTGGTGCGGCTGACGGGTTCATGGGCCGCATTGTGCCGGAGGGGTCCGACAGCGGGCGGTCGCGTGTCCCGGACGCGGCCCCCGTGGCGTTGCCCGTGGGGCGGGGCGTGGAGCCGGGAGAAAACGTCGGATGCTCCGCGAAAACTACTGGGACACCGGCAGCGCGGGAGCGGCCAAGCGGCGTTCACGCCCCTCGTTCGGCACTCTTCCACGGGTGTCGGTGTCCGTTCAGCCAGGCGCCGAGCGGTGTGCAGCGGACGGCTAGCTGGTACGTGAGGAGCAGCATCGCGCTGGAACCGATCAGGGTGATCGACAGCTTGACCGCGACCGGGAGGCTCAGGTCCGCAAGGCTCATCCCGATGGCGACCACGATCGGCAGGTGCATCAGGTACATCCAGTAGGAGGCGTCGGCCAGGTACCGGATCGCCGGGCGGGGGCGGCTGAGGAAGCGCACGCACACGCCGACCAGACCGTAGGTCACGCACCATCCGCCGAGGGCGACCAACGCCGCGCCCATGGGTAGCGGAACCTGCCCTTGGGCGATCAGCATGATCGACAGGCTGATCGCCCCGACGGTGAGATACGCGGCCCAGTCCCTGCTGATTCCGGCCAGTGCGTCGGAGCGACGGCGCAGCGCCCAGCCGACCGCGAAGGCGCCGAGGTATCCGACGAGTGGGGCGACCTCGGGAACGATCGTTGCGGGCTCGATGATCCCCGACATCGGCCTCCCCTGGATCAACACGACGACGGTGTAGGGCACGGATGCCACGAGGACGCCGGCGCGCGACGAGAACAGCGTCGCCATCCGCTCGGAGAACGCCGACGCCCGTTCCCTCCCGATGAACCGGATGAGCAGAGCGCGCACCGCCACGGTGATCACGATGCATTCCATGAGCACGAGAAGGAACCAGAGCTGACCGGGACCGAACATGACCAGCGGGTCGGTCACCTCGGGCTGCGCCGTGCCGGGATGAGTGCTTGCGAACATGAGCGCCAGCAGGCCGAGCGGAAACACCGCGACCGGCCAGAACGCGAACATGGGCAGCAGGACGCGCTTGGCTCGATCACCCACGTACCGCCGGGCGCCGCGCCGGTCGAGCATCAGAGCCCCGAAGTAACCGGCCAGCGTCATGAACAGCACCATCCTGAACGAGTGGATGACGAAGTTCGTCTCGGCGAGTCCCACCGGCGTGTATCGATCGTGGAAGAACCAGGGCTGGGTCGCGATGAACGGCACGCATGCGTGCAACACGATGCCCAGCAGCAAGGCACCGCCACGAAGCGCATCCAGTCCGTGTATCCGTTGCGGGCGGCCGGCGGGCTCCGCCGTGCGGACAGGGGCCGGTTCCTTGGAGGAGGTCGTCATGCCAGCGACGCTACGGATCGCACCGGGCCGGCACATCGATCATCGGGTCAGCCGGATATCCACCGATCGGTGGAGCGGAGACGCTGGCGGATCGTCGTTCGGGACGGCGACAATCGAGTGGTGCCAAGACGAAGCGGATCGGGGCGAGGCCCGGCGCCGACATCTGCCGGCCCGGCGGGAGCCTCCGCGCTGTGGATCGGATTGTCGGTCGCCGCGCTCTCCCTCGTGCTCGCGATCAGCCTGGGAATCGGCGGAGACTTCCCTCCTCTTCTCAGTGGTCGAGCGGAGCCGGCTCCGCTGCGGGTCGTGTCACCGATCGTCGTGCTGCTCGTGCTCCGCGTCTGTATGGAACTGGTGCACCAGAGGGCGCAGGAGGGCAGCCGCGTGGCGACGGCCCTCTACCTCGTGCACGGCCTCACCCTGCTGGCGGGGGTCACCCTCAACCCGTTTCTGTGCGTCTACGCCTTTCTGGGCTTCCTCGACGTCGAGCGTTTCCTGCCTCGACGTGTCGTCTTCGCAGGGATCATCGGTACGGCTCTGCTGTGCGCCTTCGGCCAGGCGGGCGCTGTCGCAGGCGTGACGACCAGCCCGCTCGTCTTCGTCACCCTGCTCCTGGTCAACGTCGGCCTCGCCGGCGCGATGACATGGTTCGCGCAGTTGCGGGAGGAGCACGCGGACGAACGGGAGCGCGTCGCCGCCGAACTCGCCGAAGCTCACCGGGAGAACCTCGCCCTTCACGAGCTACTGCTCGAACAAGCCCGCTCCGCGGGCGTCGCTCAGGAACGCGCCCGGCTGTCGCGCGAGATCCACGACACGGTGGCCCAGGGCCTCGTCGGAGTGATCCGCCAGCTCGAGGCGCTCCCCGGCGATCTCGGGCAGAGCGCACGGCCGGGGATCGAACGGGCGGAGCACGCAGCAAGGGACTGCCTCTCCGAGGCACGCAGAGCCGTGCGCGCCCTGGCTCCACACCAACTGGCCAAGGACGATCTCACCAGCGCGCTCCGCGGCCTCATCGAACGCTGGGCCGCGTCTCAGGCAACGCCGGCCGAACTCGTCGTCGTCGGAGCCCCGGTCGCCGGCGACGGTGACGACGTGGTGCTACGAGTCACGCAGGAGTCGTTGGCCAATGTCGCACGCCATGCCCGGGCCTCGTCGGTCACCGTGACGCTGAGCTGGCTCCCTGACACCCTGCTGCTGGACGTCGCGGACGACGGCGTCGGATTCGACCCCGACACGATAGTTCGAGGAAGGGGTCTCTCGGGAATGAAGGAGCGACTCGCCGAAGTCGGCGGCCATCTGATCGTCGAATCCGAACCCGGCCACGGCACCACGATCGCAGCGAAGGTGCCACGATGAGCGCCGTCCGCATCGTCATCGTCGACGACCATCCGATCGTCAGGCACGGCCTGGCCGGAGTCTTCGCCGACGAGCCCGGCATCGACGTGGTCGGCGAGGCGGACAGCGGCCCCCGAGGCCTGGTTGTCATCGCCGACACCGAACCGGACGTCGTCCTCATGGACC
This sequence comes from Nocardiopsis tropica, assembly GCF_042660575.1. Lineage (NCBI taxonomy): Bacteria > Bacillati > Actinomycetota > Actinomycetes > Streptosporangiales > Nocardiopsidaceae > Nocardiopsis > Nocardiopsis tropica. The sequence continues at coordinate 281,275 of NZ_JBHSUF010000002.1, forward strand.
TGCGCATGCCGGACGGCGACGGTGCCCCCGCGATCCGGGAACTCGTCAAGAACAGAACCCGGGGCCGACCGCGAGTGCTGGTCCTCACGACCTACGACACCGATCGTGACATCCGCAGCGCCCTCAACGCGGGCGCAGACGGATACCTGCTCAAGGACGCCTCGCGCACCGAACTGGTCCGCGCCGTGCGCGACCTGGCCGTTGGCCGGCCGGTGCTGGCACCCGCAGCACTCGCGGCCCTCCTCGGACGCGAGGCGGAGACCGAGCTCAGCACCAGAGAAATCGACGTACTGCGCCTCGTCGCCGACGGCCTCACCAACAGAGCGATCGCAACCCGACTGCGAATCAGCGAGTCCACCGTCAAAACCCATCTCCTCCACACGTACTCGAAGCTGGGAGCCGCCGACCGCGCGCAAGCCGTCCGCATCTGCTGGGAACGCGGCCTCGTCTGACCCCCAGCAGTGCGGGATCCCGCTCTCGGGACCGGCCGACAGGCGCCGCACGACCCTGGCCCGTCGCGCCGATGGCCCGTCGCTGGGCGCGATCCCCCGCGGGGCCGGGGTAAGCCTGGCCGTCGTGCACTGCGAGGTCACCGCAGTTCGCCTTCCGGAAGCCGACCGGGCCTGCCGGTCTTCGTCACGAGCACGGGTCCCGGGGTGTGCCGGCGCATGTCCGGCGGCTCACCGCACCGGGGTCCGCACGGGTGTGATCCAGGGGGCGTCGGCCCCCGCGGCGTGAAGAGGGCCCCGCACCCGGCGACATGACAGCGGACACTGAATTCAGGGGATGGTGTACCCATCGCGTTCTCGATGCCCCCTGACCTGCCCTGAATTACGTTGCGGGGCCCTGGAGGGGGTCGCCGGGGGCCTCGGCCGCCCCCGCGGGGGTAACCGCCGATAAGGTTCACTTATCGGGGGTGAGGATTCGGAGGCCTTCAGGGATTCGTTTCGTGTGCTCGAGGGGTTTTTGTTGTTGAGTTACGTTACCAACGAAACGTTATTAACGAGGGGTGGGGAACGGCCGCCCACGGGAAGGACGCCGGTCGCGGGGCGACACGGGCGGGCATCGCCCGCGTACACGGGGCCCGGTAGCTTTCGTGGAAAATCCAACGCTCAGCGCTCGACCCGGTTGAGCAAACGAGGGTGCGCACCGCCGCACGGTGCCAGACCGGCCCGCACGAACGAGGGCGTCCATCGCGGCGAGCCACCCCGGTGCCGGTGTGCCGTGGCCGCGGCCAGCCGACCGTTGCCCCTTTCCGGCTTATCGGGACCCCGGGAGCGCTGATTCGTCAGCAGGATGTGCCCATCGGTGAGCGGCAAGGGTGGCCGACGCCGTTCGGGGGATGTCCGGGCAGGGCTGCCGCAGGTCGGGGGACCTCAGCGCGCTCGAGGGAAAAGCCGCTCGACGGCGGTCACCACCGCGGTGCGGCGGGCGGCGGTGGTGGGGTCCACGGCGTGTGCGGCGGCGGCCTCGCTGAGTTCGGGCTGAGACGCCCAGGTCATGGCGATTTGATTCACCAGGGCGAGGACGTCCGCCGGGTCCCAGGCGGGGTCGAGCTGTCCGGCCTGCTGCACTTGGCGGATCTGGTCGATCTTGCGGGCGATCGCTGCCCGGGCGGGATCGTCGGCACCGGCTGCGGCGCCCGCCAGTTCGAGGCGGCCCCAGGTGATCAGGCGGTGGTGGTCTGGACGGGCGACGAAGTAGTCGAACAGGCGGCCCGCGTAGCCGGGGAGGTCGGACGGGTCTATCTGGGTGGCCTCGGCGATGACGACGTACTCCCGTGCAGTGACGTCGGCATAGAGCGCGTCTTTGCCGCGAAAGTAGGCGTAGACGCGTTCTTTGCTGGTTCTGGCGAGTTTGGCGATGCGGTCCACACGGGCGCCTGCGATGCCGTGGCGGGCGAACTCCTCCATGGCAGCGTTGAGAATGCGCTCGCGGGTGGCGTCGCCGACGGCGGCTGCTGCTGTGCTCTGATCGGAGTCGCGAGACTGAGGCATATCCCCAGGGTAGAGCACCGAACCGTTCGGTTTGCCGTTGCGGTGATCGACGCGTAGTGTCAAACCGAACAGTTCGGTTTGACCTCTGGGTGGAACCGGCGAACCGTTGAGGGAGTGAACTCATGCAGCACCGCAATCTGGGCTCTCAGGGTCTGCGCGTCTCGGCGCTCGGCCTGGGGACCATGGGCATGTCCATGGCCTACGGCGCCTCGAACGACGACGAGGGCATCGCGACCATCCGCCGCGCCCACGAACTCGGGATCGACTTCTTCGACACCGCCGAGCTGTACGGCGCCGGGACCGGCAGCAACGAGATCCTCCTGGGCAAGGCGGTCAAAGACTTCCGCGACGAGGTGGTCCTCGCCACCAAGTTCGGCTTCGACATGACCGCCCCGGCGATCGGCTCCGCCTTCGACAGCCGCCCGGAAAACATCCGCAAGGTCGCCGAGAACAGCATGCGCTACCTGCAGAGCGACCACATCGACCTCTTCTACCAGCACATCTCCGACCCCGACATCCCGGTCGAGGAGGTCGCCGGCGCGGTCGGCGAACTGATCACCGAAGGCAAGGTGAGGTACTTCGGCCTGAGCAACGTCGGCCCCCGGTACATCCGCCGCGCCCACGCCGTCACCCCGGTCTCCGTGCTCCAGTACGAGTACTCGCTCTTCGAGCGGGAGGTCGAGGAGGAGATCCTTCCCGTTCTGCGGGAACTCGGCATCGGCCTGGTGCCCTACTCCCCGCTCGGCCGCGGCTTCCTCACCGGCCAGGTCAAGCCCGCCGGCGAGTACGCCGCGGACGACATGCGCAGCTGGGACGAACGTTGGCAGGGCGAGAACTACGCCTACAACCTGCACGCCACCGAACAGCTCAAGAATCTGGCCGACACCAAGGGCACCACCACCGCCCAACTCGCGCTGGCCTGGCTGCTCGCCCAGGGCGAGGACGTCGCGCCCATTCCCGGCACCCGCAGCACCAAGCGCATCGAGGAGAACGCCGGTGCCACCGACGTCCAGCTCTCCGCCGCCGAACTGGCCCGCATCACGGAGATCCTTCCCCACGGCTCGGCAGGCAGCCGCCTCCCGGCCGCGGCCCTGTCCAGCTTCACCACGGACTGACCGTGTCGGCACCCGCGTGTGCGCTCGTAGGCGCAGCGGCTGACGTGGACGTACGGGCGGCGGCGCCCCGGTTCGGTCCTCCGTGCTGCCACACCGGGCCGGGCCGGATCACACACGCGCTGCGAAGGTGCGCGCACGCGGCGCGGAACAGGGCGGTGGGCGAGTCGTGCTCCATCGCGCGGGCGAGCGGGTAGGTCTCCAGCTCCTTGGCCTGGGCCTCCTTCATCGCCCGCCGTCGCAGCCGGAGCGGGGGCGGGGACCCCGGTCAGGTCGGTGGGCACGTACCCGGGCCAGGGCAGTGTGCACAGTTGCACCGCCGGCCGAGTCGGTTGGCCGCTCCGCGGCGGTGTTCGACGAACTCGACGTCGGTGGGGGCCAGGGTGAAGTAGCGGATCAGCTCCTGGGAGCTGATGGTGTCGGGGAACGCGCGGAGCTGGTCGGGCTCGGCCTCGGAGAAGACCTGGATGGCCGACGTGAGCCTCCGGTCGGGGGTGAGGAGTGACCGTCGGCGAACAGCCAACAGCGGGGGCGGCTCAGCGTTGGATCTTCCGCGAGAACTACCGGGCCCCCTACGCAGGGGCCTCGGCTTTGCCCTCGTGTCGGGCTCCGCGCCCACAGGGACGGCCCCGGGCGCACCGGAGGCATACGCTATTGCTCATGACGCACGAAGACGGGGAGCTGGACAGCCTCGTACGCAAACGCATCCGTGCCCTGCGGGTGGCGCAGGGGTGGTCCCTGGCCGAACTGGCCACCCGTGCCCACCTGAGCCAGTCCTCGCTGAGCCGCATCGAGAACGGCAGGCGCCGCCTGGCCCTGGACCAGCTGGTCACCCTCGCCCGGGCCCTGGACACCACGCTGGACCAGCTCGTGGAGACCGCCACCGACGACATCGTCACCAGCCCGATGATCGACGCCGCCCACGGCCTGATGCGCTGGCCCGTCAAGGGTGACCCCGGCATGAGCGTGGTGCGCCAGCGCATGACCGAACCGCCGCCCGACAACCCCGCGCGCATGCGTGCCCACCCCGGGCGCGAATGGCTCGTCGTCCTGTCCGGCACCGCGACCCTCATGCTCGGCCACCGCCGGTTCCGCGTCGAGGCGAACCAGGCTGCCGAGTTCCCCACGATGATGCCGCACGCGATCGGCGCCGAGGGCGGCCCCTGCGAGATCCTGGGCATCTTCGACCGCGACGCCCGCCGCGGACACCAGCGCGAGGGCGAGGCTCCCGGGGGTCGGGGCTCCGACGGGTGAGCTCACCGGCCCGGGGCGGCATCGGACCGGCGGGACCGGTCCCGCCGGCGGCGGCGAGGCGGCCGCCGAACCGGTCGACGTGCTCTGGCGGCCGGACCGATGGGGCACGTCGGCCCGGACACCGCCCGCCGCTGTGCCCTGCCCGGCGAGGTGGGCGCGGCCCGGGCGTCGGAGGCGCTCACCGGTGGGCCGGTGGGTCCTGAGGCCGCCATCCCCTACCGATCCTCCTCGACCCGCGTGTCTTGCGCGTCGGGCCGCGCATCCGACCATCGTCTTGCGCAACGGGGAAGGAATCGCGCTTCAAAGGCATGACCGTCCTACGGTGAAGGCATGAACGAAGCGCACTCGCACACTTCCCACCACGGCACCCGGCACGAGCACCACCGGGAGCACGACTCCGAGGTCCAGGCGGAGATCCTCGACCTGGACGCCGAGGTCCTCGCCGAACACATGGCCTCGATCACCGCGTGGCTGCCGCTGGAGACCGTCCCGCGCCGGATCGTGGACCTGGGCTGCGGCACGGGCGCGGGGACCTTCGCCCTCCTGGAGCGCTTCCCCGACGCGCACGTCACGGCCGTGGACACCTCCGCCGGTCACCTGCAGCGGCTGCGCGCCAAGGCCGCTGACCGCGGCGTCGGGGCGCGCGTGCGCACGGTGCAGGCCGACCTGGACGCACCCGGGTGGCCCGACCTCGGCTCACCGGACCTGGTGTGGGCGTCGGCCTCGATGCACCACCTGTCCGACCCCGACCGCGCCCTGCGCAACGTCCGTGGCGCGCTCGCGCCCGGCGGCCTGTTCGCCGTCGTCGAACTGGCCGGGTTCCCGCGCTTCCTGCCCGAGGGCGCCCCGGAGGAGCGGCCCGGCCTGGAGGAGCGCTGCCATGCCGTGGCCGACCGCCTGCACGCCGAGCACCTGCCCCACCGCGGTGCGGACTGGGGTCCGATGCTGGCCACCGCCGGGTTCACGGTCGAGGGCGAGCGCACGGTCTCCGTGGACGTCAAGGGCTCCCGCAGCGAGGCGGTCGGCCGCTACGCGCTCGGTGGACTGCAGCGCATCCGCACCTCCGTGGCCGCGGAGCTCTCCCCGGAGGACCTCGCCGCGCTCGACCGGCTGCTGGACGCCGGGAGCCCGCACGGCATCCTGCGCCGCGAGGACCTGGCTGTGCGCACCGAACGCACCGTGTGGGCCGCGCGCCGTGCCTGACCCCGGGTTCCTCCTGGTTGCGGGGCGGGCCGACCGGTAGCCGGCGGCCCGCTTGTTCGCGCGGATCGGCGGGGCCGGTCCCCGGTCACCGGCCGGCTGTGGCCGGGCTCCTGTACGGCCCGGCCCGGGTGTCCGCCCCGGGTCGGGCCCGCCGTGGTCAGGCGCGGAGGAATTCCAGGACGGCCCCGGACCGGTCCAGGATCGCGTGCCCGACCCCGGGCAGGACGTGCACGGAGGCGTGCGGCACGCACCTTCGCACGCGGCTCGCGGTTCCCGCGGAGTCGAACATCGCGTCCCGCTCGCCCACGCTCACCTGCACCGGCATGGTCAGGCGGCGCAGAGTGTCGTCGGAGAACACCGGGAGCCGCTCCGTGCGCGGCCGGAACTGCTCGAAGGTCAGGCTGATCCGGTCCAGGGCGGGTCCGGCCGAGAGCGCGTCCAGGCCGGTGGCCACCAGCACCGAGCGGCGCCGGCCCCGGCGCCCGAAGGGTCGCAGCAGGAGGGTCGCGAACAGCCATCCCACTTTCTGGGCGCCCACGCCCCCGGGGCACAGCAGTGCCAGGCGGCGCACCCGGTCGGGGCGGTGGGCGGCGTAGTCCAGTGCCATCCAGCCGCCCAGGGAGGTGCCGACCAGGGCCGTGTCGACGAGCCCCAGTCCCTCCAGCACGTCGTCGAGCCAGAGCCGGTGGGCGCCCGAGGACAGGGGCGGGCGGGAGGGGGCGCTCAGGCCGGGTTCGCCCACCAGGTCCACGGCGTAGGTGCGGAAGTGCCGTGCCCAGGCGGCCGCGTCCTGGCGCCACATCGTCGCGTTGGCCCCCGATCCGTGCAGCAGGACCACGGGGGGCGCGTTCGCGGGGCCCGAGGCGAGCACGAAGGTCTCGCCCTCGCGGGTGGGCACCCGCAGGTGGTCGGCGGGAACAGGCCAGGTGCGCAGCTCCTCCTGGTGGCGGCGGCGCAGCTCCTGTTCCCCCGCTTCGGTCTTGTAGATGGCACTCATGGGTGGAGCGGTCCTCCCCGGATCGGCCGCCCGTGTCCGTCGGGGCAAGGGGCCCCGGTCGACACAGACGAACATGTGCCACCAAAGTAAACCAAACTTCCCTAAAAGCGAACCAATAAAGGGTGTTTTAGGGAGTATTAGAGTAGGGCGGTGGAAGGCCGGTGGCCCCTGGCGTGCTCCTGCGGCCCCGTGAGCCGGGGATACTGCGCACGGCGACGCGCCCCGACCGGGGCGCGGGGGTTCCGGAGTGGCCGGGATCACCTCCGCCGCAGGGCCTCGGGGGCGTGCGGGGTTCCAGTACTCTCGTACATGTACAGATGTACTAGAGCTTGTCCGGGGCAGGAGGGATACGTATGCGCCGCAGGAACGGCCGCGCGCCCGGGGCGGTGCGGCGGTGAGCGCCCGACGCGACCCCCAGGGGCGCCGCCGGAGCATCGTCGAGGCCGCCGCCGCGCTGATCACCGAGAGCGGCGTCTCCGGCCTCACCCACCGCGGCGTCGCCGCGCGCGCCCGTGTGCCGCTGGGCGCCACCACCTACTACTTCGCCACGCTGGACGACCTCAGCACAGCGGCCCTGGAGCACCTGGCCCAGGACACCGACGAGGCCCTGCGCGAGCTCGCCGGGCAGATCGCCCGCGACCGGGGCGACCCGGCCGCCGTGGCCGCGCTCCTGCACGACTACCTGCGCCAGGGCCCCCGGGTGCGGGCCGACGCCGAGCTGTACCTGGCCGGAGTGCACCGGCCCGACCTGCGCCCGCTGACACTGCGCTGGTTCGAGGGGCTGGTGCGGATCCTGGCCGAGCACACCACCCCCCGGGCCGCGCGGGCGCTGGCCCTGTACGTGGACGGGGCGATGCTGCACGCCCTGACGCACGACGACCCCCTGGACCCGGACGAACTCGCCTTCGCGGTCACCGCCCTGATGGGCCGGGCCGCCACCACCGACACGGAGCTCTGATGGGAACCGATCCCGCCCCGACCGCCACCACCGGGAAGGGGCCGATGTCGGCCGCCCGGCGCTGGGCCGCGCTGATGGTGCTCTCCGGCAGCCTCCTCGTGGTGGTCATGGACATGACCATCCTCAACGTGGCCCTGCCGGCGCTCTCGGCCGACCTGAGGCCCACCTCCGGCCAGCAGCTGTGGATCGTGGACGCCTACTCCCTGGTGCTGGCCGGGCTCCTGGTGACGATGAGCGCCCTGAGCGACCGGTGGGGCCGCAAGAGGATGCTGCTGGCCGGCTTCGCGGTCTTCGGCGGCGCCTCTCTCGCGGTGCTGGCGGCCGACAGCCCCGGCACCGTGATCGCGGTGCGCGTCCTGCTGGGCGTGGGCGGGGCGATGATCATGCCCACCACCCTGTCGATGATCCGCACCGTGTTCCCCGACCCCCGCGAGCGCGCCACCGCGCTGGGGATCTGGGCGGCCATCGCGTCGCTGGGCGCGGCGGTGGGCCCCATCGTGAGCGGGCTGCTGCTGGAGCACTTCTCCTGGCACGCGGCGTTCCTGGTCAACGTGCCGTTCATGGCCGCGGGCCTCCTGGCGGGGCTGCTCCTGCTGCCCGAGGCCCGCGACCCGCACCCGGGCAGCTGGGACATGGTGGCGACCGTGCTGTCGATCGTGGGCATGGTCGCGCTGGTGTGGGGCATCAAGCAGTTCAGCAAGGCCGGGATCCTGGACCCCTCGGCGCTGCTGGCGTTCGCCCTGGGCGCGCTGGTGCTGGGCTGGTTCGTGGTGCGCTGCCTCAGGCGCCCGGACCCGCTGCTGGAGGTGCGTCTGTTCTCCTCCCCGTCCTTCACCGCGGGGACCGTGGCCGCGCTGGCCTCCATGTTCGCCATGGCGGCGATGCTGCTCCTGGTCGCCCAGTGGCTCCAGCTCGTGGAGGGGCACTCGCCGCTACAGGCGGGGGTGCGGCTGCTGCCGATGGCGCTGGGCGCCGCGGTGGCCTCGCCTCTGGCGCCGGTGCTGGCCCGGCGCCTGGGGAGCCGCACCGTGCTGGCGGGCGGGCTGTTCGTGGCCGCGCTGGGGTTCGTGCTGATGTTCGCCCTGCCGGGGCCGCTGTCCTACCCGGTGGTCATGGTCGCCCTCGTCCTGCTCGGAACGGGTTCGGGCTCCCTGGCGATCGCCTCGGCCGTCATCATGTCCAGCACCCCGCAGGCGAAGGCGGGCAACGCCGCCGCCATCGAGGAGACCTCCTACGACCTGGGCAACGTCCTGGGGGTGGCCGTCCTGGGCAGTGCCGCCGCGGCGGTCTACCGGGCGGAGCTGCCCGTGGGGCTCCTCACCGGCACCGGCCTGGGCGAGCAGACGGTGCTCGCCGCCCAGGAGTCGCTCGGGGGAGCCCTCGACATCGCCGCCGAGACCGGCTCCGCCGAGCTCGCCGCGCTGGCCCGGTCGGCCTTCAGCGAGTCGCTGACACAGATCAGTCTGGCGGGCGGCCTCGCGCTGCTGGCCGCCGCGGTGGCCGTGTTCGTGCTCACGCCCAGGTCACTGGACGTCTCCCAGGGGCACTGAGCCCGGGCCGGGGGCGGACAGGGGCGAGAAGGGCCGGAACCGGGTCTGTGGACAACCGGTTCCGGCCGCCTCCGACCCCGCATACTCCGTAGGTATGGACTCCCACAAGGTCCGGGCCCTCCTCGACCCGCTCCTGGACGGCGCCCCCGGCGACCTGCACATCCTCACCCTCCTCACCACCTCCTCCGCCTACACCTGCCTGCGGCGCCGTCTGGGCGTGCTCAGCGTCGAGCACCCCGAGGTGGTCGACGCCCTGGGCGCGGCCCTCCTGGACGGTTCCCCCGGGACGGCCGTGCTGCGCACCTTCACCGACCGCACCTCCCACACCCTGCCCGACGGCCGCGCCGTCCCCCTCAAGAGCGTGTGCGGGTGGCGGCTCGACGGGGGAGGGCTCCATCCGCTGGACGCGCGGGGCGTCGCCGCGGTCGCCCGTACCGACGCCCTCACCGGTCGGCGGCTGCCGCCCGAGCGCGGGGTCGGGTACGCCGACGCCTGGCCCGTGGACCTGGCCCGCTTCCACGCCCCGGCCAGGAGGTGAGGGGCGTGGAAGCGGCGGCCCGCGCGTGCGGCGCGGGCGCGTTCGGCACGGGTCCTCGCCCCGCTCCTGGGGCGAGGACCGTCGGCCCCTAGGAAACCTGCGCCCCGCTCCTGGACGGCGGGACCACCTCGCTGTCGCCGTTCAGCCATGAGCGCGTGCCCCTGTCCTCGGGTCCCGGATATCCGGGGTCGAACCCGGCCACCGCGTCCAGGCGGCGCACCGCCTGCTCGGGCAGGTCCACCCGGACCGCGCCCAGGTTGTCCCGGAGCTGGTCGGCGGTGCCGGCGCCGATGATCGGGTGGACGGTGTGCGAGCGGGCCAGGGTCCAGGCGATCGCGACCTGGGCCGGGCTCGCCCCCACCTCCCCGGCCACCTCGCGTACGGCGCGTGCGGCCCCGTGCTCGTGCGGGGAGAGGGCGGCGGCGTCGACCCGGCGGCCGGAGGCCTCGGCGCCGGGGCCGGTGAACCTGCCCGAGAGCACCCCGGCGGCCAGTCCGCCGTAGGTGGCCGCGCTCAGCCCCAGGGCCTCGGACATGGGCAGCAGTTCGCGTTCGATGTCGCGCCGCAGGAGGCTGTAGGGCACCTGCACGCCCACAAAGGGGGACCAGTCCCGCCACAGGGCCAGGGTGTTGGCCTGGGCGACGAGCCACGCCGGAAGGTTGGAGGCCCCCACGTACAGGACCTTTCCCGCGCGCACCGCCTCGTCCAGGGCGCGCATGGTCTCCTCCACGGGGGTGTACTCGTCCCAGGTGTGCACCCACAGCAGGTCGACGTAGTCGGTGCGCAGCCGTCGCAGGCTCCGGTCGAGGGAGCGGGCGAGGTTCTTGCGGTGGGTGCCGCCGGTGTTGGGGTCGGTGGGGTCCCGGGGCAGGGCGTACTTGGTGGCGAGCACGAACCGGTCGCGACGCCCCCGCAGGAGTCCGCCCACGACCTCCTCGCTGTCGCGGTAGGCGGAGGCGGTGTCGATGACGTTGCCGCCCGCGTCCTGGTAGAGGTCGACCATGCGGCGCGCCTCCTCGGGCCCGGAGAAGGTCATCGCTCCGAGGAAGAGCTGGGAGACGCGCAGGCCCGAGGGGCCCAGGAGCCGGTAGCGCATCAGGCGGCTTCCCCCGTCGCGTGTGCGGCGCCCCCGGTGCGGGCGGGCCGGTCCGCCGCCGGGTGCGGCCTGCTCGCCGGGGGCCGGCCGTGCGGGTGGGCGGTTTCGTCCGGTGTGAAGGTCATGGGGCCAGTGTGGAGAGGAGGCGGGCGCGGAGGAAGGCCGTGGCGAGGCTGGCCCTGAGGGGGCCAGGACGGCAGGGGCGCCCGATCCTAGACTCGGCCCATGGACGACAACGCATTGGGAGAGTTCCTGCGCGCCCGCCGGGAGGCCCTGCCCCCGGACCGGGTGGGGCTTCCGGCGGGGCCGCGGCGGCGCACCCCCGGTCTGCGGCGGGCCGAACTGGCCACCCTCTCGGGGGTGAGCGTGGACTACCTGACCCGGTTGGAGCAGGGGCGCGACCGCAACCCGTCCGGGCAGGTGCTGGTGGCCCTGGCCGACGCGCTGCGCCTGTCCGTGGGAGATCGGGTGCAGTTGCGCAACCTGTCCAAGGCCGCCTCCGGGGTGGGGGCGCTGTGCCCGCAGCAGCCGCCCGAGCGCGAGGTGCGCCCCACCATGGTGTCCCTGCTGGAGCGTTTGGAGCCCGCCCCGGCGGTGCTGTTCAACAGGGTCGGTGAGACGCTCGCGCACACGGCCGCGTACGCGCGCCTGGCGGGCCCGGTCGGGCTCCTGGACGAGGACGGCGAGCCGGTGAACCGGTGGTGGTTCGTGTTCGCCGACGACCGGGCGCGGCAGGTGTACCCGGACTGGGACGGCGTCGCGGACGAGCGGATCGCCGAGCTCAGGGCCGAGAGCGCGCTCGACGACCCCTTTCTCGCGCACCTGGTGGAGGAGCTGGAGATCGTGGGCGGCGCGCCCTTCACCGACCGGCTCGCGGCGGCGCCTGCCGTGCCCCGGCGCACCGGCCTCGAACGCCTGGTGCACCCGGAGGCGGGCGAGCTGCGGTTGTCCTACGAGAGCCTGGACGCCGGAGGCCAGCGCCTGGTGGTCTACCTCCCCGCCGACGAGGGGACCGCCGCGGCCCTGGACCGCCTCACCATGCGCGGACCCGTTCCCCTGCGGGCGGTGTCCGGGTAGCGTCTCCGGCCGCCCCGGCACGGGGGCGCCCGCCTCCCGGTGGCTAGGCTGTGGGGCTCTGGCGGCCGAGAGAGAGGACTGCGCCCATGGGACCGGTCGTGGAATCGGTGAGCAGCAGCCCCGTGCACGCTTTCAGCAAGGACGTCCTTCCCGGTATCCGGCTCCTGGCCGGGCTGGGTGTGGAGGGCGACGCCCACATGGGCGCCACCGTCAAGCACCGGTCCAGGGTGGCCGTCGACCCCACCCGGCCCAACCTGCGCCAGGTGCACCTGATCCACGCCGAGCTGTTGGAGGAGCTGGCCGCGGCCGGTTTCGCGGTCGCCCCCGGGCAGTTGGGGGAGAACGTCACCACGCGCGGGCTGGACCTGCTCGCCCTGTCGACCGGGACCGTCCTGTGCTTCGGCGGCCGCGCCCGGGTGGAGGTCACCGGGTTGCGCAATCCGTGCCTGCAGATCGACGGGTTCGCCGGGGGCCTGCTCAAGCGGCTGGTCCACCGCGACGGGGACGGGGGCATCGTGCGCCGGGCCGGGGTGATGGGGGTCGTCCTGGAGGGAGGCCCCGTGGAAGCGGGCATGCCCGTCGAGGTGAGCGCGCCCGCGGGGGAGCACTCCCCCCTCGTGCCGGTCTGAGGAGGGCCCGTCCCCGCCCCCGTGGCCGGGGGCGGGAGCGGGGGGCGGTCCCGCCGTCGGGGCCCGCGGGGTCAGGCCAGCCCGGCCAGGAGTTCGGGTTCGTAGAGGACGTCGAACCCGGTGATGCGGTCCCCGTGCACCGTGAACGCCAGTGCGGCGTAGGGCCGCCCGTCCTTGAGGGAGACGAACCCGGGCAGGCCGCGGACCAGTGCCGGGCGCGCCTGCTCCGCCAGCCGCGCGAAGGTGATGGCCTGGGAGGCCACGGCCCGCGCGCCCCGGGTCTCGGCGGGGACGCCGGCGAGTCTGGCGGCGGTGTCGGGGCGGACGACCACGTCGGGGGCCAAGACCCGCAGGAGCGCCTCGAAGTCGCCCCCGCGGGCCGCGGCGAGGAAGGCGTCCACCACCTCCCGGCGTCGTGCCAGGTCGGTGCGGCCGTCGGCGCCGCCCCCGCGGACCCTGCGCCGGGCGCGGCTGGCCAGCTGCCGGGTGGCGGCGGGGCTGCGCTCGACGACGGGGGCGATCTCCTCGAAGGGCAGGGCGAACATGTCGTGCAGCACGAACGCCAGCCGTTCGGCGGGAGAGAGGGTGTCCAGGACCACCATGAGCGCCGTGCCGACGGTGTCGGAGAGGACCGCCTGGTGCTCGGGGTCGGTGTCCGGGGCGGGTGCGGCGGCGGGTGCGGGTTCGGGCAGGTCCTCGCCGGCGGGGTCCTCGCGGCGCGCCGAACGGGATCTGAGCAGGTCCAGGCACACCCGGCCGGTGACCGTGGTCAGCCAGGCCGCGAGGTTGTCGATCTGCGAGGCGTCCGTGCGGCTCAGCTTCAGCCAGGTCTCCTGGACGGCGTCCTCGGCCTCGGCGCGGGAGCCGAGCATGCGGTGGGCGATGGAGTGCAGCAGCCCGCGGTGTTCGTGGAAACGGGCGGCGAGGGATTCTGCGGTGTTCACCGGTCACATTCTTCCGTGCAGGTTCGTCGTGGTTCCGACGCTTGTTGATGCTGACGTTTTCGGGTCAGCCGGTGTGACCGATGTCGACGGAGGATGACGCATGAGTGACCTGGGCGATCTGCGCGGGATGCTGCGGGGCCGGGTGCTGGTGGCGGGCGAGGAGGGCTTCGACGCCGCTGCCCGGCCCTGGAACCTGGCGGTCGAGCAGCCGGTGGCGGCGGTGGTGGAGGCCGCCGGTGCGGACGACGTGTCCGCGCTGGTCCGCCACGCCCGCCGGTGCGGGCTGACGGTGGCGGTGCAGCCCACCGGGCACGGCGCCTCGGGGGCGGTGGAGGGTGTGGTGCTGCTGCGCACCGGGGCCCTGGACGGGGTGGAGGTGGACCCGGTCCGGCGCACCGCCCGTGTGGGGGCGGGGGTGGCCTGGGGGCGGGTACAGGAGGCCGCCGCCGCGTACGGTCTGACCGGGCTGCCGGGAAGTTCCACGGTGGTGGGGGTGGTGGGGTACACGCTGGGCGGCGGTCTGAGCTGGTTCGCCCGACGCCACGGGTGGGCTGCCGACAGTGTGAGGGCGTTCGAGGTGGTGGACGCCGAAGGCGGGCGGGCCCGGGTGGACGCGGCTTCGGACCCGGACCTGTTCTGGGCGCTGCGCGGGGGCGGAGGGGACTTCGCCGTGGTCACCTCCGTGGAGTTCGACCTGTACCCGGCGCCGGAGCTGTACGGGGGCCGGGTGGTGTGGCCGGTCTCGGCGGCGGCGCGGGTGATGGCGGCTTTCGCCGAGGTCGTGTCCGGGGCGCCGGAGGAGTTGACGGTGTGGGCGAACCTCCAGCAGATCCCGGGGCTGGATCCGACGGTGTCGGTGGACGTCACCTTCCTGGGCGGGGAGGAGCGGGCGCGCAAGCTGCTGCGGCCGCTGGAGGCGGTGGGCGCGCCGCTGCGGGACGGGCGCGGGACGATGTCGTCGGCGGCGCTGGGGTCGATCACCGCCGAGCCCACCGCCCCCTCGCCGGGGATGGCGCGTGCGGAGCTGCTGAGGGGGTTGGACGGGGGTGCGGTGCGGGCTCTGGTGGAGGAGCCGCCGGCGCCCCTGCTGGGGGTGCAGGTGCGGCACCTGGGCGGCGCCCTGGCGCGGGAGTCGGCCACCCCGTTCGGTGCGGTGGAGGAGCCGTACTACGTGTACGCGCTGGGGGTCCCCGTCTCCGCGCAGGCGGCGCAGGGGATCCGGGAGCGCCTGGGGCGGCTGGTGGCGGACCTGGGGCCGCTCGTGAGCGGACGCAAGCCGCTGACGGCGCTGGCCCCGGGGGAGTCGGTGGCCGACGTGTTCGGGCCGGAGGCGTTGGCGCGGCTGCGGCGGATCAAGCGCGAGCGCGACCCGCACGGGGTGGTGCGGTCCAACTATCCGGTGGGCGGCTGAGGGCTGCGGGGGCCGGCCGCGCGGCCGGCCCCCGCAGCGCGGTCAGGAGTCGGTGCGCCGGGAGAGCCGTTCGTGGCGCTGTCGGGCGGCCTGGGCCGAGCCGAGGCCCAGTCCGAAGGCGATCTCCTGCCAGGTCATGCCGCGGCCCCTGGACATCTGGAGCAGGCCGGCCTCCAGCTGGTCGAACTCCGCGCGGGCCCAGGGCACCAGGGTGAGTGCGGCGGTGAGGTCGTCCTGGTCGACGGGGGGTTCGCCGTCCTGGGGCAGGGCGCTGCCGGCGGCGAGGTCGGCGACGCGGCGCAGGGCGTCGAAGGGCTGCATGGGCATGCGCTGCTCGTCCCAGCGCGTGCGGTGCTCGCCGGCGGCGTGGCGTTCGGTGATGTGCAGGAGCGCCTGGTGGGTGCGCAGGCGTTGGGCGTTGCGGGCGTCGGGCCGGGTGAAGGCGTCGTCGCGTTCTTGCTCGGTCATGCACCCAGCATGGAACTTGAACAAGTTGTTGTCAACTAGTTTTTTTCAACCAAGTGTTCACGGTCGGGGTGGCGGGTCCCGGGGCCGTTCCCCGGCGACCGGTCGGCGCGCCCGCCGCACGGTCCCGGCCCGGGAGCGCCCTGGTCCTCAGCGGGCCAGGTACTCCGCGAAGGTGGTCCTTCCGACCGCCCTGTCCGGGGCCAGGTGACCGCCCGCCCGGTAGGCGGCGAAGGTCCTGCCGGGCAGGCGCACCGGCAGGAGCCGCCGACGCAGCCCCTCCGCCTCCAGGTAGGCGCGGGCCAGGTCGCGGAAGGACTCCACGCGCGGTCCGCCCATGTCGGGGGCGCGGCCCGCCGGGGCCCCCTCCGCCAGGCGTGCCAGGCGGGAGGCGACCTCGGCGCTGTCGACCGGCTGCACGTCCACGTCCGGAAACGGCATGAGCGGTGAGCGGGCCGCGCCCGCGCAGATCCGCCGGACCAGGGCGTGGAACTGGGTGGCGCGCAGCACCGTCCAGCCCAGACCGGAGGCCTCCAGGGCCCTCTCGACCAGCAGCTTGTCCTTGTAGTAGCCCAGGGGTACGCGGTCCACGCCGACGATCGAGACGTGGACCACGTGCGCCGTGCCCGCCGCACGCACCTCGCGGACGAGGTGGGTGGCGGACTCGATGTCGCCGCCGGCGGGACTGGAGGCGCAGTGGACCACCGTGTCGACCCCCTCCAGTGCCCGGCCCAGGCCGGCGCCGGTGCGCAGGTCGACGCCGACGGCGTCGGGGTCCCCGGGGTCGGGGTGGCGGCTCAGGGGGCGCACGCCGTGCCCCGCCCGGCGCAGGTGCTCCACGACGGCACGGCCGAGGGTTCCGGTACCGCCTGTGACCAGCACTGTCTTCATGATGGCTCCCTCCGTGGCCGGTGGGGACGACGCTAACACCGGAGCAGGGTCGTACGTGTGCTTTCGCGGTGGTTCGTCGCGGTGTGTGTTCCGGCCGCCGAAGGGCCCCGCCGGACCGTTCGGCCGGTTGCCCGGGGGACGGGTGACCTGCGGGGGAAGGCGCGGCGCTAGGGTGCTGGCAGCGTCGGCGCAGCGGGCGGCGGCGCGAAGCGGTGAGGAGCGTGCCCATGTCCGGGATCGCCGAGAGGCTGACGGCAGCGATCGGGGAGGAGCAGGTCGTCACCGACCCCCAGGTCATGGAGGGCTACTCCCACGACGAGGCCGAATGGGCCCCCTACGGGCGCCCCGCGGCCGTGGTGCGCCCCCGCGACACCGCCGACGTGTCGGCCACGGTCGCCCTGTGCGCCGAACTGGGGGTCCCGGTGGTCGCGCGCGGCGCGGGCACCGGGCTCTCCGGGGCGGCCAACGCCGTGGACGGCTGGGTGGTGGTCTCCTTCGAGCGCATGAACCGCGTGCTGGAGGTGGACCCGGTCCAGCAGACCGCGACGGTGCAGCCCGGCGTCGTCAACGACGACCTGCGCGAGCGGGTGGCCCGGGACGGCCTGTGGTACCCGCCCGACCCCGCCTCCGCACCCTGGTCCACCATCGGCGGGAACGTGGCGACCAACGCGGGCGGGCTGTGCTGCGTCAAGTACGGGGTCACCCGCGACTACGTGCTGGGCATGGAGGCGGTCATGGGGTCCGGGGAGGTGGTGCGGCTGGGCCGCGTCACCGCCAAGGGCGTGACCGGCTACGACCTGTGCGGGCTGATGGTCGGGTCGGAGGGCACCCTGGGCATGGTCACCGAGGTGACGCTGCGGATGCGGCCCCTGCGCACCGGCGCCGAGCACACGGTGGTCGGCTACTTCGACTCCCTCACCGACGCCGGGCGCGCCGTGGCCGCCGTCTCGGCGGCGGGGGTGGTCCCCTCGGCGATGGAGCTCATCGACCGGTTCTGCCTCCAGGCGGTCGACGCCTGGAAGAACATGGGGCTGTCCGCCGAGGGCGAGGTGCTCCTGCTGGCGCGCAGCGACCAGCCGGGCGCGGCCGGGGAGGAGGAGGCCGAGCGCATCCTGTCCTGCTTCCGGGACGAGGGCGCGGTGTACGCGGTGCGCTCCACCGACCAGGAGGAGGCCGAGGCGCTTTTCGAGGCCCGCCGCCTGGCCTACCCGGCCCTGGAGCGGCTCGGCCCGCTGCTGACCGAGGACATGTGCGTGCCCAAGGCGAAGCTGCCGGAGATGCTGGAGAGGATCGAGGCCGCCGCCGAGCGGTTCGACACGCGGATCGGCAACATCGCCCACGCGGGCGACGGCAACCTGCACCCGCTGTTCATCGTCCCCGCCGGCGACGAGGCGGCCAAGAAGCGCGCGCAGGAGGCCTTCGAGGTGATCGTGGACGAGGCCCTGGCCCTGGGAGGGACGGTCACGGGTGAGCACGGTGTGGGGTTGTTGAAGATGCGCGGCGCGGCACGGGAGATGGGGCCGGACGTGGTGCGGATGCACCACGCGGTCAAGAACGCCCTCGACCCCCGGGGCATCTTCAACCCGGGCAAGGTGTTCGCCTGACCCGCGGGCCGGGCGGGCCGGGGCCTGCCCGGGGGCAGCGCTGTGGCAGATTGTGGTCATGGACGACGAACTCGCGCCGACCCTGGCCGCGGTCGGGCCCCGCCTTCGCGCCCTGCGCCGAGAACGCGGGGCGACCCTCTCCCAGCTGTCGGAGGCCACCGGCATCTCGGTGAGCACCCTGTCGCGCCTGGAGGCCGGACGCCGGCGCCCCACCCTGGAACTCCTGCTCGCGCTGGCCCGCGCGCACGGCGTGCCCCTGGACGAACTCGTGGGGGAGGACCCCGCCTCCGATCCGCGCGTGCGGCGCAGCTCCTTCGTCCGCAACGGGATCACGTTCGTGCCGCTGACCCGCAAGCCCGGGGGGCTGCAGGCCTTCAAGGTCACCTATCCGCCGCCCCGGGGCCACACCGAGATCGAGCAGCGCACCCACGAGGGCTACGAGTGGCTGTACGTCCTGAGCGGGCGCCTGCGCCTGGTCCTGGGCGACCACGACATGGTGCTCTCGGCCGGGGAGGTCGCCGAGTTCGACACGCGCCTGCCGCACGCCTTCGCCAACCCCGGCCCCGAGCCGGTGGAGTACCTGGGCCTGTTCGGCCCCCAGGGGGAGCGCGCCCACGTGCGGGTGCGCCCGCGCACCAGGGGATCCGCCGACAAGGAGTGAGCGGGAAAGGGGAACCGGTCCGGTGGTGGGCGGCGTCTCACCGTGGGAGAGCCGCACCCGGATGAGGAGTTCCCCTTGGACGTCGCCCTACTGGTCCTGGCCGTCACGGTCGCTGTGGTCGCCGCGGTCGGCGCCCTGGTGTTCGCGGGCTCGGCCGCCGAGCGCCGGCGTGCGAAAGCCCTGGCCGCCTGGGCCGAACGCGAGGGGTGGCGCTACGACCGGGAGCGCCCGGAGCTGGTGGACCGCTTCTCGGGGGATCCGTTCGTGGAGGGCCGTTCCGACGCCAGGGCCACGCACGTGCTGTGCACGGAGCTGCGCGGCCACCGTGTCCTGGCCTTCGAGTACCGCTACTCCTCCTCGCACCACGACGGGCGCCAGACCAGGACCGCCACCCACACGCACACCGTCGTCGTGCTCCCGGTCCCGTCCGGCGCCCCCGTGCTGGAGCTGCGGGAGGAGGCCCTGGGGCATGCGGTGCTGGGCCCTCTGGGGGTCCACGACCTGAGGCTGGGCGAGACGGCGTTCGACTCCCTCTTCTACGTCGCCACCTCCGACGACGGCTTCGCCCGCGCCGTCCTGGACGAGGACGTGCGGTCGTGGCTGGCCGGCGCCGGCGCGGCGGCCGTGCCGTTCCGCATCCACGGCGACCGCCTGCTGTGCTGGGACCACCGGGAACTGGACGCCGAACGGGTCCGTGCCTCGGCCCGGACCATGGTCGGACTGCTGGAGCGGATCCCCGCCTCGGCCTGGGAGGGCGCCCCGAAGGCCCCGGAGGTCCGTCCCTGAGGCGGCTGTCTCAGGGGCGCCGCGCGGGCGCGCATCCGCTCCACCGCAGGTCCGGTTCCAGGTGCGAGACGTCGTTGAAGGCCAGGACCTCGGCCGCCCGCCCGGGCGTGTGGCGGATGACGGTCAGGGCGGCGTTGGCCGGGGCCAGGGTCGCCCACCGCCAGGCGGGCGCCCCGAGTGCGGCCACCGTCAGCCAGCCCACCGGGTAGGCGTGGGTGATGACCGCCTCCCGGACCTCCCGCTCGCCCGGGGCCGGACCGGAGAAGCGTTCCAGGCACCGGCGGCCCAGCTCGGGACCGGGTCCGCGCTCCTGCTCCGGCAGGGAGGCCGTGAACGCCATGACGGTGTCGGCGTACTCGGGCGGCACCTCCTCCCGGGAGGGGAGGTGGGGCGCGTAGTCGCCCGCCTCGGGCGCGGCCGCCGTTTCGACGCCGGCCCCGTCCAGGGCGAGCCGGTCGGCTACCAGGCGCGCCGTCTCGGTGGTCCGCTCCGAGGGTCCGTGGTGGAGCGTTCGCACCCCGGCCTCGCGCAGGCGGTCGCCGAGCAGGACGGCCTGGCGCAGGCCGGTGCCGGTCAGTCCGCCGTGACCGGGGTCGGCTTCGGCGTGGCGGGCCAGGTACAGGTAGCGGGTCGCGGGCATGGGGGCCTCCGGTCGGATCGGTCCTGGGCGCCGGGAAGCCGCCGCCCCTCCCGGGCGCGGCGGCGGGGCTGCGGCCGTACCGGTCGGATCCCGCGGAGCGGTGCGCGGTTCGGCGCGCGGGCGGAAGGTGAGACGTCCCCCCTGAGCGGGTAGGGCGGCCAACGCGGCACCGGAGCGGTGCCGAGGACGCGACCCGAGGGGGCAGCCATGGCCGACAGGCTCAACGGACGCAGGATCGCGATTCTGGCCGCGGACGGGGTCGAACGGGTCGAACTCGTCCGCCCGCGCGAGGCGCTGCGGGAGGAGGGCGCGAGCACCGACCTGGTCTCGCTGAGCGAGGGGGAGATCCAGTCGATGAACGGCGACATCGAGCCCTCCGAGCGGTTCGCGGTGGACCGTGTGGTCTCCGAGGCCAAGGTGGAGGACTACGACGCCCTGGTGGTCCCGGGAGGGACCGTCAACCCGGACAACCTGCGCCTGGACGCGGACGCCGTAGGGTTCGTACGCGACTTCATCGCGGCGGGCAAGCCGGTGGCGGCGATCTGCCACGGGCCCTGGATCCTGGTGGAGGCCGACGTGGTGCGGGGGCGCACGGTGACCTCCTACCCCAGCATCCGCACCGACATCCGCAACGCCGGCGGGGTCGTGGTGGACGAGGAGGTGGTCACCGACCACGGGGTCACCACCAGCCGCAACCCCGACGACCTGCCCGCGTTCTGCGAGCGCATCGTGCGGGAGTTCGCCCAGGGGTGAGGCGTGCGACGGCGCGGTGCGAACGACGGGCGGGGCGGTGGATGCTCCCGGCATCCACCGCCCCGCCCGTCGTCTGCCCGGCGCCTACTCCGGCCCGGACTCGTCGGGGTGGCGCCGCAGGTGGACGACGGCCGCGACGAGGCCGCCCCAGAGCACGGCGATGGAGACGACCATCATGACGATCGCGCTGGTGGACATCAGCTGTCACCTTCCTTGGCGGTCAGGGCGGCGTCGGCCGCGTCCTCTCGGGCGATGGCGTCGGCGCGCTTCCAGGGGAACAGCGAGACGACGATCCCGAACACGAGGGCGCCGATCGCCACGCCCCAGCCCGCGGAGAGCAGGAACCCGGTGGAGTAGCCCGCGTAGTTCTCCGTGAGCTCGGTGCGCAGGCTGTCCCACATCATGAAGCCGAGCAGGACCGGTGTGATCCCGCCCAGCACGACCTTCCACCCCGTGCCCAGGCGGATGGAGGACACCTCGTTGGCGTGCTTCTGGAACATCGGCAGTCGGCGCAGGACCCACCCGAAGACGATGAGCATCGCCAGGGCGGCCAGGACGATGCCGTACTGGTTGATGAAGTGGTCGAACACGTCCAGGTAGTGCAGGCCCTGGTGGGTGGGGAAGATCAGGATGGAGACCAGGGCGATGATGCCGCCGACCAGGAAGACGGACTGCAGGCGGCCCAGGCCGACCCGGTCCTGGACGGCGGAGACGACGACCTGGACGATGCTGATCAGGGAGGTCAGCCCGGCGATCATCAGCGAGGCGAAGAAGAGCACGCCGAACAGCGCCCCGCCGAAGGGCAGGGTGGAGATGATCTGCGGGAAGGCGATGAAGGCCAGCCCGATGCCCGAGGTGGCGACCTCGTCGACCGCGGTTCCGGCGGCGGTGGCCATGAAGCCCAGCGCCGCGAACACACCGATGCCCGCGAGCAGCTCGAAGGAGCTGTTGGCGAAGCCCGCGACCATGGCCGAGCCGGTCAGGTCGGCCTTGCGCTTGAGGTAGGAGGCGTAGGTGACCATGATGCCGAACCCGATGGACAGCGAGAAGAAGATCTGTCCGTAGGCCGCCACCCACACGCTGCCGTCGAGCATGGCGTTCCAGTCGGGGGTGAACAGGGCGTCCAGGCCGGCGACGGCGCCGTCCAGGGTGAGCGCCTGCACCACCAGGACGAGGAACAGGACCGCCAGCAGCGGGATGAAGACCTTGTTGGCCTTCTCGATGCCGTTGCGCACGCCCAGGGCCAGGATGGCCAGCACCACGACCCACACGCCGACCAGCGGCCATGCCACCGCGGGCACGTACCCGGTGATCCCGCCGGGGGTCTCGCTCATCTGGAGGTAGTCGCCGAAGAAGAACCCGTTGGGGTCGTCCCCCCAGGCGCCGGTGACCGAGAAGTAGATGTACGAGGCGCTCCAGGCGATAATCGCGCCGTAGAAGATGGCGATGACGAAGCAGATCGCCACCTGCCACCAGCCGATGGCCTCGGCGGGCCGGGAGATCCGTCTGTAGGACAGGGGGGCGGAGGACCGGTACCGGTGGCCGATCGAGTACTCCAGGATCAGGAGTGGGATACCGGCGGTGAGCAGGGCCACCAGGTAGGGCAGCATGAACGCCCCACCGCCGTTCTCGTAGGCGATGTAGGGGAATCGCCAGATGTTCCCGAGTCCGACGGCGGATCCGATCGCCGCCATCAGGAATCCCGCGCGCGTCCCCCACTGCTCGCGAGGCTGTTGGGCCATGTTCAGGCCTCCTAAATCATCCCGTAGTTCGCGAACCGCACCGTAGCAGGAGTTGGTCCAGGCGGCATCGTTGGGACATTTCGCCTCGCCGCATGTCGTGCAGCAATACGGTTTTCGTATCACTTTGTCCAGGTATGGACGTACCCCGCGTGTGTGTCAAGGAACACTGGACACCTCTCTTCAGTCGCGCTTGCACACGCGTGTGGCGGCGCCCCCGGGGTACGGGGGCGCCGCCACAGGTCCTGCCGTACGGGGCCGGAGGGGTCTCAGGGGCGGTGGCGGGGCCTGGGCCGCAGGCGGGCGTTGGGCAGGTCGGGCGCGGGCAGTGCCGCGCCCCCGTCACCGGCCACCGCGGGGAAGCGGGATCCGGGTGCGGGCGCCTCGCGGCCCTGTTCCCAGGCGGTGCGCGCCCGGACGATCTCGTCGTGGTCGCGTCCGACGAAGTTCCACCACATCACCAGGTCCTCGGCGAAGGGCTCGCCGCCGATGACCAGCAGGTGGGCGCGCTCCTCGGCGTGCAGGACGGCGTGGTCGCGCCCCTGCCCCAGGTAGAGCAGGGATCCCGCGCCGACCCGGTGCCCGAGGGTGTGCACGGTCGCGTCCAGTGCCAGCACGCCGTGCTCGAACCCCGGTTCCAGGGGCATGCGCACGCGGGCGCCGGGCTCCAGCACCAGTTCGGCGCCCATGAGCGGGGTGTAGGTGCGGGCGGGGGAGCGGCGCCCGTCCACCTCGCCCATGATCACCGTGACCCTCGCCCCGTGGGTCGGCGGTTCCGCGGGGGCCGCGCCGGCCCGGTCCAGGAGAGGAAGGTCCAGGACGGGCAGGTCGGCGTGGTGCTCGAAGTGCGGGTCGCCCTCGCGGTCGGCCCCGGGCAGGGCCACCCACAGCTGGGCGCCGTGCAGGTCGCGGGGGGCGTCGGCGGGGGTGCGCTCGGAGTGGGCGATGCCGTGCCCGGCGGTCATGAGGTTGAGCTGGCCGGGGCGGACCAGCTGGTCGGAGCCGACGCTGTCGCGGTGGTGGACCGTCCCCCTCACCAGCCAGCTGACGGTCTGGAGGCCGATGTGGGGGTGCGGCGGCACCTGCATGCCGGCGCCCGGGGAGACGTCCGTGGGGCCGTAGGCGTCGGCGAAGCACCAGGCGCCGACCATGCGGCGGTTCTTGCCCGGGAGGGCCCGGCGGACCAGCATCGCGCGGGGCCCGCCCAGGGGGACCTCGCGGGGTTCGAGGAGTTCGGTGTCCGGGTCGGGGAGGGCGGGGTCGATCTCCCCGGCGCACACGCGCTCTTCGGCGGGGTGGGGTTCGAGATTGCTCACCCTGCCGAAAATAGCCGAGGCGGCGCCGGCTCGGGCACCGCCACGGACCGGGACCGCACCCGTGTCACCAGCGCATGTGCACGTGTTCGGCGAATCCGAAGAGGCCGTCCACGGCCACCGGGTGGCCGTCGTCGGTGTGCACGGTGCCGGTGTAGTGGCCGAAGCACTGGTGGGTGTCGTTGACGAGGACGCCGGCGTCGGTGCGGTCGACCCGCTCGTGGAAGGGGGTGAAGACGAGGTCGACCTGGTCGGAGCCGGGGGTGCGGATCCACCAGGGGGTGAGGACGTCGTCGGGGTCGTACTCCCATTCGAGTTCCTCGCCGATCTTGGACAGGCGCCCGTCCACGCACAGGGCGTTCTCGGTCAGGCCGGTGCCCTCGGTCCACCTGCCGCCGAACTGCAGCCCCACCGTGCGGCCGTCGGTGCGGCCGGAGGCCGCGCCCCAGTTCCACCGGGTGTCGTAGGGCCAGCGGCCGCGCCCGTGGTCGAGCACCCCCCAGCCGCCCCCGAAGTCCAGGACGTCCCCTCCGAGACGGACCGCGCCCCGGGCGGGGCGGGCGGTGTGCTTGGAGGTGTACTGGAAGCGGTCGGCGCTCCAGGGGATGACCACGTTCATGGTCTCGTGGTCCTGGGGCAGGTCGACGGTGAGGTCGCCGTGGAGCCTGCCCTCGGGGGTGTCGCAGGAGAAGCGGAGCCGTGTCGCGCCGGGCGCCTCCTGGACGAGGGCGCGCACGGGTCCGATGGCCGCGCCCGTCCCGGCGCCCAGGGTGTCGGGCAGGCGGACGCCGTGGGCGAGAGGACGCAGGGAGGTGCGGCTCACCTCGCGGCCCCCGTACTCCAGGAGGTACACGCCGACCACTCCGAGGTAGTCGATGTCGGCGACGGTGAGGGCGACCAGGTGGGTGGGGGTGGACACACACCAGTACTCCCACTTCTTGCGGCGGCCCCAGCCGGGGAGCGCGCTCCGGTGCAGGGGGGTGCGCGACCACCCCACGGCGTCGGGGTTGAGGCGGCCGTCGGGCGCGCACAGGTCGACAGGGGCGGTGATCTCCCGCTCGTGTGTTGCCATGCCCGGCAGCATAGGGGGGAGCGGGGCCGCCGGTAAGGGCCCGGCGGGCCAGGTCGGCGGCGGTGCGGCGTGCGCGGCCGCCCAAGGCGGCGGTGTGTCGGGCCGGTCCGTCGCGCCTCGGCCCGGGCCCCACACGGGCGTCAGGCCGGCCCCGGCCCCTCACCGAACCTGGTCGCCTGCATGCGCTGCGCGGCTGCGGACGCGTCGCCGACGGCCTCCCAGTCCTTGGGCCTACATCCCCGGAAGATGCGCTGGACCGGTGTCCATCCGACCCAGCGCGGGGGATCCCAGCCCGGAGGCGCCGCCAGGTCCGGGATGTCGAGATAGTGGTCGATCCTGACCCGGTCCCAGGCGTGCACGACCCGGCCGTCCCCGACGCACAGCCCCACGTGGCCCCAGTCCTGTCGGCGGCCGAACAACTCCCCGGTGCTGTCGTAGAAGGCGAAGGCGCCGGTCGGAGGAACTCCGGTATTCTCCCGCGCCGCATAGATCCGGGCGGACTCACCGGCGAAGTCGCCACCGAAGATCTCCACGTGGTTGGACCGTTCGTAGGCGTCCTCCACGAAGGCGAGGCAGCGCGAGGCGTAAGCGGTCGATCCGAGATGCTGTCGTGCCCAGGTGACGGCGTTGTCGGCACAGACCTGCCAGTCGTGTTCCATGGCTCCCCTGGATGAGAGAACAGGCGGTTGTGCATGTTAGCGCCGCGCCGGCGCGCAACAGAAAGGGTTTTCCGCGGGGCGGCGGGCCGAACGCCTCCGCCGAGAACCCGCGCGTGGACCGGCCCGGGCGTTCCGGACCGGGCGGGCGCGGCACCGTCTCCCGTACCCGCCCGGCGTGCCGCTACCCGCCCGCGGCCGCGGCCTCGACCGGTTGCCGGAGGATGGTGCGCATCCTCTCCGGTGCGACCCTGCGGAAGTCGCCGAGGTAGATCTCATGGTGTTTTCCGGTCATGCGCAGCCCGTGGTCGGGGATGAACTCGTGGTGCATCCGTGCCAGGACCCCGGCCTCCCCGTCGAACGGGCCGACGTGCAGCGTCTGCACGCACCGGCCCTCCGACAGCCGCTCCAGGCGGACGTCGCCCAGGCGCGCCGGCCTGTTCCCGGCCGCCGCACGCTCGACGGCGGAGGCGAACATGTCCTGGTCGGTCCAGTCCGGGACCATGATCATCATGGTCCAGTCCCACCGGGACTTGTCGCGGGCCGCCGTGAAGGCGTCCATGTCCTCGGCCCACCACAGGCCCTCCAGGGGCATGACGACGTAGTCGCGCCCGAGCTCCCGCTTGCTGGCGAACTTCAGCTTGTAGGCCACCGGGTAGAGCGCCCCGACCGCCTCGGCGAAGGCCGGTGAGGTGTTCGGGTCCCCGCGGCCGTCGATCATCAGGTAGTGCAGGTCCGGTATCTCGGCGATCCGGAACCGGCCCCGTGGCGCCCGGTAGGCGTCGAGGGTCTTCTTGAAGTCGGTCTTGTTCGTCATCGCGTACCTGGGCCCGGACTGCGAGCCGCGGCCTTTCCGCCTCGGGAGGCTCGGGTGGGTGGGTGGAGGGTCCGGGTCCGCCGCCGGTCGGCGGCGGACCCGTCGTCAGGCGTGGGGGCCCACGGTGACGGTGTCGAAGGCCAGGCGCGGAGAGGCCTGGAGGATGCGCCCGACCCGTTCGGCCTGCTCGGCGACGGCGTCGCGCCGTGCCGGCGGGAGCGGGGCCAGGGCCTCCACGGTGATGTCGAGGTGACGGCCCGACCGCCGCTGGTGCCAGACCCCGGCCGCCAGACCGTCCACGAACAGGACGGGGTGGGTCCCGGCCTGGCCCCGGGCCAGCACACGCCGGCGGGCCGGACCGGGGAAGACCACGTCGCGCGGGTGGCAGCCCACGGTGTAGGCGTCGAAGTAGGGCAGCAGCAGGACCTCCGGGGCGGGTGCGGGAGGGGCGGCGGCGTCCCCGGAGACCTGGTAGAGGGTGACGCCCTCCACCTCGACGGGTTCGACGAGCCCGCCCATGGACGCGAACAGCTCGACCGCCCAGCGCCTGGGCGCGGAGAGCCACTGGGCGAAGTGCTGGGGCGTGGCCGGGCCGTAGGCGCGCAGGTAACCGGTCAGCACGTGGGCGAGGGCCCGTTCGGTGTCGGCCGGAGCGGCGTCCGGCAGCCATCGGCGGGGGCTGGTGTAGGTGACCTTGCGGCCGCGCATCGGGCCGAAGCACAGGGAGCCGCGGTTGGCGAGGGTGTGGGTGGCCTGACGCCAGCGCGGCCACTTGGCCTGGAAGGCGTCCATGACGGGGTCGGCCGCCCAGGAGCCGGCCCGTTCGGCCAGGGCCTCGGTGAGCTCGTCCACGGTCATCTCGGTGCCGGCGAGGACGGCGGCGGAGGCCTCGACCAGTTCGTCGGTCTGCTCGGGGGTGAGCAGCGCCCCCTTGGGGGAGGGGTTGCCCGCGCGCTGGGCCGCCGAGAGCGCCGCGGTCCACAGCGGCAGCTCGCGGGTGGGCAGCAGGTGGACGGTGCCGCGCGGGCCGAAGGTCTTGACCAGCTCGTGGGTCTCCCACAGGGCGGCGCGCACATGCGTGCGGTCGGCGCCCTCCAGGCGCAGGCCGAGCGACACCTCGGCCGCCGACATCACCTGGGCGTGGGCCCCGCACATGGCGCCGACCACGTCGGCCGCGCTCGTGCCCGGGGAGGTGAGCGCATGGCGCCACAGGCGTCGCGCGGTCATGTCCTGCCAGGTGGGGGTGCCCATGGGTCTCCTCGGGGTGCTGTGGTGTGCCCCCACTCTAGGAACCGTGCAGGTCGGGAACTGTCCTCTACTCGGCGTGCGGTGACTTCCTCCACGACCGCGTGCGAGGCCGCCCGCGGCTACTCACCGGTCGCCTGTCCCGTCACCGGGTGCTCGGGGGGACGCCCCTTCTCCGTCGGCGGGGTGGAGGGGTGCTTCGCAGAGGAGAACTGTCCCGTGGCGATCAGGACCACGACGAGCGCGAGCGGCACGATCCATCCGCTCCAGCCCAGGACCGTCGCCTGCGTGGTGTCGACGTGCTCTCCCGCCTTCGCGAAGAGGAGGTAGGACCCGCCCGCCCCGTTGAACGCGGCATGCGCCAGGGCTGCGGGCCACACGGACCCCGATCGGAGCCTCAGCCAGCCGAAGACCGCGCCGATCAGAACGCACATGCCGACCATCGCGGCCAGGCCGAGCCAGCCCGGCGCATCGGGGTAGTTGTACCCGAGGAGGATGAGCGGCGCGTGCCACAGGCCCCAGATCACGCCGGAGACCAGGAGGGCCGGCAGGGTGCCGAGCGGCATCAGTTTCGGGAGCAGCCACCCCCGCCACCCGAGTTCCTCGCCCAGGGCCGGGAGCAGGTTGACGAACGCCGCCAGGGGGAGTGCGGCGAGCTGGACGGCGATGAGCGCGCCGATGGGTATCGGGAGCTCGGCAGACCCTGCGGCGCCCGCCTGCTCGTCGAGGACCCGCTGGAACGCTGAGAAGTTCGCGAAGTCGGCCGGATAGACCCCCAGCAGCGCGCCGACCGGGAGCGCCACCAGGACCAGAGCGATGGACACGAAGATCCCCAGCACCCCGTGGCCGAGCACCCTCCGGACCGGTCTCAGCGGCCACACCCCGAGATTCCACGCCTTGTGCTTCGGCCTCTCCACGAAGAACACGACGACGAGGGCGGCGATCGCGGGGGTCGCCATCGTGGCGGTCGCCACGAGGGGGAACCAGGGGCCGGCGAGCCCGTCACCGAACCA
The DNA here is from genome assembly GCF_042660575.1 of Nocardiopsis tropica. Lineage (NCBI taxonomy): Bacteria > Bacillati > Actinomycetota > Actinomycetes > Streptosporangiales > Nocardiopsidaceae > Nocardiopsis > Nocardiopsis tropica. The sequence goes on from NZ_JBHSUF010000002.1 coordinate 309,696, forward strand.
GAGCGGGAGCGCGAGGAGCCAGGCGAGCGCGAACGCCAGGGCGGTGAACACGCCGATGGATCGCAGATCACGGCTGTTCATGCGGGGCCCGCCCCGGGCCGCGGTCGTCTTCGGTGCGCCCGGAGATCCGATGGTCACGGCGCCTGCCCCTCCAGGATGTGCAGACCGGCGATGGCGCGGTCGTCGCGGAACGCGATCCGTGCCGTGTAGTCGCCCGCCTCGAACGAGAGCGGCGTGTTCGTGATCGTCACGTCGCCGGCCCGGGTGACCTCCGACTCCCCCCTTCCTTCGAGAGCTCCCGACAGGCCGACGATCTGCGCCCACGCGGCCGCGAGCGCGTCCTCCGACAGGCCGTCGCGCATGGCCGGATCGAACTGCTCGGTGACCCGCGCCCATTGCCCGGAAGCGAGGTCCCCGATCACCGAGGCGGCCAGTTCGGCGGCGCCGGGGAGCGGCGTGGTGTTCATGGGTTCTCCCGTTCTGGGATCGATCGGTTTGCCATAGCGCTGAAACGCCGCTTGCCTGCTCACGCCGAGCGCGTCACCGATGACCTGCCACGTGGCGCCGTTCTGGCGCGCCTGCTGCACGACAGCGCGCACGACGTCGTCGGCGGCCGCCTGCATGCTCACGGCACGCCCTATCGCGTCGGCCCAGTCGTCGTCCTTCGTCAGGACGCGTGACGCGAGGAACGCGTCCAGGCGCGTCTTCACGACCTTCAGCGCATCTGTCAAGATTTCTTGCACGCGTAAAGGATAACTTGACAACCGGACCGCGCGACAGGGGGTGTGCGCAACGGCGTGCGACGCCGCCCGGCCGGGTGGGTCCGCCCACCGCGAGGACCCGTCGAGCCGTCTCCGCCCGCTTCTCCGGGGCGCCACGGCCCCCTCCCCGGCGGGAACGCCCCCGGTGCGCGGGGGTTTTCCGCGGTTTTCCTCCTCGGAGCCCCTTGCGGCACCTCCGGCCCACTGGTGTGGACGGACGGTTTGCCGTACGCTGGAAAGCGCTTTCACAAGGAGAGGTGGTAACAACCCATGAGTGATCACGTGCTGGGTGTCGCCATGAACGGCGTCACCGGACGCATGGGGTACCGGCAACACCTGACCAGGTCGATCCTGGCGATCCGCGAGGCCGGAGGGGTTCCCCTGCCCGACGGCTCCCGGATCATCCCCGAACCCGTGCTGGTCGGGCGCTCCGAGCGGAAACTGCGCGAGATCGCGGACCGGCACGGCATCGAGCGCTGGACCACCGACCTGGACTCGGTTCTCTCCGACGACCGGATCTCGATCTACTTCGACGCGCAGATCACGCACGCCCGCGAGGCCGCGGTGCGCGCCGCCATCGCCGCGGGCAAGCACGTCTACGTCGAGAAGCCCACCGCGAGCACGCTCAGCTCGGCGCTGGAACTGGCCAAGCTCGCCCGCGACGCGGGCGTGCGCAACGGCGTCGTCCAGGACAAGCTCTTCCTGCCCGGACTGCTCAAACTGCGCCGGCTGGTCGAGAGCGGCTTCTTCGGAAAGGTCCTTTCCGTCCGGGGTGAGTTCGGCTACTGGGTCTTCGAGGGCGACTGGCAGCCCGCGCAGCGGCCCAGCTGGAACTACCGGGCCGAGGAGGGCGGCGGCATGGTGCTGGACATGTTCCCGCACTGGCACTACGTGCTGGAGCACCTGTTCGCCCCGGTGCGCACGGTCACCGCCAAGGTGGCCACCCACATCCCGCAGCGCTGGGACGAGGAGGGGCGCGCCTACCAGGCCACCGCCGACGACTCCGCCTACGGCATCTTCGAGCTGGAGGGGGGCGTCATCGCCCAGATCAACTCCTCCTGGAACGTGCGCGTCAACCGCGACGAGCTCGTGGAGTTCCAGGTCGACGGAACCCACGGCAGCGCCGTGGCGGGGCTGCGCTCCTGCCGCTTCCAGCACCGCGCCTCCACTCCCAAGGCCGTCTGGAACCCCGACCTGGAGGACCCCGCCAGCTACCGCGAGCAGTGGGAGGAGGTCCCCGACAACACCGACTTCCCCAACGGGTTCCGCGCCCAGTGGGAGGGCTTCCTGCGGCACGTGGTCCTGGACGCCCCGTTCCCGCACGACCTGCTCTCCGGCGCGCGGGGCCTGCAGATGGCCGAGGCCGGGCTGCGCTCGGCCCAGAACGGGCACACCGTCGAACTGGACGAGGTCACCCTGACGTGAGCACACTGCGCCTGCCCTCCCCCGACGGCGCCGTCGCGCCCTACACGCTGACCGGCGCCCCCGCCGACACCTCCCCCCTGCCGCCCGCGCGCTCCCGCGTCGCCTACGCGGCGGCCCACGTGGTCGCCGACCCGGCCGCCCCCAACGCGCCCGGGGCCCCCGCCCGCCTGGACTGGGAGGCCACCCTCGCCTTCCGCCACCACCTCTGGGACCAGGGGCTGGGCGTCGCCGACGCCATGGACACGGCCCAGCGCGGCATGGGCCTGGACTGGGAGGCCACCGCCGAGCTGATCCGCAGGTCGGGGGCGGAGGCCGCCGCGCGCGGCGCCGCCCTGGCCTGCGGGGTGGGAACCGACCAGCTCGATTCTTCCCATGTCGACCTGGAAAGCGTTATCACGGCCTATGGGGAACAGCTCGACGTCGTCCAGGGCGCCGGTGCCACACCCGTCCTGATGGCCTCGCGGGCCCTGGCCGCCGTCGCCCAGGGGCCGGGGGACTACGCCAAGGCCTACGGCCGCCTGCTGCGGCGGGCGGAGCGCCCGGTCGTCCTGCACTGGCTGGGCACCGCCTTCGACCCGGCCCTGGCCGGGTACTGGGGGTTCGCCGACCCGGCCGAGGCGATCGAGCCCGTGGCCGCGCTGATCGCCGAGCACGCCGACGCGGTGGAGGGCATCAAGGTCTCCCTGCTCGACGCCGCCCTGGAGGTCCGTCTCAGACGCCTGCTCCCCGAGGGCGTGCGCCTGTACACCGGCGACGATTTCAACTACCCCGACCTGGTGCTGGGCGACGAGCAGGGCCACTCCCACGCCCTGCTCGGGATCTTCGCCGCCATCGGACCGGCCGCCGCCCGGGCGCTCGCGGCGCTGGACGAGGGCGACACCGGCCGCTACCGCGCGCTGATGGACCCGACCGTCCCCCTGGCCCGGCACCTGTTCGCCGCGCCCACCTTCTACTACAAGACCGGCATCACCTTCCTGGCCTGGCTCAACGGCCACCAGAAGGGGTTCCACATGGTGGGCGGCCTGCACAGCGCCCGCGACCTGCCCCACCTGGCCCAGGCCCTGCGCCTGGCCGACGCCGCCGGGGTCCTCTCCGACCCCGACCTCGCCGCGGCGCGCATGCGTGCCCTGCTCCAGGTGTCGGGGGTGGACCAGTGACCACGTACCCGCCCCACGGCGCCGCCCCGGTGGTGCCCGGCGCCGTCGACGTCCCCTCCGGCCTCCCCGCGGCCGTGGACACCCCGGAGCCGGGCGACCCCCGGCTCGCGCGGCTGTCCCTGAACCAGGCCACCGTCAAGCGCTGGAGTCTGACCCAGGCGGTGGACGGGTGCCTGCGCGCCGGGCTGCCCGCCATCGGCCTGTGGCGCGAACCGGTCGCCGAGACCGGGCTCGCCAAGGCCGCTGACCTGGTGCGCCGCAGCGGTCTGCGGGTCTCGTCCTACTGCCGTGGAGGGTTCCTCACCGGTGGGGACAGGGCCGCCGCGCTGGAGGACAACCGCCGGGCCGTCGACGAGGCCGCCGAGCTGGGCGCGCCCTGCCTGGTCATGGTGGTGGGCGGCATGCCGGACGGGGACCGCGACCTCGCCGGCGTGCGCGAGCGGATGGTCGAGGCCCTGGCCGAGCTCGTCCCGTACGCGGTCGAGCGCGGTGTGCGCCTGGCCCTGGAGCCGCTGCACCCGGTGTTCTGCGCCGACCGCGCGGTGCTGTCCACCCTGGGGCAGGCCCTGGACGTGGCCGAACGCTTCGACGCCGAGGCGGCGGGCGTGGTCGTGGACGCCTACCACGTGTGGTGGGACCCGCAGGTGTGGACCCAGATCGAGCGGGCCGGGGCGGGCGGGCGCATCGCCTCCTTCCAGGCCTGTGACTGGGTGGTGCCGCTTCCGGCCGACAACCTGCTGGGCCGGGGCATGGTCGGTGACGGCCACGCCGACGTGCGCGGCCTGCGCCGGGCCGTGGACGCGGCGGGGTACGACGGGGACATCGAGGTGGAGATCTTCAACCGGCAGGTGTGGGACGCCGACGGCGACGACGTCATCGCCACCCTGGTCCGGCGTCACGTGCAGCACGTCCTGTGAGGTCCTGCGGACCTCGCCGGGGCCGCCCGTACCCGGGGCGGCCCCGATCCCTCAACAGCCAAGGAGCGGCATGAACTTCGAAGGAATCCTGTTCTTCCCCCTCACCCCCTTCGACTCCGGAGGAGGCGTCGCCGAGGCCGTGCTGGCCGAGCACGTGGCCTCGGGCGTGGAGCACGGGGCCGGCGGGGTGTTCGCGGCGTGCGGTACCGGTGAGGTGCACGCCCTGTCGGCCGCCGAGCACGCCGCGGTGGTGCGGCGGTCGGTGGAGGTCACCGCGGGGCGTGTGCCCGTGGTGGCCGGTGCGGGCGGCAGCGTCGGCACCGCGGTCGAGCAGGCCCGCGCGGCCCGGGAGCTGGGCGCGGACGCCGTCCTGCTGCTGCCCCCCTACCTGGTGGGCGCCCCGCAGCGGGGGCTGGTGGAGTACGTGCGCACCGTGACCTCGGCCGTCGACATCCCGGTGATCGTCTACCAGCGCGGATCGATGGTGTTCACCCCCGAGAGCGCCGCCGAGCTGGCGGCGATCCCCACGGTGGTGGGCATCAAGGACGGGGTGGGCGACCTCGGGCGCATGCACCAGATCGTCCTGGCGGTGCGCGAGGTGCGCGGGGACGAGTTCACGTTCTTCAACGGGCTGCCCACGGCGGAGCTGACCGTGGCGGCCTACCGGGGTGTGGGTGTGCCGCTGTACTCGTCGGCGGCGTTCGCGTTCGTGCCCGAGGTGGCGAACGCGTTCTACACGGCCTTCCACGCGGGGGACCCTCTCGCGGACCGGCTGCTGTCCGGGTTCTTCGAGCCGCTGGTGCGGCTGCGCGACCGGGTGCCCGGGTACGCGGTGTCCCTGGTCAAGGCGGGGGCGCGGCTGCGCGGGGTGGAGGCGGGCGGGGTGCGGGCCCCGTTCACCGACCCCACGGCCGAGGAGGTGGCGGCTCTGGGTGAGCTGATCGAGACGGGCCTGTCCCTGGTGAAGGAGGGCTGACGGTGCGTGTCACCGAGGTCGTGGCCCGTGCCTTCCGGCTGCCGCTGCACCGGGCGTGGGACGGCGGGGTGGATCGCAACGACGTGGTGGTGGTGCGGGTGGCCACCGACACGGGGCTGGTCGGCACGGGGTTCTCGTGGACCCCGCTGATCGGGGCCCGTGCGGTGGCGGCTCTGGTCAACGACGACCTGGGCCCGGTCCTGTCGGGGGGAGCGGCGCACCCCTCCCGGTGGGACGAGCTGCGCTGGCACCTGCGCGAGGCGGGGACCAGCGGGCTCACCCTGATGGCGCTGGCCGGGGTGGACATCGCCCTGTGGGACCTGTCCGCCCGTGCGGCGGGGGTGAGCCTGGTCGACCTGGTGGGCCGGCGCCGTGACTCGGTGGAGTCCTACGGCAGTGGGGTCAACCTCGACTACTCGCTGCCGGACCTGGTGGAGCAGGTGCGGGGCTGGGTCGGGGCGGGGCACCGGGCGGCCAAGATGAAGGTGGGCTCGGCCGAGATCTCCCGCGACGTCGAGCGCGTGGGCGCGGTGCGGGAATCGCTGGGGCCGGAACGGTTGTTGATGGTGGACGCCAACCAGCGCTGGGACGTGCCCAGGGCGGCGCGGGCGCTGCGCGCGCTGGAACCGTTCGATCCGTACTTCGTGGAGGAGCCCCTGCCCGCCGAGGACCTGGAGTCGCATGCCCGGCTGCGCGAGCGGACGGGCATCGCTTTCGCGATCGGTGAGAACCTGCGCACGGCCGCGGAGTTCGAGCGGGCCGTGGACCTCGGTGTGTGCGACGTGGCGCAGCCCAACGTGGTGCGGGTGGGCGGGGTGACCCCGTTCCTGCGGATCGCGGAGTCGATGGCGCGCCGCGGCGTGCCGGTGGCTCCGCACCTGTTGCCCGAGCTGTCGGGCCAGTTGGCGCTGTGCCTTCCCCGGGTGGCCATGGTCGAGGACATCGACCGTGCCTCCTTCGCCGCGCTGGGAGCGTTGGCCCGCCCCAGCGGGGTGGAGTTCGACCGGGGGACGGTGCGCGCCGACACCGGGCTCGGCCACGGCCTGGTGTTCGCCGACACGCTCACCCCGGTCGCGGACCCCTCCCCCTAGCACAGGGTCCGCGACCGTGCGCCGGGGCGCCCTCCGCAGGTCGGGGGGCGCCCCGGCGCGGTCATGAGCACGGGTACTCAGAGGGGGTGGGTGCGGGTGCCGATGTGCGCGGCGCCGCCCCGGCCTAGGTTCGGGGCATGCCCTACCTCCTCCTCGGCCACACCGCGATGGTCCTCCACTTCGCGTTCCTCGGCTTCGTCGTCCTCGGCGGGTTCCTGGCCTGGCGATGGCCCCGGCTGTTCCGGGTGCACCTGGTGGTCGCCGCCTACGCCCTGGGCATCGTGATCGTCGACTGGCCGTGCTTCCTGACGGAGATCGAGAACTGGGCCCGGCTCAACACGGGTCGCCCGGTGATGGAGTTCGGCTTCATCGACTTCTACCTGACGGAGCGCCTGTACCCCCGCGAGCACCTCATGACCTCGCGCTGTGTGATGGCCGCCGTCGTGGCCGCGGCCTGGGCGGGTGTGTGGGTGCGCCGCCGGCGCGCCCGGTCCGGCGGCGGCGTCTCCGCACCGGCGGCCTGAGGGCGGTGACGGGCAGAACCCGGCCGGGGCCCGTACGACGGCCCCGGGATCGTTCTCCATCGGGGACGTGCGCAGTGCGGGCTCCGGGTCGAGGGGGTGGCGGGGGTCCGCCGCGGCGGCCGGTGCCCTCCAGGACCGGGCGCCCCGGACGCGGGGGCTGGTCAGGGAGTGGTGGTCTCCGTCGCTGCCTGGTCGTAGGCGCGGATGCCCGCGCTGATCGCGTGCATGGTCCACAGGTAGTACTCGTCCCAGTCGTACAGGTCGACCTCACCGGGGTCGGGGAAGGCGATTCCCAGCTCGTCGTAGGCGTTGGCCAGTGCCCAGCGCGCCGACGCCTCGTGCTCGAGGTCGTAGCCGTTGTTCTCGCTCAGGACCTTGCGCGCCCGCTCCAGGACACCAAGGGACTCGGCCTCCTCGGTCAGCCAGTCCCGGAAGCGCTGCTCGGACCAGGAGCGGGCGGTGCCGGCGTCCAGCGTCTGTGCCCAGTAGGCGGGGTCGACGCCGCTGAAGCGGAAGCTGCTGAAGATGTCGGGGGAGCCGTTGGCGAAGACGAAGGCGCCGTGGTCGCCGCGCACCATCAGCCCACCGGGGAAGGCGTGCAGATCCCACCAGGCTGTGCCCTGTTCGAAGTGCAGGTGGCGGTATCCGGCGTTGTCCATGCGCACGTCCATGGTGAACCCCGCGCTGTCGCGGGCGAACGCCTGCTGGGCGCGGTCGAGTTCGGCGGTGGTGATCATCCGGGGTTCGTCCACGGGTGCGGTGCGATCGGTCGGGTCGATGCCGGCGGCGCGCAGGTCGGCGTGGACGGTGTCGCGGCCCACGCTGTGGCGGGTGGCCAGGGCTCTGATGTCGCGGTCCCCGCGCTGCCAGGCGGCGGCGATGTCGCGGGCGCGCTGCTCGGCGACGGCTCTGCGGGCGGTCAGGGGCGAGGTGGTGCGGTCGTTCATGGGCACAGCCTGTGTTGGACAAGACGGCATGTCCAATCACTCGTCACGTCTGATGAGTGGGCACAGGGGGCATTCGGGGGTGGGCCGAGTACGCCGGAGAACGGCAATGGTCTGCTCAAGGCGCCTGAGCGCAAGCGCGTTGGGGGGTCTGCTCCCCGGTGGAGGCCACCGGCTTCGCCGTGCGGAAACCGGTTGCGGAGGACGGCGCCCGCCAGCATGCTGGCGGGCATGCAGATCCGTGAGGCCGCTTCCGCCGACTGGCCCGCCATGTGGGCCTTCATGCGCCCCGTCATCGCCGCGGGGACGACGTTCACGTGGGAGACCGACCTCGGTCCGGAGGAGGCGCGCGAGCGCTGGTTCCCGCCCCCGCCCGGACGCACGTTCGCGGCCGTGGACACCGACGGGACGGTGCTGGGCACCGCCAACTCCGTCCGCAACCACCGCGGGCCCGGTTCGCACATCGCGAGCGCGAGTTTCATGGTCGACCCCGCCCACGGCGGGCGCGGTGTCGGCCGTGCGCTGGCCGCCCACGTGCTGGACACGGCTCGCGCCGACGGGTTCCGCGCGATGCAGTTCAACGCGGTCGTGGAGACCAACACCCGCGCGGTCGCGCTGTGGCGCTCCCTGGGCTTCACGGTCGTGGGCACCCTGCCCGAGGGGTTCGCGCACCCCGAGCACGGCTACGTCGGCCTGCACATCATGCACCGCAGGCTCTGAGCCAGGGCCGCCGGCCTCGGCGACGGGGTCGGGGGAGCCGGCGCCCGCCTTCGCGCCGCGCTCCCTGATCCGGGGTTGAGACCGGCATGCTCGCGTATCCGAGTAGCGCCTGTTCGAGGCCGGACTCCTGCAGAACCATCACGGAGAGTCGTGGTCGGGGGCGTAGCGGCTCCAAGGGCCGCCTGCGTCTGCGGCGATCCGGGTCAGGGTCACGTCGTGGAAGCCCAGCGAGCGGGTGATGGCGGGGGCAGGCGCCTGGAGGACGAGCTGCCGCAGGAGCAATGCACGAATGGCCTGTCAGTCCGCCATGCTGTCCGTGGCTTGCCGGGGAGACGCGGCCAGCAGGCCGCGGGGTGTCGCTTCACCGGCGAGATAACTGTCGAGGGTCTTCCGGCGTTGTGCCAGGCGCAGCTCCTGCCGGGCGAGTTCGTCACGAACCTCGCGGACACGAGTGAGAAGTGCTGAGCAGTCCGCTTCCGTGCGCGCGTGTCCGGCAAGCGGAAGGCTGTCGCGGATGACCTGAGAGGACAGGCCCGCGCTGAACAGGTCCTGGATGAAGGCGACTCGCTCCACCGCGTCCGGCTCGTACTCCCGGTAGCCGTTGGCTGTACGGCGGCTTCGCAGCAGGCCCTGTTGCTCGTAGTAGCGCAGGGAGCGACTGCTCGCGCCCGTGGCCGCGCTGAGTTCTCCGATTCGCACCGCGCTTCTCCGAACATCTCCGATGTTGACCTTGACACTGATGTCATAGTTTAGCGTTCCGGGCATGACCACCGCACCGCAGATGAAAGGCCGAACCGCAGTCGTGACCGGCGCCACGTCCGGCATCGGAGCCGAGATCGCCGACCAGTTGGCCGGAAACGGCGCCCATCTCGTCCTGGTGGCCCGCTCCGCCGAACTCCTGGAGACGACGGCGGCCCGCCTACGCGTTCAGTACGGCGTCGATGTCCTCACCGCCCCCCTCGACCTCGCCGACCGCGAATCACCCCGGCTGCTCGCGCACCAGCTCGCTGAGGCAGGGATCGAGGTGGAGATGCTGGTCAACAACGCCGCCGCCAGCCAACTGGGGGCCCTTGCCGACACCGACCCGATGCGGCTGCGCGCGATGCTGGAACTCAACGTCGGGACACTGGCGGAACTGACCGCCCGGCTGCTCCCCGGCATGGTGCGACGCGGCCGCGGATCGGTGCTCAACATCTCCAGCACGGGCGCCTACCAGCCGACGCCGTACATGGCGGCCTACTCCGCGTCCAAGTCCTTCGTGCTCTCATTCACCCAGGCCCTATGGGCCGAGGTCGCTGGCACTGGCGTGCGGGTTGTGGCCGTCGCCCCCGGACCCACCGACACTCCGATGAACGCAGCGGCGTCGCCACTGCGCAAACGTCAGCCCGCAGACGTGGCCCGCACCGCTCTGGCCGCACTGAGCCGGCGGCGGCCCGCCATGGTGGACGGCGGTGGAAACGCTCTGCAGACCTTCATCTCCAGCAGGCTGCTACCGGCCGGAATCGCCGCCCGTGTCGGGAAGCGAATCATCGAATCCACGATTCTCCATCGCTGACCCGCGACCACTACCTACCTCCTTCGTGAAAGAGGAACAGCATGCCCGAACCGATCATGACGACAGCCCACGAGTCGGGCGGCCTGCGCGGGCGCCGCGTTCTTGTCACCGGTGGCAGCAAAGGAATCGGGCGCGCCGTCGCCTCCCGGCTCGCAGCCGCCGACGCGACGGTCGTCGCGACGGCCAGAAAAGATCCCGGGAACCTGCCGCCCGCAGTGCATTTCATCTCAGCCGACCTCAGCACAGCAGACGGCTGCGCCGAGCTGATCACCGCCGCGACCGATCTGCTCGGCGGTATCGACGTACTGATCAACAACGTCGGTGCCGGTACCCCACCACCCGACGGACTGCTATCGGCATCGGACGACATCTGGGAACAGGCACTCCAGCTGAACCTGCTGCCTTCGGTCCGCCTGGACCGCGCGGTGCTCCCCGCGATGATCGCAGGAGGCAGCGGCGCGATCATCCATGTCACCTCGGTGGGCGCCTACCTCCCGATCGGCCCCGACGCCCCCTACCAGGCAGCGAAGGCGGCGCTGTCGACCTACAGCAAAGCACTGGCCAATGAATTCGCCGGGCGCGGTGTCCGGGTCAACAGGATTTCCCCCGGCCTGATCGCCAATGACGCAATTTCCGCGCTGCTCGCACAATCCGCCCACGGCGCCCCCGACGACCCCACTGCGCAGATGCTCGAAAAATGGGTCGGCGGCATTCCCCTGGGACGTCCCGGGCAACCCGCCGAGGTCGCCGACCTGGTCACTTTCCTGGTTTCCGACCAGGCCGCCTGGATCACCGGCTCGGACTTCCGTATCGACGGCGGCTCATTCCAAGCCGTGTGACCGGCACGTCGAACGCTGACCTGGAATACACCACGAGGAACCGCAGCTCGGCGGGTTCAGCCTCGGAGAACACCTGAGTAGCCAACGGGAGCCTCCGCTCGCGTCAGCGGCGGCCATCGGCGACTACTCAACCAGGCAACGAGGAGCGACTCCAGATTCACCTGCTGGACAGGGGTGATGAGGGCACACAGCGCTTCCCGCGGCCGCTCGGTCACCTCCTCGCGCACCTGTGGGACCAGCCGGGCCAGGACCGTGACGCCGGGCAGCAGCACGGCTCGTCGGCGCATCCAGGCCACCGCGCCGTCGAAGAGCGCCTTGGGGCCGTCGGTGGTGGTCCACACCTGGGCTTCCAGCCACGCACCCAGGTCGCTCTGCTTGGCGGAGAACTCCTCGAAGCCGCACTCGCGTTGGAGCTCCCAGGCGTGTGCCGACCGCGCCTTCTCGCGTGTGGCGTAGTCGGACAGGCATCCGGGGTCGGCGATGTCGAGCTGTCCGGAGAGGTAGGCCACGGCCTCCTCGGGACTTCGCCCAGGTCGGTGAGGAACGTGCCCGGGAAGCGGGCGGTGCACAGCTGGACGGCGTAGCCCAGGCGGTTCGTCTCGCGCCTCCTGGGGGTGATCAGCTCCCAGTCGGCGTCGTCGAGGAAGAAGAAACGGTCCAGCTGTGCGCGCGAGGGCGGCTCGGTGTAAACGCTCAGCGCCGGATCCTGCTCGCTTGTTCCTCGACCCCGTCATCCCTGCGGGAGAACTCCCACCATGGTCAGACCGAGCATCCGGTCCGCCTCGGCGACGGGGTCGGGGTGGTGTTCCGTGGCCAGGGTGATGCCGGTGACCAGGGTGACCAGATCCTCGGCCGTCACGCCCGGGGCCACCGCTCCCGCCTCCGCGGCGCGCTCCACCAGCGGTTCCCCGGCAGCGGCGAGCTCGTTCGCGCAGGTGTTCCCGTGCTCCGCGTCGGCGGAGGCCCCCATGTCGCGGAGCAGCGCCACGGCCAGTCCCCGGGTGGACGCGCCGTACTCGGTCACGGCGCGCAGCCACTCCAGGAGCGCGGTCCGGGCGTCGGCCGTGCTTCCCAGGTCCCGCGCGTGGGCGCACAGGGCCTCGATCCGTCCGCGGAAGACCGCGTCCAGCAGGGCACGGCGGTTGGGGAAGTGGCGGCGTACGGTGGCCGATCCGACCCCCGCGACGCGGGCGATCTGCTCCAAAGAGGCGTCCGCGCCGTGCGCGGCGATCTCCTCCTCGGCCACGGCGAGCAGGCGGGCGTGGTTGCGCCGGGCGTCCGCGCGCTGGGCGGGCATGGTGTCACCTCTGCGGTTGCTAAGTGGCGGGGCCCTCCGTATCTTAGCGGACAAGAAACGGCGGACCCCGCCGTTTAGCGGTGCACACCCGAGGAGCGACCCCATGTCCACCGATTCCGCACCCGTCCTGGTCACCGGCGCCACCGGCCGCCAGGGCGGCGCCACGGCCCGCGCCCTGCTCGCGGCGGGCGTCCCCGTCCGCGCCCTGGTACGGGACCCCGCGACCGACCGGGCCAGGGCCGTCGAGGCGCTCGGCGCGGCCCTGGTCACCGGCGACCTCCGCGACCGCGACTCCGTGGCTGGGGCCGCCGAGGGGGCCCGGGCGGTCTTCTCGGTCCAGCTGCCCGAGATGAGAGGGGACTCCGTCGACTTCGAGGGCGAGGTGGCCCAGGCCGCCAACCTGATCGCGGGCGCACTGGCCGCGGGTGTGCCGCAGTTCGTGCACACGTCCGTCTCCGGAGCCGGGCAGCACACCGGCATCGCCGGATGGGACGAAGGCCGCTGGACGGCGCTGGAGCCCTACTACACCGCCAAGACCGGGATCCAGGACCGGGTGCGGGAGGCGGGGTTCCGGCACTGGACGATCCTCAAGCCGGGCTTCTTCATGGAGAACTTCCTCCCGTCGATGGCGTTCCTGTTCCCCCGCGGCGTCGAGGGCGGCCTGGTGAGCGTGCTGAAGCCCGGGACGCCGGTGTCCCTCGTCGCCGTCGACGACATCGGCGGGGCGGCCGCCGCGGCGGTGGCCGCCCCGGAGCGGTTCCACGGGGTCGAGCTGGAGCTGGCGAGCGACCACCTGACCATGACCGAGATCGCGCGGACCCTGTCACACGCTCTGGGGACCGAGCTGGGCGCGCCCGACATGAGCACGGAGGAGGCGGTCGCCGCGGGGATGCCGGGGATGGGGGCGTCGCACGAGTTCATGAACGTGACCGGCCAGCCCGCCCGGCCGGAGTTCGCGCGGGCCCTCGGCATCCCGCTCACGACCTTCGCGGAATGGGCGGACCGCTACCTGCGCACCGCCGGCTGACGCCGCCCGCGCATCCGCCGGACACACGTGTGGGCCCGCCCCCCCCGGGGGGGCGGGCCCACACCGGAGCGGTGTCGGCGGCGGGGTCAGACGGTGCCGACGGCCGGGTTCCGGGCCGACCGGGAGGGCGGCGCGGTGCTCTCCCGCTCGACCACCTCGCCCCGGACGGTGATCACGCGGGCCTCCTGGCCGGACTCCTCCTCCAGGGCGAGCACCGCGGCCCGCTCGCCCATCTCCTCCAGCGGAAGGCGCACGGTGGTCAGTGCGGGGGTGAGGTCGCGCAGGGTCGGGATGTCGTCGAAGCCCGCCACCGACAGGTCCTCGGGCACGCGCAGCCCCAGGTCGCGCAGGGCGGCCATCGCCCCGGTGGCCATCACGTCGTTGACCGCGAACAGGCAGGTGGCCCCGGTGCCGACCGCCATCAGGCGGCGGGTGGACTCGTAGCCCCCGTCGCGGGTGAACGCGCCGTGCACCACGTTGTGGTGGGCCAGCTCCAGGCCCGCGCCCGAGAGCGCCGAGTGGAACCCGTCCAGGCGCTCGCGCGCGGTCCACAGGTCGGTGGGCCCGGCCAGGATGGCGAACTCGCGGTGCCCCTGCGCGATGAGGTGGCGTGCGAGGTCGGCCGCGCCGGTGTGGTTGTCGGGGGTGACCGTGTCGGCGGGCAGCCCCTCCTGGGACACGCACGCCACCCGTCCGCCCTGGCGGCGGAACAGGCGGATCTCCTCGGCCAGGCGGCGGTTGCTCTCGTCGTCGGTTGAGCGCGATCCGACCAGTACCACCGCGCGCGCCCGGTGGGCGCGCAGGGCGGCCAGGATGCGCCCCTCCTTCTGGGCGGAGCGGCTCGTGGTGCCCAGCACCAGGACCAGTCCGCGCTCCTCGGTGTGGCGGGTGACCCCCGCCGCGATCGAGGAGAAGTAGGGGTCGGCGATGTCGTGGACGAGCAGCCCGACCAGTGAGCTGCTGTTGCGGGCGAGCGTCTGCGCCGAGGCGTTGGCCAGGTAGCCGAGTTCCTGGGCGCTCGCGGTGACCTTGTCGCGCAGCCGCTGGCTCACCTGCCTGGTGCTGCCGTTGATCACCCTGGAAGCCGTGGCCAGGGACACCCCGGCGTGTGAGGCGACCTGTTCCAGCGTCACGTAACCGGACTCCACACCGCTCCCTCTTCTGGTTCGGGCCACTGGGAAAACTCTTTCCTAGCGTAGCGGAGCCCTCGACCTGTTCACGGCCGATCGGGTCTCACGGGGTGGGGGCGGACATCTGGTCGCGCCAGGTCCGGGTGGGGTTCCAGCCGAGGGCGGTGCGGGCGGCCTCCGAGGAGAACACGGAGCGGCCGTCCGCCAGGGACGCGGCGGTCTGCGCCGTGGAGGGGTGGAAGCGGGGGAGCAGCTCGTGGACCGGGCCCTCCGCGAGCGGGTCCGGCGCGACGGCGTTGAAGACCTGGCCGCTGCGCACCCGCTCCGGCCGCTCCACCACGAGCGCGAACAGCTCGGCGGCGTCGCGCGCGTCCACGTAGTTGAACAGGGAGGTCGCGGCCAGAGCCGGGTCGGCCAGGCGCTCGGCCATGGTGTGGCCGAGCTGGGTGACCGCGCCCCGCCACTCCTCGGGGGCGACCACGTAGCCGGGGCGCACGCAGGACAGCACGCAGGTGTCGCTGGTGCGCGCCAGGGAGCGCACGGTGTCCTCGATGATGGCCTTGCTCAGCCCGTAGGCGTGCCAGGGGGCGACGGGGTGCTCCTCGTCCAGCGGCAGGGCCAGGGGCCGCCAGGAGGGCGTGTTGTAGCCGTAGACGGTGGGGCTGGAGGCGGCCACCGCCGAGCGGGCCCCGTGGGCCACGGCGGCGGAGAGCACGGCCCAGGCCAGGCCGGTGTTGACCTGGAGGGTCTCCACGTCGGGGCGGGCGAAGGGCACGGCGATCCCGGCCAGGTGGACGACGGCCTCGGGCCGCGCCCGGGTGAAGGCGTCCTCCCGTCCGGCGTCGTCCAGCAGGTCGGCGACGATCCCGGTGACCCCGGCCGGGTGGTCCGCCTCGGCGGTGTCCACCGACGTGACGTCGTGGCCGCGCTCGGCCAGGGTGGCCACGACGCTGCGGCCGAGCCTCCCCGAGCCTCCGGTGACGAGGACGCGCATGGGTGATGCCTTTCTCTCGTACGGCGCGTGGGCGCCGTGGTCGTCCACAGGCCGGTGAAGGGCCTGGTCCGGCCCGCTCCGCGGGCCTACATTCGTTATAGGGGGCCGCCCGGACGGACGGCCCCGTGCTGCCCGCCCGCGGGGGCGTCGCAGGGCCCGGGGCGGCTTCCGGCACGGGCCTGCGCCGTTCCGGCGGCCAGGGGTTGCCGGGCCGCGAGGACCCACGGTCCCACGCCCCGGCCCCCGTGATCCCGGAACCCGGAGGCGTGCCCACCCGGCCGGGGCCCGACGGCCGCCCCCGATCCCTCGGAACCCACGGCCGCCGTTCCGGCCCCGTCCGGCTCTCCCGCCCCGGGGCCTCCCGCGCTCAGTCCAGCGCGCCCACGGCCTCCGCCAGGGCCGCCGGGTCGGCGGGACGGCCGTCGCACACCGCCACGCGCAGTCCCCGCTCCAGCCGGCCGCCCCCGGGCAGGGGCAGTCGCTCCTCCCAGGCCAGGGCGGGGCCCACCCCCGGGTAGTCCGAGGCGCGCAGGAACCACGGGTCGCGGTGCACGCCGGGCTGGACGAACAGGAGCGTCCACGGCGCACCGGAGCCGTCCTCCCCGGCCAGGGCCAGCCACGCGGCCCGGGAGCCGTGCAGGGCCTCCTCGCCCCGCAGGCCCCCGGCTCCGGTGACCTCCGGGGGCCGCGCGCCCAGCGGGGCGCGCCAGAACAGCCCGCCGTACCCCGCCCCGGGCCGGCCGTTCGTGGCGGGGCTGCCGATGCTCAGGTCCCGCCCGGAGGTGTTGGCCAGTTCCACCCGCAGGTCCAGCACCCAGGTGCGGGTGTCCAGGTCCAGGGCCCGGGTGGACCGCAGCTCGCGCAGCAGTTCCGCCCCGTCGGGCCCGGTCCAGGACAGCTCCTCGACCCGTTCGGCGTCCTTCTGCACCGCCCAGGCCAGGTGCTCCTGGCGACCGTGGTTGTCGAGCATCACCGAGCCCCGGTCGCGTACGAAGGTGCGCCCGCCCCAGAAGCTCACCCCCGAGACGTCGGGGACGGCCACGCCGACCCCCAGGTGGTGCAGGTGGTCGGCGGGCAGGTGCTCGGTGACCTCCGTGCCGCCCCGCGTGCGTACGGGGTGCAGGTAGGGGCGGGGCGAGAGCCGGGGGTCGATGTCGGCACCGTCCCGCTGGACGGCCAGGACGGCACCGTTGAGGGACAGGGACGCGGTCATGGGCGGGCCTTCGTGGTCGGTGTCGCCTCCGCGGCCCCGGGGAGCCACGCGGGTGCGAGTTCGGAGAACAGGGCGAGGTTCTGCGCGCTGCGGTGGACGAGCGCGCCGATCCCGTTGACGGTGCGGTGGGTGACGTCGTCCTCGTTCCACACCCGCTGGTGTTCGAGGGGGATCGGGGCCGGGTCCGGGGCGTGCCGGACCGCTTCCAGCACGTGCATGAACCCCCGGGTGGCCTCGGGCGGCACCAGCAGCGGAACGCCGTCGCGCAGGTGGTCGACCAGGTTCTCCAGCAGGCCCGTGCGCGGGTGGACGGTGGTGGCCGGCGCACGGCCGGGCCGGTGCAGGGTGACCCGGTCGAGGGTGTAGTCCAGCTCGATCCGGCCGCGCTCGCCGTGCACGACCAGGCGCGGCGGTTGGCTGTCGGGGGCGCACAGCGTCACCGCGAGGGTGATGACGGTTCCGTCGGCGGTGCGCAGCCGCAGGCAGGAGGTGTCGTCGCTCTCGATGGGGTGGGCGTGGAACAGCTCCAGCTCCACGTCCCGGGGCGCCTCGGTGGCGGCCCCGGCCACGGCCAGGGCGGTGGCGACCGCGTGCGCGAACGGGTTGGTGAGCGCCCCGTCCACGACGTCGCGGCCGTCCAGGTGGCGGCGCCCGGCCCAGGGGGCCCGGTCGTAGTAGGCGGAGGTGCGCTTCCAGGCGCCTTCGCCGCCGATGCCGCGCACGCGGCCCACCGTTCCCTCGGCGATCAGGTCGCGCACGGCCGTGACCGCCTGGGAGCCCAGGCTCTGGAAGCCGACCTGGCAGGCGAGCCCGGAGGCGTCGACGGCCGCGCGCAGCTGCTCGAACTCGGCCAGGCCCGCCGTGGTGGGCTTCTCCAGCAGCAGGTGGGAGCCGTGGTCCAGGGCGATCCTGGCCAGCGGCAGGTGGGTGTGGATCGGGGTGACCAGGACGGTGATCCGGGCGCCGGTCTCGTCGACGGCCCTGCCGAGGTCGTCGAACCAGGGGACCGGGCCGTGGCCCTCCAGGTCGTCCCCGGGTTCGGGCGGTCGGCTGTCGCAGACGCCCGCCAGCCGGACGAGTCCGCTCTCGCACAGGGGGAGCAGGGAGCGCAGGTGCGAGCGGCCGTGGCCGTGCAGGCCGACCAGGAGCACCGGGACGGGGCCGCCAGCGCGGCCCGCCCGTTCCTCGGCCCCGGCTCCCCGGGGCGCGGTCACCGGTCCGTCCCGAGCAGGTCGGCGATCCTGACCGGGGTCCCGGAGTCGATGGAGGCGTTCGCCGCGAGCCCGGTGAGCAGGGCGTTGCCGCCGTCGGCGTGGTCGGGGCGGATGCCGTCGTCGGATCCGCCGAACAGGGAGTCGAGCATGACCTGGTCGCCTCCGCCGTGGGGGCCCTCGCCGACCGCGATCGGGATCTCCTCGGGCTCCTGCCAGTGGCGGCGCAGGAGGAGGCGGGCCGAGGTGTGGTCCTTGGGGGCGGGCATGCCGCGCACGGGGGTGGACTCGTCCTGGTGGGGGGAGGTGTGGTCGAACTCGGTCATGTCCAGTTCCAGGCGCCCCCGGCTGCCGGTGATGGAGATCCGGTAGCCCTCCCAGGGGGCGTAGGCGACCAGGTGGTAGCTCAGGCGAGCTCCGGTGTCGTAGCCGACGAGCACCGACATGTCGTCCTCGATGGTGATGCCGGGGCCGAACACGTTGAGGTCGCGCCGGTAGCCGTCCTCGTGCTCGGCGTCCAGGTACAGGGCGGTGAGGTCGGGGCTGTCGCCCATGTGCAGGGCGAAGGGGTCGGCCTCGGCGGCGGGGGAGCCGTGTCCGCGTTCGTAGTCACCCGCGAGGCCGTGGCGGCGGCCGTTCTCGTCGCCGTAGAAGAACAGGCGGCCCCAGGCGAACACCTCGGTGGGCCGGGCGCCGATCCACCAGTTGACGAGGTCGAAGTGGTGGCTGGCCTTGTGGACGAGCAGTCCGCCGGACTGGGTCTTGTCGCGGTGCCAGCGGCGGAAGTAGTCGGCGCCGTGGCGCAGGTCCAGCAGCCACTCGAAGTGCACCGAGCCCACCTCGCCGATGACCCCGGAGGCGATGAGGTCGCGCAGCTGGCGGTGGACGGGGTTGTAGCGGTAGTTGAAGCCGACGGTCACCCGGCCCCCGGTGCGGGCCTGGGCCTCGTTGATGCGCCGCAGACCTTCCAGGTCCGCGGTCATGGGCTTCTCGGTGATGGCGTCGAGGCCGGCGTCCAGCGCGGCGACGACGTAGTCGGCGTGGGTGCGGTCGACGGTGCACACGATGACCTCGTCGACCCGCTCCTCCTTCAGCATGCGGGTGAAGTCGGAGGGGGAGTAGGTCGGCACGGGGTCGAGACCGGCCTCGGTCACGATGCTGTTGTGCACGGCCATCCGGGTGGCGTTGGTGTCGCAGAGGGCGACCAGTCGTCCCTGGTCCCGGTGGGTGCCGGTCAGCGCCCGTGTGTACATCCGGGCCCGGGAACCGGTGCCGACGATCGCGTACCTGCGTGGAGTGGTGTCGTTCACATGCTGCATGGTAAACGCTTTCCAGAAAAAACGACAGGGGTGTCCTGCGACGAACTGGTCAAATCCGCGTCCCAAACCGATCACACTCACGCGTGTTCGCGTGGCTACCTGGAGTGGTGTTTGGCGCGCGAAGATCCCGGGAAGCGCGTTCACCGGCTCGTTCCCGCGCTGTGAGGGGGGCGCGAACGGTAACGATCTGGGGTGTGGATCACACTTGTGGGGAAACGAATCGTTGACACCCATGTAACCCGGTGCTAGAAACTGAACATCCTAATACTTGGATAGCGCTTACCAGGGCTACTCAGCCCGGTTCTCCCCGTGTTCTCGCACACACAGCGCCCGTGCCCTCCGAGTGAGATTGGCTCCCCATGAACCCAGGACCGAACGCCACCGGTCGCCGCCTTCCGTCGGCCCTCCGGGACGGCGGCGCGCCGTGAGCGCCCTGCTCCAGCGGGGGAGGGCGGCGGCTCAGGACCAGGCCGCGCCCGCGTCGCGCCCCCGCAGCGGAAAGAGCGCGGCCCCCCGCGCCAAGCGCGAGAACCTCGCCGCCTACGGCTTCCTGGCCCCGTGGTTCATCGGCCTGGTGTTCATCACCGCGGGTCCCCTCCTGGCCTCCCTGTACTTCTCCTTCACCGACTACAACCTCATCGGTGACCACGAGTGGGTCGGCGCCGAGAACTACGAGCGGATGTTCACCGACGCCCGGCTGCACAGCGCGCTGAGGGTCACGTTCGTCTACGTGTTCGTGTCGGTGCCGCTCCAGCTCGCACTCGCCCTCGCCCTGGCGATGGTCCTGGACCGCGGTGTGCGGGGGCTGCCCCTGTACCGGTCGGTCTACTACCTGCCCTCCCTGCTGGGCGGCAGCGTCGCCATCGCCATCCTGTGGCGCCAGGTGTTCGGCGCCGAGGGCCTGATCAACCAGGTCCTGGGGTTCTTCGGGATCCAGGGCGAGGGGTGGGTCTCCCATCCCGACTACGCGCTGGGCACGCTGATCGTGCTCAACGTGTGGACGTTCGGCGCGCCCATGGTGATCTTCCTGGCCGGCCTGCGGCAGATCCCCGCCATGTACTACGAGGCGGCCTCCGTGGACGGGGCGGGACCGGTGAGCCGGTTCTGGAACATCACCGTTCCCATGCTCACGCCGATCATCTTCTTCAACCTGGTGCTCCAGATCATCAACGCCTTCCAGACCTTCACCCAGGCGTTCATCGTCAGCGGCGGCACCGGGGGCCCCTCGGACTCCACCCTCTTCTTCACGCTCTACCTCTACCAGCGCGGCTTCGGCGCCTTCGACATGGGCTACGCCTCGGCGATGGCCTGGCTGCTGCTGATGATCATCGGAGGGTTCACCGCGGTGAACTTCCTGGCCTCCAAGTACTGGGTCTTCTATGGCGACTGAGACAACGGCCCCCGCGACCTCCACCAGGCGCCTCGGGGCCCGACGCACACGACGGCTGCTCGTCCACATCGGGCTCATCGGGTTCGGGCTGATCATGCTCTACCCGCTGCTGTGGATGCTCTCCAGCTCCTTCAAGCCGACCGCGGAGATCTTCCGCGCCCCCGGGCTCATCCCGGAGACCTTCACCCCGGGCAACTACACCGAGGGGTGGACGGCGCTCCAGTTCCCGTTCCACCACTACCTGCTCAACTCGGCGGTCGTGGTGGCCGGATCCATCATCGGCAACCTCGTCGGCTGCTCGATGGCGGCCTACGCCTTCGCCCGCCTGGAGTTCCGCGGCAAGCGGCTCTTCTTCGCGGTCATGCTCGCCACGATCATGCTGCCGATCCACGTCGTGATCGTGCCGCAGTACATCCTGTTCGCCGAGCTGGGCTGGATCAACACGTTCCTTCCGCTGATCGTGCCCAAGCTCCTGGCGACGGACGGCTTCTTCATCTTCCTGATGGTGCAGTTCATCCGCGGACTGCCCAAGGACCTGGACGAGGCGGCGCGCATCGACGGCTGCGGTCACGTGAGGATCTTCTTCCAGATCATCATGCCGCTGTCGCTGCCGGCGCTGGCCACCACCGCGATCTTCACGTTCATCTGGACCTGGAACGACTTCTTCAGCCAGCTGATCTTCCTCACCAGCCCGGACATGTACACCGTCCCGGTCGCCCTTCGCACCTTCGTCGACTCCAGCTCCCAGACGTCCTGGGGGCCGCTGTTCGCGATGTCCGTCGTGGCACTCGGCCCGGTCTTCGGATTCTTCCTGGCCGGCCAGCGATACCTGGTCAAGGGCATCGCCACCACCGGAATCAAGTAGTCGAAAGGAAATCGACCCATGTACACACCCCCTGGCGTCGGGCGCCCCCGGGCCCGCCGTCGCAGTACCCTCCTCCCCCTGGCGGCCGCGGCGACCGCGCTCGTGATGGCCGTCACGGCCTGCGGAGGAGACTCCGGCTCCGAGGACGGCGTCGTCGAACTCCGCTTCTCCTGGTGGGGCGCCGACGACCGCCACTCCACGATGCAGCAGGTCATCGACGTCTTCGAGGCCGAGAACCCCGACATCCGGATCGTCGGGGACTACACCGACTGGAGCTCCTACTGGGACCGGCTGGCCACGAGCACCGCGGCCAACGACGCTCCCGACATCCTCATGCAGGAGGAGCGGTACCTGCGCGAGTACGGTGACCGGGGTGCGCTGGCCGACCTCACCGAGTTCAGCGATGTGCTGGACCTGTCGAAGATCGACCCGCT
Source organism: Nocardiopsis tropica (assembly GCF_042660575.1). Classification (NCBI taxonomy): domain Bacteria; kingdom Bacillati; phylum Actinomycetota; class Actinomycetes; order Streptosporangiales; family Nocardiopsidaceae; genus Nocardiopsis; species Nocardiopsis tropica. The sequence goes on from NZ_JBHSUF010000002.1 coordinate 331,485, forward strand.
GGTGGCCGAGAGCGGCGACCTGGACGGCCAGACCTTCGGCGCCGCCAGCGGCGTGAACGCGTACGCGATCCTCGCCGACCCGCAGGCGTTCGAGGACGCGGGCGTGGAGATGCCCGACGACGAGACGTGGACGTGGGACGACTACGTCGAGATCTCGGCGCAGATCAGCGAGGCGACCGACGGCGAGACCGTGGGCACGCAGAGCATGTCCTACAACGAGTCCGGGTTCCAGATCTTCGCCCGTCAGCGGGGCGAGAACCTGTACGCCGAGGACGGCTCGCTCGGTTTCTCCCAGGAGACCATGGCGGAGTGGTTCGGCATCACCGAGCAGCTGCTGGAGAACGGCGGCCAGCCGGGGGCGGCCGAGAGCGTGGAGATCGAGGGCGGCGGTCCCGACCAGTCGGTCCTGTCCACGAACCAGGGCGCGATGGCGCACTTCTGGACCAACCAGCTCGGCGGCATCAGTGAGTCCTCCGGCCGGGAGATCGAGCTGCTGCGCTACCCGGGCGAGTCCGAGGGGGAGCGCACGGGGATGTACTTCAAGCCCGCGATGTTCTACTCCGTCGCGGCGTCCTCCGAGCACCCGGAGGAGGCGGCCCGGTTCGTGGACTTCATGCTCAACGAGAACGCGGCGGCCGAGCTGATCCTGGCCGACCTGGGCCTGCCCGCGAACGTGGACGTGCGCGCGCACATCCTCAACTCGCTGCCGGAGGCGGACGCGCGCAGTGCCGTGTTCCTGTCCGACATCGAGGGCACGATCGTGGACGGCAACCCGCCGCCCCCGATCGGCGCCGGCCAGGTCGTGGAGATCACCAAGCGGGTCACCGACGACCTGGCGTTCGGGAACCTGACGCCCGAGGAGGCCGCGGAGCAGTTCATGTCCGAGGTGGAGGCGGCGACCGGGGGCGCCTGACCCGGATCGGTGCGAGTGGTGGCCGGGCCCGGCGGGAGATGTCTCTCCCGCCGGGCCCGGCGCCGTGTGCGGTCCTGCACGGCCCCGCAGACCGGTGCGGGCGGGGTCTCAGGGGGAGGCGGTGGCGTCGGCGCGCCGGACGTCCGACGGGGGCGCCGGTGCGCCGGGGACGGCGGTCTGGGCGATGAACGCGCCGGTGACGATGACCGCGGCGCCCAGGATCTGGACCGGGGTCAGCGCCTCGCCGAGGAGCACCCACGCCAGCACGATCGCGGTCACGACCTCCAGGTAGGCGACGGCCCCGGCGACCTGCGGGGACAGGCGCCGGATCGCGGAGACGCCGGCGAAGTAGGCGACGGCGGTGCACACCAGCCCCAGCCACAGGGCCGGGGCCCAGCCGGGCACGTGGAGACCGCCCAGGGGGACCGGGTCGGCGAGCAGGCCCCACGGGATCGTCCACGGGCGGGCGAGGGCCCCCAGGAGGACCGTGGCGACCAGGGAGCCGAAGGCGATGACGGCGAGCGGATCGGTGTCCTCCCCCATGCTGTCGCCCAGGAGGAAGAACGTCGCCTGCGCGGCGGCGGCGCCCAGGGCCAGGGCCACGCCGATCGCGTCCAGGCGCATGCCGGCCCAGACCTCCAGCAGCAGTCCGAGCCCGGCCACGGCCAGGACGACCCCGACGACGGCGGCGGGGGGGACCCGGGTGCGGCGTACCACCCTCAGCCACAGCAGGACCAGGACCGGGCCGAGGAACTCGATGAGCAGGGCGATGCCGACGGGGATGCGGGCGACCGCGGCGAAGTACAGGGCCTGGACCCCCGCCATGGGGAAGACGCCGTAGGCCAGCACGAGCAGGGGCCGGCGGCGGGCGACCCGCCAGTGGGCGGCGGCGACGGGAAGGAGGAGGAGCGCCGCTCCGGCGACCCGCAGCCACGTGACGTGCAGGGAGTCCATCCCCGCGTCGAGGAGGGGGCGGGCGAACACGCCCGAGCCGCCGAAGGCGAGCGCTGAGCCGAGCGCGAACGCCAGCCCGGAGGGGCGGTGGCGTGCTGAGGGGGCGGACACGTGGCTGCTCCAGGGGATTCATGGGGAGATCGGATCTGGGCAGAGCATACGGTCGGCGCGTCGGCCCCGGCGGGAGGGGGCGGCGGCGCGAGGGCTGTCCGGTCCCGGCGGGAGCGTGGGTTCCCCGCCTGGCGGGCGCTGCGTGGGGAGAGGCCCCCGCGGTGGCGGGGCCGACGCGCCGGGTCTCCCGCCCCCGGTGCTCCGGACGGGTCGGCGGGCCTGCGGGAGACGGATGGCGGGCTTGGGCCGGCTCGAAGGTCGAGGGCCCTCGGGGAAGCCGCCGCGTCTCCTCGCGGTCAGTGCCGGGGGGCGAGGGCGGTCAGGTCGAGCTGGGCCCAGGCCACGTCGTGCCAGGCGTCGTGCTTCCAGCCCACGCGCGACATGACGCCGACGTCCTCGAAACCCAGGGCACGGTGCAGTCCGAGGCTCGCGTCGTTGGGCAGGGTCATGCAGGCGACCGCGACCCGCATGCCGCGCTCGGCCAGGCGGGGCAGGAGGGCGCCGTACAGGGCCCGGCCCGCTCCGGTGCGGCGGCGGCCCTGCTCGAGGTAGACGCTGACCTCGCACGTGCGCCGGTAGGCGGCGCGGGTGCGGAACGTGCCGCCGTAGGCGTAGCCGAGGACACCGTCGGCGTCCTCCATGACGATCCAGGCGTGCTCGCGCTGGGCGGCGGCGATCCGCGCCGCCATCTCCTGCGCACCGGGAGGGTCGAGCTCGAAGGTGATCGCGGTGTCGGTGACGTAGGGCGCGTAGATCGCGGCGCAGACCTCGGCGTCCGCGGGGGTCGCGTCGCGGACGGTGAGGGTGGGCATCGAAGTCATGTTCATTATAGTAATCCGGGGCTGTCACTATAGTGAACACATGAGCGACGAACTGGGTTCTGCCCTCGCCCTGACCCTCAAGGAACTCCGAGGCTCCCGCGGTTTGAGCGCCTCGGCGCTGTCCGAACTCTCCGGCGTCTCACGCACCATGGTCAGCCGTATCGAGAACGGCGACGTCCAGCCCACGGCCTCCCTCCTCGGGCGCCTGTCCGCGGCGCTCGGCATCACCCTCTCCGAGCTGATCTCCCGTGCCGAACAGGGCGACCGGCGCCTGGCCCGCTCCCACGAGCAGCCCACCTGGACCGACCCCGACACCGGCTACGTGCGCCGGGCGGTCTCCCCGACCTCCGGCGGCCCGATCGAACTGGTCGAGGTGGAGCTCCCGGCGGGTGCGAGGGTCGCCTTCCCCGTGGAGGCCTACGTCTTCACGCACCACCAGATCTGGGTCCTGGACGGCACGCTCGCCTTCCGCGAGGGCTCCGTCGAGCACCTCCTGGAGGCGGGGGACTGCCTCCAGCTGGGTCCGCCCGAGCCGTGCGAGTTCCACAATCCGGGCCGGTCCCCCTGCCGCTACCTGGTGGTCATCGCCCGGCGCGGCGCCTGAGGGACCGCCCGGGGACACGGGCCGTGCGGTGACGGCGGACGGCCCCCGTCCCTTCGACCGGTCGGCGCCGATCGGGGTCTTCGGGCGTGGCGCGGCACGGAGGGCGCGGGCCCGGTGCGTAGGGTGCGAGACGGCCTGGTGAGCCTCCGGGCCGAGTCGTGCTCCCGCCGCCCCCGGGGCCGGACACCCAGATCCGAAGGAAGAACCATGCGTGCTGTGAGCTTCTCCGACTACGGCGACCCGTCCGTCCTGACCGTCGTGGAGTCCGAGGTCCCCGAGCCCGGCCCCGGTCAGGTGAGGGTGGCCGTCCGCGCCGCGGGCGTCAACCCGTTCGACGTCAAGGCGCGTTCGGGGCTGATGGCGCAGGGCAGGCCGCTGCCCGCACCGCGCGTGCCGGGCCTGGAGGCCGCCGGGGTGGTGGACGCGGTCGGTGAGGGCGTCACGGGCACGGCCGTCGGCGACGCCGTCGCCGGATGGACCGCAGGCGGCGGCGGATACGCCGAGTACGCCGTGCTGTCGACCTTCGCGGCCAAGCCGGAGGCGCTGACCTGGCAGGAGGCGGCGGCTCTCCCGGTGGCGGGGGAGGCCGCGGTCCGCGCGCTGCGCGTCCTGGACCCCCGGCGCGGGGAGACGCTGCTGGTCAACGGCGCCTCGGGCAGTGTCGGAGGGATCGCCGTCCAGCTCATGGTCGAGGTCGGGATCACGGTGATCGGGACGGCAGGCGGCGCGAACCTGGACCGGGTGCGCGCGCTCGGAGCGCTCGCCACCCCCTACGGGGAGGGGCTCGCCCAGCGCGTGCGGGCGCTGGCGCCCCGGGGCGTGGACGCCGTCCTGGACGCGGCCGGGCACGGGGCGCTCCCCGACGCGATCGCCCTGCGCGGCGGTACGGACCGGATCGTCACCCTCGCCGACCCGGCCGCCTTCGACCTGGGCGTCCCCTTCCTCTCCAAGCCGGAGGACCAGACCGCGCAGACCCTGGAAACGCTGCTGGGGGCTGCGGCCGAGGGGCGGATCACCCCGCCCGCGTCCCGCGCGATGGGGCTGGAGGAGGCCGCGCAGGCCCACAGGGAGTGGGAGCGGAAGTCCTCCGGCAAGATCGTCCTGGTTCCCTGACGCGTCCGCTCAGGGGCGTGTCCGCGGGGAGGAGCCCGACCACGGCACTGCCGCGCCTGGATCGGCCAGGCCGACCGCCCCAAGGCCCACGGCGCTTTTCCGGACCGACAGCGTGTTCGAGAAGGGACAGGAAACAGGGCCCTGGCTCGTCCGGGCCTTCTGTCGCGTCGCGGCTGTGGGCCAGACGGCGGGCCACCTGTTCGATCACGGCCCAGCGGTTGTGTCGACGGGGCAGACCGGGCACCTGTTCGACGAAGGTTCGTCGACCGCGTGAGGGGGCCGGGCATCGGAAAGGGTTTATCTTCCCGGGTATGGATCATCAGGGGGAGTTTCGTCGGGCAGCACTTGGGTTGGGCATCCCGGACGACGAGATCAGCAGGTTCAGCCGGCACCTTCGTTTGGCGATCGGATTGTCCGGGGGCGGCGATGGTTCTCCGGTAGGCCACATCGGCGGGTTGCCCCGGCTTCCGGTGGGCATGAAGTGGCCGTCCGCCGAGGACATTCCGTTGCCGTTGTTCCTCTCCGTCGATTGTGGGGCGCTGCCGGGGGTCGACGGCTTCGACCTCCCGGCGGACGGGACACTCCTCTTCTTCGTTCACCAAGAGATGGACTTCGGCGAACTGCGGGCCGATCCGGGGCAGTACGCGCGAGTCGTGTACGTACCGGACGGCACCGAAACCGCGGTCGCAGAACCCCCCGGCCCCGCATGTGTCAGCGAGCGGATCGACGTCTGCGCCGAACTCAGAGCCGATCTGCCCCTGTGGTTGGAGGAGGGCGAAGAGGACTGGCACGAGTTCTGGGAGGATCTCGAGTGGGACGACATGTCACCCTTCCAGCAGCAGCTGGCCCGGTACATGGAGCGTGAGCTGCCGCACCTGGACGAACTCCGGTCCCTGGCCTACGACCTCTGGTCGTCCGGCGCCTACCTCGCCATCGGCGGGTACGCCGATGACGAGACGACGGTCGGCAGCATCACGGCGAAGACCCTCGCCAAGGGAGAATGGCTTTCCTATCTGGACGAGGACGCTTTCCGGTTGGCGAGCGAATGGTTGCCGCTCGCCAATGAAGGACGGACCTACACGGAGTACTACACGAAATTTATGATCCGCCACGGCGACCTGGCCGCCGCTCGATGGGACAAGGCACTCACCGTGACCAATTTCGAGGCCCCGTGACCAGGTTCGACGCACCTCTACCCCCGGGGGTGCCCAGCTCGTTCTTCACCCCCGGCAGGAAACGATCCTGTCGAGGGGGAAGAACGAGCTGAGAACGCGGTCATGAAGAGTCCTTCCTGAGCAAGCGGGGCAGGTGGGCGTGAAGGTGCTGGACCTTGACGCCTTGCCCGAGAACTCGGAGTCGTTCGCTGAGGATTTCGATCAGCCCGCAGGCTCGGTGTTTTCCTCCTGCGCCGCCGATGACGATGCTGCGCGGCCCCGCGGGGCGCACCACGTCAGCGACCAGGCGGAGGCACGGTGGCGGAACCCGGCCGTGCTGCTGCCCGGGGTCTCCCCCCTGGGTCGGTGGGGCCCGGGGCGGGTCGCCTGCGCCGACCGGGCCGCGCCCGCGTCAGCCGAGGAGGGCCCGGGTGAACACCGGGCGCTGCTCGGCGAGCCAGGTCTGGCGGCGGTCCCAGCGGTCCCAGCCCCCGGACCGCTCCAGGCCGCGGACGAACGCCTCCTCGCCGCCGTCCACGCGTGCCGCCACGAACGTCCGGGCCACGGCCGTGTACTGCTCGATCACGCCGGGGAGGGCGGCGCGGTCCCCGCGGGCGAGGCCGTAGGCGTCGGCGGCCGACCGGAGCCGGCGGGGCACGTCCGCGCCCTCGCTCCAGGTCCCGGCGGCGGAGACCGGGTCGAGGGCGGGGACCAGGTAGTAGGCCAGGGCGGCCACGTCCCACACGGGCCTTCCGGGCGCGGCGAGGTCGAAGTCGATCAGGGCCTCGGCGCGTCCGTCGCGGAAGACGAGGTTCTCCGCACAGGGGTCGTTGTGGCACAGGATCGGCCCGCCCCCGGGATCGGCCAGCCCGGCCGCCCCCGAGGCCCACGGCGCGGTGGCGTCCACGCCGACACGGGACGCGGCCTCGTGGTAGCGGCGCAGCAGCGCCGCGGCCGAGCGCAGGGCCGGCTCGGTGCGCACCCAGTCGGGGAAGGGCGGCAGGGCCACGTCGCCCTCCACGAAGGTCAGCTCCTCGCGGCCGTCCCCGCGCAGCCGGAGGGGGAGCGGGGCGCCCCGGTAGCCGGTGTCGGCCAGGGCCCGCAGGTGGGTGTGGAGGGCGGGGGAGGCGGGGGAGGCGGTGCGCACGACGCGGCCACCGTGCCGGAAGACCGTGTTCATCATCCCGCCGCCGAGCCGGTGCGCGTCTTCGCGGGCGTCGTCGTCGGGGCCGGCAGCAGCGGGCATCGCTCTCCTCGGGGTGCACGGAAAACCTGTGGCGACGGGGATGCGTCGAATCCTACGGTCGGGGTCGGGGTCGGGGTCGGTGGAGGGGGAGGGCTCGTGCCGCGTCGAAGGTCACCGCAGGAGAAGAAGGCCCTGAGCTACGCCAGGGACCGCCGCAACGACTACGGCGAGAACGACAAGAGTTCGCGCCGCAACATCCCCCTGTCCAAGCGCATCGCCAGGAGGGCCGACCGGCGGATCGCGGCGACCGCGCTGGCCGCCGGACGCGGGGGCGCGGACGCCGACTCGGGCGCGGCGGCGCAGGAGCGGGCCGAGCGCAGGAGGCCCGGGGTGTGGCGCAAGTGGCCGGACGGACCGCTGGGCGTGCACGTCGAGTGCGGCCTGGAGCGCCGTGCCCGGGCCGAGGGCGGGAAGGGCCGCAACGCCGACCGCCTGGGGAGACTCCGCGCGCGGTTGCGCCGACCGGGCCGCTGACCCGGTCCCGGGCGGAGGGCTCCGGGACGTGCGGAGGAAGGCCGGGAGGTTTTCCACAGCCGCACCCGAACCCGTGTTCGCTCCACTACTCTGGGTCCCGAAAGCAGTCGAGCCCGACATCGGTGTTGGTAGCACCTGCCGGGCTCTGACCCCCAACCTGGTCTCATCAGGAAGGCGGCTAGTGGTGGAGTGTATCCAACTCGGCCCCGATGTCACGGCCATATCCCGCATGTCGTCTCCTTCGGACACGGCGACGCAGGCGTCGCAGCCCCCGCCGGGGCCCGTCGGTCCGCGCCGGCGCACCCCGGGCGCCATGCGCGGTATCGGCTTCATGCCCTCGCTCTGGATCACCGACGCCCTCAGGGCGGGCCTGCTGCCCAGCACCCGCGCGCACACCGTCGCGGCGATCATCGCCGACGCCGCCGACGCGGACGGGCGCTGGTGCTACCTGTACCTCGACACGATCGCGGAGCGCTCCGGCGGGACGATGAGCGTCTCCACCGTCAAACGGGCGCTCCACGACCTCGTCGGCGCGGGCCTGGTGCGCAGGCTCGGCCCGTCGCAGGCGCGCCTGTTCTTCCGCGCCGACATCGCCGCCGGGCGCCGGTGGCCCGACCGGCTCCCGCCGGTGCTGGAGCTGCTGATCCCAGCGCAGGCGTACACCGCCCAGGCGCTGGAGGAGGTCAACCGCGTGCGCCGGGTGCTGGGGGAGGAGCCGTTGTCCCCGGCCTCCCGCCCCTGTCCTCCGGTGCGAACGACCGTTCATCCTGACCTGGCCGACAGGTCGGAACGACCTGCAGACCTTTCCCCTGTAGACCCCTCCCCGATCCGGCGCTCCGTCCGCGGGAGCGCCACCACAGGGCGGGTGGCCGCCCGGGCGTACGCGCGAGGGGTCCGTCCCCTGCCGGTGCCGGTGCAAGCGCCCGTGGTCGGCCCGGAAGGGGTCCCCGGCCCCGCACCGGACACGGGGACGCCCGGTGCGCCGACGCGCGACGGTCCTCCGGAACGGAGGCCGGACCCCGTACCGGAAAGGGTGACCGCCCCGGGGCCGCGAGGGCTCGCCCGGAGCCTCCTCGCCCGGATACCGGACTCGGTGCTGCGCCGCCCCGGACCGGACCGCGAGGCCCTGGCCGGTGCCCTCGACCGGCTCGCCGGACAGGGGATGCGCACGGCCGAGCTGGGCGCGCTTCTGGAGGGCGCGGAGACCCTGCGCAGCCCGTTCCCGGCGCTCATGCGCCGCCTGGGCGGCGTGGAGGACGCGCGCGGGTTCCTGAACGGCCGCCTCGGCGCGGGCGTGCGGCGCGGCGGCGGAGGCGCCCCGGCCCCGCCGTGGGCTCCCGCGCCGCGCACGGCCCGGCTCGCGCAGGGGGTACCCGATCCCCGGCGCCCGGACGACGGGGACGCGTTCGCCGAGCGGCCCGGGTTCGCCGTCGGCCCCGACGGCGCGGCGCCGCGCACCTGCCCCGACCACCCGGGCGTGCGCAACGTCCCGGGCGGGAGCTGCCGTGTGTGCGGCGGGGCCTGCCGGAGCGTGCCCGGCGAGATCCTCCACCCGCACCGGGACCCCGGTGCGGGGGCGGCCCGCACGGGCGGTGATCCGCCCGGGAGTCCCGCCGGGCCCGAGTGGCCCGAGGGGCCTGTGCGGGCCGCGGAGGACCCGGCCGGGGTCCTGCTGGACGGTCCTGACACCGGCGGCGCCGGGGAGGCCGGGGAGACGGATCCCGCGGTCCTCGCGCTCATGCGCGCCTCCCTCTCCGGGGACCGCCGCGAACCGGTGCGCCCACCCGGGCGGAAGGGCCGCGCGCCCACGCCCGCGGCCCGTGCCGCGGTCGACTCCGTGCGCCGCCGGCTGGACCTCCTCCGCGAACGGGCCGCCGGGTGAGGGGCGTCGGGGAGGGCGGCGGCGCGGCGGGCCCGCGGGCCGTCCGGGCGGGACCGTCCGGTGCGCCGGAAGGCACGGCGTCCCCGGGGACGGGGCTCGCGGTGTCGCGCGGCACCGCCCCCTGCGCTCGCGGGCGCGGCTCAGACCTGCGGCACGGGGACCGGGCGGGACCCCTGGGCCAGCGACTCCGCACCGGCCACACCCACCAGGGAGGCCGCCACGGCGTCGCGCACCGGCACCAGGGGCGGTGCGCCGTGCAGGACCGTGTCGCGAAAGCCCCGCAGCAGCAGGACCGTTCCCTCGGTCCCGCGCTCCAGGGGCTCGCCGTCCAGGGTCACCGGAGGCGGTACACGCTCCTCCTCGCGCGTCACGCCGTCCTCCTGCGTCCAGCCCTCCTGGCGGACCCGCACCGACCAGGCCCGGTCGCCCCCGGCGCGCACCGACTCGGCCAGTCCCCGGGTTCCGCGCACCGACACCCAGCTCCAGTGGCTGTCGGACTCGCCCTGGAGGAACCCGTTGCGGGTGATGGCCAGCGCCCCCGTGGACAGGCGCACCACCATGGTGGAGGCCTCGCGCGGAGAGGCCTCGTCCACGCCGAAGGCGGTGACCTCGACGGGACGCGCCCCGGTGATCGCCAGGATCGGGGACAGCGAGTGGGTGCAGTACGCGGTCGGGGGGATCCTGCCGCGCCAGTGCGCGGGGTCGCCGATCAGAGCCGCCCGCTCCTCGGGCGACATCCCGTGCAGGTAGTCGGCCTCCACCAGGCTGATCCGGCCGACCTCTCCCGCCTCCACCGCCTCGCGCAGGAGCCGCACGTGCGGGTGGAGCACGTAGTTCTCGGCGAAGGAGTAGGTGGCTCGGGAGCGGTCGGCGGCCTCGACCAGGGCCCGGCCCTCCTCGGCACTCGCGCAGGCGGCGGCCTCGGAGAGCACGTGGACGCCGTGTTCGAGGAAGGCGGTCGCCAGCGGGGCGTGGGCGTCGAAGTCGTTGGCGAGCACCACCCCGTCCAGGCGGTGGCCGGGGTCCAGCAGGTCCTGCCAGCGGTCGACGGCGACCGCGCCGGGCAGCAGCTCGCGCGCCCGCCGTCGCGGTTCGGCCTCGCGGTCGCAGACCGCGACCACGTCGATGCCCGCCCTGGCGGCCCACACCGCCAGGTGCAGCCCCATCCCCAGTCCCACCACTCCCATGCGCATGGGGGGCATCCTCCCGGAAGTCACCGGGGCGGACAACGGGTTTCCCCCGGGGGGCTCCCGGGCGTGCGCCTCCGCCCGCGCCTCCCCGGCCGACGGCAGAGGTCGGGAAGCACCGATGCGCCCAAAAGTATGTTTACGTCAAGGCAATACACTGGCAACACCACGGGTGGACAGGGCCTGTATGAGCCCATGGCCCCGTCTCCTCGAACCGATTCCTCCGACGATCGAGGTTCCCGGCACAACGGCGTGCGGGGTGCCCGTTCCAGCAGTGAGAAGGGAACGCACTCGCATGCCGTTTTCCGATGGTGCCCGCAGCGGGCACCACCCGGGGGTCCGAAGCGCGTACGAGCACGTGGTGCGGCGCAACCCCGACGAGCCCGAGTTCCAGCAGGCCGTCCTGGAGGTGCTCGACAGCCTCTCGCCCGCCCTCTCCCGCCACTCCGAATACGCCGACCAGCGCATCCTGGAGCGCCTCTGCGAACCCGAACGCCAGGTCATCTTCCGGGTGCCGTGGCGCGACGACCAGGGCAACGTGCACGTCAACCGTGGTTTCCGGGTGGAGTTCAACAGCGCGTTGGGCCCCTACAAGGGCGGGCTGCGCTTCCACCCCAGCGTGAACCTCGGGGTGATCAAGTTCCTGGGCTTCGAGCAGATCTTCAAGAACGCCCTCACCGGCATGAGCATCGGCGGCGGCAAGGGCGGCAGCGACTTCGACCCCAAGGGGCGCTCCGACAACGAGATCGAGCGGTTCTGCCAGTCGTTCATGACCGAGCTCCACCGCCACCTGGGCGAGCACACCGACGTCCCGGCCGGGGACATCGGGGTGGGCGGCCGCGAGATCGGCTACCTGTTCGGCCAGTACCGGCGCCTCGCCAACCGGTGGGAGGCCGGGGTCATCACCGGCAAGGGCCTGGAGTGGGGTGGTTCGCGCGTCCGTACCGAGGCCACGGGGTACGGGAACGTGCTGTTCACCCAGCGGATGCTGGAGCGCTCGGGCAGGAGCCTGGACGGCCGGCGCGTGGTGGTGTCCGGTTCGGGCAACGTGGCGATCTACTCGGTGGAGAAGGCCCAGCAGCTGGGCGCCACCGTGGTCGCCTGCTCCGACTCCGGCGGCTACGTCGTGGACGAGAAGGGCATCGACCTCGACCTGCTCAAGCAGATCAAGGAGGTGGAGCGGGCCCGGATCTCCGAGTACGCCGAGCGGCGCGGCGACGCCCGCTACGTGGAGGGCGGCAACGTGTGGGACGTGCCCTGCGACGTGGCGCTGCCCTCCGCCACCCAGAACGAGCTGGACGCGGCATCGGCGCGCACCCTGGTCCGCAACGGCGTCCTGGCGGTGGCCGAGGGCGCGAACATGCCCACCACCCCCGAGGCCGTCCAGGTGCTGCGCGAGGCCGGTGTGCTGTTCGCGCCGGGCAAGGCCGCCAACGCCGGCGGCGTGGCGACCAGCGTCCTGGAGATGCGGCAGAACGCGCGGCGCACGTCGTGGTCGTTCGAGCACGCCGAGGCCGAGCTGGCCGAGGTGATGACGGGGATCCACGACCGGTGCGAGGAGGCCGCCGAGAGGTACGGCGCCCCGGGCGACTACGTGCTCGGTGCGAACGTGGCCGGGTTCGAGCGTGTGGCGGGCGCGATGCTCGCCCAGGGCCTGATCTAGGCACCGCCTCCGTCCGGGGCCTGGGAAAGGCCCCAGGACGGAGGCGGCGGCCCTCCTTCTCCGGTCGGGCGGCGAACCCACCGGAGCAGGAGGACCCGCCCCCGTGCCGACCGGTCGGGCGGACCGGGGAGACGGCCGGGCACGGAGGAGCGCGCGACCGCCCCCGGGACCGTGCCGGGGACGCGGGCAGGTCTCAGGCCGCGGACCGCTGGTCGGCCGGGCGCCTGCGCAGTTCCGGGCGGATGACGGCGGGCGGGTCGTAGGAGACGTCGAGGGGGCCGATGTCGGTCCCGGGCGCGACGATGTCGTCGATCCTGTCGAGGACGCCGTCGCCGAGTACGGCGCCGGCGCCCGCCAGCAGGTCCTCCAGCTGTTCCATGGTGCGGGGGCCGATGATGGCGGAGCTGACGTCGGGGTGGGCGGAGACGAAGGCCATCGCCAGGTGGGCCAGGGACATCCCGGCCTCCTCGGCCACCACGATGAGCCGTTCGACGGCGTCGAGCTTGCGCTCGTCGGTCAGGTGCTCGGGCATCCAGTGCATCCTGGCGTTCTCCACGGGGGAGGCGCCCTTGCGGTAGCGGCCGGTCAGCAGGCCCGAGGACAGCGGCCCCCAGGTCAGCACGCCCAGGCCGTAGCGGCGGCAGAGCGGCAGGACCTCCCGCTCGATCCCGCGGTTGAGGATGGAGTACGTGGGCTGCTCGGTGCGCAGCCGCTGGAGTGCGCGCCGCTCGGCCACCCACTGCGCCTCCACGATCTCCGAGGGCGGCAGGTTCGAGGAGCCGACGACGCGGACCTTGCCGCTGCGCACCAGGTCGGTCAGCGCCGAGAGCGTCTCCTCGATGTCGGTCCGGGGGTCGGGGTGGTGGAGCTGGTAGAGGTCGATGTAGTCGGTGCGGAGGCGCCGCAGCGAGTGCTCGACCTCGGCGATGATCCAGCGCCGGGAGCTGCCGTGCCGGTTGGGGCCCTCACCCATCCGGCCGTTGACCTTGGTGGCCAGCACGACCTCGTCGCGTCGGCCCTTGAGGGCCTTGCCGACGATCTCCTCGGTCTCGCTGTAGCCGTACACGTCGGCGGTGTCGACGAAGTTGACGCCGGCGTCCAGTGCCCGGTGGGTCATACGGATGCATTCGTCGTGGTCGGGGTTGCCCACCCGGCCGAACATCATGGTGCCCAGGCAGTAGGCACTGACCTCGATGCCGGTGCGCCCCAGCTCGCGCGTTCTCACAGTGATCCGGTTCCTCTTCCTTTCCGGCAGCCGCACGGCACACGCCTGCGGCGGCGACGCTCCCGTGCCCGCTCCGGGCGGGCACGGGGGCCGGGGCGGCGGGGCGCTCAGCCCGCCCCGCCGCCCCGGCACACGGAGGTCAGCCGTTGTACGGGGCCGCGACGTCCAGGACCCAGACGATGCCGAAGCGGTCCTTGAGCATCCCGTAGAGCGGCGCCCACGGGGAGGCCTCCAGCGGCTGCACGACGGTCGAGCCGACGGCAAGCTTCTCCCAGAGGGCGGTGATCTCCTCGGTGCCGTCCCCGCGCACGGAGACGAAGACGGCGTTCTCGCCCCGGTCCCACGGCATCGGGGAGGGCACGTCGTAGGCCATGACGTGGAAGCCGTTGTCCGCGATCACCTGGCCCCACGTCACCCAGTCCGCCTCGTCCGGGTTCTGCACGTTGCCGGTGTCCTTGTAGGTGACGACGGCGATGTCCCCGCCGAAGACGGAGTGGTAGAAGTCGAGCGCCGCGCGGGCCTCGCCGCGGAAGTTCAGGTGGGTCGTGGTCGTGATGGACATGGTGGCTCCCGGTCTTCGTCTGCTCGGGTGAGCTTTGTACGGCTGGTGTCGGTGGCAGTCGGCCGTGTGCCGCCGCGGCGGTGCACGGCCGGGTGTCGGGGGCGGTGGACGGCCGCGCCCCTCGGCGGCGGACACGGAAACGTCCGCCGCCGAGGGGTCCTGACCTGCGATGACCGCGTTTGCGCCCGCCCCTTCGCTGCCTGCGGCCCTACATTCGCAGGCTCACAGGACAGGGTGTGTCCTCTATGTCGAGCAGGATGGGTCCATGGTGAAAACGTCCGCCCGCCTGCTCGCGCTCCTGTCCGTGCTCCAGACCCGCCGGGACTGGTCGGGTGACGAGCTGGCCGAGCGGCTCGACGTCAGTGCGCGCACGGTCCGCCGCGACGTGGACCGCCTCCGCGAACTCGGCTACCCGATCACGGCCTTCAAGGGGCGCGACGGCGGCTACCGGCTCGACGCGGGCTCGCAGATGCCCCCGCTGCTGTTCGACGACGAACAGGCGGTGGCGCTGGCGGTGGCGCTCCAGGCGGCCACCGCGACCGGCGCCGGGATCGGGGAGGCCGCGGAACGCGCGCTCAACACCATCCGCCAGGTCATGCCCGCACGCCTGCGCCAGCGGATCCGCCCGATCCGGGTCGAAGCGGTCGTGCCGCCCGACGCCGTTCCCGCCCGGGCCGACGGCAGCCTGCTCATGGCGCTCAGCGCCGCCGTCCACGCCCGCGAGGAACTGCGCCTCGACTACACCCCCGCCTTCCGGTCAGCCTCGGAGCCGGGCGACACCGCGGTGGTCCGGCGCCGGGTGCAGCCCCACCACCTGGTCACCTGGCGGGGGCGCTGGTACCTCCTGGCGTGGGAGGAGGAGCGCGGCGACTGGCAGACCCTCCGCGTGGACCGCATCTCGCCGCGCACCCCCAACGGTCCGCGCTTCACCCCGCGCGAGGTGCCCGGCGGCGACGTGGCCGCCTTCGTCACCGGCAGGTTCCGGGGCTCGGGCGGACCGGCCGACTGGCCCTGCCGGGGGGAGGTCGTCCTCGACCTGCCCGCCGCGTCCGTCGTCCCCTTCGCCTACGACGGGCTGGTCGAGGAACTGGGGCCGGAGCGCTGCCGGCTGGTGCTCGGTTCGTGGTCATGGGTCGGCCTGGCCTCCGCCGTCGGGCGGTTCGACGCCGACTTCGAGGTCGTCGGACCGCCCGAGCTCGAGGACGCGTTCGAGCGCCTGGCCCGCCGCTTCGGAGGCGCCGGCCGCAAGGCCCGCCTCCCCGAGGGCTGACCGGGCGCGCCGTTCCCGGCCGCCGCACTCCGCGGCCGGGAGCGCCGGGGTCTCCCCGGCCGCCACGGCCCCCGTCGGACGCGGGGCCGACAGGGGCCCGTGGCGGTCTCCCGTCAGCCCGCGGAGTTCTCGCCGGTCACCACAGGTGGTGGACGTGGGGCCGGACGAGCTCGTCGTAGACCTCGCCGATCCGGGCGTGGACCTCGGGGGAGAGGGGAGCCAGGTCCGCGGCGGCGTTGCCGCGCGCCTGGTCGGCGTTGCGGGCCCCGGGGATGACGACGCTCACGCCGTCCTGGTCCAGGATCCAGCGCAGCGCGAACTGGGCCATCGTCATCCCCTCGGGGACGAGCGGGCGGATACGCTCCACGGCCTCCAGCCCGGTGGCGTAGGGGACCCCGGAGAACGTCTCCCCCTTGTCGAAGGCCTGCCCCTCGCGGTTGAAGGCGCGGTGGTCGTCGTCGGCGAAGGAGGTGTCGGCGGTGAACCTGCCCGAGAGCAGGCCGCTGGCCAGCGGGACGCGGGCGATGACACCGACCCCGGCCTCGCGCGCGGCGGGCAGGAACCGCTCCAGGGGCTTGTGGCGGAAGGCGTTGAGGATGATCTGGACGGTGGCCACGTGGGGGCGGGCGATGGCGGCCAGGGCTTCGTCCACGGTCTCGACCGAGACGCCGTAGGCGCGCATCCTCCCCTCCTCGACCATGGCGTCCAGGTCGTCGAAGACGGCGTCGGTGGAGATGACGGCGGAGGGCGGGCAGTGCAGCTGGACGAGGTCGACGGTGTCCACGCCCAGGTTGCGGCGGGAGTCGTCGTTCCAGGCCCGGAAGTTGGCGGGGTTGTAGTTCGCGGCGAGCTGCTCCTGGCGCCGGCCCATCTTGGTGGCCACGGTGATGTGGGGGAGTTCCTTGAGCAGGCGTCCCACGAGCCGTTCGCTGCGGCCGTCGCCGTAGACGTCGGCGGTGTCGAAGAAGGTGACGCCCTCCTCGGCCGCGGTGTGCAGGGCGGCGGTGGCGTCGGCCTCGCTGACCTCGCCCCAGGAGGCTCCGATCTGCCAGGCGCCGAAACCGACGACGCCGACGTCCTTGCGGGTGCGACCCAGTACACGTGTTTCCATGCGGCCGATCCTAGACCTCTGGAAGCGCTCCCAGGCGAGGAGGGCCGTGGTCTCCGACGGTCCGGCGGCCGCGCGACCGGCCCGCCCCGTGAGGACGGGAGCCGGGACCGCGCGGTCAGGCGCGGGCCGGGGACCGGCCGCCTCACCGGACCGGGGGACGCGGACCGAACCGCTCCCGGTACCGGGCCGGGCCGACCCCGGTGTGCGCCCGAACGCTCGCCCGCAGGTTGGCGGTACTGCCCAGGCCGCTGGCCCGCGCCACCGCCTCGAAGCCCATGCCTCCGGCCTCGATCAGGCGGCAGGCCAGCAGCACGCGCTCGGAGCGCAGCCAGGCCAGCGGGGTCGTGCCCAGTTCGGCCCGGAACCGGCGGTGCAGGGTCGCCGGGCTGACCGACGCCCGAGAGGCCAGGTCGGCGACGGCGATCGGTTCGCCCAGGTGCTCTCGGGCCCAGGCCAGGACCGGGGCCAGGGAGGTGTCGGCGGTCTCGGGGAGCGGCCTGCGGACGAACTGGCGCTGCCCTCCCTCCCGGTGGGCGGCGAACACCAGCCGTCGGCTGACCGTGTTGGCGGTCTCCGCACCGTGGTCGCGGCGGATCAGGTGCAGTCCCAGGTCCAGGGCGGCGGCGCTGCCCGCCGCGGTGAGCACGTCGCCTTCGTCCACGAACAGCACGTCGCGTTCGAGGCGGACCCCCGGGTGCATCCGGGCGAACAGTTCCTCGAACCTCCAGTGCGTGGCGGCCCTCCGCCCGTCCAGGACCCCGGCGGCGGCCAGGGTGAACGCACCGCTGCAGAAGCTGACCAGCCGGGCTCCCCGCCGGGCCGCCCGGCGCACGGACGCGACCACCTCCGGCCTGGGCGGCACCCACGGGTCGGGGCGGTTGGGCACGATGACCGTGTCGGCCTCCTCCACCGCCTCCAGCCCGGCCAGGTCGGTGATGGTGAACAGCCCCAGGTGGACGCGCACGTCGGGGACCGCCGAGCACACGGTGAGGTCGTACCAGGGGTGGTCGAGCTCGGGACGGCGCAGTCCGAAGAGCTCGGTGGCCACGCTCATCTCGAAGGGGTTCGAGCCCTCGTCGACGACCAGTGCGACTCGGTGCGAGGATTCTTGCGGCATGTGCGATTCCTAGCACTTCCCCGGTCGGGGCGCCATGGCCAGGATGGCCCTATGAGCGAACGACCGATCAATCTGCGGGACGCACTGGCCTCCTTCGACGAGCTGTGGAGTCCGCGCATCGTCACCCGGGTCAACGACTACGACGTGCGCGTGGCCAAGGTCCGCGGCGAGTACGTGTGGCACGCCCACGACGGCACCGACGAGTTCTTCCTCCTCCTGGACGGGGACCTGCGCATCCGGCTGCGCGAGCGCGAGGGCGCCCCGGAGCGGGTTGTCACCCTGGAGAGGGGATCGGTGTTCGTGGTCCCGCGCGGCGCCGAGCACCGGCCCGAGTCGGACGGGGGCGCGTCGATCCTCCTCTTCGAGCCCACCGGCACCCTGACGGTCGGCGACCGCCACGAGGAGGTGCCCGACCACGTGGACGCCACCACCGGGCACGTCCTGGACGGCTGAGGCCCCGCGGCCCGCCGCACCCAGCCCCCCGGTTCAGCCGCCGAGGACGCCCTCGGCCACCGCGGCCACCTCGGCGGGGCTGCCGCCCATGATGAGGGCGGCGTGCTCGGTGATCGCCTCGACGGGCCAGTCCCACCACCGGGCCGCGAGCAGGCGGGCGACGTCGTCCTCGTCGAAGCGGCTGCGGATGTGCCGCGCCGGGTTGCCGCCGACCAGCGCGTAGGGGGCGACGTCCTTGGTCACGACACTGTGCGCGGCCACGACGGCGCCGTCGCCGATCGCCACCCCCGGCATGAGCGTGGCGCCCCGGCCGATCCACACGTCGTTGCCGATCCTGGTGTCGGGCGGGGCGGGGATCGACAGGTAGGTGTCCATGGTGCGCTCGGACCACTCGCCGCCGAACATCGTGAACGGGTAGGTGGAGGGGCCCACAGTGGGGTGGTTCCCGGCGGGCATGAGGATGGTGGCGCCCGGCGCGATGGCGCTGAACCGGCCGATCACCAGGCGCTGGGGGCCGTAGTTGTAGAGCACGCACGCCTGCTCGAAGGGGACTCCGCTGCCCTCGTCGTCGTAGTAGGTGTACTCGCCCACCTCGATGAGGTCGGAGGTGACCTGTGCCTTCAGGAAGACGACGTTGGTCAGGTCCGGCCGGGTCGTGGGGTGCAACCGGTCCGGGTCGGGTGCGGGCATGGGTCTCCCCGTTCTCCTCTCCCGGGGCCGGGCGGCGCCGGGCTCGTCGGGGACGAGGCTAGCGAACCGGGGCCCGCCCCGGCCCGCGGCGCCCCTCGGCCGCGGCCGGGACGAGGACCCCTCCGCGGGCGGAGGGGCGCGGTCCGGGAAATCCGGGTGCGGGCGCGGGGCCGGTCCACCACACTGGCCGCATGGTCGACAACGTCTTCTCCGATGCTGCGATGGCCGAACTCTACGACGTCTTCCACCCCTGGGGCCTGGCCCCCGACGACGCCTTCTACATCGACCTGGTCATGTCTGCGCGGTCGGTCCTGGACGTGGGCTGCGGCACCGGGCTGCTCCAGCGGGAGGCCAGGAGGCGGGGCCACACGGGGCGGCTGGTGGGGCTCGATCCCGCCGACGCGATGCTGGAGGTCGGCCGACGCGACCGCGGGGACGTCGAGTGGGTCCTCGGAGACCTGGCGACGACGTCCTTCGAGAACGAGTTCGACCTCGTCGTGATGACCGGGCACGCGTTCCAGGTGCTCACCACGGACGAGGAGCTCCGGTCGGCCCTGGCGGCCGTGCGGCGGGCCCTGGCGGAGGACGGCCGGTTCGTGTTCGAGACGCGCAACCCCGCGGCGCGGGGATGGGAGGCGTGGCGGCCCTCGCGCACGCGCACGGTGACCGGTCCGGACGGGGCCGAGGCGACCTCCGTGCACCGGTTGGAGGGTGTGGAGGGCGACCTGGTCACCTTCACCACCGCCTACTCCAGTACCGCGTGGGGCGGAGAGGTCCGGCACAGCCGCAGCACGCTGCGCTTCCCGGACTCCGGCGCGCTCGACGCGCTCCTGGCCGGGGCCGGCCTGGAGGTACGGGCCCGATACGGCGACTGGGCCCGCGGTCCGCTCACGGACGCCTCCGAGGAGATCATCACGTGCGCGGTTCCGGGCGGGTCCGCGCGCTGAGCTTGCCCCGCACCCCGTCGAGCAGGGCGTTCAGACCGAACTGGAAGGTCTCCCACGCCTCCTGCTCCAGGTAGGGCTCGCTCTCGTCCTCGTTGGAGAACGCGCCCGCCTCGGACATGCGGGCGAGGGTGGGGAAGCGCTCGGCGAAGTCGGGCACGAGCTCGTCCAGCTGCGCGGACCGGGCGAACCACCACTCGTCCTCGGGCACTCCCGTCACGGCCTCGGCGCGGCGGGCCTCCGCGGCCGTCCGCACGGAGCCGCGCACGAGGGAGAAGAGGTTGCCGTAGGTGCTGCGGATCCCGGCGGCGTCCAGACCCGCACGGTGCAGCACGAGGGCCATGGACTCGAACAGCCGGTACTCGTTGGGACCCAGCACCGGCCTGGCCTGGGACACCTCCAGCGCCCAGGGGTGGCGGAGGTAGAACTCCCACAGCCGGGTCGCCCAGTTCGTCGTAGCCTTGCGCCAGTCCGGTTCGCCATCGGCTTCGGCTGCTTCGGCGAGTTCCCCGAACGCGTGGTCGTACATCAGCTCGATGAGCTCGTTCTTGCTGGCCACGTAGGTGTACAGCGACATGGCGGTGCGCCCGAGCCGCTGTCCCACCGCGCGCATCGACAGCGCGTCCATGCCCTCTTCGTCGGCGACGCCGATGGCGGTCTCCACGACCAGGTCCACGCTGAGTTCGGGCTTGGGGCCGGGGACGGCACGCGCGGACGGGTCCGCGGGGGCGCGCCACAGCAGGCCCATGGAGCGACGAGCGTCACCCTGCCCGGCGTAGATGACCACTTGCATCTCCTTATGCCATAAACTAACGTTCGCAGGCCGCCAGTTTACCGCATAAGGATTTCTGAGGAGCAGCGTGTCTTCCGAACCCACCTCCATGGCCGACAGCCACGACACCATCCAGGTCAGGGGCGCAAGGGAGAACAACCTCGCCAACGTCTCGGTGGACATCCCCAAGCGGAGGCTGAGCGTGTTCACCGGCCTGTCCGGGTCGGGAAAGTCCTCCCTCGTGTTCGGCACGATCGCCGCCGAGTCGCAAAGACTCATCAACGAGACCTACACGACGTTCGTCCAGTCGTTCATGCCCAGCCAGGGCAGACCCGACGTGGACACCCTGCGCAACCTGAGCGCCGCCATCATCGTCGACCAGGAGCGGATGGGCGCCAACTCCCGCTCCACCGTCGGCACCGCCACCGACGCCGCGGCCATGCTGCGGATCGTCTTCAGCCGGGTCGGCACCCCGCGCCTGGAGCCGTCGAGCGTGTTCAGCTTCAACAACTCCGAGGGCATGTGCCCCGAGTGCGAGGGGCTGGGCCGCACCAACCAGGTCGACCTGGAGGAGCTCTACGACCGGGACCTGTCGCTGAACGAGGGCGCCATCACCGTCCCCGGGTTCGCGGTGGACTCCTGGTACTGGCAGGTCATGGCCAACTCCGGGTTCCTCGACCCGGACCGCAAGCTGCGCGACTACACCCCCGAGGAGTGGGAGACCTTCCTCCACGGCCCCGCCACCCGCGTCAAGGTGGGCGGCAACTCCTTCTCCTACGAGGGGCTGGTGGTCAAGCTCAAGCGCACCTACCTGGCCAAGGACCGCGACTCCATGCAGCCCGGGATCCGCGCCTTCGTGGACCGCGCCGTCACCTACTCCACGTGCCCCGAGTGCGAGGGCACGCGGCTCAACGCCGAGGCCCGCTCGGTCAAGGTCGCCGGACGCACCATCACCGAGTGCTCGTCCATGCAGATCAACGAGCTCGCCGATTTCGTCGGCTCCCTGGACGAGCCCTCGGTGAAGCCGCTGCTGGACAACCTCGGCCACACCCTCGACTCCCTGGTCGAGGTCGGCCTGGGCTACCTCAGCCTGGACCGGGAGTCGGGCACGCTGTCCGGCGGCGAGGCCCAGCGCGTCAAGATGGTCCGTCACCTGGGCTCCAGCCTCAGCGACGTCACCTACGTCTTCGACGAGCCCACCGTGGGCCTGCACCCGCACGACATCGAGCGGATGAACAACCTGCTGGTGAGCCTGCGCGACAAGGGCAACACCGTGCTGGTGGTCGAGCACAAGCCCGAGACGATCGCGATCGCCGACCACGTGGTGGACCTGGGGCCGGGCGCCGGACCGTCCGGCGGGCGGATCACCTACACCGGGGACGTGGCCGGACTGCGCGCCTCGGGCACCCTCACCGGCGACCACCTGGACCACCGCGCCACCCTGCGGGCCGAGGTCCGCCGCCCCACCGGGGCCATCTCCATCACCGGGGCCGACAGCCACAACCTCAAGAACGTCAGCGTAGACGTCCCCCTGGGAGTGCTCACCGTGGTCACCGGGGTCGCGGGATCGGGCAAGAGCTCGCTCATCCACGGCGCCCTCCCCGGAAGGGAGGGCGTGGTGGTGGTCGACCAGTCACCGATCCGCGGGTCGCGCCGCTCCAACCCGGCCACCTACACCGGTCTGCTCGACCCGATCCGCACCGCCTTCGCCCGCGCCAACAAGGTCAAGTCCTCCCTGTTCAGCGCGAACTCCGAGGGGGCCTGCCCCGAGTGCAAGGGCGCGGGGGTCATCTACACCGACCTGGCGATGATGGCCGGAGTCGCCTCCACCTGCGAGCAGTGCGAGGGCAAGCGGTTCCGGCCCGAGGTGCTCACCCACGAACTGCGCGGCAGGAACATCAGCGAGGTGCTCTCCATGTCGGTGGTGGAGGCCCGGGAGTTCTTCACCACCGGCAACGCCCGCACCATCCTGGACCGGCTCTACGACGTCGGCCTGGGCTACCTGGGCCTGGGCCAGCCGCTGACCACCCTGTCGGGCGGTGAGCGCCAGCGCCTGAAGCTGGCGATCAGCATGGCCAAGGAGGGTGCGGTGTACGTGATGGACGAGCCCACCACCGGCCTGCACCTGGCCGACGTGGACCGGCTCCTCGCCCTGCTGGACCGTCTGGTCGACGACGGCAACACGGTGGTGGTGATCGAGCACCACCAGGCGGTCATGGCGCACGCCGACCACCTCATCGACCTGGGGCCGGGCGCCGGGCACGACGGCGGCCGCGTGGTCTTCGAGGGCAGTCCCGCCGAGCTGGTGGCCGAGGGCGACACCCTCACCGCCCGCCACCTGCGCGCCTACCTGGAGCGCTAGGCCGTGGGCCGCCCCGGGGGCGGCCCACGCGCTCGGACCGGGGAGGGCGCCCCGCCCCCGACGGCCGTGAAGGACGGCGTGCCGGGGGCGGGCAGCCCCGGGGCTCGGGAACGGCTCGGGTCCCGCAGGGCTCAGGGGTGGTCCCCGTGCCCCTCCAGCACGACCTTGAGCTGCCCCAGCCGGTGCCTCCAGAACGCCTTCGTCTCGGCGGCGGTCTCCGCGTCCGCCAGCTTGGTGTGCTCGAAGGCGACCGTGCTCCTGCCACCGTCCTTGGCGGTGAAGTTGGCGCTGATCCGTGTGGACCGGTCGAAGTCGGCGGTCAGGCGCCGGGGCTCGGTGGAGGTGCGCACCGACAGGTCGTGGTCGGGCAGCCACCTCCCGCGCTCGCCCTCCTCGACGAAGGCGGCGAAGAGGCGCTCGACCGGCGCGTGGACGGTCTTGCTGACGCTGACCGCGAACCCGTCCTTCTTCTGGCCCGCGACCCGCATTCCGCGCTCCTGCTCGTAGGCGACCGTGACGGTCTGCGCCCACCACGCGGGGACGCCCTGCTCCCGGCCCAGCCATGCCGCCAGCTCGGTGTGGGTGCGGGCGGTGCCGTTCCAGCCGTCCAGCAGGGCGAACCATCCGGCGTAGTCGCGGCCGGTGCGCTCCCGCACGGAGTCGTCGGTGACGCGGCCGCGCATCGTCCCCGTGGTGCGCCGGTCGGCCGCTGACGGGGCGGATGCGCCGGTGGGACCGGCGGAGCCGGCCGGGGCCCCGTTCGTGGGAGGGGCGTCGGCGGACACGGTGCGCTCCCCGCCGGGCGGAGGCTGGACGGCGGGTGAGCGGTCGGCGGCGGTTCTCCCGGGCCCGACGGCGGGCTCGGAGGACGCGCGGTCGGACCGGGGGCCGGTTGCGGTGCGGCCGATCAGGTGCGCGCGGGCGGCGGTGTAGCTCTCGCCGGTCTTGTCCATGCGGGCGCGCACGCGCTGCTTGAAGGCCTTGTGGCTGGTCATGACGGCTCCTCGGCGACAGCGTCGGAACTCGCGCTCCCTCCGCCCCGCCGGTGGGGCACATCGGACCGGCGTCCCGAGGACCCTGAGTCCCCTTTGCCCCCTCACAGCCGGTGGCGCGAGCACCGGGACCGGGGGTTGGGCGCGGGACCGCGCCTACGGACAACGGTACCCCTGTCCCCGTGGATTCTCCAGGGCCTGTGGACGAGGGCCGGGGAACCCGGGCCGCGGCCGGTCCGGGAGGCGAGGAGTTCCGGCCGGCGTCCGATCACGGCGCCCGGGAGGGAGCCGGCCCGCCCCCGCCCGTGTCGACCGAGGAGCGCCCGGGTGGGGGCGGGCCCGTCCGGGCCGCTCCCGCCCCCGCTCCCCGGCGATCGGCCTCCAGGGGCCGACCTGCCGGGCCGGTGGGCTCCCCCGGTCGGGGACCTCGGCTCGGCCGCCGGGGGACGGGACCGTGCCGTCCCGGGGTTTCCACCCCCGGCCCGACGGGGGCGGACCAGGGGCGGTTCAGGGACATCCCCCATGGATTCCTGGCCTCCTGTGTTAGATTCTGGCCATGCGGTCAGAAAATAATCCAGCCGGTCAGAAAAGGTCCTTCATCGAGGAGGCCCGCAGGGCGCAGATCGTCGCCGCGGCGATCGACACCATCGCCGCGGTGGGCTATCCCAACGCCTCACTGGCACGGATCGCCGAGGGGGCGGGCGTGAGCAAGGGCGTGATCTCGTATCACTTCGCGGGAAAGGACGAGTTGATGGACCAGCTGGTGACGGGCGTCTACACGGAGATCGCCGAGTCCGTCGTCCCGCGGATCCTCGCCCAGGACAACGCCGCCGACATGCTCCGCGCACACGTGCGGGGTGTGGCCGCCTACGCGCTGGAGCACCGGAGCCGCATGGCGGCCCTGGCGCAGATCTTCATCCACGCGCGCAGGCCGGACGGCTCCCCCCGGTACGGGGCCGGCGAGTCCGAACCCCTCTACGAGTCCCTGGAGGGGCTCTACCGGGAGGGGCAGAGGAGCGGCGAGTTCCGCGACTTCGACGTGCGGGCGATGGCCGTGACCCAGCAGTCCGCCACCGACGGGATGTTCGAGTACTGGCGCGTCCACCCCGACCACGACCTCATGGCGCACGCCGCCGAACTCGGCGAACAGCTCGTCCGCGCCACCCGCGCCGACTGACCGGCGCACACCCCCATCACGAGGACCCCATGACACAGCAACCCGCGCCCGCCCTGAGCCCGGAGGCGGCGCCACCGCCCCCGAGGCGCCTGCACTACGTCGACAACCTGCGCGTGGCGATGACCGTCCTGGTCGTGCTGCACCATGTCGCGCTCACCTACGGCAACATCCCGGTCTGGTTCTACACCGAGCCCGCGCAGGACCCCACGGGCGGGCTGCTCGACCTTCTGGTCGTCGTCGACCAGACCTACTTCATGGGCCTGTTCTTCCTGCTCGCGGGCTACTTCGTGCCCGGAGCGAGGGACCGGAGGGGGCGGCGGGGGTTCGTCCGCGAGCGCCTGGTGCGCCTGGGCGTCCCCCTGCTGCTGTTCGCCCTGCTCGTACGGCCGCTGCTCACGACCGGCACCTACCGGATGTTCGCGGAAGGGGCCGCCGCCGAGGGCGCGGAGATGCCCTACTGGCTCTTCTACGTGATCACCTTCGACCCCGGCCCCATGTGGTTCGTCGAGGTCCTGCTCGTCCTCAGCCTCACCTACGTCATGGTGCGCGGCTTCCGCGAGCGCCGCGCCGAGCGCCGGGGCACGGCGGTCCTCCCCGCCTCCCGCCCGGAGGACACGGCCCCACTGCGCTGGCTCGGTCCGGTCGTCGCCTTCACCGTGGCCCTGGCCCTGGTGTCGTTCGTCTGGCGCTGGGTGAACCCCGCCCCCTACTGGCCGTTCGTGGGGCTGCCCAGCCCCGACTACCTGCCCCAGTACGCGGCCCTCTTCACGGTGGGCGTGCTGGCCTACCGCCGCAACTGGTTCACCCGCCTGCCCGGCCGGGCAGGCTGGTACGGGGGCGCGACGGCCGTCCTCGGCCTGGCCGCGTTCCTGGGAGGGGGGCTCGTCCTCGGTCCGGAGAACGCCCCCGGGACCGCTCCGGCGCTGTTCCACATGGTGGCGGAGACGTTCTTCGCGGTCGGCGTGACCCTCGCGCTGATGGTGTCCTTCCGCCGTTTCCTCGACCGGCGGACCCGCCCCTCCGCGTTCCTGGCCGACAACGCCTTCGCCGTGTACTTCCTGCACCCGCTGGTGCTGGTCGGGCTCGGAACGGCGCTGAGCGGTTGGGAGGCACCCGCCGCGGTGAAGTTCCTGGGCATGGCCGCCCTTGCGGTCCCCGCCTGCTGGGCGCTCGCCGCCGCGGTCCGCGCGATCCCGGGGGCCCGTCGGATCCTCTGACGCGCCCCTCCGCGGGGCCGCCCCGGCGAAGAGCCGGGGGCGGCCCCGCCGGTCACCGCGCTGGCCGACGCCGCCCCGCCCTCCGGAACCCGTGCGTCCCACGGCGCCGGGGAAGCGGGCACCGGTACAACGGCGGGTCGATGGGCCCCCGACCCACGGCCCCGGGGGCGGAACCCCGGCAGACCTCACCCCAGGGCGTCCAGGGCCACCCGCATCGCCGGTGACACGTAACCGGTGCCGACGCGCACCCCGCCGAGCCACGCGGTCAGCCGCTCCGCCTCCTCGTCGAGGGCGCGCCGCGTCGGGGCCGGGACCGGCTCCAGCAGGTGCACCCGGACGGCCCCGGCGCCGTCCTGCACCCATGTACCGACAGCGCGGCCGTCGGCCCAGGCCGTGGTGCCGGCGTTGCCGCGCCGCTCGAAGAGCTGCTCGCGGTGCGGCCCCAGGTAGAAGTCCCGGTCGCGCCAGCCCATCACGGTCGGGTCGAGCACCGGCAGGAGCGCGACCCACCCGCCCGGGTCCTCCACCGGTCCCACGTCGTCGGGCAGGAGCCAGCCCGTGGCGCCGTTGTCCAGGGACACCGCGACGGCGTCCAGGTCGGCCAGCGCGCCGCGCACGATCGCCTTGGTGGCGCCCAGCCACCAGACGATGTCGTCCTCGGTCCCCGGGCCGAAGCGGAGGAGCCAGCGACGGACCAGTTCGCGGTACCCCTCACCCGGACTCCACAGGTCGGGGACGCCGTCCAACCAGTGCGAGGCCAGGGTCCACCGGGGCCGTGAGACGGGGAAGCGGCCGGCGTCGGCGCCGCGGACGATGTCGCCGGCTGCCCCGAGGAGGGTGAGCACCCGGGGCGCCGACCACAGCTCGCCCGGCGCCCCCTCGACCTTCACGTCGAGCATCGGCACCGCCCGGCGCACGTCGATGGCGGCGAGGCCCTCCGGCGCGTCGGCGAGCACGGCGAGGATCTCGGCCCGGGCCCGGTCGAGCCAGGCGCCTCCGTCGTCGGTGAGGCCCGCCCTGACGAGGTCCTTGGCCATGCGGGCGCGCTCCGCCGCGGCGACACGGGCGGAGGCGCTCGGCCACACGCCCGGCAGCATCTCGCGCGGGAACACGAAGAGGGTGCGCCGCATCGCCAGCTGCTTCACGAGCAGGCGCTCCCGGTGGAGCACCCCGTCGACGTCGGCGACCGTCAGTGAGGAGACGCGGGCCCAACAGGAGAGGTGGACCGTGGCCGGCTCGGTCGCGTGCAGCGCGACGACGGCACGGGCGGCCGCTTCGGGGGAGTCGGCGCGGGCGCCGGGCGCCAGTGCGTGTCGCACGGCCATTCGGGCCCGGCGTTCGCCGTCGGTGACATGGTGCATCGGGTCATCGTGCCACATCGGACGGACCATTCGATACAGTGTCGTTCCGGAACTGATGTGTATCGCTTTCGGGGTCGAAGAGACGAGGAGGCGGCTGCCATGGCGCGAGACGGCGAGACCCGGGAACCCGCGGAGGGTCCCGTGCGCCCCGGCCGCAAGCGGGACCCCTCCCGGGACGGCGCCATCCTCGACGCGGCGCTGGAGGTCCTGGCCGACGTCGGCTACTCCCGGCTGTCCATGGACCTGGTCGCCGCGCGGGCCGGGGCCGGGAAGGCCACGCTCTACCGCCGCTGGCCCTCGAAGGCCGAACTGGTCGTCGACGCCGTGGCGCGCATGAAGCGCGACCAGGTCGACCTGGAGCACCTGCCCGACACCGGGGACCTCCGGGGCGACCTCCTCGGCCTGTTCAGGCCGCAGACGGTCGAGGAGGCCGAGCGCAGGCTCGAGGTCATGGCGGGGCTCGCGTCGATGCTCGTCCAGGACCGGGCCCTGGCCGACGCGGGCACCGCCGCCATCGTCCAGCCGTGGGCCGAGGCCCACCACGCCCTCATGCGGCGTGCCGTCGACCGGGGCGAGATCCCGCCCACGGCCGACATCGAGGCGCTGTCGCAGCTCATCCCCTCGATGGCCGCCTTCCGCGCACTCGTCCGGGGCAAGCCGTTCGACCGGGACTTCCTCGTGTCGATGGTCGACGGAGTCCTGCTCCCGGCCCTGCGCCACCCGCCGGAGGCCCCCGCGGAGCCCGACCGCGGGCCCGCCTCCTGAGGCGGGCGCCACCGGTCCCCGCCCGCCGGTCCCACCGTTGGCCGGGACGCCCGGAGGGCGGGCCGCCGGGGAGGGGCGCCGGACGCGGGGGCCCGCTTCGGGGGAGACACGCCCGGGGCTAGGGTCGGGGGCGAATCATGATCGAAGGGACCCCGTGTGACCACTCAGAAGGACCGCATGCTCGCCGGTGAGCTCTACCTCGCCGACGACCCCGAGCTGCAGGCCGACCTCTTCCTCGCCGAGAAGCGGACGGAGACGTTCAACTCGTCGACGATCGACGACCTGGAGGCGCGGCACGCGGCGCTGGCCGAACTGGTGGGCGAGCTGGGGGAGGGCAGCGTGATCCGGCCCCCGCTGCGGGTCGACTACGGCTATCAGATCAGCGTCGGTCCCCGTACGTTCGTCAACTGCGGCGCGGTCATGCTGGACGTGGCCCCGATCCGGATCGGGGCGGACGTGCAGATCGGCCCGAACGTCCAGCTGCTCACCCCCACCCACCCGGTCGACCCCGAACTGCGGCGCGCCAAGTGGGAGGCGGGCGAGCCGATCACCATCGGCGACAACGTGTGGCTGGGCGGAGGGGTCATCGTCTGCCCCGGCGTGACGATCGGTGAGAACACCGTGGTGGGCGCGGGCTCCGTGGTCGTCAAGGACCTGCCCGCGAACGTGGTGGCGGTCGGCAACCCGGCCCGCGTCGTCCGCGAGATCGGCGCCTCCTAGGTGTACTGACAACGGAGGTTGGTAACACCCACCCCGCCTGAGACAAGCGAAGAGGGCGCCTCCGGCAACGGTGCGGATCGCGACATCCACCACCGGACCGGAAGGCCCTCGACGCCCCACACCACCCACGCCGGCGCCACCCTCACACCCGCCGGACGCCTCGCGCCGGCCCGCTGCGTCGTCGACCGGCGCCGGCCCCTGCGACGGGCCGCTCCTACCCCCGGGCCCGGTCCTGGAGGCGCTCCTCGGCTTCTTCGAGGCCTCCGCGACCAGAGCGTCGCGGCCCTGTACGAACTGCTCAGGAAGCCCGCGCCCGCGGCGTGAAAAGGGTCCGTCCCCCGGTGTGGCGCCACCGGGGGACGGGGTCCGCGGGGCCGCTATCCGGCCGCGGCGGTCGCGGCGGCGGTCGCCCCGGGGTCTTCGGCGGCGAACTGGGTGCGGTACAGCTCCGCGTAGCGGCCGTCCCGTGCCAGCAGCTCGGCGTGGGTGCCGCGCTCGGCGATCCGCCCCTCCTCGACGACGAGGATGGCGTCGGCCGCCCGGACCGTGGAGAGCCGGTGGGCGATGACCAGGGCCGTCCGGCCCCTCAGCGCCTCGGTGAGGGCCGCCTGGACCGCGGCCTCGGAGGTGGAGTCCAGGGCGGAGGTCGCCTCGTCCAGGATGACCACCTCGGGGCCGGCCAGCAGCAGGCGCGCGATGGTCAGGCGCTGGCGCTCGCCGCCGGAGAACCGGTAGCCGCGCTCGCCCACGACGGTGTCCAGCCCGTCGGGCAGTGCGGCCACGAGGGCGTCCAGCCTGGCCCGGCGCAGCGCGTCCCACAACTGCTCGTCGGTGGCCCCGGGTGAGGCCAGGGCCAGGTTGGAGCGGATGGACTCGTGGAAGAGGTGCCCGTCCTGGGTGACCATCCCCAGGGTGGCGCGGATGGAGTCGAAGGTCAGGTCGCGCACGTCCGTTCCGCCCAGGCGCACGGCGCCGGAGTCCACGTCGTACAGGCGGGGGACGAGCTGGGCGATGGTGGACTTGCCCGCGCCGGAGGAGCCGACCAGGGCGACCATCTGCCCGGGTTCGACGCGGAAGGACACCCCGTGCAGGACGTCCCCGTTGTCCTGGACGTCGAGGGAGGCGACCTCCTCCAGGGAGGCCAGGGACACCTTGTCGGCGCTGGGGTAGGCGAAGGTGACGTCGTCGAACTCCAGTGACACCGCTCCGTCGGGGACGGTCCGGGCGCCGGGCTTCTCGTCCACGATCGGTTTCAGGTCGAGGATCTCGAAGACCCGGCTGAAGCTGACCAGGGCGCTCATGACCTCCACCCGGGCGCCGGCGAGGGAGGTGAGCGGCGCGTAGAGGCGGGTGAGCAGCATGCCCATGGACACGACGGTGCCCGCGTCGAGCTGCCCGCGCAGGGCGTAGAAGCCGCCGAGGCCGTAGACCAGCGCCAGGGCGAGCGCGGACACCAGGGTGAGGGCGGTGAAGAAGACCTCCTGGACCATCGCTGTGCGCACGCCGATGTCGCGCACCCGGCTCGCCCTGCGGGCGAACTCGGCCGACTCCTCGTCCGGGCGGCCGAAGAGCTTGATGAGGGTGGCTCCGGGAGCGGAGAACCGCTCGGTCATCTGGGTGCCCATCGCCGCGTTGTGGACGGCGCGCTCGCGCTCGATCCGCGCCAGGCGGGCGCCCATGCGGCGGGCCGGCACGACGAACACCGGCAGCAGCAGGAGCGAGAGCAGGGTGATCTGCCAGGACAGGGTGAGCATCACGGCCAGGGCGAGGACGAGGGTGACCAGGTTGCTCACCACCCCGGAGAGCACGTCGCTGAACGCGCGCTGGGCCCCGATGACGTCGTTGTTGAGGCGGCTGACCAGGGCGCCTGTGCGGGTGCGCGTGAAGAAGGCGACCGGCATGCGCTGGACGTGGTCGTAGACGGTGGTGCGCAGGTCGAGGATGAGCCCCTCGCCGACCCGGGCCGACAGCTGTCGCACGACCAGCCCCAGGGCCGCCTCGGTGACGGCGACGGCGGCGATGAGCCCGGCCAGGACGAGCACGGGGCGCAGGCCGCCGTCGACGATCGCGTTGACGACCCGTCCGGCGAGGAGGGGGGAGGCCACGGCCAGGGCCGCCGTGGCCACGCTCAGGAGGAGGAACCAGGAGAGGTGGCGGGAGTGGGGGCGGGCGAAGGAGGAGATCCGGCGCAGGACCGGCAGGGAGAAGGGGCGCTGGTCCTCCTTCGCGTGCATCGCGTGGTACACGGAGTTCCACGCGGCCATTTCCATGCTCATGTTCGACCACCGGGTGTGTTGGGGCTGTTGGCAAGAACCGTAGAACCTCAACTAATGTTCTGGTCAAGTCGGAGGGCGACCAGGGGACCCGCGCCCGTCCGGGCGTCCGGAGGCGCACCGCCCCCGGACGCGCCTCACCCCTCGGCGGCGCGTGTCCGCCGCCCCGCGCGGCCCGCCGCCAGGGCGCTGGCGGCGTTCGCCGCCACGATGGCCGCCACGGCCGCCCAGTCGACCCACTCCAGCGCCTGCCCCAGCACCGCCAGCCCCACGAGGGCCGCCATCACCGGGTGCACGCTCATGAACAGGCCGAAGTAGCGGGCGGGAACCCGCCTCAGGGCGAACAGGTCGCCCAGGAACGGCACGATCGAGGACAGCACGCCCGCCGCCGCCGCGCACGCCAGGGCGGCGGGGGTCGGCGGGTGGGCGATGAGCACCAGCGCGCCGACGGGCGCGAAGACCAGCGCGGAGACGCCGGCCGCGGCGGCCGAGCCCCCGACGCCCGGCACCCGCCGCCCCACGGTCCGGTTGAGCAGGATGTAGGCGGCCCAGCAGGCGGCGGCCACCAGTGCCAGCGCGATGCCCGCGTGGTCGGTGCTGGCCTGGGGGCGCATCAGCACCGCGACCGCTCCACCCGCCACCAGCGCGCACACCAGGTCCACCCACCGGCGCGAGGCGGCCAGGGCCACGGCCAGCGGGCCGAGGAACTCCAGGGTCACCGCGAGCCCAAGCCCGATCCTGTCGACGGCCGAGTACAGGGTGAGGTTCATGGTCCCGAAGACCAGGGCCATGGACAGCACCGGCCACCACTGGGACCACGTGAACGCGCCCAGTCGGGGCCGACCGACCGCCAGCAGGACCGCGCCGGCGACCCATTGCCGTACGGCCACCACCCCGACCGGGCCGATCACAGGGAAGGCCAGGGCGCCCAGAGACGCGCCGAGCTGGTTGGACAGGCCGCCGCCGAGCATCACGGCCGTCCCCGCCAACCGCGCCCGCCCGTCCGGTTCGGCCGAGGGGCAGGCGGGGGCGGCGGCGGTTCCCGCCCCCGGCGTGTTCACCGATGTCTCCATGGGGGCGAGCATGCTGCCCACGCCCGCATACGCAAAATGCATGTGGGCGACCGTCTATACGCTGTGCGCATGGATATGCGTCCGAACGACCTGGAGCTGCGGCACCTGCGCTGCCTGGTCGCGATCATCGACACCGGGAGCTTCACCGACGCCGCCCTCGACCTGGGCGTCTCGCAGGCCGCGGTCTCCCGCAACCTCGGAGCCCTGGAGAGTGCACTGGGGGTGCGGCTGCTGCACCGCACCAGCCGCAACGTCACCCCGACCACGGCGGGGGTCCAGGTCCTGGCCAGGGCCAGGGTCGTGCTGGCCGAGGTCGACAACCTCGTACGCGAGGCCGTCGACGGGCACACGCGGCTGCGCCTGGGACACGCGTGGTCGG
Organism: Nocardiopsis tropica; assembly: GCF_042660575.1. Taxonomy (NCBI): domain Bacteria; kingdom Bacillati; phylum Actinomycetota; class Actinomycetes; order Streptosporangiales; family Nocardiopsidaceae; genus Nocardiopsis; species Nocardiopsis tropica. Next base: position 364,070 of record NZ_JBHSUF010000002.1, read on the forward strand.
CGGTGGGGCGCCACACCGGGGAGTTCCAACGGCGCTGGGCCGACCTGTACCCCGGCACCGAACTGCACCTGGTCCGCACCAACTCGCCCACCGGGGGCCTGGCCGAGGGCCTGTGCGACCTCTCGGTCGTGCGGGCGGCCTTCGACGGGCGCAGGTTCGAGAGCGCCGTCGTGGGCAGGGAGCGCCGGTACTGCGCGATGGCCGCCGACGACCCCTGGGCCCGTCGGCGGTCGCTGCGGCTGTCCGAGATCGCCGGACGGCACCTGATCTTCGACCGGCGCACCGGGACCACCACCGCCGACCTGTGGCCCGAGGAGACCAGGCCGGTGATGGAGCACGTCAACGACATCGAGGACTGGTTCGCCGAGATCGCCACCGGGCGCAGCGTCGGCATCACCCCGGAGAGCACGGTGGCCCAGCACCGGCGCCCCGGGATCGTCTACCGTCCGGTGCGCGACGCGTCCACGATCCCGGTCCGCGTGGTGTGGCGGCGGCACGACCCCCATCCGGCCACCCACGCGGCCGTCGCCCTGCTGACGGAGCTGTACCGGGGGCGGTGAGGACCCCGGCCCGCGGGGAGCCCTGGCCGGGTCAGACGCCCGAGGGGACGCGCTGCCCGGCGGGCGGGGCGGCGTGCGGCGGGGCGTGTCGGCGGGCGCCCTCGTCCGGGACGCCGCCGGGGTGGGCGGTGTACACCCGCACCCCCGCGTCCTCGGGGGCCAGCAGCAGGGCGCGGCCCACCGTGGACCGGGCGTGGGCGCAGCCGCGCACGACCATCGGCAGGCTCAGCGCGAACAGCGCCCCGGCGGCCATGTGGATCACGGTGGTGGCCACGACGGGGTTGTCCGGGACGACGTAGGTCCCCAGGTCGGTGTAGCCGGGGACGGTGTACAGGGACCACCCCCACAGGGGGTGGAGCAGGCCGGCCGCGGCCCCGGCCCACCAGGTGACGGTGACGCAGAAGCCGACCACGGCGACCGGCAGTCCCACGGCGGCGTGCAGCGCGTCCAGCCAGCTCTGCCTGCAGGCGAGGGCGCCGAGAGCCCGGCGCAGGGGGCCCGTGCCGGGAGCGGGGGAGCGGTAGGGGCGGCGCACCACCGGTCGGCCGTGGAGGTCGGCCAGGCGGATCCGCTCGACGTGGGCGAGTCCCCTGGCGGCGTGCAGGGTGCCTGCGGCCAGGAACAGCCCGGCCCCGACCACGGCGGTGCCCGCTCCCGCGGCCAGACCTACCACGACGAGCACGAAGGAGACGAGGGCGAGGGGGAACCCCCACAGGTTGTAGCGGGAGTCGGCGACGACCTGGGCGAAGACGGACTTGGGCCTGTTCATGGCACCGAAACTACGCCCGGAGGGGCCGTCCGTCAGGGTCGCACGCATGCGCATCGGTGGTGGTGCGGACTCCACCGCGCGTTGGCGCCGGGACACGCCTTCCCGGCTCACAGGCCGTTGAGGAAGGTGATGACCCCGACCCCCTCCAGGGCCGCGACGGCCCCCGTCTGGGCGAGGCCGTTGACCAGGAGGAGGAAGCCGACCAGGCCGATGATCCACCCCATCGCCTCCCGGGAGCCGGACTCGACCCTGGTGCGCCAGCGCTCCAGCCGGGGACGCAGCCGCTCGCCCAGGGCCCGGTGGCCCAGGTAGAGCAGGACCGGGGGGAGCACCATCACCGCGTTGTAGGCGGCGAGCAGGGGGAGCCAGGTCGCGGCGGGCAGCCCGGCGGTGGTCATGATGCCGATCGCGCCGAAGTAGGGGAAGGCCGTGCCGCCCTCCAACAGGCCGGTGGCCAGGCCCAGGCCGACCATCGCGACCGTGCGGAAGGAGGCGGGTCTGCGCGGCTCGCGCGGCTTGGTCGGCATGAGGAAGCTGTAGACCAGCAGGCCGCCGCCCAGGACGGCCATCGCCCAGCCGACGGGGGCGCTGTCGGCCAGACCGCCGAGGGCCTCCAGCAGGACGCCGAGGCCGAGCACGAGCGCGCAGCCGAGCACGAAGTAGAAGAGGGCGACGGTGCCCAGGAAGGTGAACAGGGGACGGGCCACCGAGCGCGCGCCGCTCAGCAGCACGTACAGGGAGATGCCGAGGGTGGCCGGACTGAGCGTGTCCAGCAGGGCCAGTCCGGCGACGGGCAGCAGTACTTCCCAGGGGGGCATGGAGGACTCCTCGCAGTTTTTATCGCACGACTGTGTGAAATAAAATAACACAGATGTGTTAGAAAGAGGACGTGCCAAAGATCGTCGATCACGAACAGCGCCGCCGGGAACTGGCCGAGGCCCTGTGGCGGGTCATCGCCGCGTCCGGCCCCGCCGCCGTGTCCATCCGCTCCGTGGCGGCCGAGGCGGGCTGGTCCCCGGGGGCACTGCGCCACTACTTCCAGACGCGCGAGGAGCTCCTGGTCTTCGCCATGAACCTGTCCGAGGACCGCGCCACGGAGCGGATCAGGGGCCTGTCCGAGCGGCAGCCCGCCGACATGCCGCTGACCGACCGCGTGGCCGAGTACGCCGAACAGCTCCTGCCCCTGGACGAGACGCGCCGGGCCGAGTACCGGGCCTGGGAGTCCGCCGGGATCCTGGGCGAGCACGACAAGGACCGCGCCCAGCGCTGGAACCTTCAACGCAGGCTCTACCGGCAGCTGGTCGCCTCGCTCGTCGGAACCCCGGTCGGGGACCCCTTCCAGCCCCATGCCGACCCCTGGGTGGAGGAGTGGGCCGGCTACCTCCACACCCAGGTGGACGGGCTCTCCCTCGAACTGATGGTCACCCCGGGGATGCTCGGCGCGGACGGCGCCCGGCGTCGCCTGCGGAGCTTCCTGGTGCGGACCGGAGAGGCGTGGCGGCACCGGGCGGACCCCTGACCTGGGGGTGCGTGAGGTGCCGGTTTTCGCGCTGGGGGTCCGTATTTGCCCGACTTCGCGGTAGTCGATACTGGGTGGTGCCAGTGACCGTAAGCGACGGGGGAGACGCGCGTGACCACCAGCCAGACCAGCGAGACGGCAGCCGGCGGGCCGCTCAGTCCGACCTACCGGCACGCCGTCCTCGCGGACGTCCCGGCCCTCGTCGAACTGGTCAACGCCTGTTACCGGGGCGACTCCTCCGCAGGGGGCTGGACCACGGAGGCCCACCTGCTCGACGGCCAGCGCGTGGACGCCGAGGGCATGGCCGAGCTGCTGGGGCGCACCAACACGATCGTCCTCGTCGCCGAGGCCGACGGCCTCCTCGTGGCCTGCTGCGAACTCCAGCGGGGCGTCAACGGCGCCTACTTCGGGATGTTCTCCGTCCGGCCCGCCATCCAGGGCGGCGGGCTGGGTCGGCAGGTGCTGGCCGAGGCCGAGCGCACCGCCGTCAAGGAGTGGGGCTGCCGCCTGATGCGGATGAAGGTCCTCAAGCAGCGCCCCGAGCTGATCGCGTGGTACGAGCGGCGCGGCTACACCGGTACCGGCAAGACCGAGCCCTTCCCCTACGGGGACGAGACCTTCGGCCTCCCCAGGCGCGCCGACCTGGCGTTCGTCGAGCTCACCCGGGAGCTGCCCGCCCCGTGACCCGGGGCGTCCGGCTCCTCAGTCCTGTTCGAGGTTGGCCGACATCCTCTCCAGGACGTCGACGGCCACGCGGTACTCCTCGTCGCCGATCCCCCGCGTGAGCCGTGCCCTGGCCTCCTTGACCCGGGCGAGGAGCTTGTCGTGCTCGGCCTCGCCCCGGGGCGTGAGCGCGAGGGCGACCAGGCCCTCGACCCACCCCAGTTCGCGCAGGCGGTCGACGGCGGGGGCGACCGTGGACTCGTCCTCCTCCAGGAAAGGGGTCAGTCTGCGGTCGAGGTCGGCGGTCGTGCCGGGCTCGGTGTGCAGGGAGTTGAGCACCTGCCAGTGGCGGCGTCCCAGCGACTCCGAGGCGAGAACCCGGTCGAAGTCGTTCTCGATGAGCCGGTCCAGGTGCTTGAGCCAGTAGCCGATGGGCAGGTCGGACATGCTTCCTCCAGCGGGCCGCGTACATGCGTACACTGCCGCGCGTGCGCGGCAGGTCGACGATATGCCGCCCGACCGCGGCTTGTCAGGGGCTCGCGACGGTGTCGCGCCGGCAGGCTCCCCGGGGCCGCCCGTGGCCGAGGCGGAGGAAGGCCCCCGGCGGCCCGCTGTCCCGGGACGCCTTGTCACCACCGACCGCTAGCGTTCGGCCATGCCCACCGAGACCCTCCCGCCCGGACTGCGGATCATCCGCGGCGACGCCACGAGTCCCCGGGCCGCGGGGCCCAAGATCATCGCCCACGTGTGCAACGACCGGGGCGGCTGGGGCAAGGGGTTCGTGCTCGCCGTCTCCCGGCGGTGGCCCGGACCCGAACGCGACTACCGTGCCTGGCACCGCGAACGTGCCCGCAACGACTTCGCCCTGGGCGCCGTACGCCTGACCGCGGTCGGGTCCGAGACCTGGGTGGCCAACATGGTGGCCCAGCACGGCACGGGGCGGGGCAGCGGCGGGCCGCCCATCCGCTACGACGCGGTCGCCGCCTGCCTGCGCGCACTCGCCGCGCACGCCCTCGACCTCCGCGCGACCGTGCACATGCCCCGTATCGGCTGCGGGCTCGCCGGCGGGAAGTGGTCACGCGTCCAGCCCCTGGTCGAGAGCGAACTCCTCGACCGGGGGATCGGGGTCACCGTCTACGACGTCGACTGAGCCGTGCGCGTGGGGCTGCAGAGGGTCCCGGGACGACAGCCGGTGCTGCGGAGGCCGTCGTCCCCGGGTCCGCGGCACGCGTACCGCGGACCCGGGGCGCGCTGCCGCCTGTCAGGCGCGGCCGGCCCTGCGGGCGAACAGGGCGACGCCCGCGGTGGCGACGAGGACGCCCGCGGTCGCCCAGGTGAAGGCGGTCCTGTACCCCTCGACGGCCGCGTCGGTGTCGCCGGACGCGCCCGCGGCGACCGCCGCGCCGACCAGGACGGCCATGCCGGTGGCGCCGCCGAGCTGGTCCACCGAGCGCTGGACGCCCGAGGCGACCCCCGCGTCGTCCTCGGTCACCCCGTGCAGGGCCGCGTTCTGCAGGGCGATCAGGCCGACGCCCATGCCGACGCCGACCAGGACCATGCCGGGCATGGCGTCGGTCCACAGGTCGCCGTCGACCGGCAGCCTCGACAGCCAGGCGGTTCCGGCGGCGGTCGCCAGCAGGCCGGCGATCGCCGCCCCGGAGAGTCCGAGCGCGCCGATGACGCGGCCGACCACGGTCGCCGAGGCCAGGATCGCCGCGCAGAACGGCACGTACGCCAGCCCCGCCTGGAGCGGGCTCATCCCCAGCACCTGCTGGAGGTAGAGCGTCACCAGGAGGAACGAGGTCGACAGCGCCGCGCTGAGCAGGACCGTCGCCGCGTTGGCCACCGTCCTGGTCCTGTTCGCGAAGAAAGACAGCGGCACCAGCGGGTTGGCCGACCGCGCCTCGACCAGGACGAACAGCCCCAGCGCCGCGACCCCCGCGGCGAGCGGACCGAACACCTGCGGGTCGCTCCAGGGGGCCTCCGCCGCCCGCAGCACCCCGTAGACCAGGGCGAGGGGGCCGGCGGTCAGCAGCACCGCGCCCGTGACGTCGGGGCGGCGCCGCACGGGTGCGGACGCGTCGGCGGGCGCCGTGTCCCCGGACCCGCCCGCCGCACGGCGGGCGCCGTCGGGAGCGACCAGGAGCGGAACGGCGACCAGGACCACCGCCACCACGGGGAGGTTGACGAGGAAGATCCACCGCCAGTCGAGCAGTTCGGTGATCACTCCGGACAGCAGCACCCCGCCGACCAGCCCGGAACTGGAGATCGCCCCCCAGATGCCGAGCGCCCTGGCGCGCTCCCGGGGAGCGGGGAACAGCATGGCGATGAGCGACATCGCCGCCGGGGAGGCCAGGGCCTCGCCCGCCCCCTGCCCGAAGCGCGCGGCCAGGAGCCACGGCAGGTCGGGGGCCGCACCGGCCACGAGCGAGGCCGCGCCGAACAGGGCGGCGCCCAGCAGCAGCATGCGGCGTCGGCCGAGCAGGTCGCAGATCCTCCCGCCGAGGAGCAGCAGGCCGCCGCCGACGAGCGTGTACCCGGCGACGACCCAGGTCAGGCCCTGGGGACCGGCGCCGAGGTCCGCCCCGATGGAGGGCAGGGCGATGTTGACGACCGTGACGTCCACGGCGATGAGGAACTGCAGCATCGAGACCGCAGCCAGGGCCCACCAGCGGCGGGTACGGGTGAAGCGCTCCTGGCGGCCGGAGCGCGCGCCAGGAGTTCGGAACGAGGTCATGTGTGATGGCCGATCGGGTCGGGCCCGCCCGGAGGCGGGCCGAGAACGGAAAGAGAGAACAACCGTTCCGCCCGCGCGGCACGCCGAACGGGCCCCGCCGGTCCTCCCAGGACACGGCGCGGCGCGCGGCGGGCGCGGACGCCCGCCTACTCCGTGACTGCGACTGCCATCATGGACGGCATTCTAGGAGCCCCGTGCCGCCCGGCGCACCCGGTTTTCCCGGCCGCCCGCCCCGGGGGGAGCGAACCGGGTGAGCCGGAAAGGGGCGACGGACGGTTGACCGCGCCTGCGGGCGGGAGGGAGCCGCGTGCGCACCCGGCGGCCCCGCTCGCTCTGGCCGAGTCTCGGTCGGTAATATAGTTCGTATATGAACGTTCATGAGCGAACTAATCAGTGGTCGAGTGAGACCGTTGCGGCGAGCCCGATGCTCGCGGTGATCGCCGCGGCGCGTGTGCTGGAGTCCCAGGTGAATGAGGCGCTGTCCTCGGTGACGTTGTCGTTGGCGCGGTTGGCGCTGCTGCACCGACTCGCGGACAGTACGAAGCCGGTGGGCCTGAAGGATCTGGCCGAGGCGCTGGGGTGCTCGAAGTCGAACGCGAGTGTGCTGGCGGATCGGATGCTTCAGGAGGGGTACCTCACGCGCGAGACGGACCCGGCGGACCGGCGCGGTGTCCTGCTTTCCTTGACTCCGGCGGGTGCGGCCGCGCATGCGGCGGGGTTCGAGGTGGTGGCCCGTCAACAGGACGAGGTGTTCGCGGACGTGGCGCCGCGGGACTGCGACACACTGCTGCAGGTCCTCGGGCAGGTCACGCGGTGAGCGCACCCTGGAGCCGCACACCCGTCCCGGGGCTGGTGCGGAGCGCGGCTGACGGGGCGCCGGACGGGGCTGGGGCGCTCGTCATCCGGATCCGGCGGCCCCGAGGCGTGTCCGTCGTGTTCTCCCGCGCCGTGGGCCCTGCCGCACTCGGGTGGAACCAGCCGGACCGCAGCCGCATCGAGCCCGTGACCGGGACGCCGCCGAGGAACGGAACAGGACAGAACCTGACATGAACCAGCCCCGAGACGGTAAACCGCAGACCCGGCGCATCCTGGACACACCGCTCCGCCTGCGCAGCGGCCTGGTCCTGCGCAACCGCGTCGTCAAAGCCGCGATGGAGGAACAGCTCGCAGGGCCGCGACGGCAGCCCGATCACCGCCTCGTCACCCTCTACCGGCGACTCGCCGACGGTGGCGCCGGGCTGCTCATCACCGGCCACGTCATGATCGAACGCCGGGCCGTCGCCCAACCGGGCGACATCGTTCTCGATGAGGCCAGCGACCTCGACGCGTTTCGCCACTGGTCGGCGGCCGCGGGCACGCTCCCGGTGTTCATGCAGTTGAACCATCCCGGGCGGGTCGTGCGCCGCGACACCGGCTCCATCGCCTACGCCCCCTCCCCGGTCCCCGTTCAGGCCGGCGGGTTGTCCGGACTCTTCGCACCCCCGGTGGAGATGACCGCATCGGACATCGCCCGCACGATCGGCCAGTTCGCCGCCTCGGCCCGCCTCGCCCGGGAGTCGGGTTTCGCGGGTGTCGAGATCCACGCCGCCCACGGATACCTGCTGTCGCAGTTCCTCTCCCCACTCGTCAACAACCGTACCGACGAATGGGGCGGGGCTCTGCGGCAACGGGCCCGACTGCTGCTCCGGGTCGTGGACGCGGTGCGCGACAGCGTGCCGGACTCGTTCCCCGTCGCGGTGAAACTCAACTCCGCCGACTTCCAGCGCGACGGCTTCGACATCGACGACGCCGCTGAGGTCATCGACTGGCTGTCTCCCGCCGTCGACCTGGTCGAACTCTCGGGAGGCAGCATCGAGTCGCTCGCAACAGCGGGGCATCCCGCCGACAACCGCACCCTCGCCCGCGAGTCCTACTTCCTCGACCTCGCCACCCGCCTCGTCGGACGGACCGCTACCCCGCTCATGCTCACCGGCGGCATTCGCCGCGGCCACGTAGCGGAGAACGTCCTACGGCAGGGTTTCGCGCTCGCCGGGGTCGGCACCGCCTACGCGCAGAACCCCCGCGCGGTACGGCAGTGGCTCGACGGACACGATGCCCCCGTCGCCCCGCCCACGACGTGGATCCGCTCGAAGGCCCTGCGCGCCGCCGCCGTCCAGGCCGCCGTCACGGACCGCCTCCACACCGGCGCCTGTGACCGGCGCCGCCCCCGAATGCCGACCGGCGCGGCCCTCCTCGCCGACCAGATCCGCCGGGCCCGGCAGCTCCGGCACTACCGGAAGGAGCAGGACGAGGCGGTCTGAGGCTCCGGCCGACGAGGCGTTCCCGCGGTACCGGCGGAAAAGGACGGGACGGGTTCCGAGCCGGGAACCGGTGGGTCCGGCCGGAGCCCGTTCCGGGCTGAGCAGGTGTGCGCGGACGAGTGGTCGGAGAGCCTGCGGAGCTTCCCGGAGATCGGTCGGGAGGAACCGGCCAGGTTCTCCTCCCCGGTCCCGGCCGGTCCGGGAACCGCGGGGGCGGCGCGGTCAGGCACGGCACAGGATCGCGCCGTGCGGGACCACGAACACCCCGTCGGGGTCCCGGCTCCAGGCCGTCCACCCGCGCGAGATGCGCTCCAGCTCCTCCCGGGTGGCGTCGCCCTCGGCGACGGCCTGCCGCCCCAGGTCGGACTCCAGGATGCGCCGGGCCCACATGCCGCCCCACCAGGCGCGGCCGTCGGGGTCGGAGTGGCTCCACACCTCGGCCACGTAGGTGACGTCGGTGAACCCGGCCTCACGGGCCCAGGCCGCCAACCTGCGGCCCGCGTCGGGCTCGCCGCCGTTCCCGCGCGCGACCCGCTGGTAGAGGTCCATCCAGGAGTCCAGCTCGGGCAGGCGCGGATACCAGTACATGCCGGAGTAGTCGCACTTAAAGTGCGTTGACCACCCAGGACCAGCAAGCCTGATCCGCAAAACCCCAGTAAGTGAGGGACTTTAGGCCACTCTACCCCGACCGGTCGCCTGGAGTCGAGGCTTTGCATCTGGAGTGGATCTGGAGTGGAGCCGCGAAGACGGCTCCAGAAGCTCCTGCACGACCGCCACTGGCGACTTCACGCCCATGGCGCGCCGCTGCTCCAGAGCAGACTCCCAGGCCTCCTGGAGGATCTCCACCAGGCGCTCACGCATGGCCGGGGTCACATGCGAGTAGATCGACGTGGTGTCCCTGGCGGAGGCATGCCCCATCCGGTCCATCACCAGAACCTTGGGAACCCCTCTCTCTTCAATGAGGGCCTGGAGAGAATGTCGGAGGCCGTGAGGCTTCATCCCCGGGCAGATCGGAGCCCAGCACGCCTCAGGATCCTTGGGCCGGCGCACACCCTGCCCAGTGGCCACGAACGAGAATGGTGCATCCGCGGACCGCTGGTACACCGGGGTTTCTTGGCGGCTACCCGCGTAGTAGAGGCCTCGTGCGGCCGGATGGAAGTACTGCGCCCGGAGCATGCTCGACTTCCAGTGCGGCTGGCCACCGATCCCGGTGAACAGGTGGATTCCCGGAGCGTGGCGGTACTTCTCATCCAATCCCTCCCCACACGGGCACCACTTGCCATCAACGTCAGGGTGGCGCACTCGCTGGGCTTGCCGTGCCAGCAGGGGGAGCAGCCCGGGAGGCACGTCGATGGTGCGCTCCGAGCCGGACTTCACCCCCTTCCAGTAAATGCGCCCGTCACCTTCAGTGAGCTGGCGCTCCAGTCGGAAACTGCGACTAATCGAGGCTTTCTCCAGACCGAGGACTTCACCGAGTCGCAGGCCGAGGTAGTACTTCGTGGTGAGCAGGATGAACTCGTCGTCCCGGCCGCTCAGTGCAGCAGCTCGTTCTGCTATCAGGAACGCGCCGAAAGGATCCGTGACGCTCTCATAGCGGCCCGCCTGGTGGGTCTGGCGCTTCGGGGCCTGACGTCCACGCCGGCGGGGTCGGACCGCGGGATTGCGGGGCATGAGGCCCTGAGAGACCGCGTCGGAGCACAGGGTGGAGAACACCCCTGAGATCAGGTTGACGGTCGTCTCGGCGTAGTCCCCAGCCAGCTCTCGACGCCACGTCGAGATGCGATTGTCGGCGTGGGCGAGCTCGGTGAGCTTCCAGTCGCCCCACACCCGCAGTAGGTGGTTGCGGAGGATGGACCGGTAGTTGCGCATGGTCGATGGCTCAAGGTCTTGGGCGTCGAGCCATTCCTGGGCCCAGTCGCGCACGAGGAGCTGGGAGGCGTCAGAGCGGACGCGGCCGACGCGGCGCGCTTCGGCTTCTTGCTCTTCGGCGTACTGTCTGGCCTCACGCTTCGTGGCGAACCCGCTGAGCTTGTCGGGTGTCTTCTTGCCGGGCACGGACCAGCAAGCTCGCCAGCTTTTCACCAGCTTCTCTGCGTAGGCCATCGGACTCCTCGGGGGTGGATGTCTCCATGATGCCCTGCTGGAGTGACGCGTGGGAGGGCTGACACACGAATGCCCCGGCAGTCCGGGGCTTGTGTGAGCGGGGGGTGTGTGGCGCCCCGGGGGAAGAGTCGGGGCCACAGGGTCGTCAGATGGTGCTCAGCCACGGGGCCCGCTGGATGCGGGGGACCACGTGGGGGAGCGCGGGCACTGTCAGGATAGTGGGATTGACTCCGGCGATGTAGCGGAGGGGGTCACGGGCGATGGCCGCGAGGTCGACGCCTTCTCCGAACCACGGGGTGGCCCAGGGGCCGATCTCTCCGTCGCGGAGGCGTCGAGCGATCTCCTGAATGCCGGGTGGGGTCGGGGTGCCGGGGTGGATGGTGATGAGGGTCCACAGGTCACTGCGGGTGATGTCTATGGGGTCGATGTCGGGTCTGAGTACCTCTGCGATCTGCATGTAGACGTGTCGGGTGATGGGTTCTGTGCTGATGGTCAAAGCGGACAACCCCCCTTGTTCCCGGCTGATCCTAGCGTCTTTGCCAGTTTCGGCTGGGTCACTGAGCCAATAGGCCAGTGACTTGGGTCACACGATACGGGGTTGCCCTGAAAAGGTAAAACAGCGGCGAGTGACCATAAAAGTCACTCCGGGTGACATCGCTTGCCCCATAAGGGCTCTCGGACCCCGTTTCGGTCAGGATCCGCTATGAGACCTCAGTAGATCCCCGCTCACCTGCGCAACGCGCACAGCAAGGGTGCGGCGCAGGTCCCCGATGACGTCCTCGGGAGTGCTGCCCGGCTCCATGCCAGCCTCGAAGGACAAGCCGCGCACCGTCAGCTCAAAGGTGCGCCGGCCGGGCGCGTCTCGCCAGCGGAGCTCCTCACCCTCACGCAGCGGCCCGTCCGGACCGATAATCTCCCCGTCCCACGACGGGGCCGCGGACGCCGGTTGCGGGTCGGCGTCCGCGATCTTCCGAGCAACGTCGGGGCGGCCGGCGTCTTCCATGGCTTCGGCGGTCACGCCGACGAGCCGGGCCATTCGGGCCACGGTTTCGGCGCCACCCCTGACGGACACGCGCGAACCCTCCGAGCTGCCGCTGCCCTTGACGATCTGCCTCCACCTGGTGCCGCTGATACCGATCTCGCGAGCTGCCGCGTTCTGGGATAGCCGAAGCCTCTCGCGGGCTGTCTCGATGAGCTCTCCTGCTGGGGAAAGCGTCTGCTCGTCCTGTGTCATGAGCCCCATTATCTTCGCGAAGCTTCGCGAAGTCGAGTCTTTGTCACCTGCTGGTCAGGTGAGGCAACCCTGTGTGCGCAGCTAGCTGGGAAGCTTCGCGGAAATGTCCCGTGCATCCACTTGTGCTTCGCGAAGCTTCGCGCTAACTTCGCAGTATGAAGCTGAACCACCGACCCTCCCGGGTCACCGAAGCCCGCACGGCGGCGAAGCTGACCAAGACGGAACTTTCCGAGAAGCTTTGCTGCTCGCTCAGCCTCGTCAGTGAGATCGAGAGCGGCAGCAGGAACGCTTCACCGCAGCGGCTGGAGCGCATGGCGGAGGTCCTCGGAGTCGACATCGATTACCTCGCCAGCGACGCATACCTCGCGGATTCGGAGGACGCGGCATGACGCATCGGGTTCTCACCATCGCCCAGGTCGCGGAGCAGCTCCAGATCAAGGAGTCCTGGATCCGGGCGAAGTGCGAAGGCCGCGAGATCACGTTCTCGATGCTCGGTGGCCAGTACCGGTTCACCGACGCACACGTCGACGAGATCATCCGCCAGTTCGAGGAGAAGCCCGCCAAGGTCCAGCGCGGCCCCAGGGCTATCGCTCCGCGGAACGTGACCCGCCTCGACGCGAAGGTCCCTCCCCGCCTGCGCAAGAAGCAGCAGGCCTCCTGACCACATGAAGATGCCCCCGCCAGGAGCTGACCCCGGCGAGGGCGAAGGCACCACCAACTAAAGGAGCAGTGCCGTGACTTACCTTACCGACACCCTCACGATCAGCGCGACGCGCGTCCTCGATCTCGCCCGCGACGTCACCCTCCAGCTCGGCGAGTGGCAGTTCCACCGCGACCTGACCGTGTCCGTGAACAACCGGCACGGCGGCGCGCCGCTCGTGTACATGTCCCTCTCCCCGGACGCCAACGACAGCACCCGCCGCGAGTTCATCGACGCGTTCGCCGCCGCCATGGACACCCCGGTGGCCGTGCTCCCGTGCCGCGCCGGCGGGCACCTGCTGTCCGTGTCGGTGTCCGACTTCGACCGGTCGGGTGTGACCGTGGCGGCGTCTGTGCAGGTGGCGTCGTGACCGCTGAAGCTGCTGCCGCTGAGGCCCGCCGCCGGGTGCGTGAGCACCGCTACCACTCGACCCTCCCCGCGTCCGTGTCCGCCCGCGTGTGGCGGATGGACGACGACCAGTTGGGGTTCACCCACACCCGTTGTGGCCGTTGGTTCGGCCCGTACATCGACCCGCAGCAGACGACCGAGCACGCGGTCGCGCACGACAAGGGATGCGAGGCGGGCCGTGAGCGCTGACATGAGCCTTGACCAGATGGGTTTCCGGGACTTCCTCGAAGCCCACCGCCGCAACATCGCCGCCCTGGAGGCCGCCTACGAGGCCGGGATCGACGGCACGGGGACGCTCAGCGAGTTGACCGAGCTGTTCGACGACGCGGGGTTCAGCCTCGTCCTCGCCCGGTCGAAGGCCACCGCCGACCTCCGTGATCTGGAGAGGGCCTCCGCTGGCGACATGGTCCCGGAGGACGTGGACGGGCTCCCGCAGGACCTGATCGACGCCATCACCGCTGACGCCGAAGACGGCCTCACCGACCCGGCCACACTGCACCAGGTCGTCCCGGAGGAGGACGCGGCTGGCGAGCTCGCTGCCGCTGACGGGTCTCGGGTGACGAAGTGGGTGCCCGCTGGCGATCTGCTGGCGGCGTTCGATGACGGCCCGCGGGACCTCCCCGACCGCGACACGTACCGCGCCGACCACCCGTTCCCGATCGACGACGAGGAGGTGCAGTGGTGACCGCTCCTGTGACTGTCTTCCAGGTCGTCCGTTACACCGATACCCCCTTCTGGTACGCGCTGTGCAGGCGCTGCGGCTGGCACGTCGAGCGGTCGGCTTGGGCTACCGCACTGGATGAGTCGGTTGACCACGTCCGCCAGTACGTGGGCCGTGAGGACGAGCACGCTGCGGAGGTGCCGTTCTGATGACCGCCATCGAGGAGCGGACTCTGTCCGCGATCACCCGCCCCGGCGTGTACGACGGCATCCCCGAAGCCGTGTACCACCGCGATCCCGTTCCCGGCGGGTCGCTGTCCTCCAGCGGCGCCCGGAAGCTGCTCGCCCCCAGCTGCCCCGCCCTGTTCCGGTACGAGCAAGACCACAAGCAGCCCCACAAGGCCGTGTTCGACTTCGGTCGCGCCGCACACGAAGAAGTCCTCGGAGTTGGCGGAGGCATCGAGGTCGTGGACGCCGCCGACTGGCGGGGAGGCGACGCCCGCAAGGCCCGCGACGCCGCCTACGACGCCGGGAAGACGCCGCTGCTCCCCAAGGACTACAAGGTCGTCAAAGCCATGGCCGACGCCCTGAAGGCCCACCCGATCGCCGGAGCCCTGTTCCAGCCCGGTACCGGGAAGGCAGAGCAGAGCTTGTTCTGGAAGGACCCGCAGACGGGCGTCATCTGCCGGGCCCGGTTCGACTGGCTGCCCACACAGGTCAAGGGGCGTCGCCTCGTCATCGGCGACTACAAGACGTGCCGGAGTGCGGCCCCCGCCGACCTGTCCAAGGCCATCCACGAGCACGGCTACCACCAGCAGGACGACTGGTACCGGGCCGGGGCGAGGGCGTTGGGGATCGGCGACAAGCACACGTCATTCGTCTTCATCTTCCAGCAGAAGACCGCCCCGTACCTGGTCACCGTAGTCGAGCTCGACTGGGAGGCCCGCCGGATCGGCGCTGAGCGCAACCGCCGCGCGCTGGAGACCTACGCGCGCTGCATGGAGACCGGCCAGTGGCCAGGCTTCTCCGACGACATCGAGGTTCTTTCCCTGCCCGCCTACGCGGAGCGGCAGCACGACGAGGAGTTCATCTGATGACCGAGATCGACACCCGCCCCGAGCAGCAGACCGACATCGCTCTCCCGTCGATGCAGGACCACGCCCTCGTGCAGTGGGCCTACGCCGCACAGGAAGCCCACAAGATCGCCCAGTCCCTGGCCCGCACGAGCTTCGTGCCCCGGTCCCTTCAGGGCAAGCCCGGCGACATCACCGCCGCGATCCTCGCCGGACAGGAGCTGGGACTCCAGCCCATGGCCGCTCTCCGCAGCATGGACATCATCCAGGGGACACCCGCCCTCCGCGCCCACGCCATGCGCGGCCTCGTCCAGTCGCGCGGTCACCAGGTGCAGCTCGTCGAGTCCGGCGAGGGGCTGTGCGTGATGCGGGGCCGACGCAAGGGTGACGGTGACGACGGGTGGCAGCAGGTCGAGTGGACGATCGAGCGCGCACAGCGGCTGGGGCTGACCGGCAAGGACCAGTGGAAGAAGCAGCCGCAGGCGATGCTGATCGCCCGCGCGACCGGTGAGATCTGCCGGCTGATCGCCTCCGATGTCCTGCACGCCATGCCCTATGCCAGCGAGGAGCTGGACGGCTACGGGCAGGCGGACGGGGCGATGCAGGTTCGCCCGGTGACCATCCGGGAGCTCGCGCCGGACGCGGCGCCGGCGGAGGAGCAGCCGCAGTCGGAGGGTGAGCCGCGGACGGAGTTGTCGAAGGACGACCCGTGGTACGTGCCCACGGACTCGGACGAGGACGCTGAGGCGCTCGCTGAGTACGAGGCCCAGTCATGAGGCCGTCGCCGCGGCAGATGGTGACTTTGCTCCGTCAGCGTCCGATCCAGCTGGCGCCCGCCACCCCCGCACCGAAGCTCATCGTGCGCACGGATGGCCCGTGTGGGTTCTGCGAGCACCCCGGGGCGGCCACGGCGTCCGCTACTCGACGTTCGGTGGGGCCCACGAGTGGCTGCCCCGCCACCCCGGATCGCACATCACCGCTCTGCACCGCTCTGCACCCGATCGGAGACGACCGATGACCGAGTTCTACGCCGACATGCACGGCGGCGAAGAGGTTGCCCCCGGGGCGATCGCTGCCGCTGAGACCGCACTCGAAGGGGTTGCTGTGTACGAGACCCCCGAAGAGCTGGTCGAGGAGATCGAGCGGCTGCGGGGAGAGCTGGCCGAGGCCAACCGGGCAGCCGAATTCAACTGGTCCTCGTACCAGAACGCGGTCACCTGGCATCTCGCGATGGCCCGGGAGATCGTCCGGCGCGGCGGGACCATCCCCAAGGGCGCGCCCGACCTGACCGCCTACTACCTCGGTGAAACGCAGTGGCTCCACCACCGCACGGACGCCGATGCCGCTGGTGAGCACCCGGTCATCCCGGTCCGCCCCGGCACGACCCTCGCGGACCTGATGCGGGCTGTACTCGCGCACACCTGCAACACCTGACCAACCCCCTCTGGGCGGCCCCGTCGCGGGGGCGCGGGGCCGCCCACCCCACACGCAGGAGCGCACATGGACGCCACGCAGACGGGCCGCACCGTCACCGTCGCCCTCCCCGCCATGCCCTACCTCAACTCGAACCAGAGGTTGCACTGGGCCACGAAGGCCCGCAAGACCAAAGCCATCCGCGACGCCGCCGCATGGGCCACCAAAGCCCTCCGGCAGCCCCCCATGAACGCTGTCGAGATCACCGCCGTCATCCACCCCAAGACCAACCGCCGCTTCGACCCCCACAACTTGCAGCCGACCGTGAAGGCCGCGATCGACGGCATCGTCGACGCCCAGCTCATCGCTGACGACGACTCATCGCGACTCGTCTCCGTGGCCTTCCGTGCCGGAGAGAAAGACCCGTCGGGCACTCGTATCGACCTGATCGTGAAGGAGGTGGCCCGGTGAGGAAGACGACCATCGAGCGCACCGGAAGCCCCCTCGTCCTCGACACGCCCATCACCGCATGGGCCACCAAAGCCGCCTGCAAGGGCGAAGAGCTGGAGCTGTTCTTCGGCCCCGACCACGAGAAGCAGGCCGACCGGGAAAAGCGCGAGCAGGAAGCACTCTCCATCTGCCGCAGCTGCATCGTGGTCAGCGAGTGCCTCGAAGCCGCCCTCTCCCAGGGCGCCCGCCAGTGGGGCGTCCAAGGAGGGATGACCGCCGACCGGCGTCGGACGGCGCGGAAGGGCAGGGACAAGCTCGCCGTAGAGGAAGCGCCGGCGCCGAAGCCGAAGAAGCCGCAGCGCCTCTCGACTGAGCGGGTCGATGTGGTCGGGACGATGCGTCGTCTCCAGGCTCTCGCGGTGATCGGACACAGCCCGAAGGCGATCGGGGCGGTGATTGGGGCGTCCTCGTCGTACCTGAACGACCTGCGCACGGGCGGGGCGCGTATGGCGTCGGTGTCGGTGGAGGTCGCGGACGCGCTGGCTCGCGAGTATCCGCGCCTGGTGCGCACTCCTCCGGGGGTTCAGTCCGCTCTGACGATGCGTAACGCGGCGAAGCAGGGCTGGGACGGGCCGCCTGCCTGGGTCGGTGTGGACATGGACGACCCGGCTGCTCGCCCCCGTGAGACCGCTGCCGCCGCCTGACCCAGACCGCCCGCCGTGCCCTCGGATCGCCATGGACACGGCGGGCCCCACGCCCCGAGGAGGAATCGTGCACCGGAAAGACCGCGAGGTAACCCGCGTCACCCATTCCGACCCACAGAAAGATTCCTGCCAGCGGAACCGTGGATCGCGACCGAGAACCCGTCCGACCTTCCCGAACATACCTGGTCACGGGCCTGTAGAAGAGGAAGCGCCGAGGACGTCAACGGCCCCCAGAAAAGGAACTCGTCTTGTGGGTCTATTCGCTATGCCAGGAGGTTTTCCCATGACTTCTCAGCTCACCATTGCGGACGCTCTCGCCGAGGAGGGCATGGCGCGGGCGACCGCTGCGTCAGCGCCGTCCGCTGTCGAGCTGCTCGACCGGCTCATCGCCCAGTGCGCGGCGACGGGGGAACGCTTCTCAGCGAACTCGATCCGATCCCAGCTCCCCGAGGGCCTGCGCCCCGCGGCAATCGGCGGGCGTTTCCGAGAGGCAGCGAGACGGGGCCTGATCCGCCCGGTCGACTACGTCCCCTCCACGGACCCGCGCACGCACGGGCACCCGGTCCGGGTGTGGCAGGGGAGGACGGCATGAGCCACTCCTACGACCCGTTCCGCGCCCCCGCGACCACCAGCCAGTACGACCCCGACGCCGAGCACGACCAGCAGGTGCGGGAGCGCTTCGCCGTCGAGCTCGCGATCATGCTCGACGAGCACGGCCAGGACTACGCCGCGACCCTCGTCCGCCACGCGCCTACCGACGGGCAGTGGCCATGAGGCACGCCGAAAAGCCCGCACAGCGGCGGGCTGATGAGTGCAGGTCGGGCTACTCGGTGACCTTGCCGTCGCGGATGTTCGCCACGTGCTCCCGGGTCCAGCCAACGGCCTTGGCGACCTCGGTGAGCCGGCCGCGCACCTGCGGCTCGCCTCGGGTCTCAGGGAACGCGCTGCGCACAAGGAGGAGCTTGCGGGCTCGCTGCCGCTTCTCCAGCTCGGTGATCTCGCTGAGCTCGCGGATCTTCTGGTCGTCGGTCATCTGGTCGATGGGCGTGTTCATGACAACTAGCTTGCCACACCACGTTGGCCAAGCCAATACGCCAAGTGACTTGACATTGCCAAGTGAGTTGGCATACAGTCATGTCAACGCAGTTGGCCAAGTGGTTTAACGCTCGGCGTGAGGCTGTGAGAAGACTTTACTTTACTAGCACCTTTAAATAATTCTCTGACCTGCGGAAACACAAAAGAGCGCTGCTAGTAAACCCCCGAATCAAGGAGTTCAAATGGCCCGCGACACCCGCCCCTGGTCCATCTGGGACAACCGCAGGCAGGAAGAGAACGACCGCGCCCGCAGCCTCGACGACGCCCGCGACAAGCTCCGCGGCGCCGGCAGCTGGGGTCGCAAGCTCACCGTCCACGACGCCGAGGGCCGCATCGCGGAGATCTGGGAGGACGGCCGCAAGGTCGCCTGACCGCCCACTTGCGCTTGACCAACACCAAGGACACCCGTGAAAGCCTCCCGCCTCCGCAAGGGCCACATCCTCCTCCACGAAGGCCACGCCTTCCGCATCACCGCGATCCGCAAGCGCGGACTCCGCCGCACCGTGACCGCCTTCGGGTTCTACGTCCCCTCCGGCGCACCCGGCACCTACGTCCTCAACCCGCAGCACGAAGTGGAGACCCGATGAAGCGCACCACCCACCGCACCAGCAAGTCGCTGGCCGTCAAGGCCCAGCTCAACTACCAGATCCAGACCCGCCTGAAGGGTGGCGGATCCGTCTGGCTGACCGTGGCCACCGTCCTGTGGACCCGCGAGCGCGACGGAGTCCGCACCGTCTACCTCGGGGAGCTGCGCGGGCACCAGGAGCAGCGGGCCAACTCCGCCACCGAGTGGATGGGCCAGTACACCCAGCCGATGGAACGCCGCCGCTCAGCCTCCTACGACGGCACCCGGATGTGGCACCGGGGCGCCGGCCTCGACTCGCACGAGGACATCCTCCGGCGGTTCCACGCCACGGGCGAGCTTCCCGACGGCTTCGAGGGGTGGTGGACGCCCGGGGCCAGCCAGCCCCCCGGTGGCTACATCCACGAGCCCCGTGTCGACGACCCGACGGTGGCGCTGTGCGGGACGACCCCGCTCATGCTCATCTCCGACGGGCCGACCAATGCGGACGGCACCGACCGCATGTGCCCGGTGTGCGTGGCCAAGCAGGCCGCCCTGGCCGGACACAACGCCTGAGGAGGAACGCCATGGCCATCAAAAGGGTCGAGTGCTACGTCGCCACCTGTGACACCCCCGACTGCAAGCCCTTCGACGGGGAGTTCACACCCCACTTCGACACCGAGGAAGAGGCCGTCGAGCGTTTGTGCGCCGAGGACGAGTGGACCTTCGACGGCAAGGTCCTGCTCTGCCGCGACTGCACCGACATCCGCGAGTGCGAGCGCAACGGCCACGACTGGTGGCCAGGGGGGACCGACCCGTCCACCGGGGTCCGTGAGGAGTACTGCGGCAGGTGCCACGCGGCAAGCCGCCTGCTCGCCACCACCTGACACGCGTGAGGCCCCGGATGGGAAAAGCACCCGGGGCCCACGCCCACCGTACCGAACTTCAAGGAGAACACCATGGCCCTCCCACACACCTACACCGACGACGACGGCGACG
The DNA here is from genome assembly GCF_042660575.1 of Nocardiopsis tropica. Classification (NCBI taxonomy): domain Bacteria; kingdom Bacillati; phylum Actinomycetota; class Actinomycetes; order Streptosporangiales; family Nocardiopsidaceae; genus Nocardiopsis; species Nocardiopsis tropica. The sequence continues at coordinate 384,019 of NZ_JBHSUF010000002.1, forward strand.
CGCTCCGCGTCGGGCATGGCACCTACACCGCCTACGACGCCCTCAGCGGCCATTCGGTCGGGATCACCGCCCCCACCGGCCAAAACGCCGTCGAGCTGGCCCGCGCGATCCTCGCCGCCGCCGGTGACACCGGGCACGTGGTCGTCAGCATCCAGGGCTCCGAGCGCACCATCCGCATCCGGGAGTCCATCGCCGCCGAGACCATGCGCGAGCGGGCCGCCGAGACCGCCTACCACGACCTCTCCACGGAGAACGCTGAGATGGCGGACGCGATCCGCAAGCTGCCGCTACTGCCCGACGGTGTGGCGGCCCTCCGAAACGCCGCCGCGATACACGCGGAAGCCCGCACGCCCCTCACCGCCGACACCGACGCCTAGGAGACACCGTGAGCACCGACAACCGGCCCCACCAGATCGACCTCATCGACTGGGACGGCGACTGCGAAGACGGCCACGTCTTCGACGGCGACGGCATCTGCCTGCGCTGCGACCACGAGAAGTAGCACCCAGCCCGACCGGACCCAGCCGGACACCGCGTGCAAGGCGCGGCCGGGCACCAGAACCGCCGAGACCGACCCCCCTCAGGAGGGCCCCGTGGACAGCCACGCGCTCTACCGCTTCTACAACGACCGCGGACAGCTCCTCTACACCGGCATCACCAACGACCCAGGCCGGCGCTTCACCGAACACGCCAAGGCAAAGCACTGGTGGACCGACATCCGTGGCATCTCCGTCGACTGGTACGACAACCGCGACAGCGTCCTCGCCGCCGAGAAACGCGCCATCCGCATCGAGAACCCCGAGCACAACGTCCGTGACAAGCGGACCCGCGTCACCGACGAGGACGAGTTCACCTACGAGGACCACGTCCACATGGGAGCGGCCATCGCCGCGGCTTCGCAGCGGGAGACCTCGCGTGAGTTCTACAAAGACCTCGCCGACCAGGTCGGTGTAGCTATCGCCCAGGGCTACAGCTACTCCGAGATCGTGGACGCGTCCGAATCGTTCGGGTGGGTTGAGGGATCCACAGTTGCTGATCACCTCCCTGCTTTCCCCGGTCGCCTGCATGCACAGGGCCTCGAAGACCTGAATGACGCCAACGTCTACCTGGCCTCTTTCATCCCCTCCGAGGTTGAGCAGTTCACTTCGAAGGCCCGCTCCGAGCTGGAGATGGCCCGCGCTCATGCCCACGAGATCACCGTCCGTGCGTACCGGCTCGCCCAAGAGTTCATGTCCACCGAGCAGCGCGACCTCGAAGCCCTGAGCGACTTCCTGGCGTCCTCCCCGCAGGGGCAGAAGTGCCTCGAATGGGCTCAGGGCAGGTCCGGCATGGATGCGATCTTCCCTCTCCCAGCCGACTGCCGTGAGGTGATCGAGTCCGCCGTCGGGTGGCTGCTTGGCACCTGGACACCTGAGCAGGCACCGACCACCGAGTACCGGTGGCGCGAGTTCGCCAGCACTGCCCATTGACCAACTACTACCGGGGGAGACACCTATGGCGTGGGTCCGTCTGAGCGACGACTTCTACGATCACCCCAAGTTCGACAAGGCCGGAAGCCTCGGCATCGCCCTTTTCGCCGCCGGGCTCGCCTGGTCGAACAGGAACCTCACCGACGGGTTCATCCCGCGCAAGACGGCGCTTCGGATGCTCGACTTCGAGGACGCGGTGGAGGCCGTGCGTAACGCCGACCGTAACGGTGTGACTAACACGCTACATAACGACGACCTAACACCCGCAGTCACGCGCTCAGCAGTGCAGTCGCTCGTTGACGCTGGCCTTTGGCACGCCGAGGAAGACGGGTACCGCATCCACGACTACCTCGACTACCAGGCGTCCAAGGAGCAGATCGAGGCCGGGCGTGAGAGCAACGCCGCACGTCAGAAGGCATGGAGGGACCGAAGGGCTGCCGAAAAGCAGGGCCGGAAGAACGGGGAGAGTAACGCCGACCGTAACGGTGTGACTAACGGGGGCGTAACGCCCCCTCCCAACCCCAACCCCAAGAAAGAAGAAGTACTACGTACTTCTTCTAGTACTGGCGAAGTCACCGACCTCTTCGGAAACGCCATCGACAACGGGCGCGCCAAGCGGGAGACCAAGGCGAAGAAGAAGACGAAGGCCGAGAAGGAGAACGACCCCTTCTTCATCGAGTTCTGGGACGCCTACCCCAAGAGCACCCACAAGCCCACCGCCGTGAACGCCTTCGCCAAAGCCGTCGACGCCGGCGCGGACCCTCGCCAGATCATCGCGGGCGCCCACCTGTACGCCCAGATGTGGGACGGAGCCACCCCCGAGGAGCGCCAGTTCATCACCAAGGCCTCCAACTGGCTCAACGACGGCTGCTGGGACGGGTCCTGGCACATGCGTGACATGAGTCAGGCCAATGGCGGCCGTCACCTCCGCGCAGTGTCTGGCGGCTACCAGCCGTACCGCAACCCCATCGACCAGGACGCTTACGAAGGAGGACTGCTGTGACCGAGAAGACCAAGGACCTCATCAGCCGGGCGCGCGCCGCGTTCCCTCACATCACCCCCGCCATCCCCGACTTCGACGCCATCGACGGTCAGGGCGGCGACAGCTTCACTGCGATCCGGGACACCGCCGCGATCATCGAGACGACGAACAGCCTGATCCCGCCCTTGTACCGGCGAGCCGACGTCACCGACGAGCGTCTCCTGGCGTGGGTGGATGCCCTGGTGAAGGGCTCTAAGCCCAACAAGTTCTCCCGGGTGCCGTACCTGGGTCGGGGGCCGTCGGTGTTCCTGAAGGGCCAGACGGGTGTCGGTAAGACCTACCAGGCTTTCGGGGCGCTGCGGCGTCTGTCGATCATCGGGGTGGGGTGCGCTCCGGTCGCTGCGTCCATCACTGACATCTACGCCAAGATGCGGCCCCGCCCCGGAGTCGACAGTGAGGCCGTGTTCGAGCGGTACGCCAACGCCCCGTTGGCGTTCATCGACGACCTGGGGGCCGCGAAGACCTCCGAGTGGGTGGAGGAGGTCAACTACCGGCTCATCAACTTCCGCTACGAGCATCAGCTGCCCACGATCGTCACCACGAACGTGCTTCCTGATGACCTGGGCAGGAAGCTCGGCGACCGTGTCGCTTCCCGGATCACGGAGATGGCCGAGCCGATTGCCCTGAAGGGCATCGACCGTCGCCTCGGTGGTGCGGCGTGAGGGGCCGCAGCGAGCCGGGTGTGGCCGGCGACATCAAGCTCATGCAGGAGTTGGCGGTGCGGGCGATGCGCCACGGCGCGGAGATCGACGTGACCACGAACGCGGAACGCCGCCGCGCGGTCCTGGCGCACCCGGACCTGGCCGCACGGCTGTGCGAGGCCCCCCTGGGCTACAGCGACCCGTCCCGGTGGACGGGCTACATCCCCCCGGAGATGTGGCAGCAGCTCCCCAACCGCTCCCCGCGCCGCCTAGCGCTGGTGGAGATCTACGAAGAGGCCCTGTCCCGGGCTTCTGCCGCTCACCAGGCCCAGGAGGCAGCGTGATCACCGACGAGCGCGCCGGATGCAGCGGCCTCGACCCGGCGATGTTCCGGCCCACGACCGCCACCGGCCGCCGGAAGGCACTGGCCGTGTGCCGCCACTGCCCACTCGCCGAAGCGTGCCTCGACGCCGCGCTCGCGGACCCCGCGGGCGCCTACGGGCAGATCGCGGGAGGTACGACCACCGAGGAGCGTGCGCACATCGCCGCGGTACGCGACCGGGCCCGAGTGAGGGTGTCCAAGCCGAAGGTCGCCTCCGCGTACCGGGACCTGTGGGACGGGCACGTGGGCGAGTCCGCGGACCCGGCCAGGAGGCAGGCGGCTCGGCACATGGTGCAGGACCAGGCCGCGGTCAAGGCGTTGGGGGAGCGGCGGTTCGTCGCCGAGTCGGTGCGGTGCTTCGGTTCGGCGCTGCGTTCCGCGGTCGCTGATGGGGACCGGGCCGGGGTGAAGCACGTGCTGCGGGGTCTGCCTGCTGAGCACCGTGCGGCGCTGTTGGTGGCCTTCGCGGGAGAGCTGGGGATCGTGGACATGGCCGGGACGAACTGGGGCGGTGCGTGAGATGACCCTGACGATCGGCTCCCTCTGCTCCGGCTACGGCGGTCTCGACCAGGCCGTGCAGTCCGTCCTCGGCGGTGACCTGGCGTGGGTCGCCGACCCCGACCCGGGCGCCACCAAGATCCTCAAGCACCACCACCCCGACGTGCCCAACCTCGGCGACATCACCGCCCTCGCGTGGTCCACAGTCCCCCAGGTCGACGTTTTCACCGGCGGCTACCCCTGCCAGCCGTTCTCCCAGGCCGGACTCCGGAAAGGAATCGAAGATGAGCGCCACATCTGGCCCCACATCTGCGATGCCATCTGCGTACTACGACCCCGCCTCGTCGTCCTTGAGAACGTGCGAGGTCACCTTCGACGAGGATTCGACTCCGTCCTCGCCGACCTTGCCCGCATCGGGTTCGATGCGAGCTGGGTTTGTGTTCGAGCATCGGACGTCGGCGCCCCGCACCGCCGCGAGCGGCTGTTCGTCATCGCGTGGCCGAAGGGCGAGCGCCCGTACTTCCCCCGCCGCCCCGCCGACGCTGGAGGGCCAGGAGGCGTTGTTCCCGGCGGTGTGACGCTCTTGCCGACGCCGGACGCCTACCAGGGCAGCCGCGGCGGGTCGCAGGACCCGGCGAAGCGCCGTGCCGGCGGACACTCTGTCAGCCTCGCGGATGTGGTCGAGCACCTGCTGCCCACGCCCAGGGCGCGCGACTCGAAGGGGCGCGGGTACGACGACCAGCTCCCCAACGTGATTGAGGACCTGTCACTCCTGCCGACGCCGCGCGCTTCCGGCGGAGCCCACGGCGGCCCGAATCAGAGGGGCAGTAAGGGCGACCTGGCGCTGCCGGCCGCTGTCCAGCCGGAGCACTTCGCCCAGTACGCCGCCGCGATAGCCCGGTGGGAACCGACCATGGGTCGGCAGGTCCCGGCACCCACGGACCCGACGGGCAAGGGCGGTCGGGCACAGCTCAGCCCCCGCTTCGTGGAGTGGGTGATGGGACTTCCGGCCGACCACGTCACTGCCCCGGAGATCGGTCTGACCCGAGCGGAGCAGCTTCACGCCCTGGGCAACGGCGTCGTCCCGAAGCAGGGCGAGATGGCGTTGCGTCTCCTCCTGGAGCGCGTGACCGCCGAAGTGGCCGCATAGGTGCGCCCCGCCAGTCTCTACCTGGCGGGGCACGCCCCCGATCCTCTCATACGCCCGCACAATGCACGCTGACGGCTCAGATGGACTGTCAGCACCCCGAGTCACACTCAAGATTCCTGAGCGTCTGACGCTCACCACAGCCCCGGGAGGGGACATGTCCGACACCGACCTCCTACGAGAAGCCGCCGCGAAGGTGCGCGAGACCGCGAACGCCGCCACCGACGGCCCGTGGAAGCCGCATGACACCCACCTGGACATGGGCGGTCACACCGCGACGATCCTCACCAAGCGCGCGGGGCTGGCCGACACCGGGCTCGTGGCGTGGCTGCCGACGTTCTCTCACAGGCCGTGGGATGAGAAGACCAACGCGTGGGCGAACGCGACCCACGTCGCCCTGTGGCACCCCGCCGTCGCGAAGGAGATCGCGGCGATGCTCTCCTGCGCCGCCGATCTCGACCCGTCCGACCGGGAAACCGTCGCCCTCGACCGGTGCGGGATGTGCGGCACCGCGCACCTCACCGACATCGCGCTCGCCCTGACCTCGAAGGACCCCCGATGACCCCCACTGACGTTCAGGTCGCCGCTGTGATGGCCGCGATCGTCGCCCCGGACAGCGAACAGCCCCGCAGCGTGGCCGTGGAGTTCCAGCGGTGGCAGCTGGAGCAGACCATCCGGCGTGCGTGGCCGTACATCGCAGTACAGGTCCTCGCCGCCGCCCCGTGCGAGCACGGCGTCGAGCTGGACATGTGCGACACCTGGGAGTGCTCGCAGCGGCTCAACGAACTCGACGAGGAGGCGTGATGGCCGTTGTCCGTCACGGCGACCACACCCACCGCCTCGCCCCCGCCCGCGAAGACCCCGACCGGGGATACGCGACCCGGCGCACCCGCACCGTCTGCCGGATCCCGCTCAACGAAGCCACCATGCCGCCGCTACCCGCAGGCACGACCGTGACCTGCCCCCGATGCACCCGACACACCAAGGAGAACTGATGTCCCTTCCGAGCATCACGCACACGTACCGCCTCGCCGCCGACCCCGAAACGAAGTTCCTCGACGACGGCAAGCCCATGGTTCGCCTGCGTCTCGCCGCGAACGCGAACCGGAAGAACGACGCTGGCCAGTGGGAGAAGACCGACGAGCTGTTCATCACCACGACCGCGTTCGGTGACCAGGCTCAGGCCATCGCGGACGCGAACCTGTCCAAGGGGCAGGAGGTGATCGTGTCGGGTCGTCTGCGTACCCGCTCGTGGGAGCAGGAGGGGCAGAAGCGGTCGGCGATCGAGATGAAGTTGGACGCGATCGGTCCGAAGATCTCGGCACCCCGCCAGCAGCAGTCCGTCGGCGGGTCCGCGGCGAACGGGGCCTACGGCCAGCAGGGCGGGTTCTCCGGTGGCCAGCAGCAGGCCGACCCGTGGGGTCAGGGCGGCCGGCCGGGCTTCAGCGAGGAAGCGCCGTTCTAGCGATGACCGCTCTGCGTGGCTTAGACGGGGTGGGTCGGATGTACGCGGTCGTGTGCGCTTCCTGCGGCACCGACCACCGTTCCCGGCTCACCCCGCGCACCGCATCGGACGCCCGCCATCTCGCCCGGAAGGACGGGTGGCGGGCACCCACCTCGAAGCAGAAGCGCGGTCGGGACCTGTGTCCTGACTGTCGGGAAAGCACAAGCGGCGGGCCAGGTCCCGTAGGACCCTAAGTGGCAAGCCCGCCGCCGCGCTGATTGAAAACTCACAGAGAGCTTCGCGGGAGAGCGTAGCGCCCCTAGCCGTACCAAGGAAAGGAGACCTGATGGACACCCTCGACCGACTCACTGCCGCCCTGCACGCCGAACTGTGTCGCCTCCACGACGTCACCCCCGAAGGATGGTCGCTCACCGGGGACTACGCGGCACTGCGGGACGACGCTGAGCGGCTGGCGGAGGTCGCGGTGAAGGTCATGGAGGAAACGGAGTGACGAAGGGGCGGCCCGTCCCCGCCCCACTCGCGAGAAGATGAAGCATGGAACCCCTCGAAGTCTTCACCCAGCTCTCGGGCGTCCTCCTCGGAGCCACCATCGGCTGGGGAGCGACCGTTCTCCAAGCCAACCGGGCCCACCGCCTCCAGGTCGAACGTGACCGTCAGGTCCACTACGAGAAGCTTCTTCGCGTTCTTCACGAAGAACAGAACCGGCCATTCGAGCACGGCGAGTACGGCCGGTTCAAGGAGGTCAGGTACCTCCTATCTACGATTCCTTCGTCCAAGAGTCGCCGTGAGAAGCGCCGAATTCAGGAAGTCGAAGAGCAGTGCGTGAAGGCCATCGAGTGGGCTGAGAGCTACGAAGATGACGCCTTCACGCACTACGTGAAGGTGGACCCTTATGCGGCCCACCTTGCCCTGATGGACCATGCCATCAAGGTCGTCGGCGCTGCTTTCCACGGGCAACCGTTGCCGGGGCCGCCAACCCTTTACGAACGTCTTGAGGCTGCCATGCCAGAAGTTGAGGAGTTTCACATGGCCCACAACGCGGCGAGGGAGGCGGACGAGCGCGAATCCGGAGCGTCATGAGACCTGGTCGAACAGGGGTACCATCCCCGCAGACCAAAGGAGGTCAGGGTGACCACGCCGACGCAGACCACCCCCGCCCAGCAGCTCGACGCCGCAGAGGCGCAGGCCGACGCTGAGATCCAGGCGATCATCACCGCTGCGGTCGCGGCGGGGCTCAGTGGTGCGGCGGTTCTCGCTGTCCTCGCGGCGCTCACGGGGGCGGTGTCAGCGGCGGCGCAGCGCGGGTTCACGGTGGGCGCTCAGATCGTCCTACAGGGCGCGGCGGGCAGGCGGGCACGGATGCGTCAGCTCGTTGTGGAGCCCCTGCCTACGACCGTTGAGGCGGACGTCAGGGCGGTCGTGGAGGACGTTGCGAGGCGCATCGACTCAGCCATTGCGGGGGAGCCTCCCGACACGACGACCGCGCCCGTCACGGTGTCGCCCGCTGCCGTGGAGTTGGCCCGTTTCCGGCGGCGGATGCGCATCCTCGCCATCACCAAGATCCACCAAGCGGCATCGAGCGCCACCTACTCCTACGCGCGCTGGCTCGGACTCGACCTCGAATGGGTCACCCGGCGCGACGGGAAGGCATGCGCGGTGTGCGGCGCACTCAATGGGCGCAGGGTCCCGAGCGGCGAGAAGTTCGCCAACCCTCGCAGGCCCGGCGTTCCCCGCAAGTTGTGGGCAGGGTTCGAGGGATTGCCTCCAACTCACCCTTCGTGTCGGTGCAGGGTGATTCCCCGGACATGAGGAAAGGGCCCGCATCCCCCGATGGCAGGCCCTCTCCAACTGCCGAGAAGATCGCTCTTCCCCGTGGTCACATAGTACGACCACGGGGGAGATTCCATGACGTACCTGCTTTGCCGCCTGTGCTCCGCCGAGATGGACTCCGGCGTGGTGTGCTCACCGTGCGTGGGCGCGATGATGGCGGACCTGAGGGCCCTGTGGGCGACCGGGGACCTGCACGGCCTGGACGTCGACCTCGACATCGCGATCGCCCGACAGAGCCGCTTCGGCGGCGGTGGAGGCGGGCGCGGCGGGGGCGACGAGATCCCCATGTTGATCGATGACAAGGCGTCTGACGTGCGCCGCTACCTGCACAGCATGCTGTCCACGTGGTGCAGGGTCCTCCTCGCCCAGAGCGGCGGGAAGGCCCCAGCGGACACCATCCCCGCGATGGCGCAGTGGCTCCACGGGCAGGGCGTCCTCATCCGCAGCGCTGAGTGGGGCGACGAGTGCGTGACCCAGATCCGGTACGTCGTCCGCGAGGTTCGGCGGTGTGTGGACCGGCCGGCGGAGCGCATCTACGCCGGACCCTGCCCGGACTGCGGCGGGAAGGTGTACGGGCTCGCGGGGGCGACGAAGGCGTGGTGCCGGGTGGAAGGGTGCGAGGGTGAAATCGAGGACCCGGAGGCGCGGCGGGACGCGGCCGTCAAGCGGGCAGTTGCGGCGGCGCCGGAGCGGCTCGTGACCGCTGCGGAAGCGGCGATGGCCAGTCGGGCGCTGGGGCGGCAGATCACCGACCGGTACGTCCGCAAGCTTGCGGCGGAAGGGAAGATCCACGCCGTGCCCGGGTCGAAGCCGGCGCGATTCCCGCTCGGGGAGATCATGGCCTTCCTCGACCGGAAGAAGACGGCAGCGGCCTGACCCCGGGCATGACGAAAGCCCCCGCCCTCCGAAGAGGACGGGGGCGAGGCGCGTCAGGACTCGCGTGCGCGGCGCGCTTCTTCTCGGGTCAGCTCAGCTCCACAGGACACGCAGATGCGATCTCCCGTGTCCATGCCTGCTGAGCGTTCCTTCTTCGTTTCCCGGTGCGCGCACTCTTCGTCTGCCATGGGGCAGATCCTAGAGGCGACGGGTCAGAGGCCGCGCTTGGCCTCGACGTCAGGGCGGGATGTGTGGGGGGCGAGGTACCCGGCGGCGAAGGTGACCACGAGGCTGACGACACCGACGACGACTGCGTCGAGCGCGGACAGGTCCACGTCGGGGAGCAGGCCTGCGGCGAGCGGGGTGAGGATGGACGCGATCGCCGCTACGACGACCTTCACTTCAAGACGCATGATGCTCTTCTCTCTCAGGGTGGGTTACAGCCAGCTCCAGCCGTTGCTCACGTGATCGCCTCCTCCCATGCGGCCTTCCAGGTGGCGGGGCCGACGCGACCGTCTCGGGCGAGCTTCTTCTCGCTCTGGAAAGTCCTGCACACCAGCTCGGACTGGGGCCCGTAGAAGCCGTCGACTGTGATGGTCCAGCCGCGGGCGCGCATCTGCTTCTGCCATTGCTCAGCGGCCTTGGTCTTCTTGACGGGAGGCTGGAGCAGCACCGGCCCGGGGAAGCTTGGGGCCTTCGAGGTGGGAGGCTTGGGCTTCGGTGCGGGCGCCGGCGTGGGCTGGGTGGGCTTGGGGACGGACGGCGTGTCCTTGCCCCAGGTGGCCTTCTTGGTGAACGTGCCGTCCTTGACCATCTTGTAGGCGCGGTCGCCGGGGCACGAGGTGGCGATGAAGTCGCGGTGCCCGAGGACCTTCCCGCTGATCGACGAGGCGGGCTCCATCAGCCACTCGCGGAGCTGCCGGACAGCGTTGATCTGCGCGTCCGTCACCTTGTCTTTCGGGCCCGTCATCAGCGTCACGGAGTAGTGGGAGGAGTTCCCGCCGGGCTGCGCGGCCTGGACCTTGAAAAGCCCGCGGCCTTCCATGACGTACCCGTGGCTGCAACATCCCCAGCTGTAGCCGATGTCCGCCCATCCGCGGGAGGGGCCTGTGTGGAAGCCGCGGGTTCTCTTCCAGTAGGCGACGCACGCCTTGTGTTCCTTGTCGGCGAGGTTCTGGTCGCTGGAGTCGTAGTGGATGACGAGCCCGGACTTGGGATTCGCGGCCGACGCGGGGCTGTTCTTGGACCAGCCGAAGTCGGACCGCCACTGGAGTTTGTCGGGCTGGGGCATGGTGCCTCCTGGGCATGGGAAAGCCCCGGGCATGCCGGGGCGTATGTGGAGAAATCGGGCTAGGGCTTCGCGCGCTCGCGGTGCTTCCCTCGGCGGATCGCCCGGTGCAGCACCCACCCGCCCGCGAGAGCGAACAGCGCCGTCAGGAACACGACCAGCCGCACGAGTTCGTGCAGGTAGAAGTCCCCGAACCACACCCGGACCGCCACGAGCACGGTGATCAGGACGATGGCCGCGAGGGTCGTCATGACGATCCGACCCCCGGGGTTGGTCCACCAGCGGACTCCCATGGCGTAGTCGAGGGCGAAGCCCAGCGCGATCAGCGCCAGAACGGTCACGGCCACGTTGCCTGCCTCATACATCTGCCCCTCCCTCGCCCGTGAGGGCTTGCCAGATCAGGGGTCCGAAGTGGTTCTCGGTGCGCTGGATCTTGAGGCGGGTGGCGATGTCGCGCACCTCCTCGTCCAGTGCACGCGTCTTGGCGACGCTCTTCTCGGTGCGGGCGCGAGCCTTGGCGACCTCGTCAGCAGTGACGGGCGGCGGGTCGAAGCGCCGACGGCAGATGCGCCACTTCATGAGCCCTCCCCGGGCCGCTTCTCCACGAGACGCCGGATCTCCTCCAGGACGTGCGCGGAGGTTTTGCCCGACTCTAGGAGTTGGGTGATCTGGGAGGCCGTCAGGTCCGCGCGTACTTCCTGTCGGTCGATGGTGCCTTGCTGCTGCTCGATGATGCGGTCTCGTGCGGCGAGGAGCTTGTCGACGATTCCCCCGGGCACGAGCCTGCCGGTGAGGATCATGACGATGCCGAGGGACAGGAGCCCGCCCGCTCCGAGCTGAAGGAAGGGCGCTAAAGCGGACAGGGCGTCCAAGAGGCCTCCTACTCTCCGGGCTGAAGCGGCGGCGGCGGGGGCTCGTCGCTGTAGTCGTCACCCTCGCCGGGAGGCGCGAGGTCCTCGGGGTCCAGGTCCGCCGGCGGGTTCGGGTCGGAGGGGTCGACGGGGATGGGAGTGAGGGGCGGCGGCTCAACCGGGTCGGGTGTCGGCTGCTCAGGGGTGGGTTCTGACATGGGCTCTCCTACATGAGTGGGGTGATGAGGATGTGGTTTGCGAGTGCGGTGTCGAAGTACGCGACGGTGCCGCTGGTGATGCGGTACAGGGGGGTGAGGGTGTAGTCGGCGTTCGCGGTGAGGTTGAGCGTGTCCGAGAAGTACGCGGACTGGCTGGACCCGAACCCGGCCCCGGCGCTGCGCACGTAGGCGGCGCGTTTGAGGCTTCCGGCGACGGTGGACCCGCCGGAGAGGCGGAAGCCCAGTGCGATGCTGGATGCGTCGGAGGCGTTGTTGAGGCCGCACATCATGATCTCGACCTTGATGCGCCCCGACCAGCCGGTCTTGAAGGCGAAGGGCGCGAACGTGCCCGACGGGAAGTCGTAGAAGCTGCTGCCCGTGGAGAACGACGTCAGTGATCCGAGGAGTTCGCCGCGCACGGGTGCGTGTCGGGCCGCGTAGATGCTGTGGGTGTCCGCGAGTTGGACGCTGCCGTCCGTGGTGGTGTCCGTGGATCCGCTGACCAGCTCGCCCTGAAGGTAGTGGATGCGGGCGGCGTGGTTGATGACCGTGCTGGCGCGGGCGGTATTCGCCCCCTCCACGTGGATGATGCTGCGTCTGTCCGAGCCCGCTCCCGACGTCGACACAGGGGACTGGAGGCTGAGCGTGGGCGCGTCCGTGCCTGAGCGACGGAAGGCGTAGATGGTGCCAGGGATCGCGGGCGGCTGTCCGACGGCAGACGGCTCCGGTGTGGCGCTCACGCCCGCCCAGGCGTCCTGTGCGGTGATGCGCAGGTCTGACCCGGTGCCGCCCCGGGCCTGTACCCGGGCCTCGGTGGGCAGGGCGACCAGGGTTAGAAGCGGGCTCGTCACGGTGTCCGTGACATTGGAGAGGAGGTTGACCTGGCACGACCCGGGGGTCGCCAGCATGCCGCCCGCCGGCGTGGTCGACGACCCGGCGTCCCCCCACACGGAGAATTCTGCCTGCCCTGAGGTCGAGGCGAGCTGTGCTCGCGCACCTGCGGGGGAGACGACCTGGGTTCGGACGACGCCGCTGACGTCCTCGATGGCGCCGGTCGCGCCGGAGGAAGACGTGAGGCTGAAGCGACTGCCGCTGATCTCGGACGCGACGATGTCCCCGGAGAAGACCGCATTGCCGCTGGCGTCCACGGCGAAGACCAGGGCGTTCGACTCGTCGTAGCCTCTGAGGCCGTCCTGATCGATCTCGACCCGTGCGCCGCCGGGGATCCCGCCGATGATGGTGGTCGCGAGGACCAGGAGCGCTTCGAGCTTGTCCGCAGTCACGGCCCCCGCCTTGATGTGCACCGCTTCGATCGAGTCGGCTTCGAGGTCGACCCCGGAGGTCTGCAACGGGGTCGCAGCCACCTCGGCGGACGGGTCGCCCTGCACACCGCCGGTGGTCACCGGGATGAGCACCACGTAGTGCGGCACGTAAGGCAGCGGCACCACCGGGAGCATGCCGCCCTCGCCGGCGCGGCGGATGGATCCGACGTAGGTCGCGGCGGACGGGGTGAACCCCGACGTCGTGCTGATGTGGACGGCCATGTGGTCGAAATCGACGGGGATCGCGGGGTCGCCGTCGAGCAGACCGTCCCACGTCACCCTGAGGCCACCAAGGGAAGGGGTCACCTGCGGGGCGGTCGGCGCGGACACCGGGTCGCCGCCCTCGGTCACCAAGCCCACGGCGCCGTCCACCCAACCCCACCGGCCGCGGAGAGCACCGGTCTCGTCGCGGGCTTCGATGGTCTGGCCTTCCTCCAAGCTGCTGTTCGCGAGTTGGCCGGCGCGCTGTCCGCGCTGGAGAGTCGTCACCTCGGAGCGGAGCTTCGCGACCTCGCGGGCGTACTCGGCGATGGCGCGTCGGGTTTCGGCATCCACGTCAGGCACCTCCGGGGTAGTCGAAGCGGTCGGACCTGCGGCACGTCACGGTGACCTCGCCGGTCTCGGGTGCGATGTCCAGGGCGGTGATGCGCACCCACAGGCGGGTTGGCATCCACCCGGCGCGGGTCTGTACGAGGACGTCGTCGCCCACCGAGAAGGACCCGATGGCGGCGTTGGGGTGGTCGCGGACGGAGAAGCCCAAGATGTCGACGACCTGCGACCAGCGGCGCAGCTCTTCCTCCGCGACCGCCTTGCACTCGGCGACGGTGCTGAGGTCGGGCCGGTCGACCGACTTCGCTCGGAGGAGGCGACCGTCGCGCTTCGAGACCGTGGACCTGAGCTGCTTGGAGCCTTCCCCGGAGCCGTAGACCGTCACCGAGTTGGCGTAGTCGTCGCCGTCCCTGCGGACCGCGACCAACTCGCTGATGTTCGCGCCCTCGATGAAGACTTCGCGGGTGAGCCTCTTCCCGAGTCGCGGGTAGCCGAAGTGGATGTGGCGCACCACGGACTCACGGGCGGCGTCGGCCCATCGGAGGGATTCGAGCCAGTCGAACGGGGTCTGTGTCGCGAGGGTGGTGACCCTCTGCCCGATCTCGATGTCGTCCCACCACGGGAGCTTGTACTCCCAGTAGACCGTTTTTCCGGTCGCGCCGACCGGCTTCTTGTCGCGCCCCGGGTTCCAGATGCGGTCGATGGGGACCGGGTTGGGTGCGACCTCTTTCGCGGGACCCAGGCTCCCGTCTTCCTTGAGCGCCCTCGTGTTGTGCCACTCGCCGAGACGGTACGGAGTCGACGTCGAGTCCAGGGTGACGCCCAGGTTCCCGTCAGGCTGGCCTTGCAGCCACCCCCACAGGGCACGGACCACGTCCAAGGGATCGACGCCGTTCCCGGTAGTGCCGTCGGTCTTGCCGCCGAAGTCCAGGTTGTTGCGGAGCGGCTGACCCTCCAGCCACCCGGACACCCCGGTCATGTCGAGCGCGAGCTTGGGCCCGGTCGCGGTGATGCCCGTGAGGATCCCGCCGCCCCGCAGCTGCCCGCTGGCTTCGGCGACGATCATGGTCTGCCACAGATCCAGGACGAGGCCGCCGTCCGGAGTCTTGAGTGCCTGGTACTCGGGGTCGATCGTCGCGGCCATGCGTCCGGGGCCGGACAAGGTGGTGGTGAGACGGACGTCCGAGAGCGGAAGCTCCCTGTGAAGCCATTCGCCCGTGAGGACGTTGAAGGCGTAGTACCGCCACGCGCTCGCCGGAGGGAGAGGTTCCTGCAAGGGGAGCACCGGACCCCCTACAGCTCAGCCTGAGGCGCCGCCTGCTCACGAAATTCGAGGTCGACCGCAAAGTTCGCCCAACCGTCCGCGACGAGGTATCGGATGCGGTCGGCGTCGGACTTGGCGTACATCCTCAAGTCGCACGCCATGCCGCGCATCGCGGTCGGCACGTTCATCTGAGCTGCAAGACCGATGGAGCATCGGTAGCCGTTGGAAGCGGATGTCGCGTTGAAGTTGAACGCCGTCGCGGCCGTGTTGATGACGTTGCCGCCCGACCCCACCAGCCCAACCCGCACCTGTCCGCGCGCGTCGTAGTTGCCGCCCGTGCCGTCGATGGGCGCGGGGTACATGACGTTCAGCCAGTCGGCGCGGACCTGTACCTGTGTGGCCCACTCGGGGATCGTCACAGTCCAGTCGTGCTGTGGCCACCGCTCGAAGTCGCTGGTGAAGTCGGCGTGGTCGTCTCGCCCGTCCTCCAGGCCCTGCCCGCGCTGCACGCGGAGCTCGCGGAGCCGCTTCGGGTTGGCCATCTGCCGAACGTCGGTGATCATGCCGGACGTGATCGTCGCGGTGTTCGCGGGGATGTCGAGTCGGGCGAGCGCGACCCCGGTCGTCCCCGGCGGGACGTCGGTGGTGGTGGGGTCAACGCCCTCGATGACGCGGAAGTAGTAGACGGGGTCCGTGGTGACGTCATGCGTCCACGGGGTTCCGGAGATGTTGGGGTCCTCCACTCGGAGGATCACCAGGTCAGAGCGTCCACCACCCGACCCGGTAGGCGACACGGCGATCTCGGCGTCGCCGACGTTGAACGCGAAGTAGCTGCCCTGGAAGCTCGCTTCCGCCCCCAGGATCGTCGCCCCGCCGGAGGTCGCGCGGACGCTCGTGCCCGGGACGGTCAGCGGAAGGATCTGAAGGTGGGAGGAGTCGACCACCCCATTCCTCGACGCCGTCCCCGACTGAAGCTGAAGGCGGGCGATCCGCGACGACGACTGCGCGCCCTCTACCGCCCAGGAGTCCATCTCCAAAGCCATGCCGGTCTCCTAGGGGGTCTCGTAGGCGTCGCGCCACTGGATGGTGCACGTGGACTGGCCGGACAGGTCCGTGCCGCGGTATGCGAGAACGGTCTGCCCGACCGGAAGTCGGAAGTCCGACAGGGCGGCGCCGCGGGCCACGCCGGCGAAGCTCGCGCCATCGTCACGGAGGATGGTCTGCGCCCACGGGCGGGTGTCGATGGTGATGCTGCGGTCTGCGGCGAGGGTGGTGTCGAGGCGGAGGATGCGGCCGGTGCCGACGAGCTCGATGCTGGGTTGCGCGACCGGGCCTCGGATGGTGATCACGGGCCACGAGGGCTTGTTGCCCGTGTTCACCACGGCGTCTTGTCGGACTCCCTGCGCACCCCAGGTGATCGGCCATGTGACAGGCCACGTGATCCCGGTGCCTGCGGCGGTGACGAGGGTGAGGGTGACGGAGTTGCCCGCACCGTCGACGCCGTCGGCGTAGAAGGCGCTGTCGAAGGTCTGGAAGGTGGCGGTCAGCTCGACCACACCGTTGTCGCGTTGCCTCTGAGAGGACGGTGTGAGCCGTCTAGGCCTCCCGTAGGCGATCATCGTCGGGGACCCGGGCAGCCGCATCCGCAGTGGGATCACGGCCCGTGGCGTGGCCCTGGTCGTGCTCGCGTCCCACACGGTGGCGAGCTGCGACCACGCCGATCGGGAGTCCGCGGCCGTGGTGGTGTCCGTCCACAGGTCGAGGGTGATCGTCCGCCCGTCCTTGTAGTCCAGGCCGGCCTGTTCGCCGTCGGCGCCCGGGGTGGGCTGGTCTCCCAGCCGCATCCCCGGGTCGCCGATGGTGATGTCGTCGGACTGGACAGGGGTGAGGTCGCCGAAGACGATCCCGCCCAGCTCGTACTGGCGTTCTTCGAGGTCAGCCATCGGCGTACCTCCCGCCCTTGCTGATGACCCGGATCTCGTGGGTCATTGTGTCGGCGAGTTCGCGGATGCCGTCGTCGGCGCTGTGCAGGTGGAAGGACTGGCTGCCGACGAGGGGGGAAGCAGGTGTGCTGCCGCCCGCCTGCGTTGTGGCCT
Organism: Nocardiopsis tropica; assembly: GCF_042660575.1. Lineage (NCBI taxonomy): Bacteria > Bacillati > Actinomycetota > Actinomycetes > Streptosporangiales > Nocardiopsidaceae > Nocardiopsis > Nocardiopsis tropica. The sequence continues at coordinate 400,957 of NZ_JBHSUF010000002.1, forward strand.
TGCCTGCGGTGGCGAGCATCCGCGCCGACTCGGCGTTGGAGTAGACGCGCGCCGGGTCGTCGAAGCGGGCGAGCTCGGGGCCACGTTCGCCGACGACCGCCCACCCTGAGGCGACGCCGCCGTCCGCGTACCCTGCGATCTCCCGGATCTGCCGCACCAGCGGCGACATCCCGGAGCGTTCGTCCTGCTCGCGGTCCTGCCTGACAATGTCCGCGATGGACACCAAGCCACCGGAGGCGAAGCCCGCGGCCGACCAGTTCGGGCGGAAGATCGAGCCTCCGCTGTACGGCGCCGCGGTGACGTTGTTGGACTGGTTTCCGCCGATGCGCCGGCCGCCACCTGGTGACGCGATCAGGTTGACGTGCCGCGTGCCGTACACGGCGACGTCGCCGGGTTGCGGCGAGTTCGTGCGCGGCATGCCGCTCGTGTAGTAGTCACCGGTCCACGCGGTCCGAGCAGCGCCACCGAGCGCCCGGCTTGCACCTGACTGGGCGAAAAGCCACGAAATGAACATGGCGCACCAAGGCGCGCCGTTCATCCCGTACCACTCGGTGATGGCGTTCCTGTTGTTGCCGCCCGACTCCGGGTACCTGCCCAGCGACGCCTCAGCGAGCCCGACCACCCCCCGCGGGCCCTGCATGCTGTTCTTCCAGTCCTCGGCCATGCTGTCGCCGATACGGCCAATCAGGCTGTTGACGAGCATGTTCCACTCGGGGCGGACGTCCCGGCGGTGGTCGTCGACGATGTCCCACGGGTCGGAGCCCGAGCCTTGGGAGGACCTGCTGACTCGACCTCCCGTCGCGTACTTCTGGACGGGGATCTGCTTGTGGCGGAGGGCTTCCATGAAGTCCACGCCGTAGTGGTCCACGACGTGCGTGGGCTGGACGAACTCGCCGTCGCTGAGCATCGCGGGGATGCTGTCGGAGGTCGCCGTACCGGGCCCGGACACGAAACCACCGGTGGCGTAGAACGCGGGCGCACCGCCGCGCGGGCTGGTGTGCGAGCTGTTCTGTGTCGGCGACGTGGTCCACGTGCCGTTGGCCGCGACCCGGATCGCCGTGTTCACCGACGACGGGATGCCGAGGTACTCGTCTGCGAGGTCTTCGGCCTCGGTCGCGGTGAGGCCCATCTGGCGGGCCACACGCACGAACTCCTCGCGCCCGCGCGCCGCCGTCGCAGTCTGCTCCTGGATGCTTTCGCCGTTGAGCCTTGTGGCCTCCGTGTTCGCGATGGTGGTGTCGCGGATCTGGCGTAGCGAAGCCTCGTTGGCGCGGCCCTGTTCCGTGTTCAAGTCGAGCGTCGCACCGTTGGTGGAGAGGCTGTCCGTGGCAGCGTCCACGGCTGCCTGGAAGTTCGATTCGGCCTCGACCGCGCCGACGTGCGCGCCCGTGAGAGCGTCCAGAGCGACCTTCAAATCCCTGGCCTGGAAAGCTCCCTCCGCCATGGCCGTGTTGACGGCTTCCTGCTGGGCAGCGGTCTCGCCCATCGCCTCCGTGCTGCGCTGGTACTCGGCGGTCGCTTCGCTGACCGCGTCGGACTCACCGTTGATCGCCAGTCGCATCTCCGCGATCGACCGGTACTGCGAGTCGTACTGCTCCTGGGTGAGCTCACCGGCCGCGAGACGCTCCCCGAGGATGTCGAGTTGTTCGTTCAGCTCGCGGTTGAGCTGCTCCTGAGCACCGGTTTCGCCGAGGGCAGCGTCAGTGACCCGGTCGAGGCTGAGGCCGAGCGCATCAGCGGCTTCGAGTACCCCTTCCATTTCCAGGGTGGAAACGGCGTGCGCCCGCGCGTTTTCACCGATAGCGCCGCTGTCAGCCTTGATCGCAGCGGTGTATTCCTCGACCTTTTGCCGGGCCTCCTGCTTGCGGGCGGCGAAGATGCCGAGTGCGGCTATCGCTCCGGTGATGGCGAGGCCCCATGGTCCGCCGAGGGCGCCGACGGCTCCGCCGATGGCACCGCGGAATCGGCTGGTGCTGGCTGCCGCCCCGTCGGCTTCTGGGGCGACGGTTCCGAGACTGCTGGTGTACTCGCGAATGCGACCCGGGATCTCCCGCATGGGCTGGATGAGGCCCTGATTGACCCGCCCGAACAGCTGGAAGGCAACCTGTGCGGTCTTCGCGGCGATGGCAGCCTGGAGCAGCCACGGGGCCGTCTCAGCGACCAGGGAGATCGCTTCAGCGAAGACGGTGAGGCCCTGCGCGTAGATGGTGCCGAGCGGCCCGATGGCCACACCGACGTCGATGGCGGCGGTCGCGATGGACCCGAACATCTCGGTGAAGACGGGGCCGTTGGCCAGCGTCCACTCGATGAAGTCGGTGAAGTTCTCGGCTTCGTGGCCCCACTCAGCGAAGCGTGCGGTGGACCGCTCAAGGCCGGGAGCGACCACGGTCCACAAGGGCTCCATGTTCATGACGAGCCCGGCGACGCCGCTGGTGAGGTTGCCGATGGAGCGGCCGAAGGTGATCGTCGACGGGTTGGCCTGACGGGAGATGAAGCTGAAGAAGCTGGTCCACCGGTCGTTGCCGAGGGCCGCTTGTGCCTCGTTACCGAGCGTGTTGAGCGCCGAAGCGGTGCGGTTCGTCGCGGGAGTCAAGGCCCGCAAGCCGACGTTGGCGACGTCGAGGCCGGACGCAGCGGCCTGAAGGACGGGGCGGTCGGTCTCTGCGCGGAAGGTTCGCCACGACGCGGTGAGTCCGCCCATGGAGTCCTGGAACACGCGCTGCTGGATCGTGAGATCGCCGGTTGCGGCGTTGGCTTCGCGGATCGCGGGAACCGCGGCCAGAGCAAAACCCGCCGCGCCCACACCAGCGGCAACGAACCCGCTCGCGACCGCGCCCAGACCCCCGGCGAGCGCACCCACGGCGGGCACGAGCGGGGGGATGAGGGTAGTGATCGCGAGGACCCCGGCGGGGGACACGTCAGAGAACGGGCGCTGCTGCCCACCTCCGCTTCGGGGCGTGCTTCCGCCGCCCCCTCCACCCGGAGGGGTGGAGGGGGTTCTCGGGGTGATGGGTGCGACCGGCCCGCCGCCGCTGGTGTTGACGCGCATGTTGATGACGCGGCCGTCCAGCCGGTCCGCTGCCTTCTCGGCACGGACCAGGGAGGCGAGCGCGGTGCGGGTGTCAGCGGACACGGTGATGCGCGGGGTACGGCGGCCCAAGTTGTCGACCTGGCGGCGGAAGGCGTCGAGCTCCGCCTTGGCCTTCGTCGAGTCGAGTCCGACGGGGATGTCCATGCCGCGGCCGGCGTGCTTCTGAAGCTCGGCGCGCAGCCGAGGTCCGAAGCGCTTGAGGTCGGGGAGGACGTCGACCCACACTGAACCGGCGTCGGGCATAGCGACACCCCCTATTCGGCTGGTGGTGTCTTCACGAGCTTCAGGTGCCGCTTCGGTGGCGCAAATCTTTCGAGGTACGCCTGTTTGCGCGGGTCAGGGCGACGCGACTGCCGCTCCTGCGCCTTCTCGCCCTTCGCGGCGGGCACCGGGTACGGGTGAATGTCCGGGGGTTCGCCTTTGAGGCGACCGCCGACCCACATGACCCGCATGAGCGCCTGGATCCGCGAGTCGAGCAGAGCGATCTGGTCGTTGGTCTCGTTCCACGGGCGTCCCGGGTCGCGGCCAGTGAGTGCCGCCCGGGTGCGGGGCATGCGCGCCATGTCGTGGATGACGAGGAGGACCATCCGCCGCATAGTGATCCGGCCGGCGTAGAAGTCGATCAGGTCGACGCCACGGTCGAGGAGATCGAGCTCGACCTCACGGGGATGCTCCTCTAGGACTGCGAGGAGCTGCTGCCTTCCCCCCGGGTGGCCCCAGCCATGTCGTCGAAGTAGCGGATGACACGGCCGACCTCGCGGCTGCTGTGGTCGAGGAAGTCGTCCATCTGGGAGGAGTCCGCGAGAGCGCCCTTCGCCCACGCCATGATGTCGCCGACCGCGAAGGCGACGTTGGCCTTGTACGGCCACTCCGACAGCGGCTTGAAGGTGAAGGCGGTGCCGTCGCCCATGACGAAGGTGGCGTCCTGCTCCATCGCTTCGGAGATCTGTGCGCCCTTGTTGTCGGGCAGGTCGGCGACAGCGATCGCGCCAGCAGGGGCGGAGGTCTTCTTCGCGGCGGGCTTTCGGGCAGCGGTCATGACGGAACTCCTTGTGTTCACGCAGGTTGAGCGCAGGTGGTTGTAGGTGGTCGGGTGCACCTGCGCGGACACCCGACCACCGGTCCTTAGGCGGTGACGGTGACCGCGAGGGTGTCGGACACACCCCGGTAGGAAGCGGTGATGTTCGCGGACCCGGCGCCGACCCCGGTCACGGTGCCGTCTGCGTCGACGGTCGCGATGAGGGGTGCGGAGGTGTCCCAGGTGGCGTCAGCGGACGCGTCGGTGTCCTCGCCGTTGTAGTAGGTGGCGGTCGCGGTGAGCTGGATGGTCGCGGCGACAGCGACGGTCGTTGCGGTCCCGGCGACTTCCAGGGTTTCCACGGGCAGCCACATGCCGTCGCTGAGGTAGAAGCGGTTGAACATGAGGCCGTCGCTGGCCTCGTATACCGTCCAGGTGAGGCCGCTCGCGGTGACGTTCTCGGCGTTCTTGGACCTTTCGGCGCGGGTCGTGACCTCCGCGATGGCGGCGACGGTGCGCTCGTGAGCAACGCCATCGAAAGTGTCGACCGCGAGCATGTACTTCTTCTGCCCGGTGGGCCGGTACACGGGGTAGGTGATGATGCCGCCGGGCAGCTCTTCGAGAGCGCTGAGGTCGACGTTGTCGTAGAGCGCCTGGGTGTAGGGGTTGACCTCCCACATGGGGGTGGTGAACGTCTTGGTGACGCCCGTGATGTCGGTGCGCACGGGGCTCTTGTAGCCGAGGGGAGTCTTGGCGTTGCGCTCTTCCTCGTAAGCCTCGGTGAGCCCGGCGGGGTCGATCGCCCCCAGGTCCCACCACTCCGGCCCGAACGCGTCCAGACCCTCCGGCAGCTGCGAGCCGAGCGGTGCGACGTAGCACTTGCCGCCATCGGTTCCATAGGCGCGGATCGCGTTGACGTTGTCCGCCATGTCCCCTCCTGGGGTGGTCAGCCCTGGTGCGGGCATGGAAAAACCCCGCCACCATGAGGCGTCGGGGTGTGGTCGAAGGTGGGTCAGGTGACCCTGAAGGGGCGCAGGTACAGTTCGCCCGTGAAGCTCAGGGCGAGCAGGTTGGTGTTGTCGTCGCGGAAAGGTGCCGGGTTCGACTGGTGGCGGACGCACCCGACGGTGGCCGCGCCGCCCGGCGTGTACGTGGTCGCCGGGAGAGTGATGGTCTGCCCGGACATGGCCGCGAAGTGCGCGGACACGTACCCGGCGAGGTCGATCGCGCCGGGTCTCCCCGTGGCCTCGTCCACGCGGACGATGCACTGGATTCGGGCGATGTCGTGCACCCGCCTGTCAGCGGGCGGTGATGGGAGCCGCACGAACTGGACGATGGGCAGCAGCCCGTCGAAGAGCTCGGGCTCGGGCAACTCGGAGCAGACCATGCCAACAGCGCCGCCGAGGCGTGCGCGGTGCCAGGTGATCGCGACCAGCTCAGCGTCCGGATAGAGGATGACGGGCAGGGCCACGACGCCCCCTAGCTGCGCTTGGGTGGCCGCCAGGACGACGGCGGGGCCTTGCTGTCCAGGTACGCGGCGACCTTCTGCTTCTCCTCAGCGGGCACCTCAGGGGCCTGCGAGTCGACCAGCCGAACCGCGTGCGCGGGGATGGTCACGTTGATGCCCGACGGGTAGCCCGGTGCCGCCATGACGCGCACACCCGACTCGTCCACGGGGACGCCGAGTGGGCTGCCGTCGATGAGGATGCGGAGGACGTCCCCGAAGCGCTCCACCTCAATCAGGCGGGGAACATCAGCCATCGGTGGGCTTCTCCGTCTTCGCTGGCGTGGGCCGCTTCGGGAGGGGCTTCGAGGCGGTGGGGGCGGCGTCGAGCTCGGGGCCGGGCTCGCTGACGACCTTGGCCTTGGGCTTGTCGGCCTTGGGCTTCGACGCCTCCGCGATCTTCACGGCCTCCTCCGCGCTGACCTTGACGATCTTGCCCTTGCCGTCAGCGACGATGCCCTCCGCCTCGGAGCTGGACACGTACACGGTCTCGCCCTGCGTTCGCTTCGTGCCGTCGGGGGCCTTGTGCGGGTAGCCGATCTTGACGTGCGGCATGGTTCTCCTCAGGTGTGTGTGGTGCCGCGCGCCGCCAACTCCAGCGCCTCGGCCATGTTGTTCGTGGCCTGGGTTCCGGGGTGACGGACCATGGCCACCGGATGGGCAGCGCCGGGCCACCACAGGGCGCCGGCCGTGCGGGGCCGGATGATGTGCGGACGCGTGCCGTCCTCGATCCACGCGCTTTTGCGGTCGCGGGCGATGACCCGCCAGCCGTGAGGCTCCAGACGCTCCGTGTCGATGCTGGACACGTAGTCTCCGCGGTCGACGGGGCCACGGCCTTGGGCCATCGCCTGCACACGGCGGGCGCGAGCCCGGATGTCGTCATCCACGGGACCCCAGCTGCCGAGCCGGTTTATCACCTGCTGGTTGAGTTCGACGCGGCCCATATCAGCCCTCGATCCAGTCGCCCTTGCAGATCATGTGACCGAGACCGCCGACGTCGGGGAGCTCGAACGGCTCCCCGTTGATCTGCCAGATGCGCCCGTTGATTTCCAGTCCGTCCGTGGCGAGCACGTCCGTCCCAGGCTGCAAGAACACCTGCGCCGACTTCGACAGCTGCTCCCTGCCGCCCCTGCGCTCCTCCTTGGTGGCCAGTGACGCCCCGAGCGTGGCCGAGTCCGGCTGTACACAGGCGTCGAAGGGGCCTGTTCGGACCGCGTTCGCCCAGTCCTTCGTGGATCGCGACCGGTTGCCGTGCGCGTCCTCCACGATCGGAGGGCGCAGTACGTACACCTCGTCGGTGATGATCGGCAGCACGTCACACCACCCGGGGGTGGGCGGGGATCAGCCCCTCGATCCGGAGGAGGGACACAGCCTGCGTCGAGTAGACGTCCTCCACGACCGCGCCTGTGGTCGGGTTGGTCGCGTAGGTCTTCGACACCTTGTCGACTTTGACCGACGCGAGCTTGCCGCCGGGGTCGGACGGGACGTTGCTGCCCTTGGGCTTGAAGCTCGCCTGAGCGCACGTGGCGTCCCGCAGGATGCCCGCGACCCGTTCATCCGTGGGCTTGCCGTCGGCGTCCGTCTCATAGACAGCACCGATCAGCAGCCCGTCGATGGTGAGAGAGGCGTCCCGCAGCGCCGTCACAGCACCCGCAGGCGGGGCGTCGAGACCGAGCCACTCAGCGAGCTCCTCGGGGGTGGCGTACACAGGAGCCACGGGACACCTCCCCTCTAAGCGATGACGCCGCGGTCCCGCAGAGCGGGCAGCAGCACCGTGTTGATGTACGTGACCAGCCCAGCGGCGTCCGTCGCGGTCGTGTTCGCGACCGTGGGGGCGTCCCCCTGAAGGGCACCCTCCTCCAGCGCGGCAATCTGGTCTCGGATGATTCCGGTGAACTCACCGGCGACGTGGCTCATCAGCTCTCCTCCTTGTCGTTGGCGAGCTCCTGGAGCTCTGCCTTGGTGAGGTCAGCAGCCTCAGCCTCAGTGAGGTCCGTGGTCGCGACCACGTAGGCCACCCACGTGTCCTTGGAGTCGGCCTGCTTCGGCTTCTCCGGGGTGGCGTCCTCGGCGGGCGTCTCCTCCGGCTGCTCCTCGCGGACCTCGGTGAGCGTGTAGCCGCGGCGGCGCATGTACTCCACCGCGGCGAAGTGCGTAGCGTCGTCCACGTGAGCTCGACCCCGGTAGAAGGTCACCCCACCGACGACGCCGTTGTAGCCCTTCACGGGAGATGTCACGTCGTAGCGCATGCGATCACCCACTCACGCGGACGTTGCGGAGCACACCGCACGCCTTGGTGTTCTTCAGGACGACTGCGGCCGGCCCGATCTCCAGCTCGCCGGTCTTCACCGCGCCGGGGGTTTCCCACTCGGGGGCGTAGAACTCCACGAGGGGCGTCGACGCCATGGACACGCCGTGGAAGGCGTCCATGCCGAAGCTGACCGCGTACAGGTCGGTCATGCCCGCAAGGGAGCCACCACCGCCCGCACCGTCGGTGTCGCGGGCCTCGATCGGGATGATCGGCCCGGACCCGTCGAAGGTGTCGCCGATGTCCATGAGCACCCACTGGCCGTACATCTCGACGTGGCGGCCCATGTCGTCCCGCTCAGCGGTGTACATGCCCGCCCACCGAGCGAGGCTCTTGATGCGGGTGATGCTCTTCGTGTTGCCGAGGATGGCCTTGCGGCCGGGCGGGAGCGCTCCGGGCTGCCCCTGGTCGCCGCCGCCCGTGGTGGAGGGGACGATCTTGGACAGCCAGTCGTCGAGGATGTCGAGCTGCGCCATCGCGAGCGCCTGAGTGTTGACGACGGACCCGCGCCAGTCCAGGTGGCCGCTGGTGACCCCGTTGGCGAGGGGCAGGTACTCGGTGTCGGTGCCGGTGAGGCTCTTGTCGAGGCCGTCGAAACCCAACGTGTTCACGGCGGTGTCACCGTGGATGATCTCGTTCTGCCACGCGATCGTCGACCCGGTGATGAGCTGCTGGGTCTGGAACGTCATCTCGTTCTGAGCGGCCGGACCCAATGCCCTCAGCTTGCGGTCCAGGGTGAAGCTGCCACCGAACGGCTTCAGCGACACCGTGAACTGCTCACGTTCCGCCATGTCAGCGGGGTACTCGGTGTTGAACGCACGGAACGACGCCCCGCGGGCGGTCTTCAGTCGGGTGTACCCGTAGATGAGGGTGCCGCCCCCACCGCCCGGGGTCGCGGCGTCGTCGAAAATCATCTGATCCCACAGCCACGAGTAGCGGCGAAGGTTGTCGATGACCTCGTGTTCGATGTCGTCTCGGGCGTTGACCTGCGCCATCGCCATAGTGACGGGCATGTTCTCTCCTAGCGGTTAGCCGCCGTAGTGGTTACGGAATGCGGCGTGGAGCCCGATGGGCTTTCGGACGCGCTGCTCGCCGGGCCCGCCGGAGAAGTCCGCGCTTGAGGAGGCCGCCACCTGGGCGACCCGATACTTCGGGTTGGAGTCGACGGTCTGCTTGACCAGGTCGCTCACGGTCGCGGCGAAGTCGTCCGCCGCGGGGTCTAGATCGCCGAGCTTCGTCGCGAAGCTGCGGCTGTCGAGCAGCACGTCGACGTCCGCGCCGTGCTCACGGGCGGCACGCTCAGCGGCGCGCTCCACGGTGAGCTGACGGAGGGCCGTGTCCCGCTCGGTGGCCTGCTGCTGAGCGGCGGTGAGCTGCGCGGTCAGGTCGTCCACCGACGGGGGCTTGTCGTCCTGCACCAAGCCCAGCGCTTTGCCGAGCTTCCCGGTGAGTTCGTCGACCGCGTCCTTGGCTGCCTGCTGCTTGGCCGTGGTGCGGTCGCTGGCGTTCTCGGCGCGGAGCTTGCGGACCATCTTCGCGAGGTCAGCGGACGACAGCTCGGAGAGGTCATCGGAGGCGGTGGGCTTGGTCGGCTTGGGGTCCGGCTTCGCCTGCTGCTGGGGCTGCTCCTGCTGGCCGGTGTCGGCCTGCGGGGGAGCGGTGGTCGTGGTGGTGTCGGCGGCTTCGGGCGCCTGGCCCTGCTGCTCGGTCACGTGGTCTCCAAAAGGAAGAGGCCACCGCCCGGGTGACCTCTGGATGGGTTGCTATTCGTCCCGCTCAGGCGGGGAGTTCTCGGCGGTGTCGCCGGGTGGTGTGTCCTGCCCGTTGACGAGGCCGGCGGAGACCATCGGGTCCACGGCCGGGTTCTCGTCCTGGATGCGCTGAACCTCTTGGGCGACCTGCTCGTCGTCCCAGTCCTTGTGGGCCATCCGGATCTTGATCTCCGTGGACACGGCCTGCGCGTCAGAGAGGAGCTGGATGGTGCGAGCGGTCGCCTCGGGCGCGTCCTGAACGCCATCGGGCCATTCGACCGTGGGTCGCTGCGGGGTGACGTCGGTCCCCAGCTGGGAGCGGTCCATCTCCAGCACGACCTCAGTGAAGCTGGCCAGCTCCGGGGTCACGTAGCCGATCTTCCGACTGCGGGTCGAGAAGCTCCGCCGCTCCCTGTGCTGCACCTCCGTCGCGGTGATCGCGAGGTCACCGGACTCACCGAAGGTCTGAGCGGAGTAGCCGCCACCGCGCACGATCTGCTCCGTGAGCGCTGTTGCTGCGGCGAGGTGTTCATCCACACGGATCGCGAACTGGACCTGGGTGATCATGTCCGTGAACTTGTCACCCGCACCCTGCAAACCAGTGAGAGGGGTGAACACCGACCGGGACATGTCGAAGCTCGCGCCTTGGCCCCGCCCGTGGGTGTCGAGGAAGCTCGTGGGCACCAGGAGGCGGGCCTTGCCGGAGTCGATGTCCTGGAGGAGCGACGACCACGTCTCGTCCAGGGCGTCCATGAAGTGCTCGACGCCGGAGTAGTCCGACCGTCCGAGCGGCGTGCCGCGGATGATGCGATGGGGTCGCATGTTCGGGATGTACACGACGGCGAGACGTCGCGCCCCGGTGGGGATGCCGCCGTTCGCGTCAACCTTGAACCCGATGGTCTCGGGGTGGTCAGCGAGCGGGAGTTTCCTGCCGAGACTGTCCCTGTTGCCCTCGTAGAGGCCGTGGTAGACGACGCCGGGCTCATGGCGCTCAAGGTGGCGAAGGACCGTGTTGTCGTCCCGGTCCTCCAGGACCCGCCACAGGGTCACCGCGACCAGGCGGCCGGCACGCCATTCGGGTGCGGCACAGTCCGGGGCGATGGCGTCGACGAGCGGATGGTCCGCGACGGTCTTGTCCCAGCTGGCACGCAAGAACACGCCACCGTAGGCGGACGCCAGCTCCGATGCTTCGAGGAGCGCGGCGTGCATGCCGCCTTCGGTCATCAGCCAGTCGATGCGGTCCTGGGTGACCTTGTCGGCCGTCTGGTCAGCGACAGCGAGCGTGGGGGCTTCCCCGAAGAGCAGGTCAGCGGACACGGAGCTGATGTCGCCGGCGAGGGGCACGTGAAGCTTGATCGTTGCCTGTTCGGGGCTGGGCGGTCTTCCCCACCACCACCGCGCGACGGTTCCGACGACCCCGCCGCGGTACTGGGAGGGCCGCGGCTGCGGGGACATCCGGTTGTGTCCGCCGCCTCCGCCGTAGTACGCGGCCAGCTGGTCGGGGTCACCGGAGTACCAGGCACCCCATGCGTCGTACAACGCCCTGGGCCGGTCGGTTTCGGCGGGCGGCCATGGCACGGAGCGGTCAGGGAGCGGCACCACACACCCCCATCTCACTGGTAGTAGTCATCAGGCCCGGGGATCTCCGCACGTGGTCACGCAGCGAGGTCAAGAGGGTCGATCAGATACGGGCGCCACAACGCCTCGGAGGTCGTCAGGGCGTACCGGCCGGCGTCGAGACTGTGGTCAGCGGTCTTGATGGGGGCGTCGAGGCCCTTCTCGGTGGCTTTCTCGTCCCAGCTGTAGCCGCCGACCTCGTTGATCCACCCGGAGCACCGGTCCGAGACGAGGAGCTGACGACGGGCGAGCAGCGTCGCAACCATCGAGATGCCGTGCGCGACATCGTTGTGAGCAGGCGACGTGGCCAGACCGTCCTGATGCAGCTGCACCCGGAACGACGCCGCGGCGGGGTCGACGGCCACGTACTCGACGGGGAGGCGTGCACCGTCGGGGAGGTGGGGGCGGTCCATCCACTCCAGCAACCGGGCCGACTGCTGGGCGTCGGTGAGGCGCTGGGTGTCGCGGCGGGGTTCGTGTCGGTACTCGTCGACGAGGAACAGCCGGCCGTCCTGAGCGATCCCGAGGAGCAGTCCAGCGCTGGCGTTCGTTGTGCCGTAGTCCACGCCGAGGCACACCAGCCGCTCCATGGCGGGCAGGTCCGCCCAAGGCACGACGTGTTCGTCGGGGTCCCACATGTCGTAGACAGCGCCCTGACCAGCGATCCAGTCTCCGAGGATGAACCTGCGGAACCACAACCCCGTGTACTGGCGTTTGAGCAGGTCCACGTAGCCCGTGTCGAGGCTGGGGTTGTCGTCCAGTGTGAAGTGCCAGTGCCGCATCCCGACCTCATCGGCGCGGAGCACGAAGTCTTGCCTCAACCAGTGGCCCGGGTGGTCGGGGTTCGTGGTGGCCAGCAGTTTCGCGCCCTTCACACGCAGGCGGCTGATCAGCATCATCCAGAAGCTCTGCGGCACGAGTGTGGCCTCGTCCACGTAGCTGAGCGCGATGGTCGCCCCGCGGATCCTGCCTTCGGAGCGGGCATCTGACGCGCCCACCAGGTGCACGGTCCGGCCGAGGATGACAGCGGTCGTCGACCCGGGCGTGTGGTGGATCTGGCCGGCGAGCACACCGAACAACTCGGGCGCGGACAAGGGGTCGAGCAAGTTGCGCTCGATGGTCTGTAGCGTCCGCCCGACCATCACGATCAGCCCGGTCGACGGGGCGCGGGTCAGCAAGATCAGGAACGCCAGCAGGCTGCTGATCGTCTTGCCGCTGGAGACCGCTCCCGACCACAACGCGATCTGCGGGGTCGACATCGACCCCACGATCGACCGGATCTGAGCGGGCGACAGATGCCCGGTGAGACGCGACAGATCCACGCCCACCCCCGAATCCTGACCCCCGATAAGCCAGCGTTATCGGCGGCTAGATATTGGTTGAGGTCTCATCGGGAGGCTCTGAGTCGAGGACTTCCGCGGCCTTCTCCAGAGCGTCCGCGATCCCCGACAGCATCGACGCCGCGGTCGTCGCACCCGAATCCGTCTCGGTGGCGAGGATCTTCAGGTGCTTGTCGAGGGCGACGGCGCTGGCGGTCATGAGGTTGCGGAGATCGCCCGTCGGCGCCCGTTCGAGGATCGCCTCGTTGTACGTGTTCTCCTTGCCGCCGAAGCTGAACACCAAGTGCGGCTGATCCATCTGGTCGAGCAGTTCGCTCGCCTTTCGGAGGTACTTCGCTGACACCTCAGCTCGCAGCGCCGCCATGTCGGTCGTGCGCGCGCGTGTGGCCTTTTCGGTGGCCGCACGTGCGAAGGCGTCCTTCACATTCCCCTCAGCTGCGATGCGGCGGACGGTGTCGGGGCTTACCTCGTGGGCCTTGGCGATTCCGCGACAGGTGCCGCCGGCGCGGATGTCTTCGAGGATGGCGGCGCGCTGTTCGTCGCTGATGCGCTGTCCCTGGGCCACAACACCCTCACCTCCGCCCGTTCCTGGTGCACACTGGTGTCCCGCGTCGCCCGCTCCGACGTCCCCCTACCGGAGGTGTGTCGTGAAGCGTTTGCTGGTGTGCGCTGCTGTCGTGGTCATGGTGTCGGGCTGCTCTGGCGCCGACGCTCCCGTGGAGGAGCCGTCCCCGTCGGAGGCCGCAGTCGAGTCCCCGTCCGCGTCTCCGGAGGTGGTGGTGGATCCGATGTCCGCTCAGATCATCTGCCAGGACCTCAGGCTGTGGGACGCGTACCGCCGAGCGAACCTTCCGCAGGAGCGCGAGGCAATGGTGTCGCTGGGGGAGGACATCTCCGCGAAGGCGCTGGAGGAGGATGCGGAACCGGAGTTGCGTGAGATCGCCGTGGAGTACGAGGGGGAGCCGGGGGTGTCTGCTGACGCGATGATCCCGTGGTGCACGGAGAACACGGAGGCGGCGAATCCGTCTTCGCCGTGGTGAGTCGCCCGGCCGCGCGCCTACCCCCTGTGGGCGGCGGCCGGGACGTGTGTGGGGTCAGCGCTTCTCGTTGTCCGCGTTGATCAGGTCTAGGTTGAGCCCGCCCGGGTGGACGTGGTGGACGTGCGTGACCGTGTCCGAGACCTGTTCGCGGGCGCGGCGGATGAGACGCACTCCGGCTCCCGGGACGGTCGCGACTGGCTTGCCTGCCCCGCCGTCATGGAAGAGGAAGTTGCCGTCGCTGTCGTAGTCGTACCGCTCGGACTCGATGGTCTCGACGTGCCCGTCGGTCCAGGTGACGGCGAAGGCGGCCATGGTGTCTCCTGAGGGCGTGGAGGGCTTGCCCCGGCCGTCCCGCCCTCACAGGACAGCCGGGACGGTGTTGTCCGGTCGCGGGCCATGCGCGGGAGCGCGAAGCGTGTGTGCCCGGCCGGACGGTCTAGTGGGTGCGCTTGCGTCGATCCCAGGCGATATTCAGCAACACGCCTGCCAGGAAGGTCGCAAGGCACAGGCCGACAAACACGGGCTCTTGGGTGAGCGCCCATACGACGACGGCGACGGGAATCGCGAGAATGACCGCCATTCCCGTGAGAAGGAGCCAGAGGCGGAGATGGAGCACGCTCACCTCTGCTCAGTCTCGTCGGCGGACTCCGCGTTCAGGGCCGCCAGTCGGGCGTTGACCATGCGCCGCCATCGGATGTCCAGGGCGAGCCGGAAGATGCCGTGGATCGCGACGACCACCAGGGCGCAGGCGACGAGGAGGAGTTCCATGGGCGTCTCCTGAGGGCCGGGAGGGCGGATGGTCAGATGCGGGAGCGTCCGCACGCGGTCCACGTGAGCAGTGCCGCGAGATCAGCGTCAGCGGGCGGGGCAGCGGCCACAGCGCACGCGAACGCCTCATCCTCAGACGAGACCACGGCGTGCGGCTGGTCATCGAGGTCGACGCACCACACGTCATCGATGCGGGTGATCCGAGCGAGGGTGCCGTCAGCGGACACCCACGCGAAGGCGTTCGCGAGAGCGAGCCGGGCGCGGGTCCTGTCCTGTGTCCGAGCCATGCGGGAGACGACCCCCCGAAGGTGGTCGCGTTCTTGGGCGGGGTCGACCATGAGCACCTCCGGGCACGCAAAAGGCCCCGGGAGCTTTCGCTTCCGAGGCCGATGTTCTGAGGGGTTTTCTCAACCCTATTGAATCTTACGGAACTTTTCGGTTGTGCGCAACTCTTCTGAGAAAGCGCAGGTCAACTGCTCACCGCTCGTCTCCCTCCCCCTGCCTGATGAGCTCTCCCCACGATCCGTCGTTGATCTCGCACTCCAGCACCCACGCCGTGTGCGACTCCGGGATGCGCGCTTCCCCGATGACGACACGCCCCGGACCCATCACGAGGAACGAGGCGACCCACGAGTACGAGACCGCCGGGACACCCCGCGCTTGAAGCGCCCCCACCACCCACAGGCCCACCGGGCTACACCGGTCCGACATGCGCTGCCCCACGATCTGGTCCGCGTCGATCAGACCTGCGAGCTGCTCCGTGGTCAGCCAACCCGCCTCCCCGAGGATCTCGTCCAGGGCGGCGTTCACATCCGGCCGCCCCAGACGTGGGGGAGCGAGCGCGATAGTCTCCAACATGATCCTTCTTCCGTAGCTGGTTGCAAGGTCGCGAGGCCCGGCGGGAGGTGGTGCTCCTGCCGGGCCGTCTTCGTGTGGTCAGTCGAAGTCGTGGTCAGAAGCCCGGTACGCCAACGTGAGCGGCCCCCAGGTGTCTGCGACCTGACCGATGGGATGGGGCGTAGCGTTCGGCGCGTACCCCGCAGTGATGGCGTGCAGGTTGTCGGGGGTGCCGTACACGAACCAGATGTCGCCGTCAGAGTCGCGGACGGTATCGCCGGGACATGGAACGTAGGGCGCTTCGGCCATTGGGCTCTCCTTCGTTGTCATACGCTTGCGTGCTTCAGGTACCGCCGGTACGCCTCGTAGCTGATCCGGCCCGCGTCGACGTCGAGCATGTGGCCGGCGCAGATCGGCCCGTCGTCACACAGCGCCCCGCACTCGTCCGGGTAGCCGAGCCTGGTCACCTCCACCACGCACCTGAGCTCCACGTCGGGCACCTCCTCCTGGAGGTAGTAGCGGTCCTCAATGAGCGTCATGCGAGTCTCCTAGGCGGCGAGTGCGAGCAGCTGGACACGGGCGGCCTTGTACGTGTCCTTGCGCGGCCGGTAGGTCACGAGCCCGCCCATGACCCGCCCGAGGGTGTACCGGGTGCAGGAGCGTCGCACGCCGTCCTTCCGGACGAACCCGTCGATGCCCCCGCTGATGCGCTTCCGCAGCGTCGCCGCCATCCCGGTCGCGGTCGTCTCGTCGACCCCGAGGGCCCGCAGGTGGCCGGCGACGGTCTTCAGTCCGGCCCGGTGCGCGGTCTTCGCTGCGGTGCGGGTGGCGACGGTGGCGCGGCGCTGGAGGCGGCGCATGTGCCGCTTGATCCGGGCTTCGGTGACGGTGGGGCGGCGCATGGGATCCTCCTAGAACCTTGCCTTGCTGACATTGACAAGGTTAGCCAGACTCGGGGAACCTTGTCAATGTGAAGCTGCAAAGTTCTGGTCAGAGAGGACACGACGTGCCGACGCTAGACTTTGTCCACATCACGCGGACAACGAGACGAGCCATGGCAGACCCCGAAGCCGAGTACTGGACGATCCCCGACGTCGCCGAACACTGGGGGGTGACACCCCAGACCATTCGCTCCTACAGGGCGCGCAAGCGCGGGGAGCTTCCGCCGGAGGACAAGATGTTCGGACGCACCCCCGCGTGGAAGCCGCAGACCATCCTGGAGTTCCAGCGCCCAGGGAAGGGTGCCCGCACGGACCTGAAGTAGACGAAGCCCGCCCCAGTTCCCCGGGGCGGGCTTCCGTCATCCTTGCGGCACCGCCACATACGACTGGCCGGAGAGCGTCTCCACGTCGCCCTTCGGCACGTCCTGCTCGACCCACCGCCACTGGTGCGGCTCCGCGTGCCCGGGGAGGGTCTGGTACTGCTCGCACCACCCCACACGCGCCCGGCCGCCCATCCACGCGAGGAGGTAGGCATGAAGCCGCACCCCCTGGACGGTCACGCGAACCATGGGCGGGGTGCGGTGGGTGGGCGGGGATCTCACCGGTAGTCCGGCCGGTAGGTCGAGTCGTTCTCGGCGTCGACGAGCCGGTCGAGCATCATCCCGACGAGGGCGCGCTGTGAGGGCGGCAGGGAAGCGAGCCACTTCTCGTCTTCGGCGGCTTCGGCGTCCGAGACCTCTTCATCGTCCACGCAGGTCATGTACCCGCAGACGACGAAACCCCCACCTTGCGTGGGGGCCTTCGTATCCCCGCGCGGGCGGGGAGCAAACGCACTCAACGTAGACCCCACCGAGGGGATCAACCCCGCGTGCGCGGGGAGCAGCTCAGCGGCAGTCGCACTGGCCGGTGAGCCCGCACGTGCCGCACGCGGAGGTCGGAGTGGCCGGTCCTTCGGGGCCGTCACTGGGCGCCCATCCGCCGGGAGTGCGGGGCTTCTGCCGACGCTTCGCCGCTGCTCGACGCCGTCCGGCCTTCGACCATCCGCTCGGCGGCTTCGGCTTCTCGGGGGTGTCTGCCATGGTGCTCCTCTCGGTGGGTCCATTTTCCCACCCGAGTACGACTGTCGGGCGGGATTGCAAAAACCCCCGCCCACTGGATCGTGGACGAGGGCCGGGCCCGCTCATGTGTCTTCCCCGCGGACCCTTCCCCGGGGAGCCACCCCGGGGCCACCGCGCTATGCCCCGTGGGGCGCGCGGAGGATCAAAGGGGGCGCCGCTGTCACGAACAGCTGGCGCCCCCGCCCGACATCTGGTCGGGCTCGTCGCTTCCCCTCGCAAGGTGCGACGTCAGGCCCCGCGCACGGCAAGGGAAGCGCGCGCGGGAAGCTCATCGGGTCTTCGGCCCCCACCGGACGCCGTCCATCGCGTCGGGCACCTCGTGGCCGGCCGCGCGGAGGTCGTCCTCCCACCGCAGCTCCATGGCGATCAGCTCGCCTTGGCGGTCGTAGTCGGCCTGTTCCTTCGGGGTGAGTGGGGCGTCGGCGCGGCTCACGTCGCCTCCACCGTGTACGGTCCGCCGACCCTGGGGCCGGGTACGCGCATCTTCGCTTCGAGGGCCTTGGCCGACTCCTCCATGAGGGTGGGCTCTACGCCGTCCTGAAGCGCGTTCGCCATCCAGTACCGGGGGGTGCGCCAGATCCGCCACGCATCCCCGTACATGCGCTGGAGGCGTTCGAGCTCCGCGCTGTCTTTGGTGGGGGACGGTGCAACCCCCGGTGAGGTGTCCATGGGTCGAAGGTACGAGCGCGGGCCCGCAGTGTTCCGCAGCGCCGAAAAGGTAAAAGACCCGCAGAATACTGCGGGTCCGGTCCTAGGCGACGCCCGCACGCTGAGCGAGAGGCCGCAGCTCAGGCGTGCTCCTCTTGTGCTCCCGGCGCAGAAGCTCCGTCAGCACAGCCGCAGTCGACGGGTCATGCCGAACGAGCTCCGCCGCGATCTTCTCGGCTTCGAGGAGAGTGTTCACCGCGGCGGCGTCCTGCCGGGTCTGCGTGTACGCGCACGCCACATCCAGATGCACCTGGGCCCGGCGCCCGACAAGCCCGGCGGGGAGCTGCGCGACGTCGAGGGCCTCGCCGGCCGCGACGGCAGCACGCGCGTCCCCGACCTTCACCGACGTGCTGATCGTGTGGATGGCGACGTTCGTCGGCCCGAACGCGGTCCCGTGAAGATTCAGGTCCGCGCCGAGACGGTCCGCCGCCCGCTGCGCCTGACGGAGGAAACGAGGCACTGCCGCCCGGTCGTACTCCGCCGCCGCTGCGGTCGCCGCCGCCAGGTGCAGTCCCCCGTACACGGACAGCTCCTCAGGGGTGCCGGGCTGCATCCGCCGCTCCAGGGCGTGCGCCGCACCCATGGCGAGCTCGGCGGCCACATCGGGATTGCCGCGGCTGATGAAAACGTAGGAGAGCCGGTACGCGCCGACGGCGGCGAGGAGGGTTTCGTCCGCCCACTCCGCTGCGGCCATCGCACGGTCCGCGGCCTGCCACGCCAGATCCTTCGCACCCACCCTCCTGAGTACCGCCGCGGCCGTGTTGTAGACCATCGCCCGCGCCGAGCACACCGCCGGACGGTCCGCACCCCGAGAGCGAGCAGCAGCCTCCACGTCCCGGATCAGGCGGGGGAGACGACGGCCCACCTCCGTGTACCGGGTGGCCTGGTAGGCGGCGTAGGTGCGGTGGGCTTCAGCGCGCAGCCGGGCCACGTCCACCGGGTCCTCGCGGCCGGTCTCCGCGACGATGACTTCCAGGGACGTGTACCGCATCATGGCGCGCTCGATGGCGTCGGCGGGTGTGTAGCGCACGGGGGTGGCCTCTTCGGTGTCTCCGGTGAGCTCGGACAGGGGCAGGCGGAGGATGTCAGCAAGCCGGGTCAGGACGTCATGGGAGTCGACCGACAGCTTGCCGCGCTCGACTTGGGACAGCCACGACTCGGACCGGCCCACGAGTCCGGCGAGGACGGTTTGGGAGTAGCCGCGCCGGCGGCGGTGGCTGCGGATGATCTGGCCCCTGGTGGCTGCGTCCACGCCGGGCCTCCTGTCTAGAGAGTGCGGACGGTGTGGAGTAGGTGTTCCCAGGTGGGGAGGCGGGACTCGTAGGGGGCGTCGTGGTCGTAGACGAGGGTGACGGCGGGGATGCTGCGGAGGGTGTTGAGGCTGCGCTGGAACGCCGGATGCGACGCCAACTGGGGTTTGCAGTGGGGGACGACGATGGTGGGGACGTCGTAGCCGACCATTTCGCAGAGGACGCTGAGGGCGAAGGTGTCGGCGTGCCCGTCAGCGAACTTGTTCACCGAGTTGAAGGTCAGCGGGCAGGCGACCACGAGGTCGGCTTTCGGGGACCCTTCGCCTTCTCCGGGCATCCGGTACTCGGTGCGGACGGGCGACCCGGTCAACTTCTCCAGCTCGGTGGTGTCGTGGAACCGAACGCCTGTGGGGGTGGACATGCACACCACCTGCCAGCCGTCGCCCTGGAGGAGCTTGACGAGCTTGGGGACGCCTTCGGGGGCTGGGGCGCCGGATACGACGAGGTAGAGGGTTTTCGCCATGTGGGCAGTGTAGGCGGGAGGGTCTGCGGGGTAGGGTGTTTCGCGAACGGGTTCCTTGCCGCTGCGTAGGTGAGGGCCCGTTTGTCATGACATGTATTGGGCCCCGCCGTGAGGCAGGGCCCGGGTCAATTCCTCTGGCTCTTCTTCACGGCGCGGCGCACGTGGGTGCGCAGCAGCTTGCCGAGCTGCTTCCACTCGGCGTCGAACTCCTCCAGGGACTTGATCTTGACGACCGGGGTCGGGCCGCAGCACCCGCAGTCAGCGACCGCGACCTCGACCGTCCCGTCGTCGTGCAGGTGGACTTCCCAGTCGCCGGAGCCGTGGTACGGGTCGCCCGACAAGTCAGTTCCCATCTGCTCCCAGATCATCTCGCTCATGCTTTCTCCTCCCAGTACTCGACTTTGACGCCGACGCTTTCCGCGTAGGCGATCTCCGAGGCGACCGCCCGCCCGATGGTCCCGTCGGGCTTGCGCACGGCCACCACCAGGTCGCTCATGTCGATCTTGCGGTGGTGGGTGTCGGTCAACTCCGCCATTTCCTCCTCGGTGACCGGGCGTCCCATGGGGAGCGGTGCGAGGACGGCGTGTCCGGCGAGGGTGAGCTCGCGGTCGGCGGCCACGAGGAGCTCGGGATGGGCGACGCTGCCGCACAAGGTGATGGTCACGTCTCCTCCCCGGCGATCTCCCGGGCGCGAGACAGGGCGGCGGCCAGCCGTTCCCGGTCGCGCGCTTCTCGAACCGTGCGGTTCACGTCCTCCAATCGGTCAACGCGTGCTGCCCAGAGTTCGGCTTGCTCGCTGAGCTGCTGGTTCTCCCCCTCCAGCTCCCGCACGCGCTCCTCACGCCGCCGGAGCCGGTCTACGAGTTCGGCCTCGCGGCGACGCATCGCAACCCCCTGCTTCAGGAGGCTCACGACGTACTCCTGGCTGCGTTCGTAGACGCGCCGCCAGTCGGTGGCGGTCATGGTGTCCAGCGGGTCCATCACTTCTCTCCCCTCATGTCCTTGAGTGCCCGCAGGTATCCGTGTTCCACCGGGTCGTCGCTGTACTCCTCGTGGACTTTCGCTTCGAGCTCTGACAGGCGGGTCTCGAACACCTCCATCACGGCGTCGGCGATTTCGGTGCACTCGTCCACCATGCCCACGCGGCGTGCGCGCAGCACCCCGGCGACCTTCTCTCGCAGGCCCATCACGACTCCTCGGAGCTGGTCACGCCGGGGCACACGCCGCACTCGTCGGAGTGCCAGTTCCGGTGTGCCATGTGTGCGTCCGTGCGCGGGCACGGGTCGTCGGGGGTTCCATCGGTGCGCTTAGTGGTGTCGGACATCTGCTCTCCTTGTGGTCTTCTGCCGCCCCGTGGCGGCCTCTTGCGTGCGGGGGGTCAGGCGCACCAGCGGTTGAAGTTGATGGACTTCGTTCCGAGCGCGACCCGGGCGAGCGCTGCGGGGCTGTCGGCTCCGTCCGCGATGGCCTGAAGCACGTCGGCATACAGGTCGTCTTCCTCGGAGTGAGCAACTTCGTCGTCCCCTCGGAGGTTGTTGACGTAGTTGACGCGGCTGGCAACGTCCTGCGGGGTCACTGTCTTCTCCTTCTCAGCTCTTGTTGACCTGGTGGTCCGGGTGTACGACGTCGCGCACCTCATCGCCGCGCACCGTGACGGGGATGCACAGCACCGCCCCGAGGAGCCCGTCGTCGGGGAACGGCGCGGCGGTCACGGTGTAGGTGTCCGGGCCGACTTGGTAGGCGTCGCCGGGGGTGAGGGAAGTCGCGGGGGTGAGCATCAGGAGGCCTCGTGCCGGGCGTGGAACCGGGCGTTCGTAAACGCCTCGGGGCCGTCTTCGTCGATGACGACCCAGTCCGTGGGGTGGACGCCAATGCCGTCATGGTCGGGGTCCACGCACAGCCCTCCGTCGCGGTACGTGTTCCACTGAAGGCGGTGTCGGGTGAGCAGGTCGGTCATGGGCCCGGGGTTGCGCGGGTTCCACTGGGCGGCGTGGACGGCGCGGGGCTTGAGGCGGTACTCCATGGGGGCTCCTTCGCAGTCTTGTCTATGTCCTATAGACATCGTACCCTGCATGCCACCCTTTGTCCATCGTTCATAGACAAGCTACGATCGGGGTATGGAGCAACCCAAGATCCCCGGATACCTGTCAGCGGCCGACATCGCACAACGCCTCGGCGTGCGTGTCGAGACCATCCACCGCTACCGCCACCGCAAGGAAATACCGCCTGAGGACGCCAAATTCGGGAGGTCGCCGGCGTGGAAGGAAGCCACGATCGAAGCGTGGGAGAAGGAGCGCGCGTCGGCGTCGTGGAACCGGAAGAAGTGACCCGCTGACGTGCGCGGAGCCCCCGCCTGTCGGGGGCTTTGTCCGCTTTGGTGCACGTGCACACAAGGTAGACTGAGGGCACATCTACATAAAGCGAGCCCGCTCGGTGGTGGAACACCGAACGGGCTCTGACCACCAGACCTGCGCTAATCAGGAAAGGCGGCTAGGCGTGAAGCTTAGTCACATGGTAGCCCGTACCCAAAACTGGGGCGCTACCCAGCGAGCCACACCCGCGTACCTCCCCCAGGGAGGCGCGCGATGAGCACCGACACCTTCGAGATCGAAGCGCTCGACCAGCCCACCTTCACACAGGTCGGGCACTGGGTCGCCTTCCGATCCGACCTCTCACCCACCGCGCGGCACCTCTACACCGTCCTCGCGACGTTCGTGAACCAGGGCCGCCGCGCCAACGGGGACACCGACGTGTGGCCGTCCCTCAACCTCCTCGCCGTCACCCTCGGGCTGTCCAAGGGAGAGTCCGTCACCCCCTACGTCGATGAGCTGATCCAAGCCGACATTGTCGTCAAGCGCACCCACACCATCGGCGGCATGAACGCCCGCAACACCTACGCGATCCGCTTCAACCCGCCCCCCGGCATCGCCACGGCGAGCAGCCTCAAGGCCCTCCTCGCGCCCCTCAAGGAGATCGCCGACGACCCCAAAGCGATGAGCAAGGCCGCCAAGGACACCCGCGAGCTGATCGCGAAGAGGCGCGAACGGGAGAAGGCGAAGCGCACCGACGGCAAGGGCAAAACCGCAGGTCGCGCCGTACCCCGGAAAACTGGGGTACGTGCCCCCGAATCCCGGGGTACGCACCCCGGAAAACCGGGGTGTAACAAGACGCAGGTCGAACTAGACGCAGGTCGAACTACATCTTCCTCCTCTTCCGCTGACGCTTCCGCTGAGCGGGAGCCCGCTCCCGCCGTTGAGAAGAAGACGAAGAAGATCACCAAGAAGTCAGCAGAGGACATCGTCCTCGAGCGGCTCGCCCACATGACCCCCACCCTCGAGGAAGCCGACGCCGTCATCACCCTCGTCATCGCGAAGGCAGCAGCGAAGGGCATCCGAGTGGAACAGCCCGACCGGTGGATCGACGGCCGCGACAAGCGGGTGCTCGAGCAGGACCTCGAGGACGTGCGCCGTGCCTCGAAGGTCACCCTGTCGGGGGAGTGCGGACTGCACGAGGTGTCGCTCGAGTCGGGTGCGTGCTCGAGCTGCATGGGCGACATCAAAGCGGGCGACGCCGAAGCGATCCGCGCCCACCTGCTCGAGGTCGGCGCGGACTCGAGGCCGGACCTCGTAGCGGTCCTCGGAGCGCCCCAGGCGGCCCGTGTCCTCGACGAAGGGGATCGCATCAGGAGGATGCAGAAGGGCGCGTACAGGCCGTACAGGAACCCCGCAGACCAGTCCGAGTACGACGCACCGCTCATCCCGCCCCGTCCCCGCGGCGGCGCGCTCGAACCCGTCCCCACCGCCGAGGACTGGCAGACCGGGCGAGCCAAGATCAACATCTGAGCAAGACGGGCCCGCCGGAGGTCATCCGGCGGGCCCATCAGCGACCATGAACACAGGAGGAACGCCATGCCCAGATTCGAAGCCGACTGCCCCACCTGCGACACCCCCATCGAGTCCTACGAGCTCGCCAGCGGGCTCCTCGCCACCTACCCCAGCGCCGTCGCCGTGCCCGGCGGAGGGTTCGCCGACGGCCACCAGATCGGTGTTGGTGAGGTGCCCGGCCCGATGCACGGGATGACCCCCACCATCACTTCCGCTCCCGACCACGACGTGATGACCCTCCACCCGTGCGGGCACGTCCTGCGCGGCCCCGAGGTTCACGAACTGCGTTTCCGCATGCGCCAGGACATCCCCGAGCCGCTGAGGATCGGGGCGCCGGCCATCGACATGGAACTGAAAGCGGACGACGACCGGGTCACCGTGTCACTCAACGCCCCCTCGGGGGGTCGGGCGAGGTCACTGGATCGCGCCCAGGCGGCCCGGGTGCGGGACTGGCTGACGAAGTACCTGGACGAGACCGCCTGACCCCCGGGGCGCTTCCACCACGGGAGCGCCCCGCCGGTTGCCCACTAGGTTGCCCACTACCCGTGTGAAACACCTAGTGGGCAACCCCCACTCCGAACACCCACACACAGGAGCACACATGACCAGCCTCACCACCACCGAGGAAACCCGCTTCGAGCGCGCCATCAGCGCCCTGCCGAAAGCTCGCAACCGCGCCATCTGCCGCCTACTCCTCCACGCCGGCCTGCGAGCCAGCGAAGTCGTCGCCCTGGACGTCGACGACCTCCACCTGGACGACCGGGCGATCCGTGTGCCCGACGGGAAAACCCCTGCGCGGACCGTCCCGATCACCGACGAGGCCACGCTCGCGGACCTCGCCACCGTTGCGAGGGAGCGTGGGACGGGTCCGCTGTTCCTCGGCCAGACCGGGAACCGGCTGAGGACCGCCGTGGTGCTGTGGGCCGTCCGCAACGTCGGCACCAGCGCAGGTCTGGACGTGCGGGCTTCCACGCTGCGACACACCTACGCTGCCCACCTGGAGCGCGACGGCATGGACCCGGCGGAGATCGCCGCACGCATGGGGCGCAGCGCGACTGCGACTGCCTGACCCCCTGCCGCGTCGGATGGTCGGCGCGGCGGGGAACCATTTCCTAACAGGAAAGAGTTCACGGAGGACACATGCAACCCCTCGTCGACGCCGCCCCCTTCTCGCGGCCCTTGCTCACCACCGAAGAAGCCGAACAACTCAGCGAGGCCCTGGAAACCATCGGCCGCAACCTGAGCCAGACACTCCAGGACGCCGCGATCGCCATGGGGCGCGCGCTGGAGTCCGACATGGCCCGCTGGCGGGTTCGCAGCCTCATGCCCGACCTCACGGTGCGCGGCGTCCTCGTGGACGGCTACGTGGCGTACAAGGAGGCGTGACCATGAGACTCCGACGACAGTCACCCCTGTGGTGGCCAGCCGCGCCCGAACCACACCACCGGGCCGCCCACCCCGCATTCGCCCGTGGCGGCCACATCCCGGGGCCCGCTGTCCTCACCCCTGATCAAACACGTCGCCTCGGCCGCGATGCGTTACACGCCCTGTGTCAACACCCCGACGCCGTCCCCGTGGAATCTGTGGTGGACGGGGAACTCCTCGCGTGGCTGTGCCCGGGGTGCGACCGGCAGCTCGACCGGGACGCGCTCACCCGGGAGTGACAGGGCGCCTGACCCGCACGGGCGCCACTTCCAACTCCGGGCCCCGATCACTTGGAAGCCCGGTCCCTACTTCCAAGCCGTGTTGCTCCCAGTGTTGGAAGAAGCTGGGAGCAAACTGGGAACAGCGTTGACCGGCCGATCGCTACGGTTCCGACATGAACCTCGACTGGATCCAGAACCCCGCCTGGTGGACGCTCATTGTCTCCGGTCTCAGTGCCATCGCCGCCACCATCTCCGCCGTGATCGCTCGAAGGAACGCGCGAACCGCCAGGGCCGTGGCTCGCGTCTGCCATGTCGATTTGCAGATGACCCCTGGCGACGAGGACGACTACTCGTATCACGCCCACGACATACGACGCGCCCGCATCACCAACCACGGCGACGAGATCGCGTACAAAGTTACTCTCGACAAAGGTGCCACCAACCTCAAGGTTGGGGAGGTTAAGACAAAGACGCTGAACAAGGGCGACTGGCTGGAGTTCGACTTCCACCCCCCTTCAGTGAAGCTTCCAGCTGGGGCAGAAGAGGCGGAGCTGGTCGATTACTCGAACGACTATGGGGATATGGGCATCTCTCACACGTTCCACTTCACGTTTCAGCGGGACAAAGATCTTGAAGGCGACATCCGCGAACGAACGTTCCGGTACGAGGACGTCTACGGCCACAGGGGGAAGTTGCCAGGTGGCGATGATGCGTAGCTTCGGCCCTTGACTCCTAGGACAGGGCCGCAACCTAAGCCCACCGCCCCATGACGGGCCACTCCTCGTCGGGGTCGTCGACCGCCTCGAACCCGGCCGTGCGGAAGAACGCGACGCGCGCCTCGACGCCCTCGCCCTCGTCCGGGAACAGGAACACCCACCGGCAGCCAGCAGTGCGCGCCTCCTCCACGAACGCGTCCAGCAGCCCCGTACCGACCCCCCGCTGCCTCCATTCGGCGTCCACCACCAGAGACAGCACATACCCGTGCGGAGGCGGTACAAGGGCACCAGGGCCCGTGTACGCACCATCCAAGACGCCCTCGATCCAGCCCACGACCGCGCCGGCGTCGACGGCGACCAGGGCGACGGCGTCCTCGGAGTACCCCTTCGCGCCGAAGGACGGGGCAGAGCGGGCGACCAGGCGGGCGATGTCCGGGCCGTCCTCGGTCAGGGCAGGGCGGATCAGCATGGGGGCACGGTACCCACACGAAAGGCCCCCGCCGAAGCAGGGGCCGAGGTGTGAGGTCACGCCGGCGGAGGCATCGGCGTACTCAACAACATCACCAGCGGAATCCCCGCCAGCGACGCCACTCGGATCCCCGCCTCCACCGGAGACCGGTCCTCCGTGCGGAAAGCAACCGGACTCCGGAACATCCACCAACGCTTGCCATGGACCACGAAGGGCCACGCCAGCGGCACTCCGGACTTTGTCAGCCAATCGCCCAGCACGTGCGTGAGCGCGCCGACGAACACCGTCAAGCCGAGCAGCCACGCCGGAGGAGCAGCATCCGCCCCCCAGTACGCGTACATGGCCAAAAAGATCGAGACCCCCAGCACGACCTGACGACGCTGCTTCTGCGTCCCCCAGTCCTTCTTGAGCTTCAGCGCCGCCGTCCCCAGCCCCAGCGCGGACATCGACAGCACCAGCAGGGCCGCCCCCAGAGGCAGCAGTGAAAGCACCAGGGCGACCAGGCCGAACGCCAGACACGCTGGCACGGTGTGTGTGAGATGACGGTGCCCGCCGTCCTGGGGCTTGCGGAGCTCCACTTCCGTGGCAGTGCGCCGGTACACCTGACGGGAAGCGCCACGGAGCTTCCCGGAGACGAGCTCGGTGACCGCGCCGAGCGATCGACCTACGCGGGACCGCGGCTCGTCCAAGTCGGGCAGGAGGGCGGCGCCGGCGCCGACGGTTGCGCAGACGAACATGAATTCCGGCCTCTGGCCGATCCAGTAGCCGACCATCGCTCCGGTGAAGAGACCGGTCGCAGCGTGACTGACACCCATCATGAGGGGCTCCAAGGGGGAGGAGGGGACGCGTCCTGAGGATCTCTCGGACGTGTGACAGACCGTGGGCGAATGGCCACAAGAGGACAAGGCGGGAAAGGTCGATCGCTCAGCTGAGCCCACCGCTCGTCGATGCGCTCAGATGAACGGGGCGCCCGCTCGTACTGAGCGGGCGCCCACCGATCACTCCCCAGTGACCGCCTTCCGGTCACGCTTCGCCGTCGGCACGCTCACCGGGTGACCCGCTTCCGTGAGCGCCTGAGCGATCTCCGGTCCGGTCATGTCCGGGCGCTCAGCGAGGAGCTGAGCGACGATCTTCTGACGCTCGCTCACCGACCCCGACACCGGACGGGCGGGCCGCTCATCCGCGGCGGGCTCCTCCGGGGCGTCCTCCGAGGGCTCACCGGAGAGCAGCCGCTCGTAGTCGGTCTCAGACAGCCGCTCACTGCCGCTGGCCTGCGTGATCGCGTCACGCTCAGGGGTGCGCTCAGCCCCGATCGCAGGGCCGTTCACGGTCCGCTCAGCGCCCCGCTCGCCCTTGACGCTCACACCCAGATCCGCGAGCGACGGCACCCGCTTGCCGTTCTGTTCGTCCGGCTTGGCGTTCGCCACGGCGTCGTCGATGATCCCGATCAGCCACGCCGTGAGCGCCGCACCGAGCGGGCCGATGCTGTGAGCGATCAGAGCGACCACCGCAGTGAGCGTTCCGCTCTCCGGCCAGTGACCGGCGGCGTTGAGCGCGATCGACACAGTGAGCGCTCCCCACTCCGCGAGCGTCGCCCGACCGCCGAGATCACCACCCGATGAGCGGAGCACGGCGCGGACGACGATGAGGCCGCCCACGATCGTGATCAGCGCGGGCTCCAGCGCCCATGCCGCCCACCACATCGGGGAGCCGGACTGGATGTCCAGAAGGACTGTCAGGCCCGCGTGCACCCCCGCGGTCGACCAGGCCGCGAACGCCACGAGGACGGGCAGCAGCACGGCGAGGCTGACAGTTCGGACGCGGGCAACGCGCATCGCGCGCATCTCCGCGGACTGCTGGATCCGGGCCCGAACCCGGGCGCGCTCACCCGAGACGGTGGCGCGTCGGTACAGGCCGGAGAGGGCGCTGGACTCGCTGGCGTCGCGGTCCTCTTCACGGCGGTCGCGCTTGTCACGACGGGCCTCAGCGCGGGCCGCAGACACCGCGATCTGGTGCTTCACACGTGCCTGGAGGCGCTGTACGGCGTCGGAGCGCTTCAGGGAGTCCAGCCCCTGGCGCAGCGTCAGGCGGCGCTGGAGGTCCTCTACAGGGCCCGGGGGGCGCTCCTGCGGCTCGGTGGCCTGCTGTTCCTGTGTCATTGTGGTGGTGCCCTTCTGGGGTAAGTGGCCCGCCCCGGTTCCGCCAAGATCCTGGGGGCGGGCCACGCTTTCTACCTGGGGTTTTAGTCAGACGAAAGAGGGCGTTAGCGCTTCTTCGATGTCTTTCCGGTACCAGCCACGGTGGTGTTTCCCGTCGATGCGCATGGACTGAGGAGGGCGTCCGCCAGCAGCCATGACCTGGAATCGGAGTTCGTCCTCGTCACCGTTGGTCAGCTGTCTCGCCAGCTGACTTCTGGTTGCGCGGTCAGTTCCCAGCGCCTCAAAGACCTTCAGGGCGCGAGTCAGGATGCCTTCCTGAGGCTCAGGCTGGGGCTGCACCTGCGGGGCTGTTGGCCTCGGGTCTTTAGATACCTCAGTGATGTAGCGGACGATCTCTGGGGCGAGGTCGAACCATTCGGTGTTCCCTCGTCGGTGGCTCGCGAAGTGCCCGTGAAGTGCACGTTCGACCTCAACTCCACCCCCAATCGCGGTGAGTACGTTGTCCGGGCGCAGGGACAGGGATCGCAGTCGACCAGGCAGGTTGGATGTGAACCCGATCTTCACTCGGCCGCCGTTCGCAATGAAGTACACGACCTCCTCGTGCGGGCCCGCCAGGAGACTGTCAACCGTGATGGCATCCGGGGTCGGCAGCGGAGTCGTGGGGATGGCCAGTAGAGATGACAGCTCGCGCCTCAGGATCTCCGGAATCACCGACATGGCGATCTCCACTCGGTGCTGCTGGCAGATCGGGACAGGGGAGGTGACTGCTGCCGGACGAGGGCACGCGATCCCGTCGGCTTGTCCTGAGCATGCGATCTGGGGGTTCGTGGTCATGATCCCAATTGTACAACACGGCGCATTGTACTTTGAGTCGTACCTGTAACATAGGCGCATGGAACAAGCCCCTGAAGAGATCCCCGTATCCGAAGCCAGGTCCAACTTCACCGATGTCATCGCGCAAACTCGCCTCCTGAGGCAGTGCATCTTCCTGACCAGAAGGGGCAAGCCCCAGGTCGCGGTCGTGCCTGTTGAACTCGGCGAAGCCGCCCGCAACGTCGGAGGAGTCGAGGCCGCCATCAAAATCCTTTCTGAGCACCAGCGCCGCGTTTCGTAGCGCCGTAACCGCCGACGCCAGAGTGGGGGGTGGGCGGCTTTTGGCTTCCGAACTCCACCTCCCGGGGGGAGGGGTGTAACCGCCGTAACCCGTGTAACCCCAGTTCAGGGGCGAAACGAGGAGGCGTCAGTGGCGTTACGGCCACTGACGCCGTAACTCTCGTTTCGCCCCACTGTTACGCCGCCACCGACGCCATCGCGTCCTCGATGTCAGACCGATACCAGCCCCGTGCGGGCTTCCCGTCCACCTTGAGTGGATGGATCGGGCAGCACCCCGCCTTCTTCATGCGGTCGCGAAGCGAGGCGTCATCCCCGCCCGTGAGCCGCGCCGCCAACTGCTCCCTCGTCGCCCTGTCCGACCCGGCGTCCGCCATCACCCGCAGGGCGCCCACGAGGATGTCGTTGATCGGGGTGTCCTCCACGATCTCCGCGTCCTCGATACCGTCGTCGCCAGCGACCAGAGCGGGACCTGAAGGCGCGGGGGAGGGGCCGGCGCCAGCGAACGCGTCCCACCCGGACGTCCACGTCCCAGACGTCGCATCGGTCGCCTCCGGCTCCTCGTTGACGATCTCCGCGTCCTCCACGAACAGCTTCCGCATCCGCTCGTAACGGGTCTCGTAGTCCTCACCCGCGGCCCGGCGCGCCGCCTCGTTCAGGTCCGGGCGCACCCGCGAGATCCGCCGACCCTGCTCCTCCATCTGTGCAGGGAGGATGTTCCACGCCTGCGATCGGAACGGCGGATCTCCGTCGATCCCCAGGAACATCGACCCCTTCGCGGTCAAGTGCTGCGGCATGAGCTTCATCTCCCACGCCTCCTCAAACACCGACGCGATCTCCCGCTGGTGCTTGACCTTCATACACACACCCACGCTCGTCTGCGTGGACATGGACGCCGGCACCAGGTCACCAGTGCCACGCAACACCGACAGGATCGGGTTCACGGCCTCGTTGCGAGCAATCCGCTGGATCTCGTCGAGGTTCGCGGCGAGCTCCGCGACCTTGCCCTTGCCCGCCGCGAGCAAAGCCTCAGCGCCCTCGTCGAGCATGATCACGATCTCCGGCATGTCCGCTGACACCGGCAGCAAGTTCGTGTTGTGGCGACGCTTCAACGCCCGGGTGGACGTCTTGCGGTCCTTCGCGATCCGCACCGCCGCTGCGGTCATGCGAATCGCCTCATCGATCGTCGGCGCGGCCCAGTCCACAGGCGGGCGCTCGACCTCTCCGCTCAACCACGGGGCGATCCACGGCTGCGTCATGCCGCCGCCGTTCAAGTCGATGTGCCACACCAAGGCGTCATGGCACATGCCCACAGTCGCGGTGACGCCGTGCAGCAGGGTCGTCTTGCCCGACCCCTTCTTCCCGACGACCAGCCACGACTCCTCGCGTGCGGGCGCGTCGACGGTGTCGCCGTTCAGCCGCACCCCGATCGGCACGCCGTCGAGGATGCTGCGCTGCTCCTCCCAGCCCGGATGGGGGATGTTCACGTCCTTCATGAGCTTTGTGGTGATGCGCAGCACGAACACCCGCTGGCCTTCACCCTCGGGTTCGATCAGTTCGATGGTGCATCCGTGTGGCAGGTCCAGGTCCATGGCCAGGCCGGGCAGGACGCCGCGGAGCTGGTCCATGGTCGCCCCCGATCGGGGGAGGACGCCGCGGGCGTCCTTGCCGTACCCGTTGTCCCACGAGGTGATGACCTCGATGACGACGCCAGCGAATGCCTGACCGCCGCGGGCGACGATCCTGTTGCGCAGCTCCTCGGTTTCGCGGGACAGTGACCCGAGCACCAGGCTTCCGCCGCCTTCCTTGCGCGGAGCGCCGGAGCGTCGCTTCAGCCAGGGCCCCAGGGATGCCCCGAGCACGGACCCGCCCACGAGCGCCCCGATGCCGAGCGCCGACCACGGGTCACCCGCGAGCGCCCACGTCATCCACCCGCCAACACCAGCCCACCTGCCCAACGTCGCCATGACCCGCTCCGGTGGGGCCATGCCGCCGGTCACGAGGGAGGAGAGGGCCCCGACAGCGGCGATGCCCACTCCGGCGATGGGGTGCAGGCCGAGCGTGTCCATGGCTGCGGTGGTAGCGGCCACACCGACAGCGGCCGTGATGGCGTTGCCTCCGACACTGTCGGTGGCGAGTGACCAGGTGGCCATCGGGGGTCTCCTCTCAGATCAGGTGGATCAGACGTTCCACAAGGACTCGTTGCCGCGGGGCGCTTCCTTCTTCGCGATGTCCTCGGCGTGCGCTTTCTGCAACAGGGGGTACAGCTCCTCAGCGACCGACCGAGATGCGGCCAGTGCCTGGAAGTACTCCTGCAACTTTCCGACGATCGCCGGGTTGAGGGGGAACCGTGCGCTTTCCAGGCGGTCCGCGTAGCACTTCACGGACATCGCTACCTGGGTGGACACGTCGGGCCACTGCTTGGCTTCCGCAACGACAGTCCAGGCATCGGCCGGCTCGTAGCGGGACATGGCAGCGGACATGTCGTGGGCGATCTGAGAGGCGGGCAGTCCAGCCATGGTGGTTCCTCCTGAGTGAGTGCTGTTGCTGGTCTTGTGGCTGAAGCCGGGCGCATCCCCGGCGGCGACGCGCTCTTCCCACGTGCGCGGGTCGACGTTGGCGTCGTAGCTACCGGTCGTGTAGCCGGGGTGGTCCGGGCCCAGGCCCCTGCGGTCGGCATAGCCGGGCCGGGTGTCGGTCGGGTCGGCGTAGAAGGATCCGGGCACTCCGGGCACCTCGGGGCCGAGCTTGTAGCCATCGCGGGCGTACCGGGCTTCCGGGGTGCCCGAGGGGGCTGCGGTGTCTGCGGCGTGCTTACCGGTGGGCGTCTTCTTCTTGGATCCTCCGAAGAGGGAAGCGAGCCCGGCCCACGCGGCGACGACGACGCCGACGATCCCGGAGGTGATCCTGCCTCCGCCCTTCTTGCGGACGGCCCGGGAAGCGGCCTTGGATCGGGCACGAAAGCCCTTCTGTCCCCGCGCGGCCTTGAAAGCCGTGGACGCCTTCTGCCCGGTCTTGCGGTCTACCCAGCCGCCAGCGGCGCGGCCGGCGCGCTTGAGTCGACCTGCGGGCTTGGCGGTGGGGCCGGAGCTGCCGCCCCACCTGGTCTTCGACATGCCGCCTCCAGAGGTGCGGGGCGACTTCGACTTCCCGAAGCCGCCGCCGGTCGGGGGTGTGGTCTTGCGCTTAGGCGGCGTGGCCCCGGGGGAGCGGCGACCGAACAGGCCGCCGCCGCGCGGAGCAGAGCCACCACGAGGAGACGATCCACGAGGCGATGAGCCGCGAAGACCCCCGCCGCGAGGAGCGTCGCCACGGGGAGAGAAGCCGCGGCCTGGCGAGCCCGGCTTCGGCCCGGCGCCCTTGAGCGCCGACGCCCCACCGAGCCCACCCGACCTACCGCGGCCCGGAGAACCGACACCGCCCGCGCGTGCAGCCGACGGCGAAGAGGCGCGCCCACGCCCACCGGGCAGGCTCGGTGACCCCATGCGGAGCCTCCCGCCCGGGGCGCGGCGGATCGTGCGAGGGCGACGCTCCGAGCGGCGACGACCGCCCCGCTTCCCGCGCTTCTTGCTGTGGCGGTACGCCACGTACCCCACGCCCGCGACACCGGCAGCGGCCGGAGCAGCCAGCCACCCCACGGGGCCGACGACGGACGCGAGCGCGTAGGAGCCGAGCGTCACCGCACCCAGGCCACCCACGGCGGCCTGACCGACAGGGAAGCCCGACTCCTTCTTCTCCTTGGTCTCCTTCGGAGTCTTCTCCGCAGGAGCCTCGACAGCAGGCGCCGGCGCGGGGGAGGCCTGCTCCTCCGTGGTTTCCGGGACCTCAGTCATCCCAGCCCTCCCTCATGTAGTCGTCAGGTGTGTCGTCGGGGGTGATCTCACCGAGAGCCCCCGCGTAGCTGACCGCGAGTCCCGTGGCGCACAGGCCCGCGATCGCTCCGGTGATGTGGATGACCGCCCAGGGGGTGTCCCGGTGGATCCAGGTGACCCATGCGGCGGTGCAGGTGTAGACGAGGAGCGCGAGGATGCGCATGGGAACCTCCGGGTGACGTGTCATCATGGGAGAGTCCTCCTCTCGTCTTGCAGGTGGTGGGGGATCATGGCCCGCCCGGTCCTTGGTCGTTCTGGGCGGGCCTTCGTTGTGTCAGATGAGGCCGTCGACCTCGGCGGTCAGAGCGGTGACCAGGGTGCCGATCGCGTCCCCGCCGTCAACGACTAGGCCGATCGCTGCTCCGGCGAGTCCCGCTACCGATTCCGGGTGGCGGAGGATCCAGAGGATGACGGCGACGATGAATCCCCAGGTGATGAGCTGCATCAGGCATCCGCGGATCACGACGCGACCTCCGCCATGTAGAGCTTCTGGACGGCGGCGATGTCCGAGTACGGCAGGCGCACGATCGTGTCCGTCATGTCCGCGAAGAGGCTGACCCGGCGGGGGATGGTCTCGAAAATGTCCACCCACACCGGCTCCAGACCCGGGGACGCCTGCCACTCCGCCTCGGTCACGTCCCCGTGCGCGTAGGCCACGGTTCGCTCCGCGAGGGCCTGGATCTTCTCGGCCGTGTACCAGGCGGCGCCCCGGGTCTCACGCTCGGACGGGGTCAGTTCGCCCGTCCACCGAGACGCGCTGAACACCATCCATTCGTGGCCCAGCGACGGTGCGGGGGTGCGGCGGCACCTGTTCTCGATGGCGCGGGCGTAGATGAGCGTCAGGTCCTCCGGCCACACGGTGAGACCGACTTCCTCCTGCGTTTCGACGACGGCGGCACCGAGGTGGGTGAGGGTCGGGATCTCGTCGCAGACGTGGCCCGCGATCGGGGCGATCCCACTGGGGGCGAGCTTGCGGGTGATCATCAGGATGCGGCCGTCGCTGTCGCGGAGGACGACGCCGACCGAGTTTCCATCGCACTGCTTCATGAGAGCTCCTTCGTGGTGGTCGTGCTGGTCCCCGAGCCGCCCGGGGCATGCCGGACGGCAGAGGGAGAGCACGGTCAGGGGCGCCACGGAGGGAGGTCCGGGAGCGGGGGACGGCGCGGCTTGCGCAGTACCATGCGGCGGTGCGGTGTGAGCTGACGGCGCAGCTTCTTGCACACCTCATCGACCGAGTGAGGCGAGTTGGCGGCGATGAGGTTCCCGGTGATGCGGGCGGCCTGCACAGCGACCATCGCGACTCCGGTGGCGTCCAAGTCGGCGAAAGCTTCCTGCACACCGTCTTCGTCGGCATGGTGGACGGCGCGGATGAGCGCGATCGCCCGCATGGACATCTCCACGACCTGGTCGGCGTCAGAGGTCATTGCTACCGCCCCTCGGAGTCAGCGGCGACGGAGACCGCGACGAGGACGCCGAGGGCCGCCCCGAAGGGGTTCGCGAGGATGAAGTCGATGAAGGTCACCGGGCACCGCCGAGGACGTCGGGCTCCAGCGAGAAGAAGATGACGTTCGGGCGCACCGCTCCGCGGGTCGCTGCGATCTCGTCCACGATCTGCCGGTACACGTCGCCTCGGGTCTGCTGCTCGCCGGGCTGGATGGTGCCGGTGTCCGTGGCCATGCCGAACCCGCCGCCATTCGGGAGGGGGTACTGAATGGTGAGTACGTAGTGGTAGGTCGTCATCGCCGGGCCTCGCCATCTGCCGCCGCAGACACGAGCTCGTCCGGGCCCACGAACCAGTAGATGATCGA
Organism: Nocardiopsis tropica; assembly: GCF_042660575.1. Classification (NCBI taxonomy): domain Bacteria; kingdom Bacillati; phylum Actinomycetota; class Actinomycetes; order Streptosporangiales; family Nocardiopsidaceae; genus Nocardiopsis; species Nocardiopsis tropica. The sequence continues at coordinate 436,435 of NZ_JBHSUF010000002.1, forward strand.
GTACTGCTGCTCTCCCGGGCGGCCCATGGCCTTGAGGAACTCGCGGGTGACGAAGTCGAGGAGCTCGGAGGATGTGGCCCCCGGCTGCGGGACGCAGGTGCCCTTGTAGGTGGTCGGGTCGTAGCCGCGCAGCTGGAGGGTGAGCACGTAGTGGAACCTCATCGCCGGGCCTCCTCGACGGTCAGGCCCGCGTCGCGGACGCTGCGCTCGTTCAGGGTGACCACCGGGCGGCGGTACGACACGAGAGTGACCGCGAGGGCGATGGCGAGAGCGACCAGCGCGCACGCCTCGACGGGGGAGAGGGAGAAAAGCGCGAGGCGAAGAGCCTCAAGCGCGGGGGAGACGCCAGGGGCGTCGGAAGATATGCTGTTCACAGCTCGACTCCTGCTCAGATCAGGTGATCGGGTAGCCCTCGGACGGTGTTTGCAGCACCGGACGGGGGCTTCTTCAGTTCTGGGGTCAGACCCGCTCCATCTGGAGTGGATCTGGAGCGGAGTCCCCGGGAATCCCCGGATCAGACCGGGCGACTCTGGGTGCTCCTGGGCCCCTGAACTGGGGTTTCACTGATCAGGCAGGCTGTGAACTCTTACTGCTTTTAGCCGGAGTAGTCTGCGTCGCGGGCGGCGACGGTCCCGCCGGGGCGGGCCACCCGGCGCATCTCGGCCAGCGCCCGGACCGGGTCCGCGACGTGCTGGAGGACCTGGTGGGCGTGGACGACGTCGAAGGAGTCGTCGGGCAGGTCCAGGCGGTGCACGTCCGCGACCCGGAACCCGATGTTCTCGACCCCCGCCGCGGCCGCGGTCGCGCGGGCGAGGTCGACCGCCTCGGGGGAGGAGTCCACCGCGGTGACCGGCCCCGGGGCGACCCGCCGGGCGAGGTCGACGGTGATGCTGCCCGGGCCGCAGCCCACGTCCAGCAGGGAGCGGCCCGGGGCCAGCCGGTCGAGCGCGTAGGCGGCGGAGTTCTCCGCGTCGCGCCGTCGGTAGGAGTCGGTGACGGCCGGATGGTGGCCGTGGGTGTAACGCGTCATGGATCGCCCTCTCACCGGGTCGCGAGGCCTGTCTACACGTTCGACCCTACACCCCGCGTCTCTTACAGTGAGATGCCTTTCTCGATATATGAGACAAAATGAGCGTCGGACGGGGCCAGGCGCTCCCGGAGCGCGTCCATGTCGGGGACGAACCACAGGCCGCGGCCGCGGTTGGCCTCCCTGACCAGGTCACGCAGGGCGGTGCTCGCCGCCACGTGCGCGGAGACGTCCCCCACGACGGCCAGCCCCATCCCGTAGGTGACGAACTTCTGCGTCACGGCTCCCGCCATGCCGGTGCGCAGCGAGAAGAAGTCCCCGTCGATCCGTTCGACCGGCAGGACGACCCACGAGGCGCCCCCGTAGGAGGCCTCGCCGATGAGGTCGATCGCCTCGGTCTCACCGCGCAGGGGCGGGCCGTCGGCCGCGCACACCATGACCCGGACGCCGCCCAGTTCCCGCAGGACATCGGCCATCGGACCGCTCACCCTCTTTCCTCGTTCACCATGACGTCGATGAGCTCCAGGACCGCCGCGGTCGCGGAGAGGTCGCCCAGGACGACGACCTTCAGGCTCGCGCGCTCCCTGTCGTGGACGGTCTGGACGTGGACCTTCGCCGCGCCGCCCGGCGCCCCGAAGAGGGAGGACGTGACCAGGGTGGTCAGGCGCGAGGCGTCGTCGGGGCCGATCCCGTCCACCCGCACGACCGTGGAGGCCTCCGCTGTGCGCCCTCCGCCGTCGGCGGGCGCCTCCGGCCGGGGGAGGGGGCCGCCGGTGAACTCCTCCAGGTCCTGGCGCCGGACCCGGTACTGCTTGCCGATCCGGGTCGCCCTGAGCCGCCCGTCGCGGATGTAGGCCCGCACCGTCTTGACGTGCAGGTCCAGGAGCTCGGCCACCTGGTCCACCGAGTAGTACTGCTGATCCAACGCACTCTCCCCATCGGGGCGCTTGAAACTTCTCTATACATCCCTGACATTACCTTACGAAAGAGGAGTTTAAAGCTATATGGGACTTCCTGAGTGTGGAGAGAGAAAAACCGCGACCGCCCGATGAGTCGCGCCGTCCGGCCCGGTCGGTACGTGTAGGAAGGACGCGGGGAACCGCGCCCCTGTCGAGAGGACGACCGATGAGCACGCTGAACAAGATCACGCCCTGCCTGTGGTTCGACACCCGCGCGGAGGAGGCCGCGAACTTCTACGTCGGGCTGTTCGAGAACTCCCGCATCCTCAGGGTCCGCCGCTTCGGTCCCGGGGGACCCCGCCCCGCGGACATGGTGCTCACCGTGGACTTCGAGATCGACGGCCAGCAGATCACCGCCCTCAACGGCGGCCCCGAGTTCACGTTCTCCGAGGCCGTCTCGCTCCAGGTGATCTGCGACAGCCAGGAGGAGTCCGACCACTTCTGGGCCGTGCTCGGCGAGGGCGGCCAGGAGAGCCGGTGCGGATGGCTCAAGGACAGGTTCGGCTTCTCGTGGCAGGTTTTCCCGGCAGAGCTGGACGACCTCCTCGACGACCCCGACCCGGCACGCGCCGAGCGCGCCATGCGGTCGATGCTCTCGATGACCCGCATCGACCTGCCCGAGGTCCGCCGGGCCATGGACCGGGCCTGAGCGGCGGCGGAACGGGCCTACGCCCCCCGGCTCCGGAGCGCGCGAGCCGGCCCCGGCTGTGCGACCGGCGCGGCCGGGAGCTCGCCGGCCGCCCCTGCCGGCCCCGCGTCGGAAGCGGCGGGGAACCGGGCCCGGCCGCCGGGAGCGAAGGGCCTCGACCGTTCCCCGGAAGGGGGCGGGCCCGGAGGGGCCGTGGGAAGGGCGGCCACGGCCCACCCCCGGCCGGAGTCCCTGACCGGTGTCCGCACCGGGGCGCCCTCCCGGTCGGGGAGGGCGCCCGGGACGTACGGTCCCGGTCGGCGGGAACGGGTCAGCGGTGGAGCGCTCCGTCCTCGGAGTCGTGGTCCAGCCCCAGCACCGCCAGCAGCTGGGCCAGGTCCTCGGGGTCCGCCGCGTGGGTGTAGACCGCGCGACGGGCGTGGTCGGCCTCGCCCTCGCCGGTCGCGAAGCGCCGGGCGTTCATCCCCTCGGCCGTCACGAACCGGCCCTCGGGGCTGTCCGGGGTCACCCACTGGCGCTGCTCGGCGACGGTCCAGGTCTGCCAGAGGTGTTCTCCGGTGATGACCCTGCCGGTGGCGTCGGCCGAGTTCAGGAGCTTGAGGAGCGCGGGGTTCATGAATTCTCCAGTGGTGTGAGAGCGGGTTCGATGATGTGGCCGCGGACTGCCTCGAAAGGGCTCGCCGTCACCGGTGGGCCGGTGGGCTGGTGCGGTTGCTCGCTGCGTGGGATGCTCCGGGTTCGATGGTTCCGCCCGCGGGCCCCGGCAAGGGGCGGCCGCGTGGTGGTGTGCTCGGGGTCCTTCTCCCCCAGTATCGCACTTCGGCCCCGCCATCACCGCCCCTGGACGGGGCGGATGTCGCGCGGTTCCGCCCCGATCACGGAAACGGTCCCGTCCGGCGCCGCGGGGCGGTCGTGTGGGTTCCGGCGGTCCCCGCGAATCCCCGGGGTCCGGGGAGTCGCGGGGACCGTGGGTTCCGAGGGGGAGGGCGAGGTTCTTCGAGGCGCCGGACCGGGAGGCGGCCGTGTCCCGGGGGCTGCCCGGGCGGTCGGCGACGAGCCCTGACACGGCGGCTGACCGGCCGCGGAAGGCAGGTGCGCGCGACCGCGGGAAGACGGGCACGAGCCGCCTGGGGCGGGGCGGACGCCCCCTACACCCGGATGAGGGTCAGATAGGCGAAGCCGAGCGTCTCCCGGGTGCCGCGGACACGGAACTCGCGGTGCCGGTCGGCCCGGGCGCGGACCTCCTCGGCGTCGGGGGAGTCCGGGTTCTCCAGCAGCCAGTCCTCCCACCCCTGGGCGTGCCGGGACTCGAAGTCGTCCCATTCCTCCAGGGTCGCCTGGGACAGCGCCCGGAGCCGGAACCCGTGGGAGAGGGCGAGGTCGACCAGGTCGGGCACCGATCCGTACTGGGCGAGCGGGATGTCCTGCATGACGCCCAGCTCCTCCGGGGTGGGCTCGCGCAGCCAGAAGCCCTCGCCGAACAGGAGCCGTCCACCGGGAGCGAGCAGGTCGCTCGCCGCCGCCAGGGCGTTGCCGGTGTGCGTCACCGGATCACCGCCCCACACGTGGGACGCCCCGTTGTTGACCACGACGTCCGCCTCGGTCCCCGCCCATTCCCCGACGTCGCCGACCACCAGTTCGACGCGGTCGTCCAGCCCCCGTGCCGCGGCGAGTTCGCGCCCGTGCCGGACGTAGTCCTCCTTCCGGTCGATGCCGAAGCCGGTCGCGGTCGGCTCGGACTCCAGGGTGCGCAGGAGGAACTCGGCCCAGCCGCAGCCGACGTCGACGATCCGGCGCCCCTCCAGGGGCCCGAGGGTCCGGATCAGCCGCGCCGCGTGCGCGTCGGAGAGCGGGCCGTTGAAGTCGGAGTCGCGGTACAGGGGAGGTATCTCGGGAGTGGCCATCAGGGCAGGATGGCGCAGGGGGCCGATCGAGTCCAGGGATTTTCGTTCGGCGCCCCCGGCCGTCCGTGCGCATCCTTCGCGCCAGCGCACGTCAGGGCCTCAGCGCGCAGTCCCCGCAGTAGCCCCCGCCGGGCAGCCGGTAGTACAGGCAGCACGTCGTGCGCCGGAACACCCCCGCACCGCCGGCGTCCGTCCCCGCGTACCCGCCGGTGCCCTTCAGGGCCGTCCGCCCCAGCAGGTCGCCGACCAGGGCCTCGGCCTCCGCGCGCCGCTCGGGCCGGGCCGCGCCCAGCGAGCGGGCGGCCCCCGCCAGGGCCGAGGCCGTGTTGCCCCGCAGCAGCCCGGGGGCCACCCGGCCCGTTCCGGACAGGCTCCGGGCGACCCCCGTCAGCACGCCGAGGAGCACCGCCGCCTCGATCCGGTCGGCGGTCCGCCGGGGACCGCCGACCACCGCCTCGGCCGTCTCCTGGGAGGTGCGCAGCACCAGGGGCCCCTCCCTGTGCGGATCCCACCGGAACCGCGCCGCGTCCAGCAGCACACCGTGGCACAGGGCCGCCGCCAGTACCGGGGAGAGGATCCGCGTGGCCAGCCCCTGCTGGAAGAGCGACGCCGCCACCCTCCACTCCACCTCCTCGCCGGTGTGCCCGGCCGGTGGGCCCGACCGCGCGCGCACCCGCTCCACCTCGGCCGCGAGGACCTGTCGGCCGGCCCCTCCCGGGGAGACCCAGCCGGGCCCCGGGGGCTCCTCCTCCAGCGCGAACAGCGCGTTGATCCGGCCGACGTCCTCCAGGACCGGCCGCACCGGGACGCGGACGCCTCCCATGCGCACCCCTTCCTCCGGTGGGTAGTGCCAGCACCACCCGTGCTCCACGTGCTGACGGCCTCGTGCCGCCGTACCGCGGTTCCCTAGATTGGTGGCGTGACCGGTCTGAGCAGTCGTGGCGGCGGACGGGGCGGCGGGAGGGGCCTGCTGCCCGTCCTCGCCGGGCTGCCCCGCGTCGCAGAAGCCTACGGGCCGACCTGGCGGGTCCGCATGGTGGAGCTCCTCCACCTGGTCACGTCACTGGCCCTGGCCCTGTTCTACCTGGTGCCCGCGTGCCTGCTCGTGGTCTCCGCCACCTGGGTCGGTTTCGCGGTCACCCTGCCCTGGCTGCCGGACACCCCCGATCGGGGCCTCGGCGGGCTCGCCGTGGACGCGCTCCTGATGCTGGTGGCCTCCCCGGTCGCCGCCTCGCTGCTGGCGCGCCTGGCCTGCCGGGTCCAGCGCGAGCGCCTGGGTGCGGTGTTCGGGATCGTGGAGACCAGCCCGCCCGACCCCCTCCCGGGCGACGGTCCGGTGGTCCGCGCCTGGCGGTTCGTGTTCGGGCGCGACGCCTGGTCGATGATCGTCTACAGCACCGTCGCCGGGCTCCACGGCCTCGTCGCCGGAGGCCTCGTGATGTTCCTCGTGGTGTGCGGCGGCGCGGCGGCCGTCGGGGCCCTGTTCGGGATCATGTTCGTCCTGGCCCAGGGCGCCCCAGAGGACATCGCCGGGCCGCTCGCCCTGGTCGCCGTCGGTCCGCTGCTGGCGCTCGTCGGGCTGCGGCTGACCCCCTCCCTGGTCGCCACCGAGGTCCTCCTGCACCGGATGCTCCTCTTCGAGGCCCCGGAGCTGCGCATCCGACGGCGCCTCGTCCACGTCCAGGACAGCCGCCTGCGCATGGTCGACGCCGCGGAGGCCGAACGGCGCCGGATCGAACGCGACCTGCACGACGGGGCCCAGCAGCGCCTGCTCGCCCTCACCATGACCCTCACACGGGCCCGCTCCCGTGTCACCGCGGACCCGCAGAAGGCCCTGGAGCTCATCACCGAGGCCCAGCGGGAGTCCCGCGAGGTGATGGACGAACTGCGTCAGGTCGCGCGGGGCCTGCACCCCCGGGTCCTCACCGACCACGGCCTGGGCGCGGCCCTCCCGGTCGCCGCGGGGCGCGCCCCCGTCCCCGTGCGTGTGGACGTGGACCTGCCCGAGCGACCCTCGCAGCGTGCGGAGGGGGTCGCCTACTACGTGGCGTGCGAGGCGCTGAACAACGTCGCCAAGCACGCCGGGGCCGCACGGGTCACCGTGTCCGCCGAGCTGGTGGTCGGCGGGGCCCGCGGGTCCGCCGACCGGCTCCGTCTCACCGTCACCGACGACGGGGTCGGCGGGGCCGACCCCGAGGCCGGCACGGGCCTGTACGGACTGTGGGACCGCGTCGACGCGGTCGACGGCGTCCTGACGGTCCACAGTCCGGCCGGCGGGGGAACCGTCCTGACCGCCGACATCCCATGGGAGGCATGACCGTGTACAGCGGTGCGAACGCGGCGACGGAACCGGAGCCCGAGAAGGGGCCCCGGGTGATCATCGCCGAGGACTCGGTCCTGCTGCGCAGCGGCATGGCCCGGCTGCTGGAGGACGCGGGCGTGGAGATCGTCGACCAGGTCGGCGACGCCGACGCCCTCCTGCGGTCGGTGGAGGAGCATCCCGACGTGGACCTGTGCCTGGTCGACATCCGCATGCCGCCCACCTTCTCCGAGGAGGGCATCCGGGCGGGCGTCGCGATCCGGCGTTCCCATCCGGAGGTGGCGGTGCTGCTGCTGTCCCAGCACGTGGTGAGCCGCTATGCCGCCGACCTGCTGGGCGGCGGGTCCAGCAAGGTCGGCTACCTGCTCAAGGACCGGGTCGCCGACATCGACGAGTTCCTGGCGGTGCTGCGCAGGGTCGCCGGCGGCGGCGCCGCCATCGACCCCGAGGTGGTGTCACAACTGCTCAGCCGACACAGGGACAGCGCCATGGACCGCTTGACCCCCCGCGAGAGCGAGGTGCTGGAGGTGATGGCCCAGGGGCTGAACAACGCGGGGATCGCGTTGCGCCTGAGCGTCACCGAACGCGCGGTGGAGAAGCACATCCGCTCCATCTTCACCAAGCTCGACCTCGGCCAGGACGACCACGACCACCGCAGGGTCCAGGCCGTCCTGCACTACCTGCGCGGCGCCGACCGCACCTGACCGCACCGACATCCGGAGGGCGGGAGTCCTCCAGGAAGGGAAGACAGTGACATTCAAGGCACGGGGGCTGTACGCCTCGTCGAGCAAGGAGCCCCGCCGCAGGTTCCGCGTGGGCCCCTGGCTCGTCATCGGCGGCGTGCTGGTGGCGATCATGGTGGCGGCGACCTCGTTCTCCGTGCTGGGCAGCGTGGGCGTGGACAGGGGCGACCGCAGCGACTCCTTCGCCGGGATCCGGACCCTGGAGGTCGACAACCGCACGGGCGGCGACGTCGTCCTCGCCGGCGGCGGCGACGAGGTCGTGGTGGAGCGCACCCTGCGCGGCACGCCCCTCACCGAGCCGAGGGAAGGGGCCGAGGCCGACGGGGACGGCCTCGAGGTGGAGGCCGTCTGCCAGGGCATCCCCTTCTTCGGGGGGTGCGCGGTCAACTACGAGATCACCGTCCCGGAGGGGACCGAGGTGACCGTGGAGACCGTCAGCGGCCGGATCAGCGCGGAGAACGTCAACGGCGCACTGGAGCTGTCCACCACCAGCGGTCCGGTCGAGGTGTCCGACAACGTCGGCGACGTGGCCGTGGACACCACGAGCGGGCAGGTGTCACTGGCCGGGGTGGAGGGTTCGGTGGGGATCGACACCACCAGCGGCGAGGTCAGCGCCGCGGGCTCGGGCGAGAGGCTGGAGGCGTCCTCCACGTCCGGACGGGTGGACGTGTCCGGGTTCGAGGCCGAGTCGGTCAGGGCCGAGTCCACCAGCGGCGACGTGGCCGTGGGCGGGGGCTTCACCACGGCGGAGGCCTCGACGGTCTCCGGTCGGATCGAGGTCGCCACCGGGGGCGCCTTCGACACGCTGACCCTGGACACCACCAGCGGCAGCATCGACGTGCGGGTCCCCAGGGGCGCCTACGACGTCACCGGTGACTCCACCTCCGGGCAGCGGGACGTGGGCGTGGACGTCGAGGACGGGGCGGCGTCGCGCATCGACGCCAACACCGTCAGCGGCTCCCTCAGCGTCGAGCCGGGCTGACCGAGGCGGGGCTTCCTCAGCTCCGCTCGAAGCGCAGCGCCGCCCAGTCCGAGTCGATCGGCTCCTGGGCGGCGCGGCGCCAACCGGCGTCCACGAGCACGTCCCAGCCCTTGTCCGCGGTCAGGTCGGTGATGATGGTGCCGCCGCGCTGGGGGAAGCACACCCAGAGCCTGGTCCCCGGGCCCACGGAGGCGAGGGCGCGGGGGGCCTCGCGGTCCACGGTCCCCTTGTCCAGGGCGAACATGTGGACGTCGTCGTAGTCGGCGCCCTCGATGGGGCCCAGGTCGATGTGGATGTCGAGCGGTGGCTCCAGGAGCCGCAGGTAGCGCTCGGGGGCGTTGAGGACGAGCAGCCGGTCCCCGGGCCGTACCCCCAGCCTCCGTGCGAGCGTCTCCGACATGTCCTCCTCCGTTCGTGGTCCGGCGGGCGAGCTCGTCCGCCTCACTGGCCCCCACCGTACGGTTCCCGGGCGCCGAATCCGAGGACCTTCCCCGCCTCGCCCCCGAGATGACCCTGTTTTTAGGATGAGCCCATGACAGATGACAACGGTGGGCTGCGCTGGGGCGTGGTCGGAACCGGCGGTATCGCACACTCCTTCCTCGAAGGGCTCCGGGCCGTCCCCTCGGCCACGGTCACGGCGGTCGGTTCCCGCACGCGGGACCGGGCGGACGAGTTCGCGGACGCGTGGGGCGTCCCGGAGCGCCACGGCAGCTACGAAGAGCTGGCCCAGAGCCCGAACGTGGACGCCGTCTACGTGGCCACCCCCCACCCCTGGCACCACCCCAACACTCTGACCTGCCTGAACGCGGGCAAGCACGTCCTGGTCGAGAAGCCCATGGCGATGAACGCCCTCCAGGTGTCGGAGATGGTCGCGGCGGCGCGCGCCAACGACCGCTTCCTGATGGAGGCGATGTGGACGCGCTACCTGCCGGTCTCCCGCCTGGTCCGCGAGCTGGTGGACGACGGCGCGATCGGGGAGGTCTGCTGGCTGTCCGCGGAGTTCGGCGCCAACGTCCCCTACGACCCCGACCACCGGATCTTCAACGCCGACCTGGGCGGGGGCGCCCTGCTCGACCTGGGGATCTACCCGCTCGCCTTCGCCTCCCGCCACCTGGGCGAGCTGACGGTCGTGGGCGCCACCCGCCAGCTGTCGCCCGACCGCATGGTGGACACGCACACCACCGTCCTGGTGCGCGGGGAGAACGGGGCCACCGGGACCCTGTCCTGCTCCTCGCGCACCACGCTCCCCAACCGGGCGGTGGTGGCCGGGTCGAAGGGGTGGCTGGAGATCCCGAACTTCTTCGCGGCGACCACCGCGGTGCTGCACCGCGACGGCCGCGAGCGGGAGGAGTTCCACCGGCCCTTCCGGGCCAACGGCTACGAGTACGAGGCCGAGGAGGTCGCCCGGTGCGTGGCGGCGGGGGAGCGGGAGAGCCCTGACATGCCGTGGTCGGAGAGCCTGCACCTGGCACGGATCTCGGACCAGATCCGGGACGTGGGAGGGCTCGTGTACAGCCCGGCCAACGTCAAGGCCGTCCCCCTGGGATGAGCCCGGCCGCGCCCGCCCCGGTGGGCGCGGCGGGGACCGGCTCCCCGGGGACGGCTCCGCGCACGGGTCGGCCGCCGCTCGGGGGCCGCCGGCGGGCCCGCGCGCTGAGCGCGCGGGCCGCGGCGAACCGGGCCAGGCCGGGGACGCTCATGCGCGCGACGACCAGGACGGCGTCCTTGGGGCCGACCGCGTGGGCGAAGTAGTCGTCGATCGCCGGGTGGCCGCTGCGGGGCGGGACCCCGTAGACGTCGCCCTCGAACATGTGGTAGGCGTCGCGGACGCGCAGGCTCCCGGGGTCCAGCCGGGGGCCGTCCCCCAGCCACTCGGCCGCCTCGCCCGCGATGCGCCGGACCAGGGCGGGGAGGGGCCGGTGCTCGCTGGGGAAGACGCGTGCGGCGCCCAGGCCCTTGCGCCACCCGGCGTAGACCGCGGGGTGGCGGGTGCGCAGGACGACATAGGTGCGGCGCAGCGGGTGGGCGAGGATCTCCCGTGCCAGGAAGTGGGTCATCAGGGCGGAGGTCAGGCCGAACCGGCGGTGGGCGGGGACCACGCCCGCGGCGTCCAGGTACAGGGCGCGGCGCGAGGCGAAGCTGCAGCGGTGGTAGCCGCCCCAGCCGACGGGGACGCCGTCGGGGCCGAGGATGAGCGCCAGCGTGGAGACCTGGTCGAAGAACCCGGCGTCGACGCGGGCGCGCCAGTAGCCGGAGTGGTCGGCGCCGAAGGCGCGGGCGGCGAGTTCCCGCAGGGTCCCGTGGAGGCGCCTGCGGCAGTCCGGGGAGAGCGAGGCGGGGGAGTCCCACCGGGCGACCCGGTAGTCGGGGCCGAGGTCGCGGATGGTGGGCGGTGCGCTGAGGCCCCGCAGCTCAGGGCAGTGGAGTCGGGTTGGAGCGGGCACGGACACCCCTGCTTTCATTACTCTTCGGAGATAAATGACTCCCCAACGTAGTGGTTTTGGCGGGTTCGCGGGGCGAACTTCGACCAGAAGGTCCGCTCCCCGCCACGGTGGCCGTACAGGGGAATCCCCGCGCACGCGGGCGTCCCCCCGCTTCCGGCGGACCGCGGCGGCGTGCCGTTCGTGCACGGGCCGGGCACCGCCGACCCCCTCCACGGACCCGTCGGCGTCCACCGCGATCGTGGCGGGCCGACGACCGGTGTCCCCTGGACATCGCGGCCTGACCCGGGGCAGGGGGATCGGAGGCGCTCAGCCGGAGGCGGCCCGGTTGAGCCGGACCGCCAGGCGGGCCATCTCGGCGCGCAGCTCGTCGGGTTCCTCCACCTCCATCTCGACGTCGAGCATGGCCAGGTAGCAGGCCATCACCCGGAACGAGCCCCCCGCGCACACCAGCACGCACCAGTTCTCGTCCGCGGGTTCGATCCGGCCGTGGTTGCCGATCCCGCGGCGCTCCGCCTCCTCGGCGGGGACGGCCAGCCTGATGCGGGCCTGGTGCGGCCACATGTGCACGCTCATCCGCTCCGCCAGGTAGGCGGCCACCCCCTGCGCGGGAGGGTCGCGCGGCGGGAACCGGGGGCCGGTCGGGGTGAGGGGACGCATCCGGTCCGCCCTGAAGGTCCGCCAGTCCTCGCGGGCGGTGTCCCAGGCCACCAGGTACCAGCGCCGTCCCCGGGAGACCAGCCGGTGGGGTTCGACGATCCTTCGCGAGAGGGTTCCGTCGTGGCTCTCGTAGTCGAAGCGCAGCCGCTCGCTGTCCCGGCAGGCCGACGCGACCAGGGTCAGCACGTCGGAGTCGACCGTGGGTCCGGCGCCGGGCATGGGGACGGTGAAGGCGCCCAGGGCGTCCACCCTCCGGCGCAGGCGCGAGGGCAGGACCTGGAGGAGCTTGGCCAGGGCGCGCACGGAGGTCTCCTCGATCCCCGACACCCCGCCCTGCGCCGCCGTGCGCAGGCCCACGGCGACCGCCACGGCCTCGTCGTCGTCCAACAGCAGCGGGGGCAGGGCGGCGCCCGCCCCCAGCTGGTAGCCGCCGCCGGTGCCCATGGTCGCCCGGATCGGGTAGCCCAGCTCCCGCAGCCGGTCCACGTCCCGGCGCACGGTACGCGGACTCACCTCCAACCGGTCGGCGAGGTCCGCCCCCGGCCAGTCCTTGCGGGTCTGGAGCAGGGACAACAGGCGCAGCAGGCGTGCGGAGGTCGCTTTCATGCCCGCAGTCTGCCAGGGGTCCAGGACAGTCACGGTCCTGGACGCCGGGGCCGCCCGGGGGTTTCCCGCGTCCGGGACCCGCTCCGTCCGGGACCGGCGGGCGGTTCCCGGGCGGAGCGGGGAGGGCGTCTTCCGGCCCCGCGCCCCGGCGGTGGCTCAGTCCGCGGTGACCGCGACCGCCTCCACCTCGACGAGCTGGTCGTCGTAGCCGAGCGCGGCCACACCGAGCAGGGTGCTGGGCGCGTCGTGCCCGCCCATGTGCTCGCGCACCACGTCCCAGGCCTTCACCAGGTCCTCCTGTCTGGCGGACGCCACGTACACCGTGGTCCGGACGACGTCGGTGAGGGCGGCCCCGGCGTCGTCGAGGGCGGTGCGCAGGTTGCGCATGACCTGGTGGGCCTGGCCCGCGTAGTCGCCCACGGCGACGGTGCCGCCGTCCTCGTCCAGGGGGCACGCCCCGGCGGTCCACACGACCCGTGCCGGGGCGCTCGCCGTGGCCGCGTAGGCGTAGTCCACGTGTTCGGTCAGGGTCTGGCTGCGGATCAGCCTCACAGCGCTCATCGTGCTCCCGTGTGCTCGTTCGTCGGTGCGTACGGGACAACGCCTCGGGGCCCGGCCGGGGTTTCCGCCTCTGCCGACGGCAGAACGGCCCCGCGGCCGGTACCGGGGGTCGCAGAACGACCGGTCCCCGGGGTCAGGCCCCGCGCCGGACGGGCATGAAGGTGGGCGGACCGTCCCCGGCCAGGAACCTCCGCACGTGGGAGGCGCACTCCTCCGGCCGCTCCCACAGCAGAGCGTGGGAGGCGTGCGGCACCACCGCCAGCTCCGCCGAGGGCAGGCCCCGGTACGCCGCCACGGCGTGCTCGACGGGCACGATGTCGTCGTCGCCCACCATCACGAGCGTCGGCGCCCTCACCCCGGCCAGGTCGGCGCTCTCCATCGCGGGCTCGACGGCCATGGACTCGGCCACCTTGCGCAGGACCACGCGGATGTGGTCGGGACCGTCCGGGGAGAGGGCGGCGTAGGGCCCGGCGACCATCTCGGGCAGTTCGCCCTCGGGGCCGGGTTTGGAGAGCAGCGCGGAGTGGTGGAACACCCCGCTGATCAGCACCAGGCGTGACACCAGGTCCGGACGCAGCACGGCCAGCGTCAGCGCGACCATCGCGCCGTGGCTGTAGGCGGCGATGCGGACCGGTCCGCCCGCCACCTCCTCCACGAACGCGGCGGTGTCCAGGGCCAGCGTCTCCAGGGCGTAGGGCCCCTCCACGTCGGCCGTGCGCCCGTGCCCGCGGCGCTCCGGGACGAGGACGCGGTAGGTGTCGGACAGCGCGGCGAGTCCTCCCTGGAAGTCGTCCGCCGTGCCGAACCCGCCGTGCATCAGGAGCAGGGGTTCTCCCGCACCGCTCTCCTCGTAGTAGGTGTGGACGCCGTTGGCGTCGGCGTAGGCCATGGTGGTCTCCCTCCGGGCGGGCCCCGTGCGGGGGACGGGATCCGGCACTGTTTCGCTCTGCCGCGCCCGCGACGCTACGCACCGCCACGGACATTCGGGGCGGGCGGGCCCCGGACGCCTTTCGGTCCGCGCCCCCGCCGCCCGCACGCCCGGCCTCCCGGATCAGCGCGCCCGGTCCGGGATCAGGACGCTCAGGCAGGTCACGCACGCCTCCAGCTTCTCGAACTCCGAGATGTCCACCGGCAGCACCCGCCACCCCTCGGCCGCCAGCTCGTGGACGGTCTCGTGCGCGGCGGCGCTGACCAGCACGTCCCGCCCTCCCAGGGGCAGCACGTGCGCGCCCCGCTCCTCCGGTGGGCGGCGGACCGGCGGCAGGGCGTCGGCGTCCACCAGCTCGGACAGTCCGATCAGCGAGCCGTCCGGCAGGGCGGTCACCGCGGACTTCAGGTGCAGCGCGCGGCCCAGCTCCACGCGGACGACCTCGCGGCCCAGGGGCTTGACCAGCTGTTCGAGCTGGGCGGCGCCGTCGGCGTCGGTGCGCCCGCCCACCCCCACGTAGACGGTCGACCCCACCTGGAGCACATCGCCGCCGTCCAGCGTCCCGGGAGCCTCGATCCGGGCCACCCGCAGCCCCAGCAGGCGCACCGACGCCTCCACCCCGTCGACCTCGCCCCGCCGGGTGTCGGCGCCGGGCCGCGCCAGGATCGCGAGGTCCTCGCACACCACCACCGGGTCCTCCACGAACACCGAGTCGGGCAGGGCCGGAGCCGTCTCGACCTCGTGCACCCGCCACCCCGCCGAGGCGACGGCCTCCTGGTAGATCGTGTACTGGCGTGCGGCCAGGACCGGGTCCACGGGCGTCCGCTCCATGTGGGTCACGATGCCCTGCGCCAGCTCGGGGCCGGGGCGGCGCATCAGGGCGACCCCGTAGTAGGTGTATCCGTCCACGTACACGTCCTCCAGAGGATCGGGGGTCGACTCTCGGGAGAGCACAACCTATCGCGCACCCTTACCCCTTTCCCGGTCACGGCACGCGGGCCGTCCGGCTTGTCCCGCGGAGCCGGGAGGGGCAGGGTGGGGGCATGGACGTGATCGTGGTCGGCGGCGGGATCGTGGGGACGAGCGCGGCGTTCCACTTGGCCAAGAAGGGCGTGTCCACCGCGCTGGTGGACGCCTCGCACCTGGGGCAGGCCACGGCGGCCGGGACGGGCATCGTCTTCCCCTGGCCGTTCCCGTGGGACGCCGCGCCGGTGTGGGGCTTCAAGGCCCGCGCCGCGGAGCACTACCCCCTGCTCATGGCCGAGCTCTCGGAGGACGGGCACGCCCCCGGCTACGAGGTGGTCGGCGGGATGTCGGTGGACCTGGAGGGGGACGACGCCGGGTTCGACCTGATGCGCACCCTGTCCGAGCGCCCGGAGTTCGCGACGATGGGCCGGGTGGAGCGGCTGGCCCCGGGGGAGCCGCGCGCCCGGTTCCCCCTGGTGCCCGAGCCCTACGGCGGCCTGTACATCGAGGGCATGGCGAGGCTGAACGGCCGGGCCGCCCGTGCGGCGCTGTTCAACGCGGCCGAGGAGCGGGGCCTGCGCTACTTCAAGGGCGACTCACGCCTGCTCTGGAACGGCCACCGGGTCACCGGGGTGAGGGTGGGCTCCGACGACCTGGAGGCGCCCGTGGTGATCGTCGCGGCGGGGGCCTGGTCGGCGGGGCTGCTCGCGGTCGCCGGGGTCGACCTTCCGGTGCACCCGGTACGCGGCCAGATGACCCACTTCGCGCTCCCCGGCCGGGACACACGGGCCTGGCCGGTGGTGCGCTTCGGCGAACGCGACTACTTCGTGTCCGCGTTCGGCCCGGACCGGGTGGTCACGGGGGGCACGCTGGAACCCGGGGCCGGGTTCGACCGGAGGGTGACGGCCTCGGGGCTGCTGCACAACCTCTCCACCGCGCTGGAGGTGCTGCCCGAGCTGGGGGAGGCGACGGTCGTGGAGACGCGGGTGGGGTTCCGGCCGGGCACGCCCGACGGCCTGCAGCTGCTGGGCCCGGTGGAGCGGCTCCCCGGCGTGCTCGTGGCCACGGGCCTGGGCGGACAGGGGCTGAGCTTCGGCCCCTTCCAGGGCGTGGTCGCGGCCCGGTTGGCCATGGGGGAGGACCCGGGTGTCGACCTGTCCGCCTTCCGCCCCGACCGGTCGACGAGCCCGGCCTGAGCCGGCCGGGCGCCGACCCCGCCCGCCGGGGCGACCCGCGAGGGCCGGCCGGGGACACGGCGACGGGCCGTTGAGTAGCGGTACTCAGGCGTGGAGGCGTGGGGCGGGGCACCCTGGGGACATGAACACCTTCACCCCCCGGTCCTCCCCCCACTTCTACCTCCAGTCCGCGATCTCCTTCGGGATCTCCTCGGTCGGCGTCGGCGCGGGCATCGTCTACCTCCCCGTCGACCTCTGGATCCGCGCGTTCCTCGCGCTCGGCCTGCTCTACGTCGTCACGTCCACGTTCACGCTCGCCAAGTGCGTGCGCGACCGCCAGGAGGACGCGGTGGCCGCCGAGCTGGCCCAGAGCTACCAGCAGGCACCCCTCTGGAACGGCACCGAGCAGCCCGTCCAGCGCTGACCGGTGGCCCCCGGGACGCGGGCACGGCCGGCCCAGGGCCCCGTGGGCACGAGCCCTCGGCGGACGCCCACGGCGCCGGGGCTCCCGGCCACAGGGGCGCACGCACGTCAGACGTTGGGCGGAAGAGCCGTCCCCGCACCCCGCAGCCGCGGTTTCAGCAGTTCGCTGCGGTCGCCCGGCAGGGCGGGCCCGCCCGCGCCCTGTACCGCGAAGCCGGCGTCCTCGATCATCTCCCGGTCGGCCCGGCCCGCCTGCCCCTCGCTGGTGAGGTAGTCGCCCAGGAACACCGAGTTGGCGATGTGCAGGGCGAGCGGCTGGAGGGAGCGCAGGTGGATCTCACGGCCCCCCGCCAGGCGCACCTCCACGTCGGGGAAGACGAACCGGGCCGCGGCCAGGATGCGCAGGCACCTCTGCGGTGTCAGCTCCCAGGTCCCCTCCAACGGGGTGCCGTCGAAGGGCATGAGGAAGTTGACCGGAACCGAGTCCGGACCCAGCTCCCGCAGGGCCAGGAGGGCGTCGACCAGGTCGTCGTCGCTCTCCCCCATGCCCGCGATCAGGCCGGAGCAGGGGGAGAGGCCGGCCTGCTTGGCCTTCTCGACCGTGTCCACCCGGTCGGCGAACCCGTGGGTGGTGCAGATGTCGGAGTAGCGCTCCTCCGACGTGTTGAGGTTGTGGTTGTAGGCGTCCGCCCCTGCCTCGCGCAGGCGCTGGGCCTGCCCCTCGGAGAGGAGGCCGAGGCAGGCGCACACCTCCACGCCCGGGTGCTCGGCCTTGATGCCCTCGATGGCGGGGGCGAGCCGGGCCACGTCGCGGTCGGTGGGCCCGCGACCGCTGGCCACCAGGCAGACGCGGGTGGCCCCGGCCCCGACCCCGGCCGCCACGGCCGCACGGGTCTCGTCGGGCTTGAGCCAGGTGTACTTGACGACGCCCGCCCGCGAACCCAGGCGCTGAGAGCAGTAGGAGCAGTCCTCGGGGCACAGGCCGCTCTTCATGTTCACGAGGTAGTTGAGCTTGACGCGGCGCCCGAAGTAGCGCAGCCGGACCCGGAAAGCGGCGGCGACCAGGTCCAGCAGGTCGTCGTCGGGGCCGGCCAGGACCGCGAGGAGTTCTTCCCGGGTGGGCTTCTGTCGGCGGACGGCCTTCTCGGCCAGGGCGGGATAAGTGGTCACGTCATGATCCTGGAGGGGCGGGCCGGGAACGCGCAGCCGCCGGACGAGCCAAAAACACGGCGCAGGTCTTGTGCGGAAGCGCCGTTTCCCGTCCGGCGCGGAGCCGCCCGCGCCGACCCGGCACCCGTCGGGCGTGCGGTCCCGGCCGTGGGGGCGCCGGTTCCGGGAGAAGGCCCCCGCTTCCGGCAGCCGGAGGGGCCCGATGCCGGGGCGAACCGGGGCGCGGAAGCGCCAATCCCCGGACAACTTTTGACCCGTGGGCGTTTTGTCCGTGACCTCCGCCGCCTTGTGTGCTCACCCTGGAGGGCTATCGACCAACATGGCGCTGGGGGCAGTGGACGTGAGCGGAGCCAGTCAGTCCAGTACGGGGAAGACTCCGGAGGGTGAGGGCAACATCGTCCACGTGACGATGATCGCCGCCGCGGCGGCGATGGGCGGTTTCCTCTTCGGTTACGACAGCTCGGTCATCAACGGGGCCGTGGACGCCATCCAGCAGCGGTTCGACGTCGGCGCGGCCACACTCGGCTTCACGGTCGCGTCCGCGCTCCTGGGGTGTGTGCTGGGCGCCGCGGTCGCCGGCGGACTGGCCGACCGGCTCGGCCGCATCAGGGTCATGCAGATCGCGGGTGTGCTGTTCGCGGTGAGCGCCCTCGGATCGGCCCTCCCCTTCACGGTGTGGGACCTGACCGCGTGGCGCATCCTGGGTGGCGCGGCCATCGGGCTGGCGTCGGTGATCGCCCCGACCTACATCGCCGAGGTGTCCCCGGCCGCCTACCGCGGCCGACTGGCCTCCCTCCAACAGCTGGCCATCGTCCTGGGCATCGCCGCCTCCCAGCTGGTCAACTTCGGGATCGCGCAGATGGCCGACGGCAGCGCGCACAACATGCTCGGACCGCTCCAGGCCTGGCAGTGGATGCTGGGCGTCGAGATGCTTCCGGCCCTGGTCTACCTGGGCCTGAGCCTGCTCATCCCCGAGTCCCCCCGCTACCTGGTCCGTGTGGGGCGCGTGGACAAGGCCCGCGGCATCCTCGCCGACGTCGAGGGCGGCGGGACGGAACGGGTCAACCGCAGGATCGGGGAGATCCGCGAGGCCCTGGGCTCGGAGGTCCGGCCCCGGCTGCGCGACCTGACCGGACGCCACGGCCTCCTGCCCATCGTGTGGATCGGTATGGCGGTGTCGGCGTTCCAGCAGCTCGTCGGCATCAACGTGATCTTCTACTACTCCAGCTCCCTGTGGCAGTCGGTCGGTGTGGCCGAGACCGACTCGCTGCTGCTGAGCCTGTTCACCTCCGTCGTGAACATCGTCGGCACCTTCGTGGCGATCCTGCTGGTGGACCGGATCGGCCGCAAGCCCCTGCTGCTGGTGGGCTCCGCCGGCATGACCGTGGCGCTCGCCCTGGCCGCCTACGCCTTCTCCAACGCGGTCGTGGACGGCGAGGAGGTGTCCCTGCCGTTCGTGTGGGGCGCGGTGGCCCTGGCCGCGGCCAGCCTGTTCGTGCTGTTCTTCGCCCTGTCGTGGGGTGTGGTCGTGTGGGTGCTGCTGGGGGAGATGTTCCCGCTGCGGATCAGGGCTGCGGCGATGGGCGTGGCCACCGCCACGCAGTGGCTTGCCAACTGGCTGGTCACGGTGAGCTTCCCGAGCCTGCGCGACTGGAACCTGAGCGGGGCCTACCTGATCTACGCGGCCTTCGCGGCGATCTCGTTCTTCCTGGTGTGGAAGTTCGTCAAGGAGACCCGGGGCAAGACCCTGGAGGAGATGACCGGCTGACCTGTCCGCGTCCCCGTCCCCGGTAGGCGACCGGTCGGCTGGGGCCCAAGCGCCGGGCATCTTTTTCCCCGTGGGCGTTTCGTCCGTCCCCCTGCCCCCGCACCGCGTTCACCCTGTCGGTGACGGCCGACGGCGGCGGAGTGCCGCCGAGGAGGGAGCGGGGATGACGAGGACGGGCGGGCCCGGCGCCGGGGGGACGGGCCGGGCGGAGGGAGCAGGTCTCGCACGGGTGACCCTGATCGCCGCCGCGGCGGCGATGGGCGGTTTCCTGTTCGGTTACGACAGCGCGGTCATCAACGGGGCCGTGGACGCCATCCAGCAGCGGTTCGAGGTAAACTCCGCCGTCCTGGGCTTCACCGTGGCCTCCACCCTGCTCGGCTCGGTGGTGGGCGCGGCGATCACCGGCTGGCTGGCCGACCGCAGGGGCCGGATCAGCACGATGCGGATCGCGGGCGTGCTGTTCGCCGTGAGCGCCCTGGGGATGGCGCTGCCCTTCTCCATCTGGGACCTCACCGCCTGGCGGGTGCTCAGCGGTGTGGCGATCGGCATCGCCTCGGTGATCGCCCCGACCTACATCGCCGAGGTGTCCCCGGCCGCCTACCGCGGCCGACTGGCCTCCCTCCAACAGCTGGCCATCGTCCTGGGCATCGCCGCCTCCCAGCTGGTGAACTACCTTTTGGCGAGCCTGGCGGGCGGCAGCGCGCACAACATGCTCGGACCGCTCCAGGCCTGGCAGTGGATGCTGGCGGCCGAACTCGTGCCCGCCCTGGTGTACCTCCTGGTCAGCCTGGTCATCCCCGAGTCCCCGCGTTTCCTGGTGCGGGTCGGCCGCGCGGACGAGGCCGGAGAGGTCCTGGGCCGCGTGGAGGGCGGCGGAGACCGGCAGGTGGCCCGGCGGATCGCGGATATCCGGGAGGCGCTGGGCTCGGAGAGGCCCGCCCGGCTCCGGGACCTGCGCGGGCGGTTCGGCCTGCTGCCGATCGTGTGGGTCGGCATGGCGCTCTCGGCGTTCCAGCAGCTCGTCGGCATCAACGTGATCTTCTACTACTCCAGCTCCCTGTGGCAGTCCGTGGGGGTCCCCGAGGGGGACTCCCTCCTGTTGAGCCTGTTCACCTCGGTGATCAACATCGTCGGCACGGTCGTGGCGATCCTGCTGGTGGACCGGATCGGCCGCAGGCCCCTGCTGCTGGTGGGCTCCGCGGGCATGACGGTGACCCTGGCGGCGACCGCGTTCGCGTTCAGCCATGCCACGGTGGTGGGCGACACGGCGCAGTTGGGCTTCGGCTGGGGAGTGGTGGCGCTCACCGGGGCGAGCTCGTTCGTCCTCTTCTACGGCCTGTCGTGGGGTGTGGTCGTGTGGGTGCTGCTGGGGGAGATGTTCCCGCTGCGGATCAGGGCTGCGGCGATGGGCGTGGCCACCGCCACGCAGTGGCTTGCCAACTGGCTGGTCACGGTGAGTTTCCCGAGCCTGCGCGACTGGAACCTGAGCGGCTCGTACCTGATCTACACCGCCTTCGCGGCGATCTCGTTCTTCTTCGTCTGGAAGTGTGTGAAGGAGACCCGGGGCAAGACCCTGGAGGAGATGACCGGCTGAGCCCGGCCGCAGGAGGGCCGGGCGGTCAGCGCTCCAGATCGATCTTGCGCTGGAGGAACTCCTCGCGGCCGATCTCGCCGCGCGCGTATCTCAGGCGCAGCTCCTCCTCCGCCGCGTCCGGGACCCCGTGTCCGGGCGCTGCGGAGTGCTGCCTCCACTCCGCACGCGGGTGGTCGAACCGCGCGGAGCCCGACACGGTGGTCACCGCCCCGACGAGGAGGGCGCCCAGCGCCACCATGATGAGGATCACGGCCATGGCCATCACGTAGGACATCGTCCACTCCCTGTCCGGTGGAGGAGCCGCCTTCCACCTCTGACTACCTGTCTACCCGGACCGGCATCCCGCCACCAGGCCCCTCACGTACCTGTGGACGGAACCGCCGTGCCCTCCTCGCGCCGGGCGCACACCAGGCCGCCCGGGTCCCCTCCCCGCCCGTTCACGCCGTCCCCACCTCCTCCGGCAACCGTCGGAAGCGCGTCCCGTACCACGGCCCCCGTCCCTGGGCCCGGCGGAACGGTCCCCTGCCAGCCACGCGAGGGTCGGGCCGCAACCTGAGGTGTCAAAATAGGACAGAAATGGCGGGATGTGCGTTCTCCTCGTGGAATGGACCTGGAGCGGAGATCCCGGGAACCCCCGGGCAGACCGGTTGATATCGGGACCGCCTAGGACCTCTACCTGCGGATTCCCTCTTGAGACTGCTGCTGATCGACAACCACGACTCCTACACGTACAACCTCGTCCAACTGGTGGCGCACGTCCTCGGCGACACCCCCCTGGTCCTCACCAACGACGACCCCCGCTGGGCCGCGTTCGACACGTTCTCCGTGGACGCCGTCGTCGTCTCGCCCGGACCGGGCCGACCCCAGAACCCCCGTGACCTGGGCCGCGTCCCCGACCTCCTGGCGGACGGGCGCCTTCCGGTCCTGGGCGTGTGCCTGGGCCACCAGGCCATCGCCCACCTGGCCGGAGCCGACGTGGTCTCCGCCCCCCAGCCCCGCCACGGCCACCTGACGCGGGTCCGGCACACGGGCCGCGGCCTCTTCGCGGGTGTGCCGCAGGACTTCACCGCCGTGCGCTACCACTCCCTGGCCGTCCCGGCGCCCCTTCCCGAGCCCCTGGCCGCGACCGCCTGGGCGGAGGACGACGTGGTCATGGCGCTGGAGCACCGGCGCCTGCCCCGCTGGGGGGTGCAGTTCCACCCCGAGTCGGTGGCCAGCGACTTCGGAGCGGACCTGGTCGCGAACTTCCTGGACATGGCCCGCGCGCACCTGTCCGCGTCCCGCCCCGCACGGGCGTCGGCGGGGGTGCGCGCGTCCGCCGCCGAGGCCGCCCCCGCCCCTCCCGCGGCGGTGCACCCCCGGGCGCCCGAGACGCCCGCCGCCCGCCCCTCGGGCGCGCCGCGAACCCTCGAACTACCGCGCGCCGTCGACGCCGAGGCCGCCTTCTGCCACCTGTACGGCGACGCCGAGTACGCGTTCTGGCTGGACAGCTCCCGGCCCCAGGGGCCCGCCCGCTTCTCCTTCCTCGGCGCCGCCACCGGCGAGGTCCTCACCTACAGGGTCGGCGGCCCCGTCCGCGTGCGCGACGCCGACGGTGCCGAGCACCACGAACCCGGGAGCGTCTTCGACGCCCTCGAGCGCAGGATCGGGCGCCCCGGCCCCGCCCCCACGGGACTGCCCTTCGACTTCACCGGCGGCTACGTGGGCTACCTGGGCTACGAGTGCAAGGCCGACACGGGGGGCGCCGCCGCCCACACGTCGTCCACCCCCGACGCCGTGTGGCTGCGCTGCGACCGCTTCGTCGCCGTGGACCACGTCCTCGGGCGCACCTACGCCGTCTGCGCCGACGGCCTCCCCGACGGCGACGACTGGCTGGCCCGCACCCTGGCCTCCCTGGACGGGCTCGCGCCGCCGGCGCCGCCCGCGCCCCCCGCTCCGGCAGCCGACCTGGCCCCCCTGCTGGAGCGCCCGCGGGAGGGCTACGTCAGCGACGTGAAGGAGTGCCTGGGGCAGCTCACGGCGGGGGAGAGCTACGAGATCTGCCTGACCAACCGCGTCCGCAGGCCCGCCGACGGCGACGTCCTGGACTTCTACCGCCGGATGCGCGCCGCCAACCCCGCGCCCTACGCCGCCCTGCTGCGCCTGGGCGGCGTGAGCGTGCTCAGCGCCTCGCCCGAGCGGTTCCTGCGGGTGGAGGCGGACCGCACCGCGGAGAGCCGGCCGATCAAGGGCACCGCACCGCGCCACCCCGACCCGGCCACCGACGCGCGCGCGGCCGAGGAGCTGCGCACGGGGGCCAAGACCCGCGCCGAGAACCTGATGATCGTGGACCTGCTCCGCAACGACCTGGGAAAGGTGTGCGAGGTCGGCAGCGTGGAGGTGCCCGCGTTCATGTACACGGAGTCCTACGCGACCGTGCACCAGCTGGTGTCCACGGTGCGCGGGAGGCTCCGTCCGGACGTGTCCACCGTCGAGGCGGTGCGCGCCTGCTTCCCCGGGGGGTCGATGACCGGGGCGCCCAAGGTGCGCACCATGGAGATCATCGACCGCCTGGAGTCCTCGGCCCGCGGCGTCTACTCCGGCGCGCTGGGCTACCTGTCGCACACCGGTACCGCCGACCTGAACATCGTCATCCGCACGGCCGTGAGCGCCGACGGGGAACTGACCATCGGGGCCGGGGGCGCGATCGTGCTGGACTCCGACCCCGAGGAGGAGTACGAGGAGATGCTGCTCAAGGCCGCCGTCCCCGCCCGCGGCCTCTGACCCGTGCCTCAGCCGTCGCCGCCGAGGCGGGCGAGCCGCGCCTCCAGTCCGTCCAGGACCCGCTGGAGGCCGTAGTCGAAGCCGCTGTCGCGGATCTCCTCCAGGCTCCTGCCCTCCTGCGCGGCGTGTCCTGCACGCAGCCTCGGAAGGTCCCGGAGCGACTCCTCCATGGCGGGTGCGAGGCTCTCCCGCCACTCGCTCTCGCTGCGGCCGCTGCGCGCGAACACCGACAGGTAGGCGACCTCGCTGGTCACCATGCCCATGACGTAGGCGGTCACGGTGCTCATGGCCTGGTCGGCCTCCTCCACGCCGAAGCCCGCGGCCTCGAACACGCCGAGCAGCCCCTCCGACACCTGCGCCAGGTTCGGGCCGAGACGGGAGAGCCCGACCCGGCCGAGCACGGAGACCATCCACGGGTGCCGCAGGGCGGCCGCCCTCAGGTCCCGGGCGTTGCCCTCGACCGCGGCCCTCCAGCCCCCGGCCCCTTCGGAGGACGGCACCGGCAGCTCGCCGTAGACCTCGTCCACGACGAGTTCGATCAGCTCGTCCTTGCCGGCCACGTGCCGGTAGAGCGACGTGGCCCCGGCGTCGAGCCGGGAGCCCAGGGCGCGCATGCTCAGGGCGTCGATGCCCTCCTCGTCCAGGAGTCCGATCGCCTCGGCCACGATGCGGTCCCGGCTCAGCGCGGGTTGCCCCCCGGACTTGTTCCGCCTGGCCCACACCGACGGGACCGCTCCGGCCCGACCTGCCACGAAGCCTCCTTCGATCGCCACCGACCTCGAGCGGAGACTAGCGGACAGCGTTCTCCCTTGCGCACACCCGACCCTGTGCGTACGGTGTTCGCAATAAGAGAACGCTGTACGCACGAAGGCGGGGAACGACCATGGGCTTCGACACCTCCCACTGGCAGGGCCGGCTCGACGAGCTCGGCGCCGCCCACCGCGTCCCCGGGGCGGCCCTGGCCGTCCTCACCGGCGGCACCGTCCACGAACTGGCCACCGGGGTACTCCACCGGGGGACCGGAGTGGAGACCACGGCCGACTCGGTCTTCCAGCTCGGCTCCGTCGCCAAGGTCTACACCGCCACCCTGGCGATGGGCCTGGCCGAAGAGGGCCTGTTGGACCTGGACGCACCGGTGCGCGACGTCCTGCCCGACTTCTCCCTCGCGGACGAGGAGGCCGCAGGGGTCATCACCCCGCGCCACCTGCTCACCCACACGAGCGGACTCAGCTGCGACCTCGTCGTCGACACCGGTCGGGGCGACGACTGCCTGGCTCGCTTCGTCGCGGCGTGCGCGAAGGAGGACCTGGACTGCCCGCCCGGCACCGCGCTCTCCTACAGCACGAGCGGGTTCAGCGTGCTCGGCCGCGTCATCGAGGTCCTGACGGGCAGCACCTGGGACCGGGCGCTCAGGGACCGGGTGCTGGACCCCCTCGGCCTGGACCACACCATGACCCTCCCGGAGGAGGCCCTGCGCTTCCGCACGGCGATGGGCCACACGGGAGGGGCCGGGGAGGGCCCCGAACCGGCCCCGGCCTGGGACCTCATGACGCGTTCGTCCAGCCCCGGGGCCATGGTCCTGGCCACCGCCGGAGACATGGTGCGCCTGGCGCGGGCGCACCTGGAGGACGGCAGGGCGGCGGACGGCGTCCGTGTCCTGGCCCCCCGCACGGTGCGGGCCATGCGCGAACTGCAGGCGGAGTCCCCCGACAAGTGGTCCGTCGAGGCCGCCGGGTGGGGCCTGGGCTGGACCCTGTACGACTGGGACGGGGTCCGGGGCTTCGGGCACGACGGCGCCGCCACCGGCCAGTACTCCTACCTGCGCGCGGTGCCGGGCGCGGGGGTGGCCCTGGCCCTGGTCACCAACGGGGGAGGGGCGCGCAGCCTCTACGCCGACCTGTTCGGGGAACTGCTCGCCTCTCTGGCCGACGTGCGCATGCCCGACCGCTTCGCTCCTCCGGAGCAGCCTCCCGCCGTGGACACGGCCCGCCTCACCGGCGCCTACCGCCGTCCGGGCGTCGTCATCACCGTCACCGGGGGCGGGAACGGCCTCCGGATGGTCTACGAGTTCGTGGACGGCATGAGCCGCTTCTCGCCGCCGCTGGAGGCGGACCTGGTGCCGGTGGAGGAGACGGCCACGGCGACCGTGTTCGCGGCATCCGTCAGCGGTACCTCCTTCGGGGAGGACTGGATGCCGGTGGTCTTCACGACGTCCGCCGACGGCACACGGTACGCCTACGTCGGCATGCGGGCCGCGCCCGAGGTCGTCTGAGCGGCCGGTGCGCCACCGGTGGGGGAGCGGTCGCCCCCGGAAATCCGGTTGCCCGGGGACCGGCCGGGGCACCACCCTGAGCGGTCATGAACGCCCCCGACGTCCCGCGGTACCAGATCCGCGCCCTGCACACCGACACCTCCGTCACCGTCTACCAGGCCTACACCCCCTCCATCGGACTGCCCGCCGCCCGGCAGGGCCGCTTCCCCTCCTCCTGGAAGAGGGAGCGGATGACCTGGGTGAAACCGTCATTCATGTGGATGATGTACCGATGCGGGTGGGGTCTCAAGAAGGACCAGGAGACCGTGCTGGCGGTGGAGATCAGCCGTGAGGGGTTCGAGCTCGCGCTGCGCGACGCGTGCCTGTCGCACTTCGAGCCCCGCGTGCACACCGACCGGGAGACGTGGAGGCGTCGGCTGCGGGAGTCCTCCGCGCGTGTGCAGTGGGACCCCGAACGCAACCTGAGCCTGGCCCCGCTGGCCCACCGGTCCCTCCAGCTGGGGCTGTCCGGGCAGGCCTCGCGGCGCTACGCCGACGAGTGGACCGTGTCCATCACCGATGTGACCCCGCTGGTCCGGCGTGTGCACGCGCTCGTCCGGGAGGGGGACACCGCCGCGGCCGCCCGCCTGCTCCCCGAGGAGCGCCCCTACCCGGTTCCGCCGGAGGCCCTGGACCACCTGCGTCCCGCCGGCTGAGGCCGCCGACCGCCGTACGCGTGCGGCGGCCCACCGGGCCGTCCCCCCAGGGGCCCGCCCCCGGCGCACGAAAAAGGAGAGGGTTCTGGGAACTCCTCTCCACTCTCAACTTATAGCGCACCCGGGGGCTTGCGGCAAGACCCCCGTCGTGCTGCAGAATCGTCCTTCGTGACCAGCACCGACGACATGGGAGACGGCGTGAACAGCCTCACCACCAGCGCGTTCGACCTCCCCGAGCACCTCGCCGCCAAGGCCGCCCCGGCCCTGATCGCCGACGACGAACGGCACTTCGCGTCCATCGCGCAGAGCCTCGAACAGTCGGTCTCCGAACTGTCCGCCCGCCTGGACGCCCGGCGCAGCGCGCCCGTCGGCAAGGGGCGTGAGGTCCTGGACCGGGACCTGGAGATCCACCGGATGGCCAACCGCCTGCGCGCCCTGCGCCGTTTCGGCCTGGACCTGTGCCTCGGGCACATCGTCGGCGCGGACGGATCCGATCCCGTCTACATCGGGCGGCTCGGCCTCACCGACGTCGAGGGGCGCCGCCTCCTGATCGACTGGCGCTCCCCGGCGGCCGAACCGTTCTTCGCGGCCACCCACGCCGACCCGATGGGGCTGGCCAGCCGCCGCCGGTACCGGTGGACCCGCGGCCGGATCAGCGACTACTGGGACGAGGTGTTCACCGCCGACGGGTTCGAGGGGCACGCCGCCCTCGACGACCAGTCCGCCTTCATCGCCAGCCTGGGCGACAACCGGTCGTCCCGGATGAGGGACGTGCTCGGCACCATCCAGGCCGATCAGGACGCCATCATCCGCGCCGGGTCCCGCGGCGCCCTGGTCGTCGACGGCGGGCCGGGCACGGGGAAGACCGTCGTCGCCCTGCACCGCACCGCCCACCTCCTGTACTCCGACCCGCGGCTCGGCCACCGCCGGGGCGGCGTGCTGTTCGTCGGTCCGCACCAGCCCTACCTGGCCTACGTCGCCGACGTCCTTCCCAGCCTCGGGGAGGAGGGCGTGCAGACCTGCACCCTGCGGGACCTCGTCCCGGAGGGCGCCTCGGCGAAGCCGGAGAAGGACCCCGGAGTCGCCGCGCTGAAGTCGTCGGCGGGCCTGGTCGACTCGATCGAGGCGGCCGTCAGGTTCTACGAGAAGCCGCCTGCCGAGGGGATGACGGTCTCCACGGACTGGTCCGAGGTCTGGCTGGGCGCCGACGACTGGGCCGAGGCGTTCTCGGCCCCCGGGCCGGGGACCCCGCACAACGAGGCGCGTGAGCAGATCTGGGACGAGCTGGCGTCGATCGTGGCCGACAAGCACGACGACGAGGACGTCACCCCCGACCTCGTGCGCGGTTCGCTCATGCGGGACGAGGAGCTCGTCACGGCCCTCCAGCGCGCGTGGCCGATGATCGAGCCGACCGATCTCGTCGGCGACCTGTGGTCCGTCCCCGCCTACCTGCGCCTGTGCGCGCCCTGGCTGGACCCGGACGAGGTCCGCGGGCTCCAGCGGGAGGACGCCCAGGCCTGGACCGTGTCCGACCTGCCGCTCCTGGACGCGGCGCGCCGGCGCCTGGGCGACCCGGGGGCGTCACTGCGCGAACGCCGGCGCAGGGCCGCCGTCGCGGCCGAGCGCGAGCGCATGTCGGGCGTCATCGACAACCTGCTCGCGGCGGACGACGACGGCGAGGGCATCGTGACGATGCTGCACGGACGGGACCTCCAGGACACCCTGGTGGACGAGGCCGCACTGCCCTCCGCGAGCCCGGACCTCCTCGCCGGACCGTTCGCGCACATCGTCGTGGACGAGGCCCAGGAGCTGACCGACGCGGAGTGGCGCATGCTGCTGCTCCGCTGCCCCTCCCGGAGCTTCACCATCGTCGGGGACCGCGCCCAGGCCAGGCACGGGTTCACCGAGCCGTGGCGGGAACGGCTCGAACGGGTCGGGTTCGACCGGATCGCGACGGCCTCCCTGAGCATCAACTACCGGACGCCGGAGGAGGTCATGGCGGAGGCCGAGCCGGTCATCCGGGCCGCGCTGCCGGACGCCAACGTGCCGACCTCGGTGCGCGCGGGCGGGATCCCCGTCACGCACGGACCCGTCGAGGACCTGCACAGGGTCCTCGACGCGTGGCTCGCCGGGAACGCGGAGGGGACCGCCTGCGTCATCGGCGATCCGGCGTTCCGGGCGACGCCGCGCGTGCGTTCCCTGACACCGCAGCTGGCGAAGGGGCTGGAGTTCGACCTGGTCGTCCTCGTCGACCCGCAGGGGTTCGGCGAGGGGATCGAGGGTGCGGTCGACCGCTACGTCGCCATGACCCGCGCGACGCAGCGCCTGGTCGTCCTCACCGGCGGCTGACGGCGGCCGGTACGGCACGATCGGCGCCGCCGGGGCCGGGCCGCGCCTTCGCGGGCGCACCCGCCCCCGGGGGGCCTACGTCAGCTCCGGCCGTCCGCGGTGAGCGGTGCGCCGTCCAGTGCGGTGCCGGTGAGGGTGGCGCGGACCTCGGTCACGACATCGGTGCTGCTGATCGCCAAGCACGACATCGAGCAGAGGAGGAAGCCCGTGCGGTGCTGTCCGCGCACGGCGCCGGACCCCGGGGAGAGGCAGTGGCGCGCACCGTCGCGGAGCCAGGTGTACACGCCGTGGACGTCGTCGTCCTTCCAGCCCCTGAGACCGGCCGCGCCGATGCCGAGGGCCAGCGTCTCGGCCAGGTAGTCCGGGTCGAAGTAGCTCTCGAGGCGAATGGTCAGCTCCTTGAACCCGTGGCCCCCGCCGAAGGCCCACACGGCCTGGAGCGAGTTGACGCCCTCGGCCGCGGGAGTCGCCTCCAGCCGCCACTCGTACTCCTCCAGGAAGGGCGCGTGTCGTTCGAGCCACCTCTTCCGCTTGCGGGGCGGGACCACCCAGGGCCGGGGGATCTCGTGGAAGGGCGGCCACTCGACCTCACCGCATCCCCACCGCCCCGGCCAGGACCGGACCCGTTCCCGGTTGGCGACGAACTCCGCCCGGAGTCCGTCCGCCCCTCGTCGCACAGCCACGGCACCTCCTCGTCTCTCGGCCCCCGCCCTCACCTCTCGGCCACGGCGGCGCTCAGGCCGCAGATGTCGCCGCGTCGGGACATGCCGAAATCCTCTGCCATGGGATTGTCCCGGGGAGCGGGCCGCCCGAGGTGGTGAGACGCTGGGAGAGGGAGAACGAGGCGTGTGTCGGCCAGCGGCGAGGAACCACCGCGTGTGGCGGGTGAGGGGTACGGCATGGAGGACGGCGACGGTGTCGAGCGGGCGATCGAGGGGGAGCTGCGGCTGCTGGACCCCCGGGTGCGCGCGTCACGGCACCTGGCGGGGGAGCTGCTGGACCCGGAGTTCACCGAGGTCGGCAGGTCAGGGAGACGTTGGAACCGTCAGGCGATACTGACCGAGCTGCCGACCACGGACGGGCCGGTGCCCGCCGGGGCGGCGCCGGTCCGGGTTACCGGCATGGCAGGACGGTTGGTCGCACCGGGGGTGGTGCACCTGGCCTACACCACCGACCGCGGCGGGGTGCGGGCGCTGCGGAGTTCGCTGTGGCGCCTGAACCCCGACGGAGTGTGGCGGCTGTACCACCATCAGGGCACACCCGCCGCCTGACCGCTCAGGCGGCCGTCCCTTCCCTCGGAGCGCTGACGGGCATGCGCAGGAGGTGGTCGCCGAAGTCTGCCACGAGCTCGAGTCGACCACCCATCGCCTCCACGTATCGGGCCACGACGTCGAAGGAGGAGACCTCGCCGTGTTCGATCTGGGACACTCTGGCGACGCTCACCCCCATGGCCTCCGCGATCTCCCGCTGGGTGAGCTCATGACGTTTCCGGGTGAGGGCAAGCTGGTGCCCGCGAGCCTCGGCCAGGAGGAGGCGGGTCCCCTCTTCGATTTCCTCAGGGCTGACGCCCGCCGAGTACAGCTCCTGCTCCAGGGACCCCCAGTCCTCCGGTGTGCGCTTGGCCATGCTCATTCCTCCGGCTCGTCGGTGTATTCGGCATAGAGCCGCTCGGCACGCGGGATATTGGTCCGGTACCACCGTCTCCAGTCTCCCGACTTGTCACCCCCGAGGAGAAGCAGAGCCGAACGCGAGGGATCGAAGGCGAAGACGATCCTGATCTCAGAGCTCCCACCGGAGCCCGGGCGAAGCTCTTTGAGGTGGTGCAGACGTGATCCCTTGAGCCGGTCAACAAGTGGTCGTCCCAGCATGGGGCCTTCCTGCCGCAACGCCCCAACAGCTTCGGCGACCTGGGCAGCTGAACGAAGGTCCTCCTTGATCAGCGTTCGGAACCATTCCGCATACTCCTCGGTGCCCTTGACGGGCCAGGACAACAGAACGCCTCGTTCAAGGCCTCTTATAGCTTAAGAAATCCCTTGAATTGTAGCCATCCAGTAACTCCCTGAATCGAAAAGCGCAGAACTGCCAAGCCGCCACCCGCGCCGGAAACCCGGGCCACACCCTTGACCCGGTGACCTGGATCACTTAAGTTCGCGTTCAGCACAGCTGTTCGCAAAACGTACATCCGTGGCCTGTCGTGAGTTCGGGCCCCGCCCCCACCGGCCCCCCGGCGCGGCGACCCCTCCCCGACCGCCGACCGACTCAGGAGACACAGATGCGCCGACAGTCGACCGCCCTCAGCTGTATCGCCGTACTCGTCCTCGCCACGGCCTGCTCCGGCGGCGGTGGCGAGGAGGACGGGGAGGGCGGCCTGCGCCGGATCACCGCGGGCGCCATCCCCATCGTGGACGTGGCGCCCCTCCACCTCGGCGTCGACCAGGGCTTCTTCGCCGACCGCGGCATCGACCTGGAGATCCAGCCGGGCTCGGGCGGGGCCGCCGCCATCCCCGGCGTGGTCAGCGGGAACTTCGAGTTCGCCTTCGGCAACACCGTCTCCCTCCTCGTCGCCCGGGACCAGGGGCTGCCCCTCAAGGTGTTCGCCAACGGCGTCTCCAGCAACGGGGAGCAGGGCGCGGACTTCAGCGCCGTGTTCGTCCGCGACGACAGCCCCGTGGAGACCGCCGCCGACCTGGAGGGCATGACGGTCGCCGCCAACAACCTCCTCAACATCGGCGACACCACCGTCCGGGAGTCCGTCCGCGAGGCGGGCGGCGACCCCTCCGACATCGAGTTCGTCGAGATGGCGTTCCCCGACATGGTCCCCGCCCTGGAGAACGGCCGGATCGACGCCGCCTGGCTCGTCGAGCCCTTCACCACCGCCGCCCTCGACGCGGGCAACCGGGAGATCGCCTCCAACTTCGTGGACACCCACCCCGAGCTGTCCGTGGCCGCCTACTTCACCTCCGAGGAGATGCTGGCCCGGGAACCCGAACTCGTCGACGAGATCGAGGCCGCCCTCCAGGAGTCCTTCGCCTACGCCGAGGCCAACCCCGACGAGGTGCGCCGCATCCTCGGCGAGTACACCGAGATCGACGGGGCCGCCCTGACCGACATCCGCCTGCCCCGCTGGCCCGAGGCCGTCAACGAGGAGTCCGTGGGCGTCCTCGCCGACCTGATGCTGGAGGACGGCCTCATCGGGACCGAGGCCGACCTGGCCGCCCTGTACCGCTGACCGGGACGCCCACCGCCGAGCCGGGCCGTCCCGTCCGCACCGACCGAGAGAGGGGCGCCGTGCCCGAGCAGACGAGGCCGACCGTGCGCGAGCAGACCCTGGGGGCCATGCGCGAGCTGGGGATGACCACGGTCTTCGCCAACCCCGGCTCCACCGAGGTCCCGTTCCTGGTGGACCTGCCCGACGACATCGACTTCGTCCTGGGACTGCACGAGGGTTCCGTGGTCGGCATGGCCACGGGCTGGGCCCTCGCCCGCGACCGGCCCGCGATGGTGCTGCTGCACACCACCGCCGGCCTGGGCAACGCGGTCGGCGCCCTGGCCACGGCGCGCGTCAACCGCGCGCCGCTCGTGGTCCTGGTCGGCCAGCAGGACCGCCGCCACCTGGAACACGAGCCCTTCCTGGCCGGACGGCTCGAAGGCCTCGCCGGGGACTACCCGGTCGCGGTCCACCGGCCCCCGCGCGCCCAGGACGTGCCCGCAGCCGTCGTGCGCGCCCACCACGAGGCCTCGCACGGACGCGGCCCCGCCCTGGTCGTCGTGTGCATGGACGACTGGTCGCATCCGGTGGACCCCGGACAGCCCCGGGCCGCGGCGGTGCGGGTGGCCCGCCCCGCGCACGTGGCCCCCGACGACGGTGCGGCGGCCGAGGTCGCCGCGCTCCTGGACGGCGCCGCACACCCCGCCCTGGTGGTGGGGGCCGGCGCCGACAGCGCGCCCGCGTGGGCCGCCCTGACGGCACTCGCCGAACGGTTGGGCGCCCCCGTCTACCAGGAGAGCTTCGGCGCACGCGCCGGGTTCCCCCAGGACCACCCGCTGTTCGCCGGACACCTGCCCGCCGAGCGCTCACGGCTGCGGGAGGCGCTGCGCGGCCACGACGCGGTGTTCACGGCGGGCGCCCCGGTCTTCCGCCAGTACATCTACGCGGACGGCCCCCTCGTGGTCCCCGGCACCCGCCTGGCGATGGTCTCCGAGGACCCTGCGGAGGCCCACCGCGGGCCCGCGGGGATCGCCGTCATCGCCCCGGTCGCGCCCTTCACGGCGGTGGTCGCGGACCTGGTGCGCGAACGCCCCGTGTCACCGGCGCCCCGACCTGCGGCGGCCCCTGAGGAGACGGCGCCGCCGGCGGAGGGCGAGCCGCTGCGCGCGGCCCACGTCCTGCGGGCGCTGGCCGAACGGATCGCACCGGACACGGTCGTGGTCGAGGAGACCCCCTCCAGCCGGCCTCAGCTGCACCGGTTGCTGCCCGCCCGCGCCCCGCTGGGCTTCCTGTCGGCCGCCATGGGCGGGCTCGGCTTCGCGCTCCCCGCCGCCACCGGGGTCCGCATGGCCGCCCCCGGGCGCCCCGTGGTCGCGGTCGTCGGCGACGGGTCCGCGCTGTACCAGGTGCAGGCGCTGTGGAGCGCCCACCGCTACCGGGCCGGGGTCCTCTTCGTCGTCCTGGCCAACGGCCGCTACGCGATCATGGACCGCCTCGCCGAGCACAGGGGAGGCAAGCCGCCCTGGCCCGCGTTCGGCGAGGTCTCCCTGGCGGCCCTCGCCCGGGGGCTGGGCTGCCCGGCGGCGGAGGTCCGCGCCCACGGCGACCTGGTGCGGGTCCTGGACGAGGTCGTCCCCGGGCTCGCCGACCGCGACGAGCCGCTGGTCCTGGACGTGGCCGTGGTCCCGGACCCCACCTTCGCGCCCTGAGGGCGCCCGCCGGAGGAGGCACCGCGCGCACGCGTGGAGGCCCGGGGCGGTCAACCCCGGCCGAGGTCGAGGCGGTAGACGACGCTGGACCGGCCGGAGCCCTCGAACCGGCCCTCGCCGACCACCCGCCATCCCGTGGACCCGTAGAGGGCGCGGGCGGCCGCGTTGTCGGGGAGGACCTCCAGGGTGACCGCGTCGGACGTCCCCGACAGGCGGTCCAGGGTGGCGGCCAGGAGGCGGCGTCCCCATCCGCGCCCCCGACGGCCGGGGTCCAGCGCGAGGAAGGCCAGGTGCGCGGTGCGCGACGGGTCCCCGGCGGCGGGCGGGAAGCTCAGCGAGAACCCGGCCGGGCCGCCGCCCTCCACGGGGCGCACTACGAGGAGCAGGTGGGGCGGCGTGCCGAGCTTGCGCAGCACCCGGTCCCTGTCGGCGGGGTCGGGTGCCGTTCCGTCGCGGTGGGCGAGGGCGCGCGTCCACAGGTCGGCGCAGGCGGCGTGCTCGTTCTCGGTTCCCGGGACGACGCCGGGCCAGGGATCGCGGTGGGGAGCGCTCATCCGCGTGATGCTAGCGGAGCCGTGCCGTGCCCGACCCGGGACCGGACGGACTCCGGGGCCCGGCAGGTACCCGAAGATCCCCGCCGTACCACGAACCCCGGGGCTCCGGACGGGTGCGCTCTCACCGCTCGGCATCGCGCACGAGCAGGGCGATCTGGACCCGGTTGGCCAGACCCAGTTTGGCCAGGGACCGGCTGACGTGGGCCTTGACCGTGGTCTCGGTCATCACCAGCTCCCGGGCGATCTCCGCGTTGGCCAGCCCCCGGGCCACACCGTCGACGACGTCACGCTCCCGTGCGGTGAGCCTCGCCAAACGGTCGTGGGCGTCGCGCACTCCGGCGGGGCGGCGTTCGGCGAAGGCGTCGGCCAATCGACGGGTGAGGGCCGGGGCGAGGATCGCGGTGCCGTCGACCACAGCGCGGACGGCCGTTATCAGTTCACGGGGACCGCTGCCCTTGAGCAGGAACCCCGCAGCCCGCGCGCGCAGGGCGCCGTACACGTATTCGTCCAGGTCGAACGTGGTCAGCATGACGACCTTGGGCGGAGCGGGCTCGCGGTTGATCGCCTTGAGCGCCGCCACCCCGTTCATCCGGGGCATGCGGACGTCCATCAGGACCACGTCCGGCTGGAGGCTTCGGACGGCGGCGAGTGCCTCGGCGCCGTCCGCGACCTCGCCAACGACCTCCAGGTCGTCGGCCGTCTCCAGGATCATCCGCAGTCCGGTGCGGACCAGCGTCTCGTCGTCGGCGAGGAGGACCCGGATCATGTCGGCAGCCTCGCCCACACCCGGAACCCGCCCTCAGGGGTCGGCGCCGCCCGGAAGTCGCCGCCGAGTGCCTCGACGCGTTCGCGCAACCCGATGAGGCCTGACCCGGCCCCGGGCAGGGCCAGGGGAGCCCGCTCGGGCGGTGTGTTCTCGACTTCGACCTCGATGGCTTCGGGCTCCCGGCGCACCGCTACGCGGGCCGCGGCACCCCCCGCGTGCTTGTGCACGTTGGTCAGCGCCTCCTGCACGACCCGGTACACGGCGTGCTCCTCGACGAGGTCGCCCGTGTCTGCTCCGCTCCCGTCCGGAACTTCCAGCTCGACCGGGACGCCCGCCGACCGTGACCGGTCGACCAGCTCCGCCAGGTCCGCGAGTGCGGGCGGGGGGCGCAGAAGGTCCGGGGCGCCGGAAGCGGCCTCCCCCGACCGACCGAGCACCCCGAGCACCTGGCGCAGTTGGAGGAGGGCGTCCTGGCCGGTCCGGCGGATCAGCTCCGCCTCTGCCGCGGTGGCCCCGTCAGACGCGCCGACCTCCAGAGCCCCGGCCCGCAACACGATGAGCGACACCCGGTGCGCGACGACGTCGTGCATGTCGCGGGCGATCCGGGTCCGTTCCTCGGCACGGGCCTGCGCGGCCAAGGCGGACCGCTCACGTTCGAGCCGGTCGGCCCTCTCCACCAGCCCGGCCAGCACCTGGGCGCGAACGGCGGTCCACGCCCCCAGGGCCAGTGGCAGCCACACGAACAGGGGTGCGTTGCCGAGAGCCGAGTCCCAGTCCACACCGGGCCGCGGGACCACGGACAGGAAGGTCGTCCCCGTAGCGACCGCGGCAACGACCGGAGACCGGCCGTGGACCGCCACGAGGTAGAGGGCGATGGCGGTCACCGGACCGGGGGCTCGGAGCACGGCGTCCACTGCTGCCAGCGCCACCAGCGGCCAGACCGGGTGCGGTGCCGTCCGGACAGCGGCTGCGGCCGCCACCCCGACCACCAGGGCCGCGGCGACGCCGGGCACCGCGGTGAACCCGGTCACCATTGCGGCGTGGGACGGCGGTTGAAGCAGGGGGTAGAAGGCACCGCAGAACGCCCCCAGGGGGAGGACGACGGATACCGCCCTGCCGAGCAACCGGTCGACGCGGCCGAACCGAGGGCGGGTACGGCACTCGACACTCACCCGCCACACCCTAGCCGCAGCGCCGCCGCCCACCACCGCCCGGTCACCAGCTGAGAAGGCGCGACCACGTGTTCGCGGGCGCTCCGCTTCGCTCCGCCGCGCGGTCGGGCGCCGCCCTCCTCAGAACACGGACCCCGAGCGGTGCGAACACCAGCCCTGCCGCTGCCGCCGCGACAGCGCAGTCGAACAGTGTCGCCTCCTTCAGCACCCCGGTCCAGAGCACTCCCCACAGCAGCAGCAGGACGGTGCGGCCCGTGCCGAGCACCTCCGAGCGGTGGGCCCCGACCGCCAGCAGCAGCACGCCGGCGTACTGGCCGAAGTACGCGGTCACCGGCACACGCCACGGACCGTAGGCGAGATCGGCGTAGGCGGCGCTCAC
Organism: Nocardiopsis tropica; assembly: GCF_042660575.1. Classification (NCBI taxonomy): domain Bacteria; kingdom Bacillati; phylum Actinomycetota; class Actinomycetes; order Streptosporangiales; family Nocardiopsidaceae; genus Nocardiopsis; species Nocardiopsis tropica. The sequence goes on from NZ_JBHSUF010000002.1 coordinate 473,178, forward strand.
GGTCGCCGTCGCCGGACCGAGGCCGAGGTCGTCCACCAGGGCGAAGGCGGTCGCGTCGACGCCCACCGAGTACATGCGGCCGAGCAGCCCGAGCGCGATCAGCGCGGCGCCCGTCGTCGCGAGGCGCGGAGATCTCGGAGCGACCAGGCGTGCGAGGGCGGCGAACGCGAGGACCAGCAGCATGGCCCCCGAGGCGAACAGGGCCTGTGCGGCCGTGGCCAGTAGGGGCGACTCCGCGTAGGCGGCGAGCTGGGAGGGCGCCATGAAGGGTTGAGCCTCGAACGCGCGCAGCTCCGCCTCGGTGAAGGCGCCTCCGCGCAGGGCGAGGTAGCGCAGGAACAGGCCGGCGCACCACAGGAGCGGAGCGGCGATGAGCGCCGCGCCGCCGATGCGGCGGCCGGGGAATCCGGAGAGGTCCGGCGCCCGATCGGTCTTGTGGAAAGTGGTCATGCGCCCAGCCTGGGTCGCGCGGCGCGCGGGCGCATTCTCCTTTCGTGACCGGAGCCGTCTCTTTGGTCGGGGGTCGGGCCGGCCGTCCCGGTCGGGAAGCCTGGCCCCGGGGAGGGGCCGGGCCTGCTCGCCGCGGTCGGCGCGCCCATCCGTCGGCGCGCCCATCCGTCGGCGCGCCGGAGGGGCGCGTCCGGATCCGCCCCGGCACGGGAGGCGCGCCGGGGCCGGGAGGGCCCTCGGGAGGAGCGGTCCGGCTGCCGGCGGCGGCACTCCGCGTGACGCGGGCGGCTCGGGCCGAGCGGGCAGAAGCGGCAGGCGGGCCGGTGCGCTACCTCCGCTTCGCGGGACGGGGTGGTTCAGGCGTCGCGGGCGTCGTGCGCCTCGCGGTTGGCGAGCACGTCGTCCATGTGCGCCTCGGCCCAGGCCTTGATGGTGCGCACCGCCCCGTGCAGTGAGAGACCGAGGTCGGTCAGCTCGTAGGTGACCGTGACGGGCACGGTCGGCACGGCGGTGCGGATGAGGAGCCCGTCGCGCTCCAGCGAGCGCAGCGTCTGGGTGAGCATCTTCTGGCTGACGCCCGCCAGCCGGCGCGACAGCTCCGAGTAGCGCATCGGCCGGGGCTCGCCGGAGCCGTCGGGACCCGGCCGGGGCGAACCGCCCCCGCCCAGGGCGCACAGGATCAGCGTGACCCATTTGTCGGAGATGCGGTCGAGCAGTTGACGACTGGGACACACCGCCAGGAAGGCGTCGTACTCGGCCTTGGCCTGTGCCCTCTTCTGGGCCGCCGTCCTCGTCGCCATCGCCTGCTCCCCTCACCCGTGGGTGACTTACGCACCCTGAAGTGCCTACTTCCCAGAGGGAAGTTGCCTTCCCATACTGATGCAAGGAGCCCTCGGGAACCACCCCCTGACCGCGACGAAAGGCAAGAACATGAACACGCCCTCCACCCCCCTCCCCGGCGGCACCTGGGACCTGGGAGAGCTGTCCGTCTCCCGGTTCGGCTACGGAGCCATGCAGCTCGCCGGCCCCGGGGTCATGGGCCCGCCGACCGACCGCGACGCCGCACTCGCCGTCCTGCGCGAGGCCGTCGACCTCGGCATCACGCACATCGACACCGCCGGCGCCTACGGGCCGCGCTTCACCAACCAGCTCATCCGGGAAGCGCTGCACCCCTACCCCCCGGAGCTGCACCTGGTGACCAAGGTCGGCGCCGACCGCGACCGGAACGGCGGCTGGCCCCCGGCCCGCGAGCCCGAGGACCTGCGCCGCGCCGTCCACGAGAACCTCGACGACCTCGGCCTCGACGTGCTCGACCTGGTCAACCTCCGACTCGGTGACGCCCAGGGGCCCCGCCCCGGCTCGCTCGCCGCGCCCCTCGCGGCCCTCGTCGAACTCCAGCAGCAGGGCCTGATCCGGCACCTGGGGGTGAGCAACGCGACGGCGGAGCAGGTCGCCGAGGCGCGCGCCATGGCGCCGATCGTGTGCGTGCAGAACATGTACAACCTCGCCCACCGCCAGGACGACGAGCTGATCGACGAGCTCGCCGGACAGGGCGTCGCCTACGTGCCCTTCTTCCCGCTCGGCGGCTTCAGCCCCCTCCAGTCCTCGTCGCTCTCCGCCGTGGCCGACCGCCTGGACGCGACGCCGATGTCGGTGGCCCTGGCCTGGCTGCTCCGGCGGTCGCCGAACATCCTGCTCATCCCCGGGACCTCGTCGAGGGCGCACCTGCGCGAGAACGCCGCCGGCGCGGGGCTCCGGCTCTCCACCGAGGACCTCGCCGAGCTGGACGGGATCGGCCGCTGACAGGGTCCCTGCGTCAGCGCGCCGGCGGGGACCGCCGGAGGGACGCGTCCAACCGGCGGACGAGTTCCCCGATGCGCCCGCCGCCGGGCGGGGCGTCGGGGTAGCGTCCCAGGACGTCCACGACGACGGGGGTGGCGAGGAGCCTCAGCCGCGCGAGGTGGTCGTCGGCGGCGTCGGGACCGTCCCCGGAGGAGAGTTCGAGTGCGTGCGCGGTGTAGGCGGCCGACGCGAGGATGTGCTTGACCTGGGTCGCCTTGGCCAGGGGGTGGAGGAACGCCGCACCGCACGTGTTGGCGGCGGCGCGCGCGGCGGCGCTCGCCGCTCCCCGGCCCGCGTCGCGGGTCTCCTGGGCCGCGCGGTGCGCCGCCCACGCGTTGTCGCGGATCGCCTTGGTCCGCTCGGCCCCGTCCGCGAACGCCAGCGCCGCCTCGATCGCGGCCCGGGGGCGCCGGTCGCCGGGCCGCTCGCGCTCGAAGAGCGCCAGTGAGGGGCGCGCGCACGCCACCGTGAAACCGGTGACCTCGCGGAGTTCGGCCCGGTCGAGTTCGATGGCCGTGGAGGCGTCCGCCATGGTGCCGCCCTTCTGCGGAGGGGAGGAGACACCTTGATTTTATCTGTGAAACACCGGTGTAAGCTTTGCCGCCTTTCACGCCTGTCGGAAAGGTACAACCCTCAAAACGTGGTGAGGAACGGACATCTGCCCGACGTCGGCGTCGGGCGCAGGCGGTCAGGCGGGGACGGCGGTGGAGACGGCGGCGGTGGCGGCGAGCCTCTGGAGCTCCTCCTGGGCGGCGGCCACCGCGGGGTTGCGGCGCGATCCCTCCCGGACGCACGTGAGCATCTTGCGCGCCGGGACGTAGGGGCCCTCCAGGAGCACCCGTGCGATGGGCAGGCCGGGGGAGAGGTCGTTCATGCGTGGAATGAGGGCCACCCCCAGATCGTGCGCGACCAGGCTGGCGACGGCTCCCCAGTTCAGGGCCTGGTGGGAGCCGTCGGGGGTGAAACCGACCGCGGCGCAGGCGGTCATGGTGTGCGCGTGGCAGGTCGTGCCGGGGGTCGGCAGGATCCACGACTCGGCGGCGGTCTCGGCCAGCGCCACGCTCTCCCTCCCCGCGAGGCGGTGGCGGTCGGACACCACGAGGTCGAACACGTCGTCCAGGAGCGGGGTCTGGTCGAAACGGGCGTCGGTGCGGGGCGGCGCGCCCGGCGCGGCCTCGATGACCGTCAGCTCGATCTCCCCCTGGAAGAGCAGGTCCAGGCACTCCCCGGGCTCGGCCTCCAGGACGCGCACGTCGAGCTGGGGGTGGCGGGCTGTCAGGGCCGCGGCCATGGGGGCGAGAAGCCGGGACAGCGCCATGGGGAAGGCGGCCACCCGCAGGATTCCGGAGGGCTCGGTGCCCAGCCCGCGCATCTCGATCTCGGCCTGCTCCCACCGCGTGTAGATGGCGTCGGCGTGGTCGAGCAGGGTGCGGGCGGCGGGTGTGAGCCGCACGCCCCGTCCGTTGGGCTCCAGGAGCGTGACGCCGAGTTCCCTGCCCAGCTGGCGGATCTGCTGGGAGGCGGCGGAGGGGGTGAAGTGCAGGGCTCCGGCGGCGGCGGTCACCGTCCCGTAGTGGGCGACGGCCCGCAGGATACGGAGGCGCCTGAGATCGATCATGTACCTGATTCTTCACATAACCATGCGGAAATTCAACCTGGACATTAACGGTTTCGGCCGTGAGGCTGGTGTGAGACCCCGATGGAGAAGGTGTGCGATGACGACTCTCTGCCCTCACTGCGGATGGCCCGACGACCAGCCGTTCCTGGTGGTGTCCCGGCATGCCACGGGCCTCGGCCTGACCGTGTGGGTGCGTTGCGCCTGCGGTTCCGTGCAGGTTCGCGAGGTCGGCCCGGCCGGGGCGCGGATCGTCTCGCGGGGGCGTCCGGCACTGGGGCCGCCGTCCGGTCAGAACTGCCCGGGGTGAGGCCCTTCGCGGCTGTTCGAGGAGGTTCGGGCCCGTCCACAGGGCGGTACGGAAATCGTTTCCGGCGGGCGGTCCGCGATACGGTTATGGCCATGGGGAACACACCGGCACGGCCGTCCACGTCGGCCGAGGACTACGTGAAGGTCGTCTACGACCTACAGGAGCGCGGCACCGGCCCGGTGACGATCTCCGGGATGGCCGAACGCCTGTCGGTGTCCAACTCCTCGGTCTCGGGCATGCTCCGCAAGCTCACCGAGCTCGGCCTGGTCGAGCACCAGCGCTACGGCGCGGTCAACCTCACCGAGGCCGGGACCAGGGCCGCGCTGTCGGTGCTGCGCCGGCACCGCCTCCTGGAGACCTACCTGGTCGCCGAGCTGGGCTACTCGTGGGACGAGGTCCACGACGAGGCCGAGATCCTCGAACACGTCGTGTCGGACAAGTTCGTCGACCGTATCGCCGCCCACCTGGGCAACCCCGTGGTGGATCCCCACGGCGACCCCATCCCGACCCGCGACGGGCACATCGTCGAGCGCGAGTCCGTGCTGCTGTCCAACGCCGACGAGGGCGTCAGCGGCGTCATCGTGCGGGTCAACGACACCGACCCCGAACTGCTCCGCTACCTCGCCGACATCGAGATCGGCATCGGGATGAACGTGGAGGTGGTCGAGCGCCAGCCCTTCGCGGGGTCCCTCCAGATCGCGGTGCGCCCCGACGAGGGCGCCCCCGAGCGCTCCCAGGCCCTCGGCCTCGTGGCCGCCGAGGCCCTGTGGATCAGCCCCGAGACCAAGTAGCGCCCGGTACCGCGGGCGCCCCGCCCGGGCCCGACGCCGGGACACGGTCGCCGGTTCCGCGCGTCCGGCGGACGGTAACGGGTAGGGAACCGGTCACCGATCGCCGGACGAGAGGACACCGGGCATGGGCGAGGGCGGATCCGGAAACCGCGCGACGGACAAGGTCGACGTCCGCCTGGGCAAGGTCGAGAGCACCCTGCTGTGGACCGTCCACCACAAGGTCCTCGACTTCCGCAACACCGAACCGGTCCTCGGCGACGTGTGGGCCGTGGACGTGATGGACCGCCTGGAGTTCGACCGGCGCCACCTCCGGGGCACCTCGGGGGACCGCTACATGGTCCTGCTGCGCGCCCGCCGCATCGACGCGTGGGCGCGCGAGTGGATCGCGGCGAACCCCGGGGGGACCGTCCTCCAGCTGGCCTGCGGGCTTGACGCCCGCGCCCTGCGCATCGGCGCCCCCGAGCGGGGCCGCTGGATCGACACGGACCTTCCCGATGTCGTCGCCCTGCGCCGCAGGGTCCTGCCCGAGCCCCCGCGCTACCGGCTTCTCGCCGGATCGGCGACCGAGTCCGACTGGCTGGAGGAGGTCCCGACCGACGCGCCCGTCCTGGTGGTCGCCGAGGGCCTGGTGGAGTACCTGCGGCCGGAGGAGACCCATGCCCTGCTCGGCCGCCTCCTGGCGTGCTTCCCCGGCGGGGGCGAGATGGTGTTCGACGTCGTGTCCCCCCACGTGGGCCGCCTGGCCGGGGTGTTCGGCTGGCAGATGTACGGCCTGGAGGACCCCCGCCTGCCGGAGCGCTGGTATCCGGGGCTGTCGCTGACCGGCGACTACGAGGTGGTCGGGGACCACGCCTCCGTGCCCGAACAGCCCTTCCGCTCCCTGTACCGGGTGCTGTCCCGGTGGCCGTGGACCCGGGGGTTGATGCGGGTGCTGCGCTTCCGCTTCTGAGCCGGCGGCGCGCCCCGCGCCCGCCGCGGCGGGTTCCGGTCGGAGGGACCGGACGCGGGGGACCGCCGCCCGTGCCTTCGCGGGCGGGACGCCCGGTGCGGGAGGTCGGGCGGATCGTCGGTCCGCCCTGCTAGAACCGAGGGGACCCATCCCCTCCTGCGAAGCGGCCCCCGATGCACCCCACCCTGAACCTCCCCCCGGCCTCCGACGGCCCCCCGGTGCCCGGACTCCTGATCGTGCGCACCCACTACGCCGACGACGACGCCTGGAGGGACGTGCGCTCCCGCCTGGGCGACCTGCCCGGCGCGTACCCGCCCGGACCGGGCCCGGTGAGCGCGCAGGAAGCAGCGATCCTGGAGAAGAACCCCAAACACCTGGTCGTGGTGGACGACCCCGCCTGGAGCGGCGCCGGTCCCGACGAGGTCCGCGACGCCCTGCACCGCGCCGGGACGTGGACCCCCAGCCTGGTCCTGATCGCCGACGAGACGACCATGGCCGACACGCTCCTGCATCCCCTGCTGGCCATCCGGGACGGGGAGGACTCCTACCGGATCGGCCCGCACGCCGCAGCCGTGTTCCACCTGCTGGTCCAAGCGCTCGACGAGTATTTCGCGATCGGTTTCGCGGAGGACGAGGACTCCTCCCCGGGGCCCGACGACGTCTTCGGGGCCCGGCTGGAGATCTCGGCCCGCACGGCCCCGTACCGGACGCCGGACACGCGCATGGAACTGCTGCCCCACACCGAGGACCCGCTGATCATCCGCACCGACCACACCGACGACGCGGTCTGGGAGGCCGTGGTCGCGGAGGTCCGCGCTCCTGTGCCGGACGGCATCTTCCGGCAGGAGGGGGAGGAGGAAAAGTTCTACCACGCCTACGTGGACGTCCTCGACGACCCCCGGTACGCGGGCGCCACCACGGAGCAGATCCTCTCCCTTGTCCCGCGGGACTACGAGCACACCTTCCTGATCATCGCCGACAGGACGACCATGGGCGACCCCAGGCACCCGCTCCTGCTCGTGGACCTGTACGAGGAACCCGGCCTGTCCTTCCGCGCGACCCCCGTGGCGGTCCAGACGGTCCAGAACAACCTGTCCATCGCCAACATGGACTTCTCCGACTACTACATCGACGAGGGACACATCCAGTACCGGGACGCCAGGGAGACGCTCACCGACGAGCAGATCAGGTTGTGACACGGGGGCGCGGGGCGGAGGGGACGACGGTGCCCCACGCCGTCCCCTCCGCCCCGTCCCACGCGGTGAAAACCGGTGGACAGGCGGGCGCGCGGGACGCTGTGATGGCCCCGGCGCCCGCCGGACGCAGCGGGCCGACGGCTGGAGCTGCCCTTGGCGACCGACACGCCCCCGGACCCCCGACCCTTCATCGACACCGCGCTCGTCAGGCGCCTGGTCGACACCCAGTTCCCGCAGTGGTCCGGGCTGCCGCTCAGGCCGTTCGGCCCGGCCGGCTCGGACCACGTCATCCACCGCCTGGGCGGCGGGCTCTCGGTCCGGCTGCCACGCCACGCCGGTGCCCGCGGCCAGGCCCGCAAGGAGTTCGCGTGGCTGCCCCGGCTCGCCCCGCACCTGCCCCTGGCCGTGCCGACCCCCGTGGCGGTGGGCGAACCCGACCTCGGCTACCCGTGGCCGTGGGCGGTGTCGCGCTGGATGGACGGCGAGGTGGCGACCGTCGAGGCGCTGGGGGACTCCCGCGGCGCCGCTGTCGAACTGGCCGGGTTCCTGAGCGCCCTTCAGCGGTTCGCCCCCGAGGAGGCCCCGGCCGACGGCGCGGACACGGCGGCCGAGGACAGGTCGTTGGCCGCCCGGGACCGGCAGACGCGGACCGCCATCGCGGAGGTCGGCGGCGTGTTCGACGCCGCGGCGATGACCGGGCTGTGGGAGGCGGCGCTCGGCGCTCCCGGATGGGACCGGCCGCCCGTCTGGTTCCACGGCGACTTCCACACCGGAAACCTGCTGATGGACGACGGCAGCCTCAGCGCGGTCATCGACTTCGGCGAACTGGGGGTCGGGGACCCGGCGTGCGACCTGACCATCGCCTTCACCCTGATGTCGGCCGGGAGCCGGGCCGCCTTCCGCTCCGCGCTCGGTGTGGACGAGGCCACCTGGACCCGGGGGCGGGGCTGGGCGCTGGCCTCGGGGCTGAGCGCCTACACCGCCTACGCGGCACACGACGCGCGGGTCGCCGAGCAGACCACCCGCCAGATCGGCGAGGCCCTCGCCGGGTAGTGCGGCGGCCGTGGGGATCCACCGTCGCGGCCCGTGCGGAGCAGGGGTCACAGGGGCAGAGCGGCCAACAGCGCCGGTAACGCCGGCAGCGCCAGGAGGAGCATGAGGCATCCCCCGGCCGGCGGGGTGTTCCCCCGGGGCGCCTTCGCCTCCAGGTCGGCGATCATGTGCGCCTGGGCCGGGCATCCCGGGGTCACGACGTCCTCGGGGCTGAACACGCGGCAGGGCAGACCCGTCATGAACTCGCCGTCGTACTGCCGTCCGCACATGGAGCAGGTGGGGTCACTCGGCTTCATCGGCTCCGCCCTTCCCTCGACGGCCTGGTCCCGAGGTGCGACCACGCTACCCGCCCGCGGGCTCCGTGCAAGGGCGGCGACCACATCCGGTCAGGGGTCCGCGACGGCGTGCTGGGTTCTCCCACATCGGGGACGTGACGGCGGAACCGGGGGCCGGAGCGGATGTGACAGGAGAAGGGCCGCCCGGTACAACACTCGTGGACCATTCACGTTTTCCTCCACGAGGCGGGGGCGTCATCGTTTTCCACGGCAGGCGATTCGTCCACGGTTTCCTCTTCGGAGCGCTGGCGGGACTGGTCGTGCTGAATGCCGCCTTCGCCCTCACGTGGGCTTCGGTGCACATCGGCTACGGCGGGGTCTCCGACATGGGGGGCTTCCGCCTGTCGCACCATCCGAACCTCGGCCACCCCGTTCACCTGGACGTCAGGGAAGGACGTATCGGCGCCTTCCTCGCGCTGTGCGGGTTCACGGCCGCCGCGGCGAACCTCGTGCGGGGGAGGCGGGGCGAGGGCGCGGAACGGGTTCCGCGCCCCTGAGGAACGATGTGCGCCCCCGGCCGGGCCCGGCCACGGCGGGCTCCCCGGCCGGGACGGATCCTCCGGGGTCAGTCGGCCATCCCACCGGCGAACGGCGTCGTCCGCCACTGGTCGACGGCCGGCCCCAGGTACTCCACCAGCACGGGCAGCTGCGGCGCGAGGGCGAGGGCGGCGATGGCCCGCAGCATTCCCACGGCGTTCACGAAGCGCAGGACGTCCCCGTCCAGCTCCCGCACGCCGTTGCGCCGGGCTCCGCGGTCGTAGGCGGATTCGATCTCCGGGCCGAGCGCGGCCAGGTCCCATTCGACGGGGCCCAGGGTCACCAGCTCGAAGTCGGAGTAGAGGTCGCCGTCCGCCCCGGAGAAGATGTTCGCCGGAGGGGAGTCGCCGTGGATCGGCTGGATGCCGATCCCCGGGAACGCCTTCTCGAAGGCCGTGCGCGAACTCACGAGGGGCTCCAGGACACGCCATTCGCGGCGTGCGCGGTCCAGGTCGGACGGGTCGATGAGGTCGGGGCGCCCGTCGAGCCGGGCGAGGTCCTCGGCGAGGGTCTGCGGTTCGGCCGCGGACAGGAACGACAGGCGGCCCGGGTAGCCGCGCATCGCGGCGTGCAGTTTCGCGACGCTCTCGGCGTTCGCCGCGTAGTCGGGCTCCCTGCCCCGGTCCTCCTCGACGAACTGCCAGAACGTCATCGAGAACCCGTCGCGCCGCACCGGTTCCCGGGGGACGAGGGGGCTGGGAGGGATCACCGGCGTCCCCTGGGCCGCCAGCCACCGCGTCACGTCCAGTTCCGCGCGCTGGCGGTGCGCCAGGGCGTCGAGGTCCGTTCCGGGCGGCAGGACGACGGGGATCCGGGCCACGACCGGTGAGGGCGCGAGGTGGACCACGACGGAGAACAGGTCGTGGAGCACCCTCGCGTCGGTCACGGTGAGTCCGAGGTCGCGCCCCGCGCCGACGGCGGCGTCGACCGCGGCGGAGGCACGGCGGGCGGTCTCCTGCGGGGTCATGAAGTCGTTCATGGCCCGATCATCCCAGGGCCTCGGGTGGGCGGGAGCACGGCCGACGCGCTGAACCGGGCGCCGGGGCCCGGCCCCCGGTTCGCGGAACGCGGTCCGGCACGTGCTCGGCGCACGTCCAGCTACAGCGGCAAGTCGGGTGAGTGCGTCGAGGTGGCGGAGGGAGTTGTCACTGCAGTTCGGGACACGCGACACCGGGAACTGGGCCACCTCACGGTTCCTGCTGCGGAATGGTCCGCGCTGGTCAGCGCGGTACGCACCTCCTGACACCAGGCGACGGAGACCGGGGCAGGCGAGGCCCGGAATTCCGCACTGCCTCTGTCCGAGGCGCGCGCTAGCGTTCCCGGTGCCGAAAACCCCCACCGACAGGCACCGGAGGCCGCCCCGATGGCTCGGAGCGAACACGGACCCCCACGTCTCTACCGGGTCTGGCTGACCGGAGCAGGAGCGACGGCGCTCGGCACGCAGATACTCGTCTTCGGGCTCGTGTGGCACGCGGCCCTGATCGGTCCCGGCGCCGCCGCGGCCGTGCTCACGGCGCAGATCGTCCCCCGCGTACTGCTGACCCTGCACGGGGGCGCGCTCAGCGACCGTGTCGGGGCGCTGCCCGTCATGGTGGCCGCGAACGCGGTCCTGGGCGCGCTGGCGGCCGTGGGCGCACTGGCCATGTCCGTCGTCGATCCGGGGCCGGCCGCCATGGTCGCGACCGCTCTGGCCCTGGGCACGGTCGACGCGGTCAACATCCCGGCCTCGGCGTCGGTCCCCAAACTGCTGGTCCCCTCCGAGGCCATGGGCCGCGCCCTGGCGGCCCGGCAGATCGTCCTCCAGGGCGCGGTGCTGTGCGGGCCTCCGCTGGGAGGCGCGGCGATCACCTTCCTGGGGCTGCCCGCCACCTACGGGGCCGGGGCCCTGGGCTACCTGGTGATGCTCGCGGTACTGCGCCTCGTCGGCTCCCGGACACGGTTCCCGGCGTCCGCCGACGCCGGACCGGGCCTGAACCGCCAGGTCGGGGAGGGGCTGTCGACCGTGTTCGGCACACCGCTGCTGCGCGGGGTCGCGCTGCTCACCGGGGCCTTCGCCGTGTTCGCCATCCCCTTCTCCTCGCTCCTGGTGCCGGTGGTCTCCGCCGCACACGGGTGGGGCGCGGTGGCCACGGGTGCGGCGGCGGGCGCCTTCGGGGTCGGCATGGCCGGTCCGACCGCCCTGGTCCTGTGGCGTGGCACCGCCCGGCGCGCCGGCCCGGCCGCCGCGCTGGGGATGGTCACCGCGGGAGCGGGGATCGCGGTCGCCGCCTTCGCTCCGGGACCGGTGGCGTTCTGCCTGGTGTCCTCACTCGTGGGGCTGGGCACCGGTGTCTTCTCCACCCACGTCGGGCCGCTGTTCATGGCCGCCTGCCCGAGCGGAGCCGTGGGGCGGGCCCACGCGGTGCTGACCCTCGCCCAGTGGCTGCCGCTCCTGGTGGCCAACCCGGTGATCGGCGTCCTCGCGCGGGCGCACCCGGTGTCCGTCCTCCTGCTCCTGTGGGGCGCCGGGGCGTGCGCGGCCGGGGCGGCGGCCCTGGGCACGCGTGCCTTCCGCACGGCGGTGCTGTCCGGCGGCACCCGACGGGGAGAACAGGAACCGGAGAACGGCTGAGGCCCGCACGCGCTTCGGGCAATCGCTTCCGCCTCCTCCGGCGACCTGCTTGAGTGGTCGCATGGACGCCACTCCCCATCCGCGCCACGATCCCGCCGTGGTCGCGCACGCCGCCCACGTCCTGGACCTCCTCGGCGGCCCCCTGACGCCCGTGGAGGTCCCGATGCCGGGGCGGCCTCCGGTCCATGCCCCTGCCTATGGTCCGCCCGTCGAACGTCCCTACCGCCGACACGACGGCGAGCACCAACACCCCCCGCTCCCCACCGGACCGCCCCGGAGCAGGGGCCTGTTCTCCCGGCTCGCGTCCCTGGTCAGGCGGCCGCCCGGACCGGCCGGGGCGCCGCCGGGCGGGCCCGGTGGACCCACCGGGGAACGCAGGGACCTCACCCGCAGCCTGGCCAGGTACCGTGCCGCCCCCACCGAGGACCACCACCTCGTTCTCCTGGAGAGCATCTCCAAGAGCCTGGACGCCTACGTGGAGCTCCAGGAACAGCGCGCCCGTGCCGAACGCGAGCAGGCCGAGCAGGCGCACCGGTCGGCGGTGGCGGCGCACCGCGTAGCGGTGGCCGGGATGGTCTTCGGCGCGGCGGGCTGGCTCGTGGCCCTGGCGCAGCTGCTCCTCTCCCTCCTCGGGGGCGGGTAGCCCTGATCCGGGTGGGCGCGCCGGTTGGCCGGCCTCGCGGACGGGACCCGGGGCCGGCCCTCCGGGCCGTGTTCGTCACGGCGTGTGCGCTCATGCGCGTTCGCCGTCCACCTCGGCGACCAGATCGAGCAGGGCCTCGGCCGCGGGACCCGAGGACGCGGGGTTCTGACCGGTGAGCAGCAGGCCGTCGCGAACGACGTACGGCTCCCAGTCCCCGACCTTGGAGAAGACGCCGCCGAGTTCCTCGAGCTGGTCCTCCACCAGGAACGGGACCACGTCGGTCAGCCCGACGGCGGCCTCCTCCGAGTTCGTGAACCCCGTGACCCTCCTGCCCCGGACCAGCGGGTTGCCGTCCTCTCCGGTGACGTGGCGCAGGGCCCCCGGCGCGTGGCAGACCAGGGCGAGCGGTCTGCCCGCCCGCAGGGTGGTCTCGATGAGCCGGACGGAGTGCTCGTCCTCGGCGAGGTCCCACAGCGGACCGTGTCCGCCGGGGTAGAAGACCGTGTCGAACTCGGCGGCCGAGACCGAGTCGAGGCGCACCGTGCTCTCCAGGGCGGCCATGGCCTCGGTGTCGGACTCGAAGCGCCGGGTCTGGTCGGTCCGGGCGTCGGGCTCGTTGCTCTTGGGGTCCAGCGGCGGACGCCCGCCCCGGGGCGAGGCGAGCACCAGCTCGGCGCCGGCGTCCTTGAAGCGGTAGTACGGGGCTGCTAGTTCCTCCAGCCAGAAGCCCGTCTTGCGTCCGGTGTCACCGAGCTCGTCGTGCGAGGTCAGGACGATGAGGATCTTCATGAACGCTGCTCCTTCGAGTGGGCCGGTGGTCTCCCGGGATCGGTGGGCGCGGCCTGCGGCGCCCGCCGGACCCCGGCGGGGAGGTCCCTCCGCCGGGGTCTCGCCCGTGCCCACCCGGCTACCCGCCCGTGGCGCTCCCCATGCCTCCTGCAGGGGTGCGACCAGGGGCGATCCCGGCGGCCCTATTCGGACAGCGCCTGGGCGAGCAGACCCCTCGGGGAGAAGACGCCGCGGACGTGGCCGAAGGCCTCGCGGCGCTCCTCTTCGCCGCTGGCGGGGTCGATGACGATCCCCGCGAGTTCGGAGGCGTCCTCCAGCACGCGCAGGCCCCGGTAGTAGGCGAGCAGTTCGGCGTCGACCCGGTGGTGCCCGTACCCGTCGAGGAACAGGCCCTGCTGCTCCTCGGTGGCGGCCCGGTCCGCCAGGACACCGCCCCCGAGGACGAACATCAGGTCGCGTTCGCGCGGGGCGAGGACCGCGTCGTCGAAGTCGATGAGGACCGGGCGCCCGTCGGTGGCGATGACGAGGTTGCCCAGGTGCGGATCGGCGTGGCAGGCGGCGAAGCCGGGGAGGCCGTCCCGCTCCCGGAGGCGTGCGGCCAGGTCGATCGTGCGCCGGTGGACCTCGCGCAGTGCCGCGCGGTTCCCGGACCACAGCTCTGCCAGTCGCCGCCCGATCCCCTCGGCGGGTCCGGCGTCGAGCGCGGTGTCGACGCGTTCGAACAGCCCGGCCCACCGGCCGGGGTCGAAGTCCTCGCGCGGGACCCGCTCCAGTGCCTCGTCCCCGAGCGGCACCCCGTGCAGGGCGGCCAGGATCTGACCCAGCTCGCGCCATCCGGCCGGCCCCGGGGGCGTTTCGAGGGCGCTCGTGCCCTCGACCCACTCCATGACCGACAGGCGTGCGCCGCCGGTGTCGACCCACAGGGCTCCGGTGCGTGCGGGCAGCGGCTCCGGAGCGCTTCCCGGCCGGACCGCGTTGAGCGCGGCGGGCAGTACGAGCCCCGCGGGGGAGCCCCCGCTGCTCCACTTGACGGCGAAGCGGCGCCCGCGCGCGTCGGTGGCCCGCCACAGCGAGGCGTTCAGGTCCGCGCCGCCGCCGACCGGGACGAGGTCCGCTCCCTCCAGTGCGTAGTGCTCGCCCACCACGGAGGCGATACCGGATGGTGCCATCGGACGTCTTCCCCCGACTGCTCGTGCGTTCGCGTCCTGGCACGGTGCGCAGGACCGGTGGCCGCCGCAGGGCGACCACCGGGCATGGTACGGGTCCGACGACGGGGCGTCCTGGTGTTTTCGCGTCCGGAGAGACGAGGGGAGGGTCGCACCGGTTCTTCACGGGTCCCCGTCGGCGCGCGTTCGCGCCGCGGCTCCCGAGGCAGAGCGCGCGACGCCGCAGCCGGAAACGGGAAGCCGCCGACATGCCCCCGCGGGCGCGGGGGAGTGCCCCGGGTGCGTCGGCCGCTGAGCACTCCATACATGCCTGTACTAAATGTCTTGTTTGTCGCTCTGTGGTAGTAAGAGTTCCCCAAAGTTCTCTCTGGGCCTTTTAGTCTCCTTCGTGAGGGAAGGATGACAGTGGCACGTGCCTTCGAGGGCCGTGCCCTGCCGTTGCGGCAGCAACGCACAGGCCGGCTTTCAGGGGGTCTCTCTTGTCCGTCACCGACACCGACGCGCTTCCGGTCGACGCTCCCGCCGCACGAGGTCCGATGATCCCGGCGCCGCGACGGCCGGGACCGGGCGAACGGGACCCGGGCGAAGCCCTCCTCAGACAGCTCAAGGCCCTGGGCCCGGGCGGTCCCGGAGCACACGAGCTCCAGGAGCGGGTCGTGTCCCACTACGCGCCGGCCATGAAGCGGATCGCGCACCGCTACGGGGGTCGCGGGGAACCGGTGGAGGACCTGTACCAGACGGCGATGGTGGGGCTGTGCAAGGCCATCCGCGGCTTCGACCCCGACCGGGGGGCGCCGTTCCTCGGCTATCTGATGCCGACCGCGATCGGCGAGGTCAAGCGCCACTTCCGCGACCACACCTGGGCCGTGCGGGTGCCCCGGTCGGCGCAGGAGAACCGGATCCGCCTGCACCAGGCCCGGCAGGAGATGACGCAGGAACTGGGGCGCACGCCCACCGGCGACGAACTCGGGTACAAGCTCGGGATGACCCGCGAGCAGCTGGACGAGGTCCGCCAGGTCTCCGACCTCTACCGGGCCCTGTCGCTGGACGCCCCCGACAACCCGGACGCGGACGGGGACGACTCCCCCTCGCTGGAGGAGCACCTGGGCTGCGAGGACCACCTCCTGGACCTGGTGGTGGACCGCGAGGCCCTCAAACCGGCCCTGGCACGCCTGTCCGAGCGCGAACGCGACATCCTCATGCTGCGCTACTTCCACGACCACACACAGGCCGAGATCGCCGAGCGTCTGGGCTACTCCCAGATGCACATCTCCCGCCTCCTGCGGACGACCCTGGAGCGCCTGCGCGAGGAGATGGGCGTGGGGACCGCCGCCTGAACCGGATCGCGTCTTCGCCTACGGGGGAGCCGGCACGGTGGCGCTGCGGAGCCGGCCCCGAACGGGTCCGGAGAAGCCGATAACGGGACCAAGGTCCTTGGCTCTGCTCGCGGGGTGACGTATCCCTTGCGTTCATGAGCGACAGCAGAAGGATCACCTGGGAGGGGTTCCACAACGCACGGGACCTCGGCGGGCTTCCCACCCGACACGGCCGAGCGACCAGCCGCGGAGCCTTCTTCCGCTCCGCCGACCTGCGCTTCGTCACGTCCGACGGCTGGAACGCCGCCTACGCGGCGGGCGTGCGCACCGTCGTGGACCTGCGCAACGAGGACGAGATCAGGCCGGTTCCGGGGGAGGGCCCGACGGGCATCGCCGGATCGGCGACGCTGCCACCGGCCGAGAGTGAGGTCCGGCCACCGCCCGGGACGACGTGCTCGGAAGTCCCCCTGGACGGCGTCGAGGACGTGGAGTTCTGGGAGCGGGCCGACATCCGGCGGCTGAACGGCACACCCCTGTACTACGGGCCCTTCCTCGAGCACAAGGCCGACCGGTGCGCCGCCGCGGTCACCGCTCTGGCCCGGGCCGAGCCCGGCGGCGTCCTCTTCCACTGCGGGATGGGACGGGACCGCACCGGCCTGGTCACCCTGCTGCTCCTGTCCCTGGCGGGCGTCGAGGAGGAGGCGATCGCCGAGGACTACGAACTCTCGACCGCCGAACTCGCCCCCTTGCTCGCGGCGACGGGAGAGCAGGACCAGGCCCCGGCAATCGCGTCGCTCATGGAGGAGCACGGGACGACACTGCGCGAGGCCGTGCTCGGGGTCCTCGGGGGACTGGACGCGCGGACCCTCCTGCTTGAGGCGGGGGTGGGGGAGGACGACCTCGACCGGGTCCGCACCAGGCTCCTGGCCTGACCGTGGCGATCTGGCCGAGGCCGCGCCCCGGCCCGCTCGCAGGGGAGCCCCCCGCGGCGTGTCCGTCGCGAGGGGCCGGCCATGGCGTCATGGCCTTGTGGAGCGGGCGCGGGCTACTTCACCCCCGCCACCTTCTCCACGAACTCCTTCATGACCTGCCCGCCGGCGGTCCCGGTGATCGGCGTCCCGGGCTTGGTCGATCCCTGCGCCGCCCTGGCCTTGCGGACCGCTTCGGTGGTCTCGGTCCCGTACTCGCCGTCGGCGCCGGGGTTCTTGTCCAGGTGGCCCGCTGCGATGAGCAGTTCCTGCAGGTACGCCACCTTCTCCCCGCTGTCGCCTTGCTTGAGCCCAATCATGTCGTTCCTCTTTTCTTCCGGCGAGGTTGTTGAAGCCCCGTGCTGCAGTACTCCGGAGAACACAGAACCACCGTGCCGCGACCGGACGCCCCAGACGGGTTCTCCTCAGGAAAGTTCACACCCTTGACGGAGAACGCCTTTTTCCTGTCGATTTTCCCGCAGTCTCCATGAGCACGAGGTCCCGGTGTTCGGAGATATAAATGAAGACAAGGAAGGATGCGAGGAACCGCCTCTTTCCCGCAAGAAATGAGACAGTCTTCCTCTCTCGTGAATTCGCGTTCGCAGGACGACCCTCCGAACGAGCGGAGGCTTCCCTCGATCTCGTCTCCGAGGGCGGCGAAGACGCTTCCATCGGGCGTGTGCGCGACCGATGGCACCCTGGGGCGGACCTCGCGACACCGGTCGCGGTCACGCGCCCATGGGCCTCGGCGCCGCCTTCACCATTCCTTGTGTCCCGGGTCCGCATCCGGATCCTCCGGGAATCACGGCGGGCCTGTCGAGGACTTCCACCGCGAGAGACCGGTGCGCGTCTTCTCGCACTTCCAGCGCAACCGCCTGCGGGCCTCGAGTCGTCCTGGGGCGCGCGCTCGGCCTGCTTCTGATTATAGACCCGGAAGCGCGCCACCAGGCAACACTCAACTCCATGTATGCCTGGAAGAAAAACACCCGATTCCCTCCCCTTGAAGAATCGCGGAGAGTGGAAATAAAAGAACTTTTTCCTTGAGGTGCCGCTGGCCTGGCCCGCGGGTGGATGCAGGTGAAGTATTTACCGTCTCCGGTCGGCGCGCCGACCGGAGACGGGGTCCCGGCCCCGATGGGGAGCGCACAGGCGACCGGGCCACGCCGGACTCCTGGCCCTGCCCGGTTCACAGGTGCTGTCGTCCTTCCTGGACCGCAGTAGGAAAGTTGAACTGTCTGACTTTCTGATCCATGCTGTAGCCATGCCTCGGGAAGGGAAGCCCAGCGCATGACCACCAGGAAGGCCCAACCGATGAGCGAGACGAAGTCGAGACGCCGACGCGCGGTGATGCGTCGCAAGAACCAGGTCACACTGCCCCGTGAGGTGGCGGAGGCCCTCCACATCCGGGAGGGGGACGAGGTCGAGTTCGCCATCACGGAGAGCGGTCAGGTCACCCTTAGGGGCATGATCGCCGTGCCGACCGACCAAGCGTGGTTCTGGGACCCCGAATGGCAGCGGGGTGAGCGGGAGGCCAGTGAGCAGATCACCGAGGGCCGAACCGAGGAGTTCGAGGACGCGGAGTCGATGTTCGACGCCCTCGAAGAGGAGCGCTGAGAGCACTGGCCACGTTCGCCACCACCCCCCGGTTCCGGGCCGACTTCAAGAAGCTGACGCCTCAACAGGTCGAGCGGTTCCGCAAGGTGGTCACCACCGAGTTCGCACCCGACGTGGAGCAGGGACGGTTCCGACCAGGTCTGCGGGTCAAGGGCGTGCAGGGCGCTCCGGGGGTCTACGAGATGACCTGGGCGCCTGACGGGCGCGCCACGTGGGAGTACGGGGACGAGCGTTTCCCCGGGAAGGCGCACATCGTCTGGCGCAGGGTCGGCACGCATTCCGTCTTCAACCCCGGACCCCCCTGACACCCGTATCGGAACAGCGTCTGCCGCCCCGACCGCAGGAGGCCCCGGGCCGTCCCACCGTGGCCCCTCGGGCAGACACGCGCAGCGCCCGGCCGGAGAACTCCGGCCGGGCGTTCGTCCGACGGGGCGGAGTGCGGGCGGCGCACCGGCCGCCCCCGGCGTCCCGGCCCGGAGACGGGAGAGGCGGGCTGCCCCGCCTCCGGCAGCCGGGGGCCGGTCAGGCCTGGGGTCGCACGCCCGGGACGCCGTCGTCGATGACGAACCGGGCCCGGTCGGTGATGGGCGCGCCGGGGTCGGTCACGTAGTCGAGCGTCCTGTAGTCGGCCGTCCACCCGGTGGGGGTCACGACGTTGCGGACGTAGCCGCGTCTGCGGTTGACGAACCGGATGTGCGGGTTCTCCCTCAGCTGCACCGCGTCGCCCGGGTTCTGCTCCGCGCCGTCCCCTCCGCTGGTGAACGAGGTGCCCACCAGTTCCGTGGCAACCGTCGCCGAGCCCGGGTCGTCGAAGTCCGCCTTCACGTCGCACACGTAGTTGGCGTGCACGTCCCCGGTGATCACGACCGGGTTGCGCACACGGGCCAGCGCGTCGCGGACGGTGTCCCGCTCGACCCGGTAGTTGTCCCAGGCGTCGTCGCTGAAGTCGGTGGCCGCGCCGGCGGCGAAGTCGCGCTGGGAGAAGAACACCTGCTGCGCCAGCACGTTCCAGCGGGCCCGCGAGGAGGACAGCCCGTTCAGCAGCCACGCCCGCTGGTCCGCGCCGAGCAGGGTGCGCGAGGGGTCGCCGCGCTCGGAGTCCGCCACCTGCACGTCCCGGTACTGGCGGGTGTCGAGCAGGTGCACGTCCACGAGGTTGCCGAAGGACAGCTTGCGGTAGAGGTGCATGTCCGGCCCGGCGGGGATCTGGGAGCGGCGCAGCGGCATGTGCTCGTAGTAGGCCTTGAGCGCGTCGGCCCTGCGCTGGAGGAAGGCCTCCGAGGGCTCGCCGCCGTACGGGGTCTCGTCGGCCCAGTTGTTCTCCAGTTCGTGGTCGTCGAAGACCACCGCCCACGGGAAGGCGGCGTGGGCCGCCTGGAGGCCCGCGTCGGCCTTGTACTGGGCGTGCCGGACGCGGTACTCGGCCAGGGTCTGGACCTCCCGGGCTGGCACGTGGGGGCGCCCGGCGCCCCCGGCCTCACCGGTCTCGTAGATGTAGTCGCCCAGGAACACGACCAGGTCCAGGTCCTCCCTGGCCAGGTGCTCCTGGGCGGTGAAGTGGCCGCTGGTGTAGCTCTGGCAGCTGGCGAACGCGAACGCGAAGCGGTCCGTCCGCGCGTTGGGCGCCGGCGTGGTCAGGGTCCGGCCCACGGGACTGATCTCGTTGCCGTGGCGGAACCGGTAGTAGTAGGGGGTTCCGGGCCGCAGCCCCTGGACCTCCACGTGGACGGAGTGGGCTGCGCGGGGGCCGGTCCCGACGGTGCCGGAGGTGGTGATGCGGCGGAAGTTCTCGTCCTGGGAGACCTGCCACTCGACCTCGACCCGCCGGTCGGGCATGCCGCCGAGCCCGTTCTCCGCCAGGGGGTCGGGCGCCAGGCGGGTCCACAGGACGACGCCGTTGTGGAGGGGTTCTCCGGAGGCGACGCCGAGGGTGAAGGGTTCGGCCACCCGTCCGGGCCGGGGGGCGGCGTCGGCGTGTGCCTCGGGGGCCCAGCTGGAGGCCAGGGCGACGGCTCCCAGGGTGGCGGCGCCGCCCACCAGGAGCTGGCGGCGGGTGGCGCGGGCGGCCTCTTCCGCGAGGGAGGCGGAGACGGGGGCGGCGCTCGCCGGCGGGGCGGTCGGCGCGGGCACCGCGGTCAGGGGGGTGGGGGAAGGAGCGGGGGCGGGGGTGCGGGGAGTTCCCGGCATGCACGGTCTCCTGGAGTTCGTGGAGCGCCCGGCCCCGGTCGGGGCGGACGGGGACCGTGCTCTATCCGGCCACGGAAAGCGGAACGTCCCAACCACCGCCCGGTGAACGTTGAACCCGCGCGGGTGACCATCGGGTGACGGAGAGCTCCGAGGACCAAGATGCCCCGGGAGAACGCCGATGCCACGACCCGCATCCCCCTGCTTTCGTATAGTTCGTTCAATCGAACTGTAAAAACAGGCCGCCAAATCAGAATCAAAGCCGCAATTCAACTGGAAATAAAAGAATAGCCCCGAGTCGAATTGAACACCCCTTTTTCGGCCCTCCTCGCCCGGCTCCTCCCGCGCCCCGGATCCCCGCCGCGCACACGCCTCCGTCCGCGGAGGGGGACCGGGGCCGGCCCTCCGCGGACGGCCGGCCCCGGCGGCCTGCCGCCGGGGCCGGGGCAGTCACCGCTTCCGGACGGTCTCGGTGACGTAGGCGGCAAGGTTGCCCAGGGTCTGCCGGCCGCTCTCGACCGCGTGGTACTTCTCGGCCGCCTCGTCGCGCAGCTCCCTGGTGGGGAACACCGTGCGCATCTCGATCCGGGTCGCCGCACCGTCGGGCTCGAACGTGAGGACCGACTCGAAGGCGTTCGGGTCGTCGCGGGTCTCACCGTGGAGCATCGCGATCCGTTCCGGCGGGGCGAGCTCGGTCCAGGTGATCCACTCCTGGTAGTCCGTCCCGTCCGGTCCGTGCATCACGAAGTCCCACACCCCGCCGACGCGGAACTCGAACGCCCGCGTGGTGGTGGTGAACCCCTCCGGCCCCCACCACCGCGACAGGTGCCGCACGTCGGTGAACGCCTCGAACACCAGCTCGGGCGGGGCGTCGATGGTCCGGGAGACGACGATCTCGCGGTCGGCTGTCGCCGACCTCGTCGGCGTTCCTTGTTCTGTCGCGCTCATCGGCTACTCCGCTTCCCTTGTCTGCTTCAGGTCCTGCACGTAGGCGTCCAGCCGGTCGAAGCTCTCGTTCCAGAACCGCTCGAACCCGCCGGTCCACTCGTGGACGGGCCGCAACCCGCCGGCGTCGAGACCGTACAGGCGCTGCTTCCCCGCCCTGCGGTCCCGCACCAGCCCGACCTCCCGGAGCACCCGCAGGTGTTTGGACGCTCCCGGCTGGGTCATCCCCAGCTCCTGGGCCAACTCGGTCACCGAACGCTCACCCGTCCGCAGCAGTGCCAGGATCTCCCGGCGCTGCGGCTCGGCGATCGCGTTGAAGACGTCCGACGTCGTCGCTGCTCGTGCCATGGGACAATCATATTCCCATATCGGCATGCGTCAAGCCGGAGGAGCCGAGCGGATCCTGTCGGACAACGATCGCGACCCTTGGCAGCGGCGGCGGACACCGGGGGAGAGCGGGGCGCCTTCGCTCCGAAAGCCGCCGGCGGAGCACCCGTCACCCGGTTCGCCGCTCGTCGACGGCGTCCCCACACGGGAAAACGAGTTGTGCGGCACCCGGGACGGGGCCAGAATCGGACCGCCGACCGACAGCCGAGGAGAGGAACAACGGGATGCGCCGGTCCTACGGAGTTTTCGAGCCCTGCAACCGGACACGAATCCCCGAGGACACCTCCGCTCTTGTCATCTCTTCCGACCGCCCTGAACATCGGCATCGTCGCGCACGTCGACGCGGGTAAGACCAGCCTCACCGAGCGCCTGCTGTTCGACGCGGGCGCCCTCGACCGGCTCGGCAGCGTCGACGCCGGGGACACCCGCACCGACTCCGGCCGCATCGAACGCGAGCGCGGCATCACCGTGCGCACGGCCGTCGCCTCCTTCCGGGCCGGCCCCGTCCAGATCAACCTCGTCGACACCCCCGGCCACACCGACTTCGTGGCCGAGGTCGAACGCGCCCTGACCGTGCTCGACGGCGCGGTACTCGTCCTGTCCGCGGTCGAGGGCGTCCAGGCCCACACCCGCGTGCTGATGCGCACCCTGCGGGAGGCGGGGCTGCCCGTGGCGCTGTTCGTCAACAAGACCGACCGTCGGGGCGCCCGCCCCGACGGAGTGCTCGCGGACGTGCGTCGGCTGCTCTCCCCGGACGCGGTCGCGCTCAACCGCGTGCGCGGCGCGGGCACGCCCGGCGCCCGCACGCTGCCCCCGGACCGGGACGACCCGGCCACGGGGGAGGCGCTGGCCGAGGTCCTGGCGGCGCACGACGACGACCTGCTGGCACGCCTGGTCGACGGCCTCCCGGCCCCGCCGGCGCACGAACTGGACAGGGTGCTCGCGGCCCAGGTCGCGCGGGGGCTGGTCCACCCCGTGCTGTTCGGCTCGGCCGTCACCGGCGCGGGCGCCCCCGCGCTGGTCCGCGCCCTCACCTGCCTGTTCCCCGCCACCGCCCCGGAACCGGGGACCGCCGACCCCGAACCGCGGGGCACGGTGTTCTCCGTCGAACGCTCGGCCTCGGGGGAGAAGACCGGCTACGTGCGGCTGCGGTCGGGCCGCCTGGCCGAGCGCGACCGCGTCGTGCTCCACCGCGACACCTCGACGGCCTCCGACGGCCCGGAGTCCTCGCACAGCGGCCGCGTCACCCGCCTGGAGGTCGTGGGCGCCGAGGGCGACCGCACGCGTGCGCTGACGGCGGGCCACATCGGCCGCGTCCGGGGGCTGCCGGGCCTGCGTGTGGGTGACCGGCTCGGCCCTCCCGCCCCCGGCGGCCCCGGGCCCCGCTTCGCGCGCCCCTCCCTGGAGGCGGTCGCCCGTCCGGAGCACGAGGGCGAGGGACCGCGCCTGCACGCCGCCCTGACGGCGCTCGCCGAGCAGGACCCGCTGATCGGTGTGCGCACCGTGCCCGGCCACGGCGTCTCGGTCCTGCTGTACGGGGAGGTGCAGAAGGAGGTGGTCGCAGCGACCCTGGCCGACGACTTCGGCGTGCGCGCCGTGTTCGACCGCAGCACCATCGTGCACGTCGAGCGCCCCGCCGGCGTGGGCGAGGCCGTCGAGACGGTCGGCTCCCAGCCCGCGGACGGGTTCACCGCCACGGTGGGCCTGCGGGTGGAGCCGGGGGAGGAGGGGAGCGGTGTCGTGTTCCGCAGGGAGGTGGAGCTCGGCGCCCTGCTGCCGTCGTTCGACCGGGCGGTGGCGGAGACGGTCCACGACACCCTGTCCCAGGGCCTGTACGGATGGCAGGTCACCGACTGCGTGGTGACCCTGGTCCGCAGCGGGTTCGTGGCCCCGACCAGCACGGCGCGGGACTTCCGCTGCCTGACCCCGATGGTGCTCATGCGGGCGCTGCACCGCGCGGGCACACGGGTGATGGAGCCCGTGCACGCCTGCGAGCTGGAGGTCCCCGCCGACACGTTGAGCGCGGTCCTGGCCGCCCTGGGCGCCGCCGGCGGCCACGTGCACGAGTCCCGTCCGGGAGGCGGCGCGTGGGAGCTGAGGGGGGAGCTGCCCGCCCGCGCGGTCCACGGGTTCCGGACGGCGCTGCCCGGCCTGACGCGGGGCGAGGGGTTCCTGCTGAGCCGCCGCTCCCGGGTGCGGCCGGTGGCCGGCGCCCCTCCGCGCCGGGCCCGCACCGACGGGAACCCGTTGAACCGGGAGGAGTACCTCCTCCACCTGCGGCGGTCCGGGCCGGGCGGATGAGGGCGCTCGGCGGTTTTCCCGCCGAGCCCGCCCGGGGGGCGAGGACACGGGACGATCCCGGCCAGGAACAGCGGGACCGCGTCGATACGCGCCGCCCGCTCGAAGCGGGGTCGTTCCGACGGGGCCCCGAAGCCGACCACCGACACTGCGGACGGGAGGCTCTCAGAGCGACGGTCCGGTGACTTCCTGGGTACCGAGGACGGCGAGCAGGTCGAGGAGGTCGGCGCTGTCGGTGCCGACCGCGGGGGTGAACCAGAGCAGCCGCTGTCGGCCGTCCTCGCTGAACAGGTGGAGGCAGTTGACCTCGATCAGGCCGAGCTCGGGGTGGTTGAGGCGTTTGCGGTCGTCGCGCCGGAAGGCCACGTCGTGCTCGGCCCACAGGGCGGCGAACTCGGAGGAGGCGCCGATCAGCGAGCTGATCATCGAGCGGGCCTCGGTGTCCTTGGCATCTCTTCTGGCGGCGGCTGCCCGCAGGTCGGCGACGAAGGCCCGGGACTGGCCCCCGTGGTCGGCTTCGGGATACATCCGCCGGGCGTCGGGGTCGGTGAACCACCGGTGGACGAAGCTGGCCCGAGCGCCGCGAAGGCCCGAGTGGTCCCCGAGCAGCGCCATCGCCAGCGGGTTCTGCACGAGGGTGACATGCAGGTCGGTGATGACCTGCGCGGGTGTCGATGTCAGACGGACGAGCAGGTCGAGCATGCCGGGGTGGACGTGCGAGGCCGGTCCGCCGTGCGCGGGCACCGGGCGGTCGGCCAGGTGGTAGAGGTAGTCGCGCTCATCGGCGGTCAGGCGCAGGGCCCTCGCCAGCGCGGCGATCATCTGCACGGAGGGCTGGGATCCGGCGCCGCGTTCGAGTTCGTTGTAGTAGTCCACCGATGCGCCGGCGAGCTGGGCGACCTCGTCGCGGCGCAGCCCGGGCACCCGGCGGCGGAGCCCGTGGGGAAGCCCTACGTCGACCGGACGGATGCGCTCACGCCGCGAGCGCAGGAAGGCTCCCAGCTCGGTGTAGTTCACAGATCCCATGCCGTCCATTCTGCGTCCGGCCGAGCCGCCGGCACAGGGGATGGGATCCCCTGGTTCCACCGGGCGGAGCCGAGCATCCTGGAGGACATGGCTGCCGACCGCTCCGCGCGGAGTCCTGCCACCGGATCGGCATCGGCTGACTGCCGCCCCCGCGCCGGTACCGGCCGGGAACGGCGCCATGGCCACACGTTCTCGGACACGTGCTTCCGCATCGCGGGAGAGTCCACTCAAGGAGGAACACCCATGCCTTTCGCCAACTTCAAGGTCCCCGCGGGCACCGTCACCGCCGAGGACAAGAAGAAGCTCGTCGAGCGCACCACCGACCTGTACGCGGAGATCTACGGCGAGCGGGCCCGTGCCACCACCGTCGTGCTGATCGACGAGGTCGCCGACGGCGGCTGGGGCGTCGCCGGCAGCGTCCTGACCGCCGCCGTGCTCAACGGCGACGCCTGATCTCCCTCCTGTGCGGGCCCGGCCCCTCCGCGCCGGGCCCGCACCGAGGGGGACCCGTTGAACCGGGAGGAGTACCTCGTCCACCCGGGGCGGGCCGGGCGTACGGAGCTGAACAGCCCGAACGCGCAAACCCCGGCGGCGCCGTCGGTCCCGACGCCACCGGGGATATGATTCGTGAAAACGAACTGTTCTTTTCCTGGGGAGTGAAACGGTCATGGCCGACGAGAGCACCGCCCGCATCACCGTCCTGGGAGCCACCGGGGGAACCGGCCGCCAGGTGGTGGAACAGGCCCTGGCCGCAGGGCACCGGGTCACCGCGCTGGTGCGCGACCCGGCACGGATGCCCCTCGTCCACGACCGCCTGGACGTGGTCCGGATGCCGGTCCCCGACCCCGAGGCGCTGCGCGCACTGCTCGGGCGGACGGACGCCGTCGTCTCGGGCCTCGCCGCCACGGCCAAGGGCGGATCGCCGGCCACCGTCTGGACCGGCGCGGTCCTGGCCGCGCTCGCGGACCGGCCGGACACACGCCTGGTCGCGGTGAGCGCCGCCCCCGTCGGGCCGCACCCGCAGGGGAGTTCGCCGTTCCACCGCTTCGTGCTCTCGCCCCTGGTCGGCCGGGTCTTCCGGGACGCCTACCGGGACCTGGAGCGGATGGAGGCGGCCCTGTCCGCCGGCGGCGCGGCGTGGACCGTGGTCCGCCCGCCCCGGTTGACCGACGACCCCGGCACCGGAGAGTACCGGCTCGTGGTCGGCGGGAACGTGCCCTCCGGGTACAGGATCGGCCGCGCGGACCTGGCGCACGCCCTCCTGCGCGTCCTGGGCGACCCCGCGACCGTGCGGCGGGCCGTCGGCGTGGCCTACTGAGGACCCTCCGCTCCGACCCGCGCCGGTCCGCCCGCCTGCGGGCGGACCGGCCCCCGGGGATCGGTAGCATCGGCCCATGAGCCAGGACGCGGTCGGGGACGACACCGAGATGCCGGATCGCGAACTGCTCGAGGGCGCCCTGCGGTTCGTGCCCCTGCTGGAGACGTTCTACCGCCGCGCCCACTCCGAGATGCCCGACGAGCTCCGGCGGCTGTTCCAGGAGAACCGCCTGACCGCCCGGCACGGGTCGGTCCTCACCCAGCTCACCCACGGCCAGGAGCTCAGCGTGGGCGAGCTCGCCGCCCGCCTGGAGGTGGGCCTGCCCACCACCAGCGAGCTGGTCGGCGACCTGTCCAGGGTGGGCCTCGTGGTGCGGCGGCAGGACCCCGCCAACCGCCGGCGCGTCCTGCTGTCCCTGGCCGAGGAGTACCGGGACCTCATGCGCGCGTTCGCGAGCAGACGGGCCCGGCCCCTGCTGCGGGCGTTCGAGCGGCTCACGCCCGCCGAGCAGGAGGGGTTCGCCGCCGGCCTGCGGGCCTGGGCCCACGAGGTGCACTCCGCCTGAGCCGCGCCGGGGCCCGCGGAACCGCGCCGGGTCCACGGGCGGGGGAGGCGGGGTCGGTGCCCCGGAGCGCTGGCCCCCGGCGGCGCCGACCGCCTATCCTGGTGCCATGCACGAGCGATGTTAAGTTCCGAACCGGTCTTCGGACCGAGCACGCGGACCACCGGGCGAACACGCCCCCGGTGTCCTCGTTCCGCTCGACCGAAAGACCTTCATGACCACCCTGCCACCGCGCGCCCCCGGCGCGCGTACCTCCCGTCTGACCCGGCCCCTGTACGCGTACGCGGTCCTGGAGGAGTTCGTCCTCCTCTACCCCCTGTACGCGATCCTCTTCGACGAGACCGGGCTGACGGTCGCCCAGATCAGTTCGCTGTTCGTGCTCTGGTCCCTGACCTCCGTCGTCGTGTCGGTCCCCGCCGGCGCCTGGGCCGACGTGGTGCCCCGCCGCTACCTGCTGGCCGCCGCACCCCTGTTCGCGGCCGCGGGCTTCGCCCTGTGGCTCCTGCTGCCCGGCTACTGGGCGTTCGCCCTGGGCTTCGTGCTGTGGGGCGCGGGCGGAGCCCTCTCCTCCGGCGCCTTCGAGGCCCTGGTCTACACCGAACTCGGACACCGCGGCGCGGCCGACCGCTACGCCCGGGTCATGGGCGTGACCCGTGCCCTGGGGGTGGCCGCGGTCGGCGCCTCCACCCTGCTGGCGGTCCCCGTGATGGAACACGGCGGCTACGCGGCCATCGGGGCGGCGAGCGTGGCCGCCTGCGTGCTGTGCTCCGCGGCCGCACTGGCGCTGCCCGAGCACCGGCGGGCCGCCGGCCCCGGCTCCGGGGACGAGCCCGCCGGCTACCTCGCCACCATGCGCGCGGGCCTGGCCGAGGCTCGCGCGAGCCGGGGCGTCCGGGGCGCGATCGTGCTCGTCGTCGTGGTCACGGCCTTCTGGGACATGCTGGAGGAGTACGTCCCCCTGCTCGCGGACGAGGCCGGCGTCCCCACGGCCGACATCCCCCTCGTGGTCCTGGTGGTGTGGGTGTTCATCACCGCGGGCGGCCTGCTCGCCGGGCCCGCGTCCCGGCTGCCCGTCCGGCTCCTCGCCGTCCTGCTCGGCCTGGCGGCGGTCGCCATCGCGACCGGCGCCCTGCTCGGCAGCCTCCCCGGCTGGATGCTGATCGGCGCGGGGTTCGGCGTGTGCCAGACCGCGAACGTGGTCGCCGACGCCCGACTCCAGGAGCGCATCACCGGGGCCGGCCGGGCCACGGTCACCTCGCTCGCCGGACTCGGCTCCGAAGCCTTCACCGGCGCCTCCTACCTGTTGTACGCGGCGGTCTTCGCACTGACCGGCCACGCCCTCGCCTTCGCCCTCTTCGCCACCCCCTACCTGGCCGCGGCCCTCGTCCTGGGCCGGAAGCGGGCAGGGGCCCACTCCCCACGGGGCGGGGCCCCCGGGCGCCAGGAGGACGGCGCCGCCACGGGGGAGTCCGCCGGGACGGGTCCTCTGACGCGTCGGGGAGAGGCCGGGTGAGACGGGGCGCGACCGGGGCCGAACCCGACGGCGTCCGGGGGCGTCTCCCCCTGTAGCCGGGCGCTCCGCGCTCCGGCGCCCGTGGCGGACGGCCCCGTCCGCCACGGCGCACCGTGCCCGAGGACGGCGGGTCACGGCGCGCGAGGGGCCGCAGGTGCGGAGGGACCGCCTGCGGCCCGCTCGCCTCCGGCGGGGGCCGCGCCGAGGCCTCCGCCGGGGCGCGCACGCGCGTGCGATGAGGTGGTCCCGGAAGAGGCGCATCCGCAGCGCGCACGCGCGTGCGCGGGGCCCGTTCCCGGAAGCGGTGCGGTCCCGACCGACTGGGCGCGCTCCCATGGCCATCCCGGTGGAACGGCGCCTTGCACGGATGAATAGCATCGGTTCTTGTGGCACACGAGACGACGAACACCGCGAACAGTGACGCCCCGGACACCGCCTCCGTGAGCGGGATCGACGTGAGTTACACCGATCGCGGAGCCGGGTACCCCGTCCTCTTCATCCACGGCCACCCCTTCGACCGGACGATGTGGGCACCGCAGGTCAAGGCGTTCGCCGGGCGCGGATACCGGGTGGTGGTGCCGGACCTGCGCGGGTACGGCCGCAGCACCGTCGTCCCGGGGACGACCTCCATGAGCGCGTTCGCCCGCGACCTCGCCGCGCTCCTGGACCACCTCGGCCTGGACGTGGCGGGCGTGGTGGGACTGTCCATGGGAGGGCAGGTCGCCCTGGAGTTCTACCGGCTCTTCCCCGACCGGGTCGACTCCCTCACCCTGGCCGCCACCAACCCGCGCGCCGAGACCGACACGGGCCGGGCCTCCCGGGTCGCGATGGCCGAGCGGCTGCGGGGGGAGGGGATGCGGGGCTACACCGACGAGATGCTCGTCGGCATGATGACCGCCGACAACGTGCGCGACCTGCCCGCGGTGGCCGACCACGTGCGCGCCATGATGTACGCCGCCCCGCCCGAGGGTGCGGCGGCAGCCCAGTACGGACGCGCCCAGCGCCCCGACTACACCCCCCTGCTCCGGCGCGTCTCGGCGCCGACACTGCTCATGGCGGGCCAGCACGACCGGTTCACGCCGCCGGACTTCACCGAGTCCATGCACGTGCTGATCCCCGACTCCGTCGTGGAGATCATCGAGGGCGCGGGGCACCTGCCCAACCTGGAGCGCCCCGACCGCTTCAACGAGGTGCTGCGCAGGTTCCTGGACCGCTGCCGCACCCGCGTCTGACCGGCGCCTCCGGCAAGGCCCGGCCCCGGCCGCCCCCTCCGCGCCCGGGGCGGGGAACGGCTGCTCCGGGGCGGCCCGCCGCGCGGTGCCCGCCGCCGGGCTCAGAGGGCCGCGGCGGGGTAGTCGGTGTAGCCGGTGGCGCCCCCCACGTACATCAGGTACTTGTCGCGCACCGGGTTGACCGGAGCACCGGTACGGATGCGCTCGACGAGGTCGGGGTTGGCCAGGAAGGGGCGCCCCAGGGCGACCAGGTCGGCCCCGGCCTCCAGCATCCGCTCTCCCGCGGCCCGGCCCCCGTCGGCGGGGATCCCCTCGGCGGGCAGGACCGGGTTGCCGACCAGGGTCCGCGACCAGCGGGAGCGGATCTCCTTCCAGACCCGGCTGTCGGGGTCGGCGAAGGCCACGTGCAGGTAGGCGGGGCCCAGGGCGTCCAGGCGCTCGGTCAGCCCGGGGTACAGGGCCGCGATGTCGTCGGCGGTCTCGGCGATGCCGTTGCTGGTGTTGCCCGGGGAGACGCGCACACCGACCCGGTCGGGGCCGATCTCGTCGACGACGGCCCCGACGACCTCCAGCACGAACCGCATCCGGTTCCGCGGGGCGCCGCCGTAGGCGTCCTGGCGCCGGTTGGTGGTGGGAGCCAGGAACTGGTGGAGGAGGTAGCCGTTGGCGGCGTGGACCTCCACCCCGAGGAAGCCCGCGTCCACGGCCCGGCGGGCCGCGGCGGCGAAGTCGGCGACGGTCCCGTCGATGTCGGCCCGGTCCATCTCCCGGGGCGTCACGGCCGGCTGGCGGCCGCCGGGTGTGTGGATCGTGTCGGGCAGGGCCACGGGCGAGGGCGCCACCGGCGTCAGCCCGCTGGTGGCGGGGTGGCCGACACGGCCCCCGTGCTGGATCTGGAGGAACATGCGCCCGCCCGCCTCCGCCACACGGCGGGTGACCGCCCGCCAGCCCTCGACGTGCTCGGGGCGGTGCAGGGCGGCGATGTTCGGATAGGTCTGGCCGACCGCGTTCGGGGTGGAGGCCTCCGCGATGACGAGGCCCGCCGAGGCGCGCTGGGCGTAGTACTCGGCCATGAGAGCGCTCGCGGCGCCCGAGGGCTCGGCCCGGTTGCGGGTCATCGGGGCGATGACGAGGCGGTTGGGCAGGTCGATGCCGGCCAGGCGGGCGGGGGTGAGCAGCGGAGAGGTTCCGGATGTGGTGTCCATGCCGCTACCGTAGGAGTTGACGCCAATGTCAACTTCAAGTGCGGGGAGTGTGAGTTGGGCCATGCGGATCGGTGAATTGGCGCGGCGCAGCGGTGTGAGCACACGGTCGCTGCGCTACTACGAGCAGCAGGGCCTGCTGTCCTCCGAGCGCACACCGGGCGGTCAGCGCGAGTACGCCGAGTCCGCGCAGGACCGGGTGGAGCGCATCCAGGAGCTGTTCGCGGCGGGGCTGTGCAGTGCCAAGATCGCGACCCTGCTGCCGTGCATGCGCGACGTCGACGGCGGCCCGGCGGAGCCGGACGGCACCCTGGTGGCGGACCTGATGGTGGAGCGCGACCGCATCGACCGGATGATCGGGGACCTGCAGCGCTCCCGCAAGCTGCTCGACGACGTCATCGTGGCGGCCTCCACCGAGGTCGCGGCGCCGTAGGACACGCCCTTGACCTGCGGGTTCGCGCCGCCCGAGCCCGCGTCCAGCGCCGCGCGCATCCGCGCGGCGTCGGACGCGGCCGAGGGGGATCGCGCGGACGGCGGTGGCTGAGCACGGCCTCCCACCGGCCCGCCCGGGGTCCGGCTCCGCGCGCGGGGCAGACGTGTCGGCACACCACCGCGCCCCGCCCCTCCTACGGGCGGGGCGCGGTCCGCTCCGCGCGGCCGTGCCCGCATCGGTCTTCATCCCGCCGCTGGTGGTCCTGTTCCTGTCCGCCCCGCGCGGCCGTGCCCGCGTCCGAAGGCCCGGACGCGGGCACGGCGGAGCCGCGGGGCACCCGTCCGGCCGGGTCAGTCCGCCCGCTCGACGGGCAGCCACAGCTCGGCCTCGGCGTTCGCGCAGTCCTCCCCGTACTCCACCCGCAGGATCGACGGCCCCTCGACGGTCCGGTAGGACGGGTGGGACGGAAACCAGTGCCCGAACGCGTCCGACCACAGCCGCTGCAGAGGCTCGGGGAAGTCCGCCGAGGGCCCCGAGTACGGGAAGACCACCCAGGTCCCGGCCGGCACCTCCAGGACCTCCATCCCCGACGGCGCGGGAGCGGTCGTGGCCGCCGCCTGGTAGTAGTCCAGCTCGGTCCCCTCCTCCCGCGAGGAGCCGAGGTGGACGCTCACCGACAGGACGCCGCGCGGCTCCTGGTCGGACAGCCGCCCCACCTCCTCCAGCACGGCCCGTCCGAGCCCTTTCGTGAACGCGACGATGTCCGGGTTGGGTCCCCGGTGCACCAGGGGGACCCGGGCCCTGGGCCCCACGAGGCGGAACGCCTCCTTCTCCACGATCCGGTAACGCACAGTGGTGCTCCCTTCGACTGTCAGGCGGAACGTCATCCGCGGTTGGGAGGCGAGTACCGCACCGGTCCGGCGGGCCTCGCCGGGCCCCACTCCGTGCATGGAGCGGAACGCCCGGGCGAACGCCTCCGCCGAGCCGTAGCCGTACCGGACCGCGACGTCGAGCAGGGGGTCGTCGCCGTGGAGCACCTCGGCCCCCGCCAGCGTCAGCCTCCGCCGCCGCGCGTACTCCGACAGCGACATCCCCGCCAGGGCCGAGAAAAGCCGCCGGAGGTGGTGCTCCGAGGTCAGCGCGTCCCGCGCCATCGCGGCCGCGTCCGGCGGAGCCCCGGGGTCCTCCTCGACCCGCTCCAGGGCCCGGTTCAACCTGTCCAGCATGTCCCGCCTCCTTCTTCCACCACCGACGTTAGGGACCCGGCACCCTTCCGCGCCCGACAGTTCACGACCCTCTCCGGTCGGGTGGCGGCCGTTCCGTTCTCGGGCAAATCGTGGAAATCCTTGGGCAAGGAGCGTGTCTCCCTCGACGTGGCGTACGTACGGTTAGCACCATTGGCCCCAGGATGGCCCGCAGGCCGACCCCGAGAAGGAGGTGGGCGGGGCGGGGGTGACCACGCCCCGCGGATACATGGACATGGGTTTTCTGCGACCTCTGTACGAGAGCGGCGCTCCGGTGGCTTCGGTTCACATGGACACCAGCCGCGACACCACCGACGCCGACAAGAAGATCGAACTGCGCTGGCGGCACCTGCGTGAGGAGCTCGCCGCGCTGGGCACGGACGAGGCCACCCTCGACGTCCTGGAACAGGCGGTCGGGGAGAAGACGTCCCGCGCCTACGGCGACCACGGGCAGGCCCTCTTCGCCTCCGAGGGAACCCTTCTCGGCGCCCACACCCTGGGCGACATCCCCGTCCAGGACCGGGCCGCGTACCTTCCCGTCCCGGACGTGCTCCCCCTGGCCGTCGACCGGGGCCGCCGCCTGCCCTACGTGCTGGTGGCCCTGGACCGGGTCAACGCCAAGGTCACGGCCTACGCCGCCCGACCGACCCGGGCACCGGTCATGGAGACCGACGCCGCCGGGGAATCCCTCCGCAACATCGACGGCCTGGGCGGGCGCGGAGGCCGCGGACAGCGCAACAACCCCGGCGGCCCGGGAGCCGACTCGCACGCCGCCCAGGAACTGTGGCGGGAGAACACCGCGAAGGTGGCCGAGCACGTCCGCGAGGCCGCCCGCAGGGTCGGCGCCGAGCTCATCATCGTCGGCGGCGACGAGGAGGCCATCGCCTACCTGCGCGACAACCTGGGCCCGCGCCAGCTCACCGTCCCGATCCGGGTCGTCCCGGGAGGGCGCGGCGGGACCGACGCCGAGGAGCGGCTGCACAAGGCCGCCGAGGACGCCCTGCGCGAGTTCGTCGTGGAGAGGCACGACGCATTCCTGGAGGACTACCAGCGCAAGCTCGCCCACGACCAGGCGGTGCGCGGGACCACGCCCCTCCTGCCGATGCTGTCGGAGGCACGGGTGGAGACCCTCCTCCTGGGCGCCGAACGCGACGGGGAGCCCGAGCTGTGGGGGTCGTTCAACGAACCGCTGCTCGTGGACACCGACCCCAAGGGCCTGGACGATCCGAACGCGGCCTTCCGGGCCCCGGCCAGCGCGCTGATGCTGCGCTCGGCGGTCATGGCGGACGCCGGGTTCACCGAACTGCTCGACCACGGGCGGACCAGCTCCGAGAGCGGGGCCACCCTGCGCTTCCCCAGGCAGTAGCCGGACAGCCGGCGGAGCCGCCCGCGCACCCGACCGGGGCGCGGGCGGCTCCGCCGTTCCCGCGGGAACGCGGCCCGGCGCCGGTCAGGGGCCGGCGGTGGTCATCCCCAGCAGGGCCAGGAGTTCGTCCTCGGTGACGAGGTCGATGCGCTGGCCGCGCTCGCGGTAGGTCTCGGCCTGGCGGTGCTTGGAGGTCTTGCCGGTCCCGTCGTGGCCGCCCAGGACGAGCACGTCGGTCTTCCGGGTCACGTTCTTGGCGGGGCGCCCGCCCGCCTCGGCCACGCGCCGCCACACCTCAGGCTTGTCCATGGAGGCCAGGTCGCCGGACACGCACACGGTGCGCCCGTACAGGGGACCGGCGGGGTCGGCGTCCGGGGAGGGTTCGGGGAGCGGTGTCTGGGCGACCCTCTGCCACCTGCTGAAGCGGTCCTCACCCGCGACGGGGCCGGGAGCCGTCGCTGCGCGGGCGGGCGCGGACGGGCCGCCCGCCGCACGCGCGGCGGAGGCCGGGGGCTGCGCGGCGGTCCCCGCCCCCACGGGCAGGGCCTCCTGGACCGGGAGGGCCCCGGCCGCCTCCACCCGGCGCAGGTCCAGGCGGGCGGCGCGGGCGAGGTCGGCGAGGGAGGAGGTCCCGTAGCGGGTCATGGCCGCGATCATGATGCTCGCGGCGGCCTCGGCGTCGGCGTCGGCCCGGTGGTGGTGGAGCACCCGGTGGCCGATGTGGGCGCACACCGTGGGCAGCTTGTGGTCGGGCAGGTCCGCCCAGGTGCGCCTGGACAGCGCGAGCGTGCACGCGTACTCCCACGCCGGGTGGGACAGCCCCGCGTGGGCGCAGGCCTGGCGCAGCACGCCGATGTCGAAGGCGGCGTTGTGCGCCACCAGCGGGTCCCCGTCGGCGAACTCCACGATGCGGGCGTGCGCCTCGGGCCATCCGGGGGCGTCGGCGACGTCGGCGGCGGTGATGCCGTGCACGGCGATGTTGTGCCGCGAGAAGAAGTCCACCTGCCGGGGCGGCCGGATGAGGGTGGTGAACCGGTCCACGACCGCGCCGTCGCGGACGCGCACCAGGCCGACCGCGCACGCGCTGCCGCGGTCGTGGTTGGCGGTCTCGAAGTCGATCGCGGTCCAGGTGTGGGACACCACGTGCCTCCTGCAACGTCCGGGGAACGGGTCGAGGCTACCCGGACGGGGGCCCCGGCGGGGACAGAACGGTCGTCCCGGGCGGCCCCGCCCCTGCGGCCCGCCCCCGGAGGGGCGGTCCGCGGCGCCCGGCTCCCGACCCCCTCGGCGGGGGCCGGGACGGCGGCGACACGGTCAGGGGGCCGCGTCCCACAGGTCGGTGCGGTGCGCCCCCACCAGACCCCGGACCCGTTCCAGGACCTCCGCCGCCGGCAGCGGGTCCAGGCGGCGGCCGTCGCGCAGGCGCAGGGCCACGGTCCCCTCGGCGGCCTCCCGCGCCCCGACGACCGCCTGGTAGGGCACGAGCCGGGCCGCGCGGATCCGCGCTCCCAGGCTGCCCCTGTCCGGGGGGCTCACCCGGGCCCGCAGGTCCAGCTCCGCGCACCTGCGGGCGAACTCCCCGGCCTCGGCGCCCTGGTCGTCGCTCACCGGCAGGACCTCCAGCTGGACGGGGGCGAGCCAGGCGGGGAACGCGCCCCCGTGCTGTTCGATCAGGTGGGCCACCGCCCGCTCCACGCTGCCGACGATGCTGCGGTGGACCATGACCGGCCGGTGCCTCGCGCCGTCCGCGCCCACGTAGTGCAGGTCGAACCGCTCGGGCTGGTGGAAGTCGACCTGGACGGTGGACAGGGTGGACTCCCGTCCCGCGCCGTCGGCGACCTGGACGTCGATCTTGGGCCCGTAGAACGCGGCCTCCCCCTCGACCGCCTCGTAGGGCAGGCCGGAGTCGTCCAGGACCCGGGTGAGCAGGGCGGTGGAGCGCCGCCACAGCTCGGGGGAGGCGACGTACTTGCCTCCCGGTCCGGGCAGCGACAGCCTGTACCGGGCCGGGGTGATCCCCAGCGCCCGGTAGGCCCGGCGGATCAGCTCCAGTGCCGTCCCCGCCTCCGCCCCGACCTGCTCCGGGGCGCAGAAGACGTGCGCGTCGTTGAGCTGGATGGCGCGGACCCGGGTGAGTCCGCCGAGCACGCCCGAGGGCTCGGACCGGTACATGCCGCCCAGCTCGGCCATGCGCAGGGGGAGCTCCCTGTGGCTGCGCGAGCGGGACCGGAAGATCACCGCGTGGTGGGGGCACAGGCTCGGCCGCAGGACGAGCTGTTCGGAGCCCTCCCCGCCGGCGCCCCGCGCCCCCGGCTCCATGGGCGGGAACATGTCGTCGCGGTAGTGCGACCAGTGCCCGGAGATCTCGTAGAGCTCCCGCTTGCCCAGCACGGGCGAGTAGACGTGCTGGTAGCCCGCCCTCCTCTCGACGGTGCGGACGTACTCCTCCAGCGCGTGCCGGACGGCGGCGCCGTCCGGCAGCCAGTAGGGAAGGCCCGAGCCGATCAGCGGGTCGGTGCCGAACAGCTCCAGCTCACGGCCCAGCTTGCGGTGGTCGTGCATGGCGGTCTCCTCGCGTGGGTGGAGCGAGTGGCCGCACGGCGAAGCCCCGGGGCACTCGCCCCGGGGCTTCGAACAAGACGTCTGTCAGCGCGCCGGGACACTCTCCGGCGTCGTCGTCATGGCAGCGCGCTTCATGGCGACGACGGTAGCAGATGCGCCGGGCTCCGCAGCCCCCTCCGGTACGGGGCGGCGGGCGCCGGGGGCCCGGCGGTGCGCCCCGGCGGTGCGGACCGCGCCGGCCGGCCGCGAGGACGTCCCCCCGCTCCCGGGGAGCGGCGGAACCCGCCCCTGGGGCCAGCCCTGTGCCGGGGGAGGAGGCAGGGGCCGAACGTGCCCGCCGGACCGGAAGTCCTTCGACGGGAGCGGGGGCCGGTTGGTAGGTTGCGTTCCGGCACCCCTTCAGGCCGACCCCTGCCCCGTGTCCCTCCAGGTCGGACGGATCGCCCCGTCTCCAGGCGAAGCGGGCCCGGTACGGCCCCTTCCCGTCGTCCCCGCACGGGAGTTCCCATGAGCGCGTCACCCCCCGGCCCGCCATCGGCGGGCGGCCCCCCCGAACGGCCCCCTGGCCCGCACCGGCCGACCCCGGTCGCCCAGCGGGCCCTGGCCCCCGACCTCGCCCGCGGCCTCATGCTGCTCTTCATCGCGCTGGTCAACGTCGGCCACTTCCTCGACCAGCCCTACGGCGCGGAGACCGCCGCCGGCGCCGCCGACCGGGCGGTCACCCTGGTCCAGGCAGCGCTCGTCGACAGGCGCGCCATACCGCTCTTCGCGTTCCTGTTCGGCTACGGCACCGTGCAGCTGCTGCGGCGCCTCGACCCCCGGGGCGACGCCTGGGCCGGCGCCCGCCGGATCCTGAGGCGCAGGGGGATGTGGATGGTCCTCATCGGGCTCGTCCACGGTGTCCTGCTGCTGCCGGTCGACATCATCGGTACGTACGGACTCACCCTCCTGCTGTTCGCCGGGCTCCTGCGGGCACGGGACCGCACCCTGCTGGCCGTCGGCGCGGGCGTCATCACCGCCTATGCCGTCCTCCCCCTCGCCTGGGTGCTGGTGTCGCTGGCGCAGGGGCCGGGACCCGGTCCCCAGGGCGAACCGGCCCTGACCGCGGTCGCCGTCGCGCAACGACCCGAACCGGTCGCCGCCCTGGCCGAGGCCCTGGCCGCGAACTTCACCGAATGGCTGCTCTACACACCCGTCACCATGCTGATGTTCGTGGTCCCCCCGGCCGCGCTGGGCGTCTGGGCGGCCCGCCGCCGCGTCCTGGAGGAGCCCGAGCGGCACCGCGCGCTGCTCCGGGGCACCGCCGCGGGCGGTCTGGGCCTGGCCGTCCTGGCGGGGCTCCCCCACGGCCTGGTCGGCGCGGGCCTCCTGGACACGTGGGTCTCCACCGACGCGCTGAGCCTGCTCCAGGAGTTCACCGGGCCGCTCGGGGGCCTGGGCTGGGCCGCCGTGTTCGGACTGGCCGCCGGGCGGGTCCTGGAGCGGGGGGCCGAGCCCTCCGGGCTCACCCGGGCCGTCGCCGCCACCGGCCAGCGGTCGATGACCTCCTACCTGCTCCAGTCGGTGGTCTTCACGGCGGTCTTCTCCCCCTTCGCGGGAGGGCTCGGGGGGAGCACGGGCGCCGCAGGGGCCGCCGCGGTGGCGCTCCTGACCTGGATCGCGACCGTCGTCCTCTCCGAACTCCAGAGGCTCACGGGTCACCGGGGTCCCGCCGAGACCCTGCTGCGCCGCCTCACCTACGGGGAGCGCCGACGGGAGCGCTGACCGCCTACCCCCGGTGGACGCCGCACCCGGTTCCGCCGCAGGACGGGTCGGCCGGAGCCGGGGCGGCCCGCCGGGCGGCGCACCCTGCGGAAAACCGCACCCCCGGCCGACGGCGCACCCCATGGCCGCGCAGGACCCCCGCTCCCTACCGTTGTCCCACCGCCGACAGCCGAGACGACAGGACGACCATGATCACCCTGCAAGGACTGAGCAAACGCTACGGGGACACCGTCGCCGTGGACTCGCTGGACCTGGAGGTCCGGCCGGGCAGGGTCACGGGCTTCCTGGGGCCCAACGGCGCGGGCAAGAGCACGACCATGCGGATGATCCTCGGGCTGGACCGCCCGACCTCGGGGCGGGCCCTGGTCGACGGGCGCCCCTACCGGGAGCTGGACCGGCCCCTGCACCACGTGGGCGCCGTCCTGGACGCCCGGGCCGTGCACCCGGGACGCAGCGCCCGCTCCCACCTGCTGGCGCTGGCCCGCACGCACCGCATCCCCGACCGGCGGGTGGACGAGGTCCTGGACACCGTGGGTCTGGCCGGGGCGGCGCGCAGGCGCGCGGGCGCCTTCTCCCTCGGCATGGGCCAGCGGCTGGGCATCGCCGCGGCCCTGCTGGGCGACCCGCGCCTGCTCGTCCTCGACGAACCGGTCAACGGCCTGGACCCCGACGGGGTGCGCTGGGTGCGCGACCTCATGCGCTCGATGGCCGACGAGGGGCGCACCGTGTTCGTCTCCAGCCACCTGATGAGCGAGATGCAGCTGACCGCCGACCACCTGGTGGTCATCGGACGGGGGCGGCTCATCACCGACGCCCCCCTGGCCGAGGTGCTCGACAACAGCGCGTGGAGCGCCGTGCGGGTACGCGCACCCCACCCCGAGGACCTGGTCACCGCCCTGGAGGCGGAGGGCGCCGGCGTCGAGCGCCCCGGCGCGGGAGAGCTGGTCGTGACCGGCGTGCCCATCGAGCGGATCGGCGAGCTGGCCCACAGGGCGGGGGTCGCCCTCCACGAGCTGAGCCCCCGCGAGGCCTCCCTCGAACAGGCCTACAGGGAACTCACCTCCGACAGCGTGCAGTACGCGGCGCCGACGGGAGGCCGACCGTGACGCCCTCCACCCGGTCCGGGCCCGCACCGGCCGCCGCACGGCCCGACCGGCCCGCCGGCCCGGCGCGCGCCCTGTCCGACCTCGCCGCGGCGGCCTCCTCCGAGTGGGTCAAGCTCCGCTCGGTGAGGTCCACCTGGTGGGGAGCGGCCCTGGCCCTGGGCCTGTCGGCGACCGTCGCCCCCCTCACCGCGGTGGCCACCGTCGGCAACATGCAGCAGGACCGGATCCCCTCCGCCGACGTGCCCGCCTCGGAGATGGCGGTCTACGCGGCCGTCTGGGCGGCCCAGTTCGCGGTCATCGCCCTGGCCCTTCCGGTGATGACCTCCGAGTACTCCTCGCGCTCCGTCCACCCCGCGCTCCAGGCGGTCCCGGCCCGGGTACGCCTGCTGGCGGCCAAGACCGCGGCCCTGATGTCGTTCGTGTTCGCGTGCGGCCTGGTCACGGGCACGGCAGGCACGCTGACCGCCCACCTGGTCATGCTGCACCCGCTGATCGAGGGGTACGGAACGCTGGACCCGGCCGAGGCAGCCGCGGACGTGGTGCGCCTGTCGGCGTACCTGGCGCTGGTCGCGGCCCTCACCCTGGGGGCGGGAACCGCGCTGCGCTCGGCCGCGGCGGCGCTGGCCGCGGTGTCGGCGCTGCTCTTCGCCCTGCCCGCGGTCCTCGTGCTGCTGGGAGGTCGGACGGGGGTGTACGTCGCCGAACGGCTCCCCCTGTCCGCGGGCGTGTCGTTCGTGGACAGCGCGTTCGTGATGGGGCGGTCCGAGGCCGCCCTCCCGCCCGGCGCCGGGGGGATGGTACTCCTGTGCTGGGCGGCGGCCGCCCTGGCGGCGGGGGCACTGGTGCTCACGCGCCGGGACGCGTGAGACCGGTACGCCGGATACGGGGAGCGGGCATGGACGAGTCGGGCGGCGCACGAGGGACAACCGGTCTCCGCGCCCGTGCGGGCGCGGCGGCCGTGCCGCTCGGACGCGCGGCGGGGGAGTTCACGGGAACGGTCCTGGGGCTGGTCACCGCCGCCCTCACCCTCGTGTGGGCGGCGGCGTCCCTGCTGCTCCTGGCCGCCGCGCTGGTCCGGCCCTCCGCCCGTCCGCGGACGCGGGACGCGCTCTCGCGGTGGACCGGGAAGCTGTGCGACCTCGACCTGGCGCGGCTGGAGCGGTGGACGGGGTGCGCGGTCCGGGCCCGTCCCGGCACGGCGCACCGCGCGGCCTACCTGCTCCTGCGGCTGCCGCTCGCCCTGGTGTGCGGTTATCTGGCGCCGTCGGCCGCCCTGCTGGTGGCGGTATTCCTCGGCGGGGCCGCGCTGGAGGCCGTCACGGGGGCCGGGACCAGCGTCCCGGTGTCCCTGCCCGGTGCACAACTGTCCGTCTCCAGCGTCAACCTGGGGCTGGCCGTGGGGCTGGTCGTCCTCGCCGCGGTGTGGCTGGTCGCGGCGCTGGCCTCCGCCGTCGACCGCTCCCTGGCCCGCCGGCTCCTGGGCCCCAGCCACGAGGACCTCCTGAATCGCCGGATCGACGAGCTCACCCAGACGCGTTCGGGCATCGTCCGCGCGGTGGACGAGGAGCGCCGCAGGATCGAACGCGACCTGCACGACGGGGTTCAGCAGCGGGTCGTGGCCCTGGCGATGCTGCTGGGCCGGGCCCAGCGCGGCACCGACCCCGAGCGGACGGCGGGGCTGCTGCGCGAGGCCCACACCGAGTCCCGGATCCTGCTCGACGAACTGCGCGAGGTGGCCTGGCGGGTCTACCCGACCGCCCTGGACACCCTGGGGCTGGAGGCGGCGCTGACCGAGGTGGCCAGGCGCAGCCCGCTGCCGGTGGCGGTGCGCTCGGACCTGCCCGCGCCGCCACCGCGCGAGCTGGCCGCGGCCGTGTACTTCGTGGCGCGCGAGTCCATCACCAACGCCGTCAAGCACGCCGGGGCCGGTGAGGTGATCGTGCACGTGGACGGCCGCGGCGGAGTGCTGGACCTGCGGGTCCTCGACGACGGCCGGGGCGGCGCGGACCCGGAGGGGAGCGGTCTGACGGGCCTGGCGCGACGGGTCCAGGCCCTGGACGGGACACTGTCGGTGCACAGCCCCGCGGGCGGGCCGACCACGGTGCACGCCGCCCTGCCGCTGCCCGACGAACAACGGATACGGAGCCCCCATGCGCCTGGTGATCGCTGACGACTCGGTCCTCCTGAGGGAGGGCCTGGTACGGCTGCTGGAGGAGGAGGGCCACCGGGTGGTGGCGGCGGTCGGCGACGCCGAGGCCCTGCTGGAGGAGGTCGCCGGGCACCGGCCGGACGCGGCCGTGGTGGACGTGCGGATGCCCCCGACCCACACCGACGAGGGGCTGCGCGCGGCCCTGCGCATCCGCGCCGAGCACGAGGGGGTGGCGGTGCTGGTGCTGTCGCAGTACGTGGAGCAGCGCTACGCCGCCGAACTGCTCGCCGCCGCCTCGGGCCGGGTCGGCTACCTGCTCAAGGACCGGGTGTCGGAGGTGGGGGAGTTCCTGGACGCCCTGGAGCGGGTCCGGGCCGGAGGGGCGGCCTTCGACCCCGAGGTGGTGCGCCAGCTCCTGGCCCGCACCACCCACGCCGACCCGCTGGCGCGGCTGACCCCGCGCGAGCGCGACGTGCTGGAGCTCATGGCGCAGGGGTTGAGCAACACGCTGATCGCCCAGCGCCTGTTCGTGTCCCTGAGCGCGGTGGAGAAGCACGTGAACGCGATCTTCGACAAGCTGGAACTGGGGCACGCCTCCGGGTACAGCCGCCGGGTGCTGGCGGTGCTGCGCTACCTGGGCACCTGAGGAACGGCCGACGCGCTCGCGCCTGGGCGGCGCGTGTGCCCGGGCCCGCCCGTGCCGCCGCCATCCGGCGACGAGCACCGCCGATGCCGGCACAGCCCCCTGCCTGCGACGACGCCGGGCAGGGGGAGTTTTCCGCCGGTGACCTCCGGGTACTCGCGGTGACGGACCGAGCACCCGAGCGAGGAGCGGACATGGTGCGCGACGCCGCGAGAAGGCGCGAATCCGACCGGCGACCGGGACCCCGAGGGGGTGGTCGGGCATGAACGCCGTCACCACACCCCCGGAGGCCGGCGGTGGCTGCGGCGCCGTCACGGCGGTCCGCGGCTCCCTGGTCTGGTTCGGCGAGGACCCCTTCCTCACCTCCGGCGAGGGGGCGCTGGAGTACGTGGAGGACGGCCTGCTCGTCTGCCGGGACGGCAGGATCACCGCGGCGGGGGAGTACTCGGACCTGGTGGAGAAGCTTCCCGTCGGCGCCACCGTCGTCCACCACCGGGACAAGCTGATCCTGCCGGGGTTCGTCGACCCCCACGTGCACTACGTGCAGACGCGGATCATCGGCGCCTACGGCGACCAGCTCCTGGACTGGCTGCAGAACTCCGTCTACCCCGAGGAGGCCCGCTTCGCCTCCAGGGCCTACGCCGAACGGTTCGCGAAGCTCTTCTGCGAGCAGATCCTGCGCAACGGCACCACCACCGCGCTGGTCAACTGCGCGACCTACCCGGTCTCGGTCGACGCCCTGTTCGAGGAGACCAACCGCAGGGGCATGCGCGTGGCCGCGGGCAAGGTCCTCATGGACCGCAACGCCCGCCCCGACCTGCTGGACCCCTCGCCCCTTCAGGGCTACGAGGAGTCCGAGGCGCTCATCCGCAAGTGGCACGGCGTGGGGCGGAGCCTGTACGCGGTCACCCCGCGGTTCGCCGTGGCCTGCACCGGCGAGATGCTCCGCCTGGCCGGGAAGCTGTGGCACGATCACCCCGGCACGCTCATGCAGACGCACCTGGCCGAGAACACGGACGAGGTCGAGGAGGTCCGCCGGCTCTTCCCCGAAC
The DNA here is from genome assembly GCF_042660575.1 of Nocardiopsis tropica. Lineage (NCBI taxonomy): Bacteria > Bacillati > Actinomycetota > Actinomycetes > Streptosporangiales > Nocardiopsidaceae > Nocardiopsis > Nocardiopsis tropica. The sequence continues at coordinate 516,349 of NZ_JBHSUF010000002.1, forward strand.
GTGAGAACTACGTCGACGTCTACGAGCACTACGGCCTCCTCGGGCGCGGGGCGGTCTTCGCCCACTCCGTCCACCTGGAGAAGCGCGAGTGGAAGCGCCTGTCGGCCACCGGAAGCGGGGTGGCGCACTGCCCCACATCCAACCTGTTCCTGGGCAGCGGGCTCTTCTCCATGCGCGACGCCAGGCGCCGCAAGCGCCCCGTGCACACCGGCCTGGGCACCGACGTGGGCGGGGGCACGAGCCTGTCGCTCCTGCAGACCATGGGCGAGGCCTACAAGGTGGGCCAACTCGGCCATGTGCCCATGGACGGCACCAAGCTCTTCTACCTGGCCACCCTCGGCGGGGCCGAGACGATGGGCCTGGAAGGGGTCATCGGCTCGCTCGCGCCCGGCCACGAGGCCGACTTCGTGGTCTTGGACCCCTCCGCCACCCAGTTGCTCGCCGCGCGCACCGCGGAGAGCGAGACCGTCGACGACCTGCTGTTCGCACTCGCGACGCTGGGCGACGACCGGGCCGTGGCGGCGACCTATGTCGGCGGCCGCGTCGCGCACGAGCGCAGCCCCTGTCCGGACCCCAAGCCCCGGCGCTCCTCCCGCCGCCGCTGGAACAGGTCGCGGAACAGGGAGCTGCGGTGGCTCAAGTTCGAGGAGGGCGCGGGCTGGTCCAAGGACCTGGAGGTCCCCGGCGCCTGGTCTCCCCACGGCCCCGGCATCGAGGCGTACAAGAGCCTCCTGTACTGCCTGCACCAGGACACCGCCGCCAACCCGTTCCTGTGGTGGGACGTCTACGACAAGGAGACCGGGGCCTGGAGGGGCGACCGGGAGATCACCGACGTGCTCGGGGACCGCGTGCCCAACCACGGGCAGCCCGCGGTCTCCCACGCCAACGACTTCCTGTACTGCGTCCACCACCGCGACGTCTCCGACACCCGCCTGTGGTGGTCGCGCTACAACATCGAGGGCGCGGAGCCGGGCTGGTCGGCCGACCAGGTCGTGAAGGAGCCCGGCGGCCGGGAGGTGAGGGCCTCGGGCGCCTCCCTCACGGTCTACGACGGCCTCCTGTACTGCGTCCTCAGGCGTGAGGACGGCACACTGCGCTGGCTGAGCCACGACACCGGGACCAAGGCATGGAGCGCCGAGAGCGACGTGCCGGGAGGGTTCACCTCGTCGCGCACCCCGGTGGTGGAGCGCTTCAAGGACCACCTCTACTGCGTCCACGACCGCGGGGACGACCAGCTCCACTGGATGACCTACAGCAGCGTCTCCCGGAGCTGGAGCGGGAGCCGGCGCATCGATGACCCGGACGGCAACCCCGTGCGCACCTCGTACGCCCCGGCGATCGCCCGGTACAACGACCACCTGTACTGCGTCTTCCACCAGGAGGACTCCGGCGGGTGGGGGCGGCTGTGGTGGACCCGGTACGACGAGGGGAAGGGGTGGAGCCGGCCGGAGCGGGTCGGGGCCGCCATCTCCTCGGCGGGGTTCGACGTCTCCGCCTACCACGGTCCGCTGTTCTGCGTCCACCGGGGCTGAGGCGTCCCGCGTCCCGCACCGGCCGGTCGGCTCCGGAGCCGATCGACCGGGCCCTGGGACCGCGGCGGCCCCGGGCGTTCGCCCGGGGCCGCAAGCGGCGGGGTCAGGTTCCGGACTCGGCCAGGAACTCCCTGACCAGGGCGTTGACCCGGTCGGGTGACTGGCGGTTGAGCCAGTGCCCGTTGCCCTCCAGGAGTTCCAGACGGGCGCCGGGCACGCGGCGGGCCGCCTCGACGGTCCGCGCCGGGCGGACGCCGACGTCCTTGTCACCCTGGATGAACAGGGTGGGGCACGAGATCTCGCCCAGGCGCGGGCGCAGGTCCACCCTCATCCGCCAGGGGCCGATGGAGGCGTTCTGCCAGTCGGAGGACCCGACCCCGCTGACACGGATCTCCTCCATGACCTCGTCCACGACGGAGTCCAGGTCCGCGACCGGGCCGGCGAACAGGGCCCGCCGCACGAAGCGCTCCACCCCCTCCCGGGTGCGGAACATCCGCTCGGGCAGCGTGCGGTTGAGGAACCTGCTCCGCGCGGTGAGCCACAGCAGCTGGTGCACGCCGGGCGGGAAGGCGATGACCCCCGCGGGAGCCATGGCCACGAGCCTCTCGACCCGTTCGGGGTGGTCGATGGCGTAGGACAGGGCCAGCGCACCGCCCTGGGACAGGCCGACGAGCGCCGCCCGGTCCAGGCCGAACCGGTCCAGGACGTGGGTGACGACGTCTGTCAGTGCCGCGTGGTCGGCGAGGCCGTTCCACGGCCTGCTGTGTCCCTGCTTGGGCCAGTCGGGGGCGAACACCCGGTGCTCGGCCGCCAGGACGGGGAGGAGGTGGCGCCAGCTGAGCAGGGCGTTGTCCTGCCCGGCTCCGCTCAGCAGGACGACGGGGGAGCCGTGCTCGCCCGCGGTCACCACGCTCAGCCGCCCCTCGGGACGGTCGAGGGCGATGCGCTCGAAGGGGGTCGGGGTCCGGGTCATCGGTCGTGGTCCTCCTGTTCGTCCCGCCAGCGCCGGAGCACCGCGGGGAGTTCGGCCTCCAGGAAGCCGTAGAGCCGGTTGACGTTGGCCAGGCGCTCGCGCCGCTGCGGGGCGGAGCCCTCCAGGGCCCTGAGCCCCCGCTCGGTGACTTCACGGAACCCCGCGGCCTGGGCGTAGCGGCGCTCCAGCATCCGGCTCCAGCCGTCGGCGGCGATGCGGAGGTACTCCTGTCGCTCTCCGCGGCGGCGTACCCCCTCGACCAGTCCGCTGGGGGTGAGGAGCCGGGCCGCGGTGCTGATGGAGCTGCGGCTGACCTGGAGCGCCTCGGCGATCTGGGCGGCGCTCTGCTCTGGCGGGTCGCTGATCAGCAGCCATCCGATGACGCGGCCGGAGATCAGGGGCAGGCCCTCGCGGGCGAAGAAGCCCGCGACGTCGTCGACGAAGGCCAGTTCGTCCTCGGTGGGTTCGCTCATGGCCTCACGTTACAGTCATTGCAGTAGTTACTGCAATGACTGTAACGTGAGAGCGTGCGTCCCCCCGCCCCTGCCGCCCCGTGGGCCCGGCCCCGCGGCACGGCAGGGGCGGCTCCCGCCGGGGCCGTCGCGGTACGGGGGGACGGCCCCGGCGCGCCTCAGCGGCCGGCCGCCTCCAGGCACGCGATGTAGGCGTCGATGAAGTGGTCGGTGATCCCGTCGGCGTCGGGCCTGAAGGCGGCCGCGTCCAGGGCGTAGCCCCTGGCCCTGTCCGAGACCCTGCCGAGCAGCCCCGGCGCCTTGGCGTGCAGGCGACCGTCGGCGTCGAAGTAGCGCTCCTCGGCCACGTGTGTGTACAGCGGCCCCGGGGGCGCCTGGGCGACGACGTCGTTGTTGTTGACGAAGCGGTGGGTGCGCCCCCTGAGCGCCTCGTCGTAGGCCACGGCGAGTTCGCGGTCGCAGGTGCGGGGCTGTCCGAAGGTGTAGACCCCGTCCGCCGGCAGTGACGGGGGCTCGAAGTGCAGGCGTGCGGCGGCGAGCACGGCCAGCGCGCCGCCCAGGCTGTGGCCGGTGAACCACAGGGACTGCCCGGCGGTGCGGAACTCCTCGACGGCCCCGCGCAGTTCCGTGTACACGGCGTCCACGGCGGTGCTGAACCCCCAGTGCGCCCGGCCCCGCCGGGAGGAGTGCCGGACCAGGGGGGCCTTGCCGTCGGAGAGCCAGTCCATGATCTGGGTGGGTTCGGTCCCGCGGAAGGCCGTGACGACCATGTCGTCGCCGGCCATGGTGAAGCCCTGGGTGTGGTCCAGGGCGAAGGGGGGCGCGAAGTCGGCCTCGAAGAAGCGGAAGCGGTCGAACCCCCACTCGGCGGCCTGGCGCCGTGCGGTGTCCGGATCGGCGTAGGCGAGTTTGGCCGCGTGCGCCAGGCACAGGGCGTGCGGCACCCGGTAACCGGTGGTGGTGTGGTCGAAGACGACCGTCGTCATCGTGTGGGCTCCCTGGGGCGTGGCGGCGCGGGCGCGGCCACGACCGGGTCCGCGCCGCGCGGGGAGGGCGCCCTCGTCGGGCGCCCTCCCCGCGGTGGTCGGCGCTGCGTGCTGATCGTTTCCGCGCGGCACGCGTTCCCAACCTCCCGTGCGGAATGTCGCCCCCGGGAAGGGGGCGCACCGGGACCGGTCAGGAGAAAGCGCCCCGGCCGCGATGCGGTATCGGCCGCATCGAAACGGCCCCTGCGGTCGGGTCCGAGCCCGTCCCCGGGGTGCGGACGCCGCCGCTCCCCGTTCGCTCACGGCCCGTGGCCGCGCCCGTCCGTCACCTCGGGCCCGCACCCGCCTCGACCCCGGCCGAGAAGGGGTCCCGGGCCTCGACCGCGAGTCGGGTCTCCTCGGTCACGAGGTCCATGTTGATCTGGGCCCCCGCGCCCGCGCCCGCCGCGGCCGAGGATCCGACCTGGGCGGACGGATCGGTCACGTTGCCCGCCACCCACACCCCGGGCACGCTCGTGCGCCCCGTGGGCTCGGCGGGGACGTACGTGCCGACCCCCATCGGGTGCTCCTCGGTCCGCAGCCCCAGGTCCGCGAGGAAGCCGGCGCGCGCCACCATCCGGGAGGAGACCGCCACGGCCTCGCGGCCCACGACCATGCCGTCGGCCAGCCGCACCCCCGTGAGGCGGTCCTCCTCGACCTCCAGGGCGGCCACCTCTCCGTCGACCACACAGATCCCGCGGGCGGCGAACTGCTCCGACTGCTCATCGGTCAGCGGCTGCGCGGTGTGGGAGAAGTACGTGACGTCCGCGCTCCACTGGCGGAACAGCAGCGCCTGGTGCACCGACATCGGCCCGACCGCCAGCACGCCGATGGCACGGTCGCGGATCTCCCAGCCGTGGCAGTACGGGCAGTGGACCACGTCGCTGCCCCAGCGCTCCCGCAGACCGGGGATCCCGGGGAGCTCGTCCACCAGACCCGTGGTCACGAGCAGCCGGCGCGCCCGCACCGTCCGTCCGTCGGCGAGCGCCACCGCGAACCCGTCGCCCTCGCGGGCGACCGCGTCGACCCGGCCGGACACCACGTGGCCGCCGTAGCGGCGCACGTCCGCCCGTCCCCGCTCCAGCAGGTCGGCGGGCGCCGTCCCGTCCAGGGCCAGCAGCCCGTGCACCGCGTCGGCCGGGGCGTTGCGCGGCTCTCCCGCGTCGACCACCACCACCGACCGGCGCGCCCGCGCCAGCATCAGGGCGCCGCTCAGACCGGCCGCGCCGCCTCCGACGACGACCACGTCATAGCTGTTCTCCAACTGTTCGGCCACCATGACCACCTCCACGACCACCATGCGCGCACACCGGCCAGAACCACAAGTTCTGTTGCCGTTGTGGCAAAAAATGCGCGGGCGGTGTCCCGGTCCGGGGAAGGGTGGCGCCGGTCCGGCGCGCGGGCGGAGGACCGCCCGCCGGGGGAGGGGTCAGGAGGGCTCGAAGGAGTCCAGCGACTCGGCGCGCAGGTCGGCCTGGTCGTTCCACGAGGCCGCGGGGGTCACCCAGGCGACCGTGTAGTGCACGCCGGGCGCCACCGCGATGTTGCGGGACAGCAGGCGCCGCTCCTGGCCGTCGCCGTTCCAGGTGAACTCCCACTCGGCGACCGAGTGGAACCCGCTGCCGGCGGTGGCGTCCTCCAGCCGCACCCGCTCGTAGCCGGGCATGCGCCCCGACTCCTGGACGCCCTGCTCCAGCCCGGCGACGTGCTGGTACTCGTCGTCGGTGGGGTGCTCGGCCATGTCGACCTGGAGGTAGCTGCCGTCGTGGGGGGAGTCGTAGAAGACGCTGGTCCCCGCGGTCCTGCGGATCCACCCGTCGGGCACCCCGATGCCGAAGCCCTGGTCCTCCTCGGTCCAGGTCGTCCCGTTCCCGGTGACGGACTCCCCTCCGACCGCCTCCGGTTCGCCGTCCCCCTCCTGCTCGGAGGGCTCGCCGGTGGCGTCCGCCGCGCCATCGTCCGCCGCGGAGCCCTGCTCCTCGCCGGAGGCGGCCGCGGTGGGGTCGGGCTCCCCGCCCCACGGGTCGAGCGCGACCAGGAGGGAGGCCGCCGCGACCAGCGCGGACAGTCCCAGGGTGAGCACCACGAACGGCCAGGACAGCCGCCCTCCGCTCCGCGGCGCCCTGGCCATCGGGACCGTCGGCCCGGGAGGGGGCCCGTGCGGCGGCGCGACCGGACGCGTCGGCTGCGCCGGGGGCGGCGCGAACGCGGCCGGGGAAGCCTGCGGGGCGGTCCCGAACCCGGTCGGGAGCGGAGCCCTCGCGGGTGCGGGCAGCGGCCCGGAGGGCGCGGGGCCCGCCGAGGAGGAGGTGAGGGCGGGGGAGGCCGTGAAACCCGTGCCGACGACGGCGCCGACCGCCTCGGCGGACAGCAGTTCCCGGCACCGGTCGGCGTCGATCCGCCTGGCCGGGTCCTTCACGAGGAGCCCCCGCACGGCCTGTCCCAGCGGCCCCCGCCCCAGGACGTCCGGCGGCTCCACGGAGGTGACGGCGTGCAGCGTCGCGGGGATGCCCTCCCGCCGGAAGGGCGAGATCCCGGTGGCCGTGTGGTACAGGGTCGCGCCGAGCGACCACAGGTCGCTCGCGGGGCTGGCCGGGCCCGTGCCCAGGCGCTCGGGGGCCAGGTAGGCGGGGGAGCCGAGCACCCCGGCCGTCTGGGTGACCGAGGCGGTGTCGGCGATGGTGGCGATCCCGAAGTCGGTGAGCACCACCCGCCCGGAGTCGGTCACCATCACGTTCTCGGGCTTGACGTCGCGGTGGGTGATGCCCTGCCCGTGCGCCGTGGTCAGGGCGCTGAGCAGGTCCAGGCCCCATGCCGCGGCCTCCCGGTGGTCGCGGGGGCCGTCGTCGCGGACCAGGGCGTGCAGGGAGCGCCCGGTGAGGAACTCCATGACGATCCACGGCCGCCCGTCGTCCTCGACGATGTCGTGCACGGTGACGATGTTGGGGTGGCCGCCCATCGCCGCGGCCTGCGCCTCGCGCCTGGCCCGGGCAGCCGTGCGCCCGCGTTCGGTCTCGTCCTGCCCCGGAGCCAGAAAGATCTCCTTGACGGCCACGGCGCGGTTGAGCCGTATGTCGTGCGCGCGCCAGACCCGTCCCATACCGCCCCGGCCGATCTCGGCCAGCAGTCGGTAGCGTTCGCGCAGCGTGCGGTGCGGATCGGCGTCGGACCCCATCGGTCTCCCTCGTGGTACGGGGTCTGGCGACCTCGTGGACATCGGGGCGCGCGAGGGGCGCGGGACAGGGGCTTCCGCGCGTGCCGGGCGACCAGTCTAGTGAGACGGACCCGTACCGCCGAACCGAGCCGGGAGGCTCCGCGCCCCCGCCTCCGGCCTTCCGAAAAAATGTCGGTGCGAAGAGTTCCAGTTCACGCGCCCGCGGGGGAACCGAGAATGCGCATTCCCGCCCGCGAACCACTCCTCCTGTGAAACAGGGGCCCCGGTGGCGTGTAATCTCCTGAACGTTCTGCCCGGCTTCGCCGAAAAATCATAGGAGTGCCGTCCGAATGTGGAGAGTTCTGTTCTATGTCACGCCGCTGACGTTGTCCGTGGCGATTCTGCTGCTCTTCGCGCTCTCCCTCGTGCTAGCGGCCGCCGCGGCCCGTTCGCAGGGCGCGTTCCCCCGGCACACGCGAAAGTTACTGGCGGCGACGGCGTCCGTCTACGTGCTGGTCCTGGTGATGCCGTTCTCCGGCGGCTCCCCGGCCGACCCCGGCCGCTACGTCCACTGGAACCCCCTCGGCTTCGTGAACGAGCTCGCGATGAACGAAGCCGTGGAGGAGAGCTTCGGCCAGCAGCTCACCGACGGCACCGTCGCCCACTACAGCCCCGAGGAGCTCACCGACCAGGAGAAAGAGGAGCTGCGGGGGACGAACCCGGCCGACTTCTACGTCCACGGCGACCCCGATCGCGGTCTCTCCGTGGTCGACGGCGAGGGAAATGCGGTCACGCACGCCCAGGAGAACCTCGTCCTCACGGAACTCTCCGAGGGAATTGAGGCGGCGGGCGAGCCCGTGCAGTCCGCGGCCCTGATCCTGGAGGAAAGGCCATGAACGCGCTCCTTTTCGTCCCTCTGGGAATCCTGGCCTTCTTCGCCTTCTCCCCGTGGTGGGCCCGCCTGTTGTTCGGACCGGCCCTTTCCGTGTCCGTCGAAACGCTTCAGTGGGCCGCGGGGGCGGGCCGGGCCGCCGACACCGGGGACGTCCTCGCCAATTCCGCGGGGTTCCTCGTCGGCGCCGGAATGGCCGCGGTATCGGCGGTGCTCCTCTCGCGACTTCCCCAGGAATCGAGAAGTCCGGCGGGATGAGCCGACCGGGTTCCCGGGCCCCGCCGCCGTGCCCGTCACCGGCGACCGGGCCCCGGGACCGTGGCTCAGTTCGGCAGTGTTGTGATAAAAAGTTAGGTGTGCCGAACTCTAGAGGTTGGTCCCCTTCAACATACTGGTCGAGGGTGATCCCCGCCGCCGGGCTGGCCCTCGCCCTGCCCCTCACCGCCTGCTCCGCCGAGGCCGGCCAGACGCGGGACGACACACGGCCCCTGGTCCTGACCACGTTCACGGTCCTGGCCGACATGGTCGGGAACGTCGCGGGCGACCGGGTCGAGGTCGCCTCCCTCACCCGTCCCGGGGCCGAGATCCACGGCTACGAGCCCACCCCCGACGACCTCGTCCGGGGCCAGGACGCCGACCTGATCATGGAGAACGGCCTTGGGCTGGAGGCCTGGTTCCAGCAGTTCACCGAGCGGGTGGAGGCGCCCACCGCCCTGCTCAGCGAGGGCATCGAGACCATCCCCATCTCCTCGGGGGAGTACGAGGGCGAACCCAACCCCCACGCCTGGATGTCACCCGACAACGCCCTGGTCTACGTGGACAACATCCGTGACGCCCTCACCGAGCTGGACCCCGAGGGCGAGGCCGCCTACGCCGAGGCCGCGGAGTCCTACAAGGCGGAGATCTCCGAGGTCGGCGACTACCTGGACACCGAGCTCGCCGAGGTCCCGGAGGACGCCCGCGCCCTGGTGACCTGCGAGGGCGCCTTCTCCTACCTCGCCCGCGACGCGGGGCTGAGCGAGCGCTACCTGTGGCCGGTCAACGCCGAGACCGAGGGCACCCCCCAGCAGATCGCCTCCGTGACCGGCTTCGTCCGCGACAACGGCGTGCCCACCGTGTTCTGCGAGAGCACCGTCAACGACGGCACCCAGCGGTCCGTGGCCCGCGAGACCGGCGCCGAGATGGGCGGCACCCTCTACGTGGACTCCCTGTCGGAGGCCGACGGCCCCGTCCCCACCTACCTCGACCTGATCCGGCACGACGCCGAGACGATCGTCGCCGGGCTGAGGGGGTGAGCGCCGTGTCCGCCTCCACCACGTCCTCCCCGGCGGTCCCCGCCATCGAGGTCTCCGGCGCCACCGTGCGCTACGGCGACGTCCTCGCCCTGGACGACGTCTCCCTGGAGGTCGCCCCGGGCCGCGTCTGCGGACTGCTCGGCACCAACGGCTCGGGCAAGTCCACCCTGTTCAAGACGGTCCTCGGGCTGGTCCCCGCCGACCACGGCCGTGTACGCGTCCTCGGCCGTACCAGCGCCGACGCGCGCAGGGCCGGAGCGGTGGGCTACGTGCCCCAGTCCGAACAGGTCGACTGGGCCTTCCCGGTGCGCGTACGCGACGTGGTGATGATGGGCCGCTACGGGCACATGGGGCGCCGCCGCCGGGCCCGGGCCGCCGACCGCGAGGCTGTCGAGCACGCCCTGGAACGCACCCACCTGTCCGACCTCGCCGACCGCCAGATCGGGGCCCTCTCCGGCGGCCAGCGCAAACGCGCCTTCGTCGCCCGCGCCATCGCCCAGGGCGCCGCCGTGCTGCTCCTCGACGAGCCCTTCGCGGGGGTCGACAAGCGCTCGGAGGCCACCATCGTCGAACTGCTCCGCGCGCTGCGCGGGGAGGGGCACACCCTGCTGGTCTCCACCCACGACCTCGCCCAGGTGCCCGTGCTGTGCGACGAGGCGGTCCTGCTCCAGCGCCGCGTCATCGCCCACGGCGCACCGGCCGAGGTCCTGCGCCCGGAGGTCCTCATGGAGGCCTTCGGCATCCACTCCGACGAGGAGGGCCCCGTATGGACGCGCTGATCACCGGCCTCACCGAGTGGTTCACGGTCCCCCTGCAGTTCGAGTTCGTCCGGCGCGCCCTGCTGGTAAGCGTGGTCGCCGGGGTCGTCTGCGCGGTCCTGTCCTGCTGGATGACGCTCGTGGGGTGGTCGCTGATGGGCGACGCCGTCTCCCACGCCGTCCTTCCCGGGGTGGTGCTGTCCTTCATGTTCGGCCTGCCCTTCGCGGTGGGCGCCCTGGTGTTCGGCGCCGGGTCCGTCGCCCTGATCGGGGTGGTCAACCGCACCTCCCGGGTCAAGGAGGACGCCGTCATCGGCGTCGTGTTCACCGCCATGTTCGCCCTGGGGCTGGTGCTCGTCTCACGGGTGCCCAGCCAGACCGACCTCGGCCACATCCTGTTCGGCAACGTGCTCGGGGTTTCCGACACCGACATCTGGCAGGTGCTGGTCCTGGCCGCCGTGGTCCTGGCCGTGGTCTGGTACAAGCACCGCGACCTCACCCTGTACGCCTTCGACCCCGTCCACGCGCACGCCCTGGGCATCAACCCGCGCCTGCTGGAGACCCTGCTGCTGGGCCTGCTCTCGGTCACCGTCGTCGTGGCGCTGCAAGCGGTCGGGATCATCCTGGTGGTGGCCATGGTGATCATCCCCGGGGCCACCGCCTACCTGCTCACCGACCGGTTCGAGCGCATGCTGCTCATCTCGGCGTCGATCGCGGTGGCGGCGGCGGTGGCCGGTGTGTTCACCAGCTTCCACCTCAACGTGTCCACCGGCGGATCGATCGTCCTCGCCCAGGCGGCGGCGTTCACCCTGGCCTACCTCCTCTCGCCCCGGCAGGGCGTGCTCCGGCGCGGGCTCTCCGCCCGCCGCCGCCGGGCCCGCGGCCGCTCCTCCGTCACCGCCGCCCCCTAGGATTCGGTGGGCGCCGGCGGCGGGCCGGAAGCGCCGGGCGAGGGGTGGTCGGGACGCATGGCCGGGAACAGCGTGGTGGACGACGAGGCCGCCTTCTCCGCACTGGCCGAACGCCACCGGCACGAACTCCGCGTGCACTGCTACCGGATGCTCGGCTCCTTCACCGAGGCCGAGGACATGGTGCAGGAGACACTGCTCAAGGCCTGGAGCCGCCGCTCCACCTTCGAGGGGCGCTCCACGTTCCGGGCGTGGCTGTACAAGATCGCCACCAACACCTGCCTGGACGCCCTCGACCGGCGCCGCACCCGGGACAGGCCCGTGGCGGAGGGCACGGGGGCCTCACCCTTCTCCGAGGTCCCCTGGCTCCAGCCGTACCCGGACGAGCTCCTGGACCGGGCCGCGCCGCCCGAGGGGGAGCCGGAGGCGGCGGCCATCGCCCGCGAGACCGTCGAACTGGCCTTCCTCGCCGCCATCCAGCACCTGCCGCCCCGCCAGCGGGCCGTCCTCATCCTGCGCGACGTCCTCGGCCGGCCCGCCGAGGAGACCGCGAGCACCCTGGAGGTGTCGGTCCCGGCGGTCAAGAGCGCCCTGCAGCGCGCCCGGGCGACCCTGCGCGCGGTCCTTCCCCGGCACAGGACGGACTGGGGTCCGGTCACGGCCCCCAGCGAGGAGGAGCGCGCCGTCCTGCGCCGCTACGTGGAGGCCTCCCGGGACGCCGACCCGGACGGGCTCGCCGCCCTGCTGCGCGAGGACGCGCGCCAGACGATGCCCCCCGCGTCGCTGGTCTACGAGGGCCGCGAGGCCATCCTGGACCTGTGGCGCCCGGTACTCTCCGGGAACCGGGCCTGGGGTGAGTGGATCGCGGTGCCCGTGTCCGCCAACCGCAGCCCCGCCGCCGCCAACTACGTGCGCATGCCGGGGGAGGCGGTCCATGCCGCCGTCAACCTCGACGTGCTGCGGATCGAGGGCGGCCTCGTCGCGGAGATCACCACGTTCGGCCCCGAGACCCTGCCCGCGTTCGGGCTCCCGCCCACCCTCTGACCCGGGGGAGCGCGCTCCGGCGCGGCCGCGTGCGGAAAATTCGCCCGGGCGCCGATTCCTTCTCCCTCCCGGTCCGGTCGTACGGGTGGGGCAGACGCGGCGGCACCGTGCCGCCGCGCGCCCGACACGGAAGAGGACACGACATGAGCGCGTACGAGCAGGACCCCGCCGGCCCCGACGCCGCCCTGACCGCACTGGACCGCCTCGTGGGCGTCTGGAGGGTGACCGGCGGGGCCGAGGGCACCGTCGTCTACCGCTGGATGGAGGGGCGGTACTTCCTCCTCCAGGACGTCGACCTCGTCCAGGACGGCAAGAGGGTCGTCGGCCTGGAGGTCATCGGGAGGGAGCGGGCCTTCGGGGCCGAGCGGCCCGGCGAGGACATCCGGTCGCGCTTCTACGACAGCCTGGGCAACACCTTCGACTACGTCTACGAACTGGCCGGGGACACCCTCACCATCTGGGCGGGGGAGAAGGGGTCGCCCGCCCGCTACACGGGCGTCTTCAGCGCCGACGGGACCACCGTGACCGGCCCGTGGACCTACCCGGGCGGCGGCGGCTACGACTCCACGATGGTCCGCGCCGGCTGAGCCGCGGAACGGGCCGGGACCGGACGGGGCGGGAGTGCTGCGCCGAGGAGCTCCCCCTCCCGGCCCGGTGACACGGGGGAGGGCGCAGGCCGGCGCCCCGGAGCGGTCAGCCGGGGAGGACGCGTTCGACGAGTTCCTGCCAGCTGTCGGCGAGGGGGTCCTCGGCGTCCGGCTCCGGGGTCCGGGCGATCTCCTCCCTCGACAGGTACAGCATGAGCGGGCCCTCCAGCGCGCTGGTGAGCTGGAGGGCGAGGCCGTCCAGGTGGCGGCGGGGGACGTCCGTCCGGCCGAGCAGCATCCGGAAATGGGGCAGGGTCATGCTGACCTCGCCCATCGGTGCGGGCCGGTTGCGGTCCAGCGCGGCCCTGACGAGGGCGTGGTGGACGAACAGGTAGGCGATGCGGGCGCGCCCGTAGGCGATCAGGCGCTGCTTGGGCGCGGCGCCCGGTCCCAGCGGCGGCGGCCCCGAGAGGACCTGTTCCTGGAACCGCCCCTCGCTGTCGTCCAGGAGGGCGTTGAAGATGCCGGCGCGGCTGCCGAAGCGGCGGAAGACGGTGCCCTTGCCCACACCGGCGCGTTCGGCGAGGGCGTCCATGGTGACCTTCTCCGCGCCGTGCTCGGCGAGCATCGCCCGGGCCGCTTCCAGCAGGATCAGGCGGTTGCGCGCCGCGTCCGCGCGTTCGGGACGCGGTTTTCCGAAGGGCACGAGAGGGGCGTTCACAGGAAGGAAACTACACCACGTTCGCTAAGCGGGGTAAAGTCCGCTTATGCTGTGGCCACGATCCGCACCGCGCGGATCCCTGCCGCCCTTCTGCAGAAACGGACCCCATGAACCTGTTCCGACTGGACGCCAGCATCCTCCCGAGCACCTCCGTGAGCTCCGAGATCGCCGACCGCGCCGAGGCCGAGTGGACCGCCGCCAACCCCGGGGGCACCGTGACCCGCCGCCACCTGGGCACCGACCCGCTGCCCTCCGACGCCTGGACCCTGGCCACCACGGCCGGCTTCGCGGCCGAGCCCGACCGCACCCCGGCCCAGCGCGGGGCGCTCGACCTGGCCGCGGCGCTGGGCGCCGAACTGGAGGGCGCCGACGCCGTGATCCTGGCCGTGCCGCTCTACAACTTCGGCGTCTCCCAACACTTCAAGGCCTGGTCGGACCTGGTGATCGCGGGCGTGGGCGCCACCACCCCGCTGCTCAAGGGCACCCCGACCCTGCTGGTCACCACCCTCGGCGGCGGCTACGGACCGGGCACGCCCCGGGAGGGCTGGGACCACTCCACCCCCTACCTGGAGCGCGTCGTGGGCGACATCTGGCAGGCCGAGCTGACCCTGGTCAAGTGCGAGCTCACCCTCGCCGCCACGACGCCGGCGATGGAGGGGCTGAGGGAGATGGCCGCGCAGCAGCGCGCCGAGGCCCTGGACGCAGCCCGTGACGCCGGGCGCGCGCTCGCCCGGGCCTGAACCGGTGGAGCCGCTGTCCGCGGACAGGGTCACGCGGACAGCGGCTCGGCGGACGCGCCGTTTCGGGGGCTCTGGCCGGGCGGCGGACAGCGGCTCCACCGACGCGGCCCGCACGGACGCGGGCGTACCCGGTCGGCCGCGCCCCGCGCGATCGCGGCCGAGGCCACTGCTCCGCCACCCGCCGCACCGGTGGCGACCGCCCCGCTCCGGACGAGGACGTGTACGGCGCACCGGAGGCCGGGGCGGGCGGGTTCGTCCTCGAAGGCCCGGCCCGAGGCCCCGGTGGAGCCCTAGGACTCCACGACGCTCCGGAGCGGCCGGGCCGCGGAGCGGGCCAGGACCTGGCGCTCGTAGTGGCGGGCGGCCCTGGCCCGGTTGCCGCAGGCGGTCCCGCACCACTGCTGGCGGCCGTGGGACTGCACGAAGTAGCGCACGCAGCGCGGTGCGGTGCAGGCGCGCAGCCGCTCCCGGTCGGGCCCGTGCAGGAGGGCGATGGCGGAGCGGGCCATCGCCGCCACCACCCGTGTGTCACAGGCTCCCCCGCCGGACCGGAGTTCGACCACGGGCACGTCGCCCTCGTCCCAGCGCAGCCGCGGCACGACGGGCTCCCTGGAGGCCGCGGAGTTGAGCCGCTCCAGGGCCTGCTCGGCGGGCAGGAGCCGGTGGGCGTCGGCGGGACTGGGCGGCCCCGGGCGCACGGCCCGGGCGAGCAGCGCCCTGACGGCGCCGCGCAGCGCCAGGACCTGGTCCCGCAGGTCCTCGTCGGCGCCGGAGCCGAGGACCTGCGCTCCGGGCAGGAGGTCCGCCACCGACGCCAGCCAGCGCGCGGTGTCCGGAACGGTGTCCAGGTCGTCCGCGACGCCCCCCGAGCCGTCGTGGCGGATCGTGCTGGCCAGTTCGAGCGCCAGATGGCGTTGCATGGATTCCCCGTCCTCGTCCCGTTTGCCCGTCGCCTTGCCCACGAGCTAACGTTCTAACGCTTAAGGCTAACTTATCCGTTAGAAGTGCGGGGCGGGAACGTGCCCGCGAGAGGACGACCATGACGGTTCTGCTCGCCCACATCAGTGACCTGCACCTGGACGGGACCGACCGCGCCACCGAGCGCGCCACCCGGACGGTGGACTACCTGCGCGGACTCTCCCAGGCCCCCGACGCCCTCCTGGTCAGCGGCGACATCGCCGACCACGGCGCACGCGAGGAGTACGCGGAGGCGGCCGGCCTGCTGGACCTGCCCTTCCCGGTGCTGAGCTGCCCGGGCAACCACGACGACCGTGCGGCCTACCGCGAGGTGCTGCTGGGGGAACCCGCATCGGGCGAACCCGTCAACCGGGTGCACCACGTGGCGGGCGCGGCCGTGCTGGCCTGCGACTCCACGGTCCCCGGCGAGGACGGCGGCCACCTCGACGCGGCCACCCTGGTCTGGATCAACGACACGCTGAACGAGCTGCCCGGCGACACCCCCGCGCTGCTGGCCCTGCACCACCCGCCGGTGCGCGTCCACCACCCGCTGCCCGACTCCATGCGCCTGGACAACGCCGACGACCTCGCCGGGCTCCTGGCCGCCCATCCTCGGGTGGCCGGGATCCTGGTCGGGCACGCGCACACCGGCGGGGCGACGACCTTCGCCGGACGGCCCCTGCTGCTGGCGCCCGGGGTGACGTGGACCCTGCGCATGCCGTGGGAGGGCGAGCCCGCCTTCAACCGCGACCAGCCGCCCGGCGTGGCCTTCCACGTCCTGGAGGAGGACCACCGGCTGACCACCCACTTCCGCGCGGTGGTCTGAACGCACGGCCGCACGGTGGGCCCGGCCCCGACGGGGCAGGGCCGGGCGGCCCTCGCGGGAACCGCCCCCTCGCCCCGGCGGAAGCGCGCGCGGCCGGGGACGCCCGACGGAGCCCGGCTCCGGCGGAGGCGCGCCCCGGCCGCGCGCCGTCCCCTACAACCAGCCGTTCTTGCGGAGCTGGCGGTACGCCAGCGCCGAGGCCCCGACCATCACGCCCATGATGATGGGGTAGCCGAAGAGCCAGTGCAGCTCGGGCATGTGGTCGAAGTTCATCCCGTAGAACCCCGCGATCATGGTGGGGATCGCGATGACGGCCGCCCAGGAGGAGATCTTGCGGACGTCCTCGTTCTGCTGCTTGCCCAGGAGGGCCAGGTGCGCGGTGAGCGCGCTGGTGAGCAGTTCGTTGTGGTCGTCCACCTGGTCGTCCACCCGCAGCAGGTGGTCCAGGACGTCGCGGAAGTACTCCTTGGTCTCCTCGAACCGGGGGATCCTCCCCTTGGAGACCTCCTCCAGGACCGGGATGAGCGGGCTCTCGGCGCTCCGGAACTCCAGGACCTCGCGTTTGAGGTGGTGGATGTCCTCGGTGACGTCGCCGCCGCGCGGCTGGAAGACCGCCCGCTCCAGTTCGATGATGTCGGACTCGATCTGGTGGACCACCGTGCCGTAGTGGTCGACGACCTCGTCGCACACGCCGTACAGCACGGCGGCAGGTCCCGCCGACAGCAGTTCGGGGTCGGCCTCCAGGCGTGCGCGGACCCTGCCCAGGGGGTTCCCCGTGCCGTGCCGGACGCTGACGACGAAGTCGGCGCCGACGAACAGCATGGCCTCGCCGACCTCCACGTCGGAGGTGTCCTCGTGGTAGGCCAGCGTCTTGACCACGACGAAGACGGTGTCGTCGTAGCGCTCCAGCTTGGGACGCTGGTGGGCGGTGAGGGCGTCCTCGACCGCCAGGGGGTGGAGGGAGAGCTCCTCCTCGATGAGGGCGAACTCCTCCGGGGTGGGCTCGTGGAGCCCGATCCACACGAAGCAGTCGTCCTGGTCACGGCGGGCCTCGTCGAAGGCGTCGCTGATGTCGCCGTCGATGTCCTGCCGCCGACCGGCGTGGTAGATCGCCTTGTCTATGATCACGGAGCCCAATTATGGGTGCATTGTCGCGCTCCCAGGACCGGTTCCGGGCCGCGGAACCCGCGCCCCCGCACGGGATGCCGGGGCGGTGCGGAGGCGCGCCGCCGAAGGGCGGCCGGGCGCCCGGCGCCGGACCGTCCCGGCGCGGTGAAGCCCCCGGCCTGCCCGCGCTGCCGCACCCGCCCTCGGTGGGGCGACAGACCTCTGCGCGGCTGCTCACCGGTTGCTCGTCCTGGTGCCGGGCGTCCGGGAGTTCCCCACGCCGAGCCGGCCATCGCCCCTTTCCGGCTCCTCCTGTCCGTCCCCCGAAGGAGACCGGTGGCCGGGGTCGAAGACGCGCGCCATCATCAGGGCGTTCAGGCGTCGGCTCATGAACCGGCTCATGAAGACGCTGAGCCGGTTGAGGCGCCCGTCGATGACGGTCGGACCGGGGCTGCGGCGCTCGAGGTGGCGCAGCGCGGTGGTGACGACGTCCTCGGGCGTGCGCAGCTTCCCGGCGGTCAGCACTTCGGCATCCGGCCCCATCCCGGTGGTGAAGTCGGTGGCGGTGGCGCCGGGCGAGACCGCGAACGCGGTGAGGCCGGTGCCGCGCAGCTCCGTCCACAGTGATTCCGTGAAGCTGAGCACGAATGCCTTGCCGGCGCTGTAGACGGCCATCCGGGGAGACGGGAGGTAGGCGGAAACGCTGGCGAGGTTGATGACGAAGCCGTTGCCGGCGTTCACCATCTGGGGCAGGAACGCCGCGGTCAGCTGCACCGGCGCCGTCGCGTGGACGGCGATCTCGGCGGTGAGCTGTCCGGGATCCGCACCGGGGAACAGGGCGAACGAGCCGAACCCGGCACTGTTGACCAGGCTCGTGACCTGGATGCCCCGATCGGCGACCGCCCGGTGAAGTTCGTGTGCGGCGGTCGGGTGGGAGAGATCGGCCGGGATCGCCTCGATACGGGCATCTGTGGTGCGGCGCAGCTCGTCCGCCATCGATGCCAGCCGCTCGGCACGCCGGGCGACGAGCACGAGGTTCGAGCCGCGTGCGGCGAGGGCTGTGGCGAAGGCGGCTCCGATCCCGGAGCTGGCCCCGGTGATCAGAACGGTCTGTGCGCGGTAGTCAACGGTCATGTGACCAGTCAACGGGTTCGTCGGCGGCCCCGTCCAAGACCTGTTTCGCAACCCCTCATGCAGGAGCTGCATGACGGACGGGGCCGGTGAGGCCTATGAGGTCGGCAGGGCCAGAAGGTCAGGTGGGGCGGACGAGGAGCCGCTTCGCTGACTCGACGAACTCCGCGACGAGGAGGCTGGTGTCCGCGGCTCGGGTGGCGACGACGACCTGGCAGGGCTCGGCCTCGTCGACCGGAACGGCGACGAGGCCGGGGCGGAGGGTGTGGCGCAGGTCGCCGGCCGGGACGACGGCGACGGCGCTCCCCTCGGCGACGGCCTCGAGCTTGTCGCCGTAGGTGTCGGCGAGGGTGGGACCGAGCGGGGCGGGCTCGTTGTCCGGTCGGGGTTCGAGCCGCCAGAAGGCGGTCCAGTCGGCACCCGCGCCGGTGCAGCCGACGAGTGGTTCGGCGGAGATGTCGGCGGCGGTGACCGACTCCTTGCCCGCGAGGCGGTGGGACTCCGGCACGAGCAGGACCCGGGGCTCGGCGTAGAGGACCGCCAGGTCGAGGCCGTCGGCCGGGATCGGCAGAGGTGTACGGATGACCAGGGCGTCGACCTGCCGGTCGGGCAGGGCGCCGGCATCCTGCGAGCCGAGGTGGCGGGTGCGGACGTGGGCGTCGGGATGCCGGTGGCGCAGGTCGCGTACGGCGGGCGTGACGATCAGGTCGTCGGCGTACCCGATGGTGACGGTGCGCTCCGGCGCGGCGGCGCGTGCGGTGAGCACCGCCTGCTGGGCGCTGTGCACCAGCTGCTGAGCCTGGGGAAGGAACGCCGCGCCGGCTGCGGTGAGCCGGCTGCCCTGGGTGGTGCGCTCCAGCAGGCGTACGCCGAGGGCGTCCTCCAGCCGCTGGATCTGACGGCTCAGGGAGGGCTGGGCGACCCGCAGTTCCTCGGCAGCACGGGCGAAGTTCAACTGCTCGGCGACGACCGCGAAGTACCGGACCAGCCGCAGGTCCAGATCGGGAAGCGTGCTCATGCCGCACAGCTTATCCGTTATGCAATTAATGCATGACGAGGCACAAAACGGGTCTTGGACGGCCCGCTCCGGCCGCGCCGAGGGCAGACGGCTCGGCCTCCCCGGCCTCGTCGCGGGGCGCCGGCGGACCCGGTGGTCGTGGTCGGGGGCCGGGCTCGTGGCGCCGGCCCCTGACCGGTGGGAACCCGCAGGTCCCGTACCCCTCAGAGGAGCATGGCGAGCTGGCGGGCCTGGGCGACGAGGGCGCCCTCGCTGTCCCAGATCTCCATGTCCTCCTCGTGCAGGCCCCCGGAGACGTGCTTGGTGAACACCCGGCAGGCGAGCCAGCCGGGGGCGGGGCGGGCGCGCACGTGCACGCTCAGCTCGACGGTGATGGTGCTGAACTCGCCGATCTCCAGCACCGCCGGGACGGCGAAGTCCACCATGGCCGGCAGGGAGTGGACGTCGGCGGGACGCCCGTCGGCGAAGCGCATCCAGAACTCGACGTGCGGGCGCCCGTCCTTCTTCCCGTCCAGCCATCCGGGGCGCGCGGGGTAGCGGTACTCGACGCTGTGGGCGATGGTCAGGCCCTCGGGCGCGTCGAACTCCGCGGGCACCGGGCACTCCTCCGGCGCGGGGAGCGGCGGCGGCCCCTCCAGGTGCAGGACGCGCCCCTCCGCCGTCAGGTCGCCGTAGGTGGCCGTGGCGCGCAGGACCTCCTTGCCGCCCTGCTCCAGAACGACCTGGCCGGTGGCGGTGCGGCGGCCCTCGCGGATGGTCTCGGTGCGGACCTCGGCCCCGCCCGGGGCGGCGGGGCGCAGGAAGAACGCGGAGACCACGAGGGGGTCGGGCTGGCTCATCCCCTGGGCCAGCGCGTTGAGCGCCGTGCCCAGGACGTAGCCGCCGTTGGGGTGCGAGGTGAAGGTGGTCCACCCGTCGGTGAGGGTGGCGGTGAACTCGCCGTCGCTCCGCTTCTCGACGCGGGTGTCCCGGTCGAACTGGAAGCCCTCGGTGGTGTCGTCAAGGCTCATCCCCCAAGGTTACCGGCGGGTAGTAGCGCTGCGTGTGCCCGGGACCGCCCTCCCGGGCCCCTTCTCCCAGGGAAAGGGCTTGACCCTCACGCCGCGTCAACCCCTAACGTCGTGGACACGTCACCACCAGCGACGGAACAGGAAACACCATGGGCCACACCGTCGGCGAGGCCGCCCGGATCAGCGGGCAGACCGTCCGCACCCTGCACCACTACGACACCATCGGGCTCCTCGTCCCCGCCGAACGCACCGCGTCCGGCTACCGCAGCTACAGCGAGCGGGACCTGGAGCGGCTCCGGCAGATCCTCACCTACCGGGAACTGGGCTTCGGTCTGGAGCGGATCGCCGAGCTCCTCGACGACCCCTCCGCCGACACCCGCGCCCACCTGGTCCGACAGCACGCGCTGGTGACCGAGCGCATCGACCGCCTGCGCACCATGGCGCGGGCGCTGGAACGCCTGATGGAGGCCGACACCATGCAACTCGATCTCACCCCCGGCGAACGCCTCGAACTCTTCGGGGACTTCGACGTCGACGCCCGTGCCGAGGAGGCCCGCGAACGCTGGGGCGCCCGCAACCCCGAGGCGTTCGACCGGTCCGTGCGCGACGTCGGCCGCTACACCAGGGACGACTGGCTGCGGAGCCAGGCCGAGGCCGCCGAGATCTACCGGGCCCTGGCCCGCGCCATGGACGACGGGGTGCCCGCCGGCAGCGAGGCCGCCGCCGACCTGGCCGAGCGGCACCGCGACCACATCACCCGCTGGTTCTACGACTGCACCGTCGAGATCCATCGGGGGCTGGGGCAGCTGTACGCGGACGACGAGCGGTTCACCGCCACCGTCGACGCCCACGGCCAGGGGCTGAGCGTCTACCTGCGCGACGCCTTCGCCGCCAACGCCGCCCGCCGCGGTGCGGACGGGGGCTGAACACGCCGGGGAACCGTCCGGAGGCCGCACAGTCCGGTGCGGCCCCCGGGCCCGGTCGTCCGAAGGCGGTCCGCCGAGTGCCCCCGGTCGGCCGGTCGGATTCCGCCCCTGCAGGCCCGTCCCGGTCTTCCCACCTCCCGTACGCGGCTGGTGACGCGTTCGTCGACGACACACGAACAGCGAGGGCGACCGCGTCGGCGGCGCGGGCCGGTCAGCTCTTCGTCCGGGCGGCCGCGCGCAGAACCGCGGTGCCGCGGGTGGCCATCGCCTCCAGCAGGCCGGTACCGCGCTGCTGGAGCAGGCCAACGGTGAGCAGGGGTATCACGCCCACGGCGACGGCCACGAGAACCGCGGCGAGGAAGCTTCCCCACCACGGACCGCCGACGACGCCGGGCAGGACGGCGGCCAGCAGGACCACGGGGAAGATCGTCATCTGTCCACCCCTCGGATCGCCCGCCTGCTGTCCCGGGTGGATGCGATCGCGGGCGTCGGTTCCCACGGCCGGCATCAGGAGGGCGAGCAGCGGTGCCCCGGCGCAGCCCACCGCAGCCGCGGTGATGGCGCCGCCGAAGGCGGCGCCACCCAGGGGAGAGCCGGTCACGGCCCACAACACGGCCGCCAGGGCGACGGACGGCAGGCCGAATACCAGTGCCCACGCTGCCATCCGCCCGTGAACGTCGGCCTTGAGGGCACCCGGTGTGGTGAGGAGCTGCCACAGCGCCGTGCCGTCCAGGGCGTAGGTGTTGATCGCGACCATCGCACCGAACACGGCTACCGCCGGGCCTGCCAGGGGCAGTGCCCAGCTCCAGCCGGAGGAGGCGATGACGAGCGCCATCAGCAGCGGTGTCAGCCAGGCGCTGCGCAGCTCGACGCCGCGCGCCGGGTCGCGCAGCCAGGTGACCAGCTCTCGTGAGGCGACCGCGGCCACCTCCGGCGTCACGAACGGCAAGGACAGGTCGCGTCCCGGTACGCAGAGCCGCCGCGGACTCGCCGGGCGAGGCGGCCGGCGCAGGGCGCGTACCGTCAGCGCGATCCAACACAGCTGCAACAGGGCACCCACGGTCAGCAGTGCCGCCAGAGGCAGCAGGACCGGTCCCGTCCCGGCGCCGTCGCGGGCGGCGAGCGCCGCGCTGTACCCCCAGCCGGTGGGCGCTGCGGCGAGCACGTCGATCATCGGCCCGGGCAGTCGCTCGGTCGCGGGGGCGACCAGAGTTGTGTCCCCCTCGCCGAGACGCGGCAGCAGCCAGGCCGCGACCGGCACCCATCCGGCGAACGACAGCGCGAGCATGAGCGCGGTCTGCACGGCGGCCAGCGTCATCCCGACCCGGGTCCGCAGCAGCCAGGCGGCCAGTGCCGCCACCGTCCTGCCCGCCCAGACGAGCAGGTACAGCTGAGCGGCCACCGCAGCCACGGCGACCACCACCGCCGCCGCGCCGCCCGGCGCGGCCAGCACCACCAGCGACGACAGGCACGCCAGCGTGACCAGCGGGCCGACGCCCAGCAGTTCTGTCCACGACAGTGCACGTGCCAGCCGCCACGGCCGGAGCGGATATCCGCGCAACCACTCGTGGGAGATGACCGACGGCTCATGGCGGGGCTGGGCCAGCGGCCCGAACAGCCACATGCCGCCCCACACCGTGAGCGCCACGGCGATCCAGCCCTCGTGGATCACGCCATGGGTGGCCGAGGACGCGCCCGCGATCACCAGGGCGGCCAGAATCAGTCCGGTGACCAGGCTGAAAACGCGCTCGTCGTGCGGGCCGTTGCGGAACAGGCGCAGCTTGAGCGCGAACAAGGCGCGCGTCATGACAGCCATTCCAGCGGGCGCACCGGATCTGCGCCCACCAGCTCGACGAACCGCTCGTTCAGCGTCGAGTCCCCGGCCACTCGCTCCACCGGCCCCTCGACCAGCACCCGGCCACCGACCACCACCGCGACCCGCCGGCAATTGCGCTCGACGAAGTCCATGATGTGGCTCGACAGGACCACCGTGCCGCCGGCGTCGACGTACTGCTTGAGCACATGCTCGATGGAGCGGGCAGAGACCGGGTCGATCGCCTCGAACGGCTCGTCCAGTACGAGTACCCGGGGCCGGTGCAGCAGTGCCAGAGCAAGACCGATCTTCTTGCGCATACCTGTGGAGTACTCCACGATCAGCGTGCGTGGAACCGCGTCGAGTCCGAGGATCTCCAGCAGGTCGCCCGCCCGCGCCCGCCAGCCGTCGTCCAGGCCGCGCAGCCCCGCGCTGTAGCGCAGGATCTCGGCGGCGGTCAGTCGCTCGGGCAAGGACAACCCGTCCATCATGACGCCGAGCTGCGCGAGCGCGGCCTCCCTCGCGGTGCGCAGATCATGACCGGCGACCCTGACCGTGCCTGCGGTCGGACGGCGCAGCCCGCACACAGCCGTCAGGATGGTGGTCTTACCGGCGCCGTTTGGCCCCACGATGCCGTAGAACATCCCCGGCGGGATGCTCAGGCTGAGCCGGTCGACGGCGAGCGCGGTGCTGAAGCGCTGAGTCAGGTCCGCCACCTCGATGGCGGGGACGCAGGGGTTCTGCAACAGACTTCCTCACTCGGCCGTGTGCGTGAGGATCGCGTCGGCCAGTTCCTGGTGGGTCTCCAGTGGCAGCGTGTGCCCCATGCCCGCCACGGTCATCAGCCGGGCCCCCGGGATCTGCTCGGCGATGAACGCGCCGTGACCCGGTTTGACCGGCTCGTGGCTGCCCTCGACGACCAGCGTGGGCGCCTGCACCCGGTGCAGCGCGTCCACCGGCTCGAAGTCGGGGCCGGCCCCCGCGGCCAGCCGGTGGTTGGCCGCCGCCGACAGGTCGCGCGCCCGGTCGTAGACGCGTTCCTGAAGCCGGCGCGCCGCGTCCTCGTCGAACGGCAGTCCGGTGCCGTGCAGCACGCGCTGCTCGGCGATCATGCCGTCGATCAGGGTGCGGCGGTCCTGGGCGGGCGGGGAGGCCATCAGCGTGCGGAAGAATTCCACGAACTCCGGCTCCGGCGCCGGCAGGCTGCCCTCGGACTGCGGCTGACCGGTCAGCGCCCGCACGAGCACCTGGCTCTCGCCGCCGCCGAGCGGCGAGGAGGCGATGACGGTCAGCGACCGCACCCGCTCCGGCGCCTCCACGGCGATGAGCTGACTGAGCAGCCCGCCCGCCGAATGGCCCACCAGGTGGGCACTCTCCAGGCCGTGGGCCGCCAGCACGCGGTAGACGTCGTTCTTGATGTCGTTCCAGGTGTACGGCGCGGTCGCAAAGTCGACGGTGCCCGACATACCGGTGTCACGGTGGTCGTACCGGATCACCCGGCGGCCTCCGGCGGCCAGGCGGCCGACGAACTCGTCCGGCCACAGGATGCCCTGCGACATCGAACCCATGATCAACAGGATCGGCGCGTCCGTCTCGGCGCCGAACCCCTCACTCCAGATGGCCACGTTCTGCATGCCTCACAGCATGTCGTCCCCGGCCACGGGGGCCTTCCGTAGAACTACCAGCCGCGCCAGATCCGTACGGGAGCCGATGCCCAGCTTCGGATAGGTCTTGTACAGGTGGTACTCGACCGTACGAGGACTCAGGAAGAGCCGGGCGGCGATCTGCTTGCTCGACAACCCGTCGGCGACCAGGCCCGCGATGCGCAGTTCCTGCGGGGTCAGCGCGTCGAGCACGCCGGGGGACGGGGCGCTGCCGTACTCGCCCGCCGCCCGCAGCTCCTCCTGTGCGCGCCGCGCCCATGGCCGGGCGCCGGCCTGCTCGAACACCTCCCACGCCGTCCGCAGGTGCGCTCGCGCCCGGCCCGGCTGCTGCGCGCGGCGCAGGCGCTCGCCCAGCAGCAGCGCCGTCCTGGCCGCCTCGAACGGGTTGGTGTGCAGCCGCAGCGCCTCCCCGAAAGCCTCCTCGTCCGCTTCGGCCAAACCCCGGCAGCGGGCCAGCAGCGCGCGCGACTCCGGCGTCACGGCGTGCTCGGTCGACCGCTCGTAGGCCGAGAGCGCGGCGCGGGCACCGGTCTCGTCGCCCGCGCCCACCGCGGCCTCGATCAGGTCAGGCATGGTCCGCCAGGCCACGGTCGGATGTCCCGCGCCCGGCCCCGCCACCGCGAGGACCCGGAAGCGGTCGCGCGCCGACGCGTAGCGGCCCAGGCACAACTCGAGCATCGCCTGCGCGTAGGAGGCCACCCCCGCGCTCAGCCCCACCCGGTGCGGCAGGGCGATGGCCAGCGCCTCACGGGCCTGCCGTTCGCAGGATTCCTCCTCGCCGCGCAGAGCCGCCAGCACCGCCAGATTGGCCAGGTGCGCGGCCACCGTGTTCTCGTACCCTGCCTCCCGCGCCAGCGCCAGGCCCTCCTCGGAGACGGCCCGGCTGTGCGCGAGCCGCCCCGCGAGGCGGTCGGCGGTCGCCACGAACCCCAGCACGACGGGAAGTTGTCCGGCCATTCCCGACACCCTGGCCACTCGCCCGGCCCGCTCGGCCATCCCGGTCGCCAGGTCCGACTCTCCCAGAGCGCTGGCCGCGGCCGTCGCCCAGAGGCAGCCCACCGCGTCGTCCAGCTCGTCGGCCCGCGCCAGTGCCCGCCGCAGCAGTCCCGGTCCGGCGGCGTCGCCGTCCAGGGTCAGCCCGATACCGGCCACCGTGTCCCGCAGGAACCCCTCGGGGTGCGCCGTCACCCGTCGGCCGAGCTCGACGACGGCGGCCGTGTCGCCGACGTGGGAGGCCGCTTCCACGGCGTCGGCCAGCATGTCCAGGCTGTCGCCCGCCGCCAGGATCCGCACGGCCTCGGCGGCGTTGCCCGAGTTCAGCTCGAACCGACCGCGGAGCCGGGTGATCTCCATCGCGAGCGTGCTGTCGCCGCCGGCCCCTTCTCGTGCCTCTGCCAGCAGCGACTCGGCCTGTCCCGGCCGACCGGCGAGCCAGGCCGAAACGGCGGCGTCCTTGAGCCGGGCGGCGCGGGCGCGTGGTTCGGGGGTCAGCTCGGCGGCCCTGGTCAGGGCGGTGGCGGCGGCGGCGTACCCGCCACGGTCGCGAGCCCGCCCGGCGACCTCCGCCAGCGCGACGGCGACCGGCTCGGCCTGGCCCAGAGCGGCTCCGGCCAGGTGCCAGGCCCTACGGTCGCCCGCGGTCAGCTCCGCCAGGGCGGCGTGCACGCGGCGGACCTCGGCCGGGGCGGCCGCCTCGTGGACCGCGGATCGCATGAGCGGGTGGCGGAAGCGCACGCCGGTGCCCGACACCCCGGCCAGCCCGCACTCCTCCAGCTCGGCGAAGGCGACCGCCACCGCCTCCGGCCCCGACGCCAGCCGCTCGGCGGCACGCAGGACCACCTCGAGGTCGGTCTCGACTGCGGCGAGCAGGGCGACCAGCCGGGCGGGGGAGGACAACCCGGCCACCCGGTCGCCGTAGAGCCGGGCGCCGCCGGGCAGCGGGTCGGGCAGCGGTTCGCGGTCGGCGAGCTGCGCGGGCGTCAGCCGGGCGGCGATCTCGACCAGGGCCAGGGGGTTCGCGCCGGTCAGCTTGATCAGTTCCCGTCGCACCGGGGCGGCCGGCAGCCCGTGCCGGGACTCCAGCAGCTCGGCCGCAGCGTCCTCGGGCAGGCCGCGCACGTCCACCGTCGACGGCACGCCCTTGACGGGGGCGTCACCGCGGACGGCGAACAACATCGCGATCCGTTCGGTGCCCAGCCGCCTGGCGGCGAACAGCAGCGCGTCGGCCGACGCACGGTCGATCCATTGGAAGTCGTCGACCACGCAGACCAGGCCCTCCGGGCCCGCCGCTTCCACCAGCAACGACAGCACGCCGGCGCCCAGGAGGAAGCGGTCGCCCGTGCCGCCGGAGTCGTGCCCCAAGGCCGCTCGCACGGCGTCGCGTTGCGGCCCGGGCAGCGCGTCGAGCAATCCGGTCACCGGCCACAGCAGCTGGTGCAGCGCCGCGAACGCCAGATCGGACTCGGACTCGACGCCGCCGGTCCGCAGCACCCCCATCCCTTCGATCCGCTCGGCCGCTGCGTCGAGCAGGGCGGTCTTGCCGGCGCCGGCCTCGCCCCGGAGCACCAGCGCCCCGCCGCGGCCGTGGCCGGCCCTGGCGATCACTTCGTCGAGCGCGCCGATTTCCACAGATCTTCCGTAAAGCACGAAGACCCACTGTAAAGGAGGGCCGTCGGAACGCGGCAGCGAGAGGTAGTGGGGCCAGCAGGCGTCGAGGCGTTCGTGGAGAAGACCGGCGGCAGGGCCGAGGTGAAGCGGCCGGTCCGTCCTGACGACCGCCCCGGCCTGGGTGCGCCAGGGCTGCGGCCACCGTTCGCGCGGTCGCCCCGGCTACCGGGGGACGGGTGTGCGAGTGCGGTGGCCGCGCAGGTCACGGGCCAGCGGCGAGGGGTGCAGGCGCCGGGTGCGGCGGAGCCGGACCAGGTCGGCCCGGCACTGGTGGGAGAGCTGGAGGTGGAAGTAGTTGACGTGCTCCAGCACAGCGAACCCCCACAGGGCCGCCCCCGGCCACACGTGCGCGCCGGACGCGCCGGTGGCCAGGGCTCCGGCGATGACGGCACCGCCCAGGGCGAACAGCGCGAGGTTGAGGCGGCCCAGCGTCCGGAAGACGCCGATCCCGGCAGGGCGGGACGCGCGGACCCTGAGCTGGTGGACCTTGAGCCACCAGTAGGCCCCGCCCTCCAGGAGCAGCAGCGCGACCAGGCCGAGCCCGGCCAGGTTGGCGGGGCTCGCGGGCATGCCCAGGACGCCGAGGGCCACCGCCGCGATCAGGACGATGTTGACGTGTTCCAGGAGGGCCGCGTGGCGCAGTCGTCGAATGAGCACGTCCCCATTGTCCTCCGGGCCGGACCCGTCTCCGCGGGCCGCGGGGGAGGGCCGGCCGCCGGATCCCGTGCCCGCCGGCCGGGGAACCGCCGGTGAACCGGCGGTTCCCCGGCACTTCTCGGTGACGACGCCGGTCCGGAGGGCTTCCCGCGCCGCTCCGACCGGAGGGGCCCTGGTTAGACTCCGCCCCCATGAAGGTCCGTCTCGGTCGCCCCGACCTCTCCCGCCGCACCGGCCTCTTCGACCTCCCGGAAGCCGGGGCCGGCCCCGGCCCCTCGGTCACCTTCCTGGGGGTCTCCACGCTCCTCGTGCGGGACAGGGACTCGGCCGTCATGACCGACGGGTTCTTCTCCCGCCCCTCGCTGACCGCCGTGGGCCTGCGGCGCATCGCCCCCGACCCCGCACGGATCGACGCCGCCCTGGCGCGGACCGGGGTGACCTCGCTCGACGCCCTGCTCCCCGTGCACACCCACTTCGACCACGCCATGGACTCGGCGGAGGTCGCCCTGCGCACCGGGGCCCGCCTGGTCGGCGGCGCGTCCACCGCCAACATCGGACGCGGCGGCGGCCTGCCCGAGGACAGGATCGTCCGCGCCGTGCCGGGCGAACCCCTGGTGTACGGCTCGTTCACCCTGACCCCGGTCGAGTCCCGCCACTGCCCGCCCGACCGCTTCCCCGGGGACATCGACGCGCCCGTCACACCCCCGGTCCGGGTCTCCGCGTACCGCTGCGGCGAGGCGTGGTCCCTCCTGCTGCGGCACACCGGCGGCGCCTCCGCGCTGATCCAGGGGAGCGCCGGGTTCGTGCCGGGCGCCCTCGCCGGGCACTCCGCCGACGTGGCCTACCTCGGCGTGGGGCAGCTGGGCAGCCGGGACGACGACTACATCCGGACCTACTGGCGGGAGACGGTCGGGGCGGTGGGGGCGCGCCGGGCCGTCCTCATCCACTGGGACGACTTCTTCCGCCCGCTCGACAAGCCCCTGCGAGCGCTACCGCGCCCCGCGGACGACCTGGACACCACCATGCGCGTCCTCGGCGGGCTCGCCGCCGAACAGGGGGTCTCCCTGCACTTCCCCACCCTGTGGCGGCGCGAGGACCCCTGGGCGGGCCTTGCCTGAGACCGCGAACGACTGCCGCTCCGGATCCCGCACCGACGCGGACCTCCGCGTCGTGGCAGGACTGTAGGATCCCGCCCATGGCCACAGGCACGACAGGGAAATCTGCCCCAACCGTCCGGCAGCACGCGGTGGACGGGGCCCGGACGTCGAGGTCCGGAGGCCCCTCCGGCGGCACGGCCGGGACCCACCGCTGAACGGGTCCGCCGGGAACAAGGCACCGGGAACGGACGCCGACGACCCCCTGGCCCTCTACGACGCCCTGGTACGCGCCCGCGTCCCGGTGCCCTCGCCGCTCGGGGCGGTCGTCGCACAGGACGGACCGCTGGTGCGCGTGCACTACGGCACCCACGGGCAGGTCGACCACCGCGACACCGCCGGGGCCGACCTGACCCGCCTCGTCCTGCGCCAGAAGGAGGAGTTCGCCAGGCGGGTCGAACCGGTCGAGTGGCGGGTGCACGCGCACGACAGCCCGGGCCTGGCCGAGGCCCTGACCGGCGCCGGTTTCACCCCCGGATGGGAGCGGTCCGTGCTGGTCGCACCGGTGGAGGACATACCGGAGGCCGACCCCCCGCCGGGTTTCCGACTGATCGAAGCCGGCATCCACCCCTCGACCCGGGCCCTCGAGATCGCCGACGCCTCAGGTCCGCACCGGACCCCGCTGCCCGAGGCGCGCGTGGACGGGTTCGACCACGCCGCCCGGACGCTGCACCTGGTGGACGAGGGGTCCCCGGACCGGTTGCGAGCGGTGGGGTGGGCCTCGGTGCTCACAGGAACACCGTTCGTGACCGTCGGCGGGATGAGTGAGCCGCACCCGGCCTTCCCCTCCCTGTGGGCACGCCGACTCGGCCCGTCCTGGCCCCGCTGGTGGGACTGGTTCAGTTCCGGAGCCCGCTTCATGCTCGCCGAGGCGGACGGCCCGCTCCGTGACGTGCTCCGGCGCTCGGGGTTCCACGAGATCACCACGGTGCGCTCCTACCACTGGGTTCCGCCTGGCACCCCCGCCACCACGCGCCCCGTCCAGATGCTCCTCTCCGATCCGGAGCACGACGACCTGTGGGACCGCTTCGACGAACGCTTCTCCTTCGCCCCCAGCGTGGAGAGATACCCGGGCATCGTCGAACCCCCGGACTCCGCCACCTGGTTCCTGGACGGTCCCGACGAGGCGATCGAGGACACGGTGCTGCGCGGCCTTCTGGACTCCGTCCTACCCGGCGAACCCCTGTACTGGTTGGACTGGAACCACCAGGGCTACCGGTTCGCCCCCGCCCGGGTGGAGGGTCCCGGCCTGCCCCGAGCTCCAGGGCAGGTTCTCCCCGACGGGGACTACTACATCTATGCGACCCGTGACCTGCGCCTGGGAACGTTCGGACATCCGTGGGAGGGCAGCCTGTGCGTGTTCGGACGCGATCTGCTCGCCCGGGTGGAGGACGCTCTCACCCAGGTTCTGGGGGAGCCGAGGCGGAGGGACGGGCGCGAGGTCGGTCACGCGTGACCTCCGGGCCCGGGTGGGGAGCATCCCGCAGGGGTACACCCACGGCGTCGCCGTCGGCGGCCACCACCCTCGTTCACCGGGAGAGCACTCGTGCGCTGGACCGTCCACTCGGAGAAGCCCCTCTACACCGACCCGTGGCTCGACGTCCGTATCGCCGACGTCGAGCTGCCCGGCGGGAAGCGGTTCGGCCACAGGCTGATCCGCACCCGGGGCGGGGCCGGGGCGGTGGTGCGGGACGGGAACGGCAACGTGCTGCTCCTGTGGCGGCACCGGTTCATCACCGACACCTGGACCTACGAGATCCCCATGGGCGGCCTGCACGAGGGAGAGGCCCCCGAGGCGGCCGCGGCCCGCGAGGTCGAGGAGGAGACGGGGTGGCGGCCCGGCCCGCTGCGGCCGCTGGTGTACGCCCAGCCCTCCCACGGGCTGATGGACAGCGAGCACCACGTGTTCGTCGCCGACGGGGCCGAACACGTGGGGGAGCCCACCGACACCTGGGAGGCGGAGCGCATCGAGTGGGTCGCCCTGGACCGGGTCCCCGCACTCGTCCGGGAGCGCAAGCTGGTCGGCGGCACGTCCATGAACGCGCTCCTGTACCTGTACGCCTGCTCCCTCGACGGCCACGAGGTCTGAGGGGTCTCGGGGCTGCGGGCCCGGCCCGGCTTCCCAGACCTAGGCAGGGAAGTCGAACTCTCCGGCGCGGACTCCCTGGGTGAAGGCCTCCCACTCCTGGCGGGTGTAGAGGATCGTCGCACCGTCGGGGAAGTGGCTGTGGCGGACCGCGACCCGGCCCGTCCCGTCGTTCAGCGGACCGACCTCGACACAGCTTCCGCCTCGGTCGGCACTGAAGCTGCTGATGTGCCACGCAGCATCCTTCAGTTCCTGGGGAGTGGCTGCCTGCGGAGTCCGCTCGGTCACTGGAGTTCCTCGCTGAGGGTCGTGATGAACTCGACCGATGCCTCGGGCGGAAGGGAGGAGTCCCACAGCCGATCGTACATTTGCATCATAGATTCGGATTCCGGGCTCTCGACGTAGAGGGCGCCTTTGGGAGTCTCCACGTAGCCGACTTCGGGATAGGGGTCCTCCATCCGATAAACGCTGAACGAACCGCTGCTCAGCGTCGCGTGGACCCCCGCCTCGTAGGCACCCCGATGGCGTCCCGCCGGGACACCGGCTCGCGCATGTCGACGCGCGAGCCGGACTTCTTGGGGGATTTTTTCTTCTTCTGGCCCACGTGGTCAGCTCTTCCGGCGGCGGTTTCCGTCGTTGTACTGGGTCCCGATGACGTCGCCGCCGGCCTTCGCGCCGCGCATGTCGACGTGGTCGCCCTGGTAGGTGTGGCGGTGGACGCCCCCCTCGATGCTCCCGGCCTGGATGAGGATGCCCTGATCCCGGACGTCGCCGTGGTGGATGTTGGTGACACCGCCCCGGATCTCCGGCTCGGGCGCGATCTCGTCCAGGAGGGCACGCAGCTCCGCGACGGCCTCGGGATCGTTCTTCAGGCGCTGGCGCAGCCGCACCTTCCACATCCCCCGCACGCTCTCGGTCAGCTCCTCGTCCTCCTCCAGGACCTCCTCGCGCGAAGTCTCCAGCTCGGCGAGGGTCGCCTCGTCGGCCTCGCCGCGGCCGAACACCCGGGCGAAACCGCCCTTCACCAGCTCCCAGCCGGTCCGGGTCATCTCCTGCACGAGGACCTTGGACCCCTCGTCGGCCAACATCGCCGGGTCGAACTCCACTGTGCGCCGCCTTTCACGTGACAGGGGCGGGAAACCCCTGCGGATAGGAGAGTCCAGCATCCCGCACGGTTCCCCGGGCGAGGGCGGAAATCCCCTCGCGCCCCGAAGGGGTCCGGGTTAGCGTGCCCGTATGGGGAGCACGCGCCGGCGGTGGCGCAGCCGGGAACTGGCCGAGGCCATGGAGCTGATCGGCGCGGAGGTCGACAGGGCCTGGTCCCGGGTGTGCGCGGTCTGGGGCGCCGAGCCGGGCAGTTCGGAGGAACAGGACCTGGCCCGGCTGGTGGCCGAGGGCCCCGACCAGTTCGAGTGGCGCGTGGTCGACGCCGCGCTCGACCGTCTGACCTGCGAGGACTGCGGCGAGAGCCTGGGGTCGGGCGAGCGCGGCTGCGCCCCCTGCGACCTGGCCGACGGGTTCCGCTACGCGGCCCGCGAGGTCGACCGCCCCGGGGTCCCGCCGGGCAACGAGCACGCCGTCCGGGTGGCCTGGTCGGTGGCGAGCCGCCCCCACCGGGTGCAGCCGCGGGCGGTGTGCGGCATGGAGCTGGGTCTGCCCCTGCTCCACACGGGGGGCCTGCCCACCAGGGAGCAGGCTCACGGCTACCGGCACATGATCGACCAGCTCACCGGGGCCGAGGTCGAACGCGTGGCCTCCCTGGAGGAGCTGGAGGCGCTCACGGCGCGCTACCGCGACTGAGCCGCCGGAACACCGCGCCGCCAGAACACCGCGCCGTCGGAACCCGGCCGCGCCGCGACCGCTCCTCACCCCTCGTGGACCAGCGACTCCTCCACGAGCAGCCGCTCGCTGACCCTCTGGTAGCCCAGGGAGCGGTTGACCGCCAGCATCGGGGCGTTCTCCCGGTTGATGGTCACCGCCATGGCCTCCACGTGCGGGAACAGGTCGTGGACGCGCAGTGCCTGGGTGGCCTTGACCCGGCTGGCCAGGCCCCGGCGCCGGTGCCCGGGCAGGACGGCCGTGTCGTGCTGGTCGGCCACCGGGCCCCGCGTCACCGTGCTCACCGTGGCGGCGACCACCTCGTCGGTGGTGCGGTCCAGCGCCGCCCCCACCACCAGGCGCGAGCCGTCGTCGGTCATCCGGTGCTCCCACTCGCGCACCTGGTCCGCGCCCCAGCTGCGCGCACCCGTCTGGAGGATCGCCCCGGGGGAGTCGAGCACGTGGTCCAGCACCCGACCGAAGGACGCCGCCAGGGCGTCGGGGGCCTCGTCCAGCCAGTGGGTGAGCCGGTATCCGGGCCTGGGCCTGGAGGCGACGCCCCAGCAGCGCCGCAGGGTCTCCTCGTCCAGGTACTGCCTCTGGAGCTCCAGGCGCAGCAGGGTGCGCAGGTAGGGGCTGCTGTTGGCGAAGGGTTCCCCCGGGGGCCCGGCCAGCACCGTGCTCTGGAGTCCCACCACGCCCAGGGAGCGCGCCTCGGCGGCGGCCGCCTCCCGCAGGGCCCGTCCCAGCCCCCGGCGGCGCGCCGCCCGGTCGACGAAGAGGCGCAGGAAGCCGAGCCTCACGTCGTGCGGCTGGCGGCGCAGTTCCGCCACCCCCTGGACCGGATCGCCCGGCGCCGCCCGGGCCGACCAGCGCCACGCCTCCCCGGCCGGTGTCCGGAGCAGCTGCCGCACCAGGGCCTCCGGTTCGGGAGCGCTGCCGGACACCTCGCTCTGCCCGTCGGCGTAGACCGAGGCCCACGCTGCCAGGTCGGCGTGCGGGGCCGTGGAGGGGTCGAGGACTTCCACCAGGGATCTCACAGTGCCACCGTGCCACACGAGTGGCCGGGTGTCCCACCACGGCCCGCCCGGCGCGGGTCGGCCGCCGGGTGCGCGCCCCGGCCTCAGCGCATGAGGGGCAGCTGCCGGGTGAGCTTGTTGACCACGGTGCGGGGGCCGTGGAGCGCCACGCCCGCGTACTCCAGGTCACTCGCCGGGGTGGCGGCGAGCGCGTCCATGTACGCGCCGTAGTCGCGGGACCGGCGGGCCACCTCGTTGAACCCCACCACGGTCAGGTCCTGTTCGTCCGCCCCGGCCTTGATCTCGCGCAGCCGCTCGCCGGAGGCGACCAGCGTCGGCACCGGGTGGGGGTTGAGCCCGGCGTGCACCCCGCCGTCCGCGTCCTTGGTGTCGGCGGCCACGGAGTTCTCCAGGCGTCCGCCCAGTGCCAGCCCGAGCACCACGCCGGCGTTGGCGGCGATCGCGGGAGGCAGGTCCTCGCGCAGGATGACGACGAGCTTGGTGTCCATGGTCATGATTTCCCCGTTCATATGACGTTCCAGCCGTCCAGAAACTAGCCATAAGCACGCGGGTTGGGGACTGGTTCCGAACACTATTCGCCACGGCTTCTAGGCTGGAGGGCATGGACGAACTAGATTCGGCGATCGTGCGCGAACTCCAGCAGGATGCGCGGCAGACCAACCGCTCCCTCGCCCAGAAACTCGGCGTGGCCCCCTCCACCTGCCTGGAACGGGTCCGGCTGCTGCACCGGCGCGGGGTCGTCCGCGGCTACCACGCCGACATCGACCCGGCCGCGCTCAACAGGCCGGTGGAGGCGTTCGTGTCGGTGCAGCTGCGCCCGCCCAGCCGCCAGGTCATCGAGGGGTTCAAGGCGGCGATGTTCGCCCTGCCCGAGGTGCTGGCGGTCTACGTGGTGGCCGGCGAACAGGACTTCCTCGTGCACGTGTCGGTGCCCTCGCTGGACACCCTGCACAGCTTCCTCATCGACCGGCTCACCCAGCGGCGGGAGGTGACGAGCTTCCGCAGCCAGATCATCTACGACAGCGCCCGCAAACACGTCGTCGCGCCGCTCGACTGACGCCCTCCGCCGGGAAGGCCCCGCCCGCCCCTGCCCCGGGGGCGGACGGCCCCGCGCCCGCCTCGCAACATCCGTCCACCGGACGGGGACCGGGGCGGGTACCCACCTGTTCGTCTCCGAGTGGGACGAGAACGCCGACCACGCTACCTTTGTGACGCCTGGGAATCACGGGGCGTGTGCGGACGACACGGCCCCGGCCGCCACCGGACACGAGGAACGCATGAGCACGAAGAACAACATCGGCATCGGCCTGGCCCTGGGGCTCTCCCTCGGCGCCGCCTTCGGCCTGGTCATGGACAACCTGGCCCTGGGCATCGGCATCGGCCTGGCCCTCGGCGTCGCTCTCGGCTCGTTCACCGGCGGCGGCGACGAGCCCGAGGACGACGGCGCCGAGAACGAGGACCGGGACGAGGGCGAGGAGACCGACGGCGACACGGACGCCGGGGGCGACGACAAGAAGGACTGACCGACCCGACGTGTCCCCTGCCACACCCCCGCACCGAGGCCACGACCCCCACCTGCGAGAACGTCGGCCTCACCGCCCGCACGGCGCCCGGGTGAGCCGACTGTTTCCCGCGTGTTACGGCCCGACACGTCCAGGCAACGCGGGCTTCCTACCTTCGGTTTCATCGGTATCCGTCGAATCCGCCATCAGCCGTCGAGAAGGAAGGCCCGGTCGTGACGTCTGGCCAGCGCGCCCAGCGCACCGGTAAGAGCTGGATCTCCCGCTGGGACCCCGAGGACGAGGGGTTCTGGAACAGCGAGGGCCGTCCCGTGGCCCGCCGCAACCTGTGGGCCTCCATCGCCTCCGAGCACATCGGGTTCTCCGTGTGGAGCATCTGGTCGGTCCTCGTGCTGTTCATGCTCCCCGAACACGGCTTCTCCACCACACCCGAGCAGAAGTTCCTGCTCCTGTCGGCGGTCACCCTGGTCGGCGCGATCCTGCGCGTGCCCTACACCCTGGCCGTGCCGATCTTCGGCGGCCGCAACTGGACCATCGTCTCCACCGCCCTGCTCCTGATCCCCACGGGCGCGGCGTTCTTCCTCGTCCAGAACCCCGACACGCCCTTCTGGCTGATGCTGGCCCTGGCTGCCACCGCCGGCCTGGGCGGCGGCAACTTCTCCTCCTCCATGGCCAACATCAACTCCTACTTCCCCGAACGGGAGAAGGGGTGGGCGCTGGGCCTGAACGCCGGCGGCGGCAACATCGGGGTCGCCACCGTCCAGCTCGTGGGCCTGGCCGTCATCGCCCTGTTCACCACCTCCGCCGGGCAGCTGGTCCCCCTCTTCTACGCCCCGCTGATCCTCCTCGCCGCCTGGTGGGCGTGGCGGTCCATGAACAACCTGGTCAACGTGCGCAGCGACATCCCCGCGCAGCTCTCGGCCACGCGCGACCGCCACTTCTGGATCATGTCGCTGCTCTACATCGGCACCTTCGGGTCGTTCATCGGCACGGGGTTCGCCTTCGGGCTCCTGCTCCAGGCCCAGTTCGGCCTGGCCCCCGTCCAGTCCGCCGGGATCGCCGTCCTGGGGCCCGTCATCGGCTCCCTCATCCGCCCGGTCGGCGGACGCATGGCCGACTCCCTGGGCGGCGCCCGCGTCACCCTGTGGGTCTTCGCCGCCATGACCGCCTGCGCCGCCGTGCTCGTCCTGGCCGTCCAGGCCTCCCAGCTGGGCCTGTTCATCGGCGCGTTCGCGGTCATGTTCGTCCTGACCGGCCTGGGCAACGGCTCCACCTACAAGATGATCCCGTCCATCTACGCCGCCAAGGCGGAGGACGCCATCGCCGAGGGCGAGCCCCGCGAGGAGGCCCTGGCCCGGACCAAGCGCGTCTCCTCCTCCATGCTCGGACTGATCGGCGCCGTCGGCGCACTGGGCGGGGTCGCCATCAACGTGACCTTCCGCGAGTCGTTCGCCGCCACCGGGTCGACCGCGCCCGCCTTCCTGGCCTTCGGCGCCTTCTACCTGCTGTGCGCACTGGTCACCTGGGCCGTCTACCTGCGCAAGCCCGCCCGCACCCCCGAGGGCGCCCGGGCCGCCGGAACCGCCGCACCGGCGGCCGACGCGGCGGAGACCACCACGCGATGACCACCACCCACTGCCCCTACTGCGCGCTGCAGTGCGCCATGCGCCTGGAGCCCGGGCCGGACGGGCGCCTGGCCGCCCGCCCGGCCCCCTTCCCCACCAACCGTGGCGGGCTGTGCCGCAAGGGGTGGACCTCCGCCGAGGTCCTCACCGTCCCCGACCGCCTCACCCGGCCCCTGATGCGCAAGGACCGCGACTCGGACCTGGTGGAGACGGACTGGGACACCGCCCTGGACCACGTGGCCGAGCGCCTGCTGGCCCTGGCCGCCGAGTCCGGCCCCGACACCGTCTCGGTGTTCGGCAGCGGCGGGCTCACCAACGAGAAGTCCTACACCCTGGGCAAGTTCGCACGCCTGGCCCTGGGCACCTCCCAGATCGACTACAACGGCCGGTTCTGCATGTCCTCGGCCGCGGCCGGGGGCATGCGGGCCTTCGGCCTGGACCGGGGGATGCCCTTCCCCCTCTCCGACGTCGGCGGGGCCGAGGCGGTCCTGCTGGCCGGGGCCAACCCCGCCGAGACCATGCCGCCGATGATGGGCCACCTGTCCGCGCCCGCCCTCCTGGTCGTCGACCCGCGCCGCTCGGCCACCGCCCAGGTCGCCCTCGACAAAGGCGGCCTGCACCTGGCTCCCCGCCCCGGCACCGACCTCGCCCTGGCCCTGGGCCTGCTCCACGCCGTACGCGTCGGGGGATGGGTGGACGAGGAGTTCGTCGCCTCCCGCACCACCGGCTTCGAGGCCGCCTGGGAGCACGCCGCCGCCTGGTGGCCCGAGCACACCGAACAGGTCACCGGCGTGCCCGCCGCGCACATCCGGGCCGCCGCCGACCTGCTCGGCGCCGCCGCGCGCAACCGCTCCGCCTACGTCCTGACCGGGCGCGGCACCGAGCAGCACGCCAAGGGCACCGACACCGTCTCGGCGTGGATCAACCTCTCCCTCGCCCTGGGCCTGCCCGGCCGCACCGGCTCCGGCTACGGGTGCATCACCGGGCAGGGCAACGGCCAGGGCGGGCGCGAGCACGGCCAGAAGGCCGACCAGCTCCCCGGCTACCGCCGGATCGACGACCCCGCCGCCCGCGCGCACGTCGCCGGGGTGTGGGGCGTGGACCCCGACACCCTGCCCGGACCGGGCCGCTCCGCCTTCGAGCTCCTGGACGCCCTGGGCACCGCCGACGGGCCGCGCGCCATGCTGCTGTTCGGCTCCAACCCGGCGGTCTCCGCCCCCGACAGCGGCCGCGTGCGCTCCCGCCTGGCCGCCCTGGACCTCCTGGTCACCGCCGACTTCGTCCTGTCGGAGACCGCCGCGATGTCCGACGTCGTCCTGCCCGTCGCCCAGTGGGCGGAGGAGTCGGGGACCATGACCAACCTGGAGGGGCGCGTCCTGCGCCGCAACCGGGCCGCCGAGCCGCCCCCCGGGGTGCGCACCGACCTTCAGGTGCTCTCCGACCTGGCCGTGCGGCTGGGCCAGCCCCCCGAGCGCTTCGCCACCGACCCCGACACCGTCCTGGCCGAGCTGGGCCGTGCCTCCGCGGGGGGCGCCGCCGACTACTCCGGGGTCACCCCCGCACGGCTCGACTCCGGCGAGGCCCTGTACTGGCCGGTGCGCGCGGACGCCGCACCCACGCCCCGCCTGTTCCTGGACTCCTTCGCCCACCCCGACGGCCGCGCCCGGTTCCTCGCGGTGTCCCACCGGCCCCCGGCCGAGGCCACCGACGCCGACTACCCGCTGGTCGCCACGACGGGGCGGCTCATGGGCCACTACCAGTCCGGCGCCCAGACCCGCCGCGTCCCCGAACTGGGGCGGGCCGAACCGGAGGCCTACGTGGAGGTGCACCCGGACACGGCCGCCCGCGCCGGACTGGCCGCGGGGGACTGGGCACGCGTCACCTCCCGGCGCGGCCGCACCCGCGCCCGGGTGCGCCTGTCGCCCACCGCGCGCCTGGACACCGTGTTCCTGCCCTTCCACTTCGCCGGGGACCAGGCCGCGAACAACCTCACCAACCCGGCCCTGGACCCCACCAGCCGCATGCCCGAGTTCAAGGTCAGCGCCGTGCGCCTGGAACCCGAACCCTGATCCCGTCCGCCGCGGGCGCCGCCGCCCGCACCGCACCCGTCCACCCGGCCGACGCAGCCCGGGAACGCACACCCCACACCAGGAGGCAGAAGTTGAGCACCGTGCAGGGCGCGTCCCCGCGTCAGATCGTGGTCGTCGGCAACGGCATGGTCGGAGCCCGCTTCGCCGAGGAGGTGGCGCGCCTGGACCCCAAGGGCGAGCGCGTCCACGTGAGCGTGGTCGGCACCGAGCCCCACGCCGCCTACAACCGGGTCCTGCTGTCGGGGATCGTCGCGGGCGACTACAGCGCCGACCAGATCCGGCTCCCCGTCCCCGACACCCCGGGGGTGACCGTGCGCACCGGCGTCACGGCCACCGCCCTGGACACCGAGCGGCGCACCGTCGCCCTGGACGACGGCAGCCACCTGGCCTACGACGAACTGGTCCTGGCCACCGGCGCGCGCGCCGCCTTCCCGCCGATCACCGGGGCGACCGCGCCGGACGGGGCGCCGGGGGAGGGGGTGACCGCCCTGCGCGACCTGGCCGACTGCCACCGCCTGCTGGCCCTGGCCCGGCCCGGCGCGCCCGTGGTGGTGCTGGGCGGCGGGGTCCTGGGCCTGGAGGCCGCGCGCGGCCTGGTGGGACGCGGCGCCCGGGTGTCGGTGGTGGAGTCCTCCCCCTGGATCATGCGCCGCCAGATCGACCAGCCCGCCGCCCGGATCCTGGCCGACCGCTACTCCGCCCTGGGCGTGGCCGTGCACTCCTGGCGGGTGGCCTCCCGGTGGATCCCGGGCACCGGCCTGGAACTGGACGACGGTCGTATCCTGCCCGGCGACGCCCTGGTGGTCACCGCCGGGGTGCGCGGCAACACCGAACTGGCCGCGGACGCGGGGATCGGGGTCGAGCACGGCATCCTCGTGGACGACGCCCTGTCCACCTCCGACGCCCGCGTGCACGCCATCGGCGACTGCGCCCAGCACCCGGGCGGCGGCGCGGGCCTGGTCCAGCCCGGCTGGGAGCAGGCGGGCGTCCTGGCCCGGCGGCTCACCGGAACGGCGCCGAACGCCCTCTACACCGGGGCCCGGCCGCTGACCCGGCTCAAGGCCGAGGGCATCGAGCTGACCGCGTTCGGCAGGGTACACGAGGCCGACGACGCCGAAGGGCTGGAGACGGTCACCATCAGCGACCCCTACGGCGGGCGCTACGCCAAGCTGTCGGTGTGCGAGGAGAAGGTGGTGGGCGCGGTGCTCCTGGGGTTCCCCGAGGCCGCGGCGACGCTGTCCCAGCTCTTCGACACCGGCGCCCCGGTGCCCGCCGACCGGCTGGCCCTGCTGCAGGGGCTGCCGACCGCCGCCCCCGAGGGGCAGGGCGCGGTCGCGGAGGCGCCGGTGTGCCGCTGCAACGCGGTCACCCGCACCGACATCGAGCAGGCCTGGCTGGACGGGGCGCGCACCCGCGAGGCCATCGCCGAGACCACGCGGGCCACCACCGGGTGCGGCGGGTGCGTGCGCGACGTCAACGCGCTGCTGTCGGGGATGGGTGCCCAGGCCCCCGCCCCGGTCGCCTGACCCCGGGGCCGGGAGCCCCGGCCGGCGGGGCTGCGTCCGCCGGTCCGAACCGGTCCCCGAAGCACCGGAGCCGCCCCGGTCCCACTCAGCCCGGCACGTCCATGCGCTGCGTGCCGACCACCGACAGCAGGCGCAGCGCCTCCTCCGCCGGGGAGCCGGGGTCGGCCGTGTAGATCACGACCCGCTGGTCCCGGTCGGCGATGTCCAGGACGTCGCAGTTGAGGGTGAGGGCGCCCAGCAGCGGGTGCCGGAGGGTCTTGCGCAGGCCGGGACCGGTGCGCACTTCGTGGTCGGCCCAGAGCCGGGCGAACTCCGCGCTGCCGGAGAGGAGGTCGCCCACCAGCGCGGCCACCTCGGGGTCGTCGGGGTAGCGGGCGGCGGCCGCCCTCAGATGCCCGGCCGCGGCGCGCGCGAACGCCTCCGCCTCGGCGGGGTCGTGCAGCCGCGTGTCCGAGCGCGGTGCGAGGAAGGCGTGGCGCACGAGGTTGCGCTCGTGCCGGGGCAGAGCGGAGAAGTCCCCCCGGAGCCAGGCCTTGGTCGATGCGGTCCTGGCGCCGCCAGGCATAGACCGTCTCGGTGCTGATGTCCAGATCGTGTGCCACGTCCGCGATGCTGCGTCCGGCCTGGACCAGGTCCAGGACCTTGCGGCGGAACTCGGCAGGGTATCCACAACGTCCCACGATGCTCTCCTTCAAGGGTCACGTGATCCCAGGGCCAGAAAACCGACTCCGAAAAACGCAGGACACACCAAAATGCCCTGAAAAGGGGAGTCACTCGTCGGTGGGAAGGCGCGCGACCGCGGCTTCCATGTCGGCCTGGGTGCGCAGGGTGTAGCGGCGGGTGGTCTCCAGCCGTTTG
The DNA here is from genome assembly GCF_042660575.1 of Nocardiopsis tropica. Classification (NCBI taxonomy): domain Bacteria; kingdom Bacillati; phylum Actinomycetota; class Actinomycetes; order Streptosporangiales; family Nocardiopsidaceae; genus Nocardiopsis; species Nocardiopsis tropica. The sequence continues at coordinate 557,944 of NZ_JBHSUF010000002.1, forward strand.
TGGCCCATGAGCTGGGCCACGGTCACCACGTCCACTCCGCTGCGGGTCAGGTAGGTGCCGAAGGTGTGGCGCAGGGTGTGCGCCGAAAGCGCGGGGCGGCCGTTGTCGTCGACCAGGTCGACGTCGGCGGCGACCTGCCGGGGGGCCGGGCGGGACCGCAGGGGGTTCACCGAACCGCAACCAGGTCACCGGTTCTGATCACCGCAGAGGGGCGCCGTTGCCCCTTTCGGGCTTACCTTGTTCGCACCCCTCACAGGTGCATGCCGATCTACCCGGCGTGGGGCTGATAGGTGTCCTGGTCCGGCCACCGTCGTTGGTCGTCGGCGGGGGCGGTGCGGGTAGGGAACGGACCACTGTCACGCTGTTGGAGGGCCTATGCCGTCGACGTTGCTGATCGTGGCCGGATGCGCGCTCGCGTGCGTCTGGTCGCTGTGGGTAGTGATCGACTCCGAGGAGAAGCGCCTCAAGAAGCGCAACGACCTACTCACGTTCTTGGCGATAGTGGCCGCCAGCTTCGGCGCGGGCATGGCCCTGGCTGCGATCGGGGACGCGCGGCCGGAGAGCACCGGCATGGAGGTCCCCTTGGTGCTGCTGGCCGTCTGCGCGCTCTGTGCGCTCTGCGGCTTGGTGACCGAGGACCGCTACTGGGGCGGCATCCTCCTGTTGGTTGCGCTGGGGGCTGCCATGGCGGCTCTGGTCCTGGCCCTGCTCGGGATGGTCATGACCGATCCAGGCGCCCGGGAGGCGGTCGGCGAGGTGGTCGGCGAGGTTCTCAAGGCTTTGCTGACCTTGGTGGGCATCGTCGTGGCGCTCATCGTGGGAGTCGGGTTCGTGATCCTCATGAGCTGGGAGGACCCGAAGCACGGCATCGACCGCAGCGGCGGCGCGGGCTACAGCGGTTCCGGTAAAGACGAGGGCGGCTTCGACGGCTACGGCGGCGTCAGCGGTGACGGGGGCGACGGCGGCAGCGACTGACCGCCACCCTGCCTGGGGGTGAACCAAGTACGACCGGAAGAGGTAATGCGCTTTCATCCAATGAAGGACTCCTTCATCGGATGAAGTCCAGCGCCGCAAGGACTGGTGCTGACCGCACCGGTAAGAGCAGTTGCCGGAGCCCAGAACCGGTCAATACCGGGAAGAACCACGCCGGATCGCTAGACCACTCCACGCAGCCGGATTAGTCTATCTCCTGACCTGCGGGAACGCTAGGCCGCTTTCCGGCGTACTTGGTTCGCCCCCACGGACCTTGCCCGAGGAAAACACCTCCGAGATGTGAGCGGGATGGGTGTGGTGAAGTCGAACAGGTGGGACACGATGACCGCGCGCGCGAGGAACATCGGAACAGGATCTGGCGGTAAGGGCTACTCGCCGGTCACATGTCCTGTTGCCGGGCGTTCGGGAGCAGCAGGCCTATATGGCGGTTCAGTCTGGAAGGATCTGAAGCATGTCTGAACCAGAAGCGATTCTGCTCGCCGCGATTATCGCGGCCGTAGCCTCGATATTCGTGGGCCTGTTGGCGAACTCGGGGACAAAGGAGCAAGAAAGCAAGACCACCAACACCCATCGAGATAAAATTCTCGCCCAGCGAGAACAAATCATTTGGGAGGCGCGCCGGAATTTATTAAAGAGCTTCCGCCTGGCGGTAAAGGAATGTCAGATACTTCACGAGAATAACCACACTCAAGATCTATACTCGGAACGGCGCGCCGCCATCAACAAACTGGAGGATCTGTACTCTCAAATGGCATTCGAGGTTCCAGAAAGCAACGATATCCTACTCATATCAAGGTGCCTCATCGAGCACTTCAAGGAAATCAACTCAGTCGCATCGACCTACGCAGAAGAGCGCGACCCATCCTTGGCTAAAATTTGGCATACCCGGCTACACGATGAAATAAGCGACCTAAAGCACACCATGCGCCAGATGCAGCAGGCAGTGCATAAAGAATTTCGCGGCGACGGGTAGCCTGGCCTCATTCTTTATCAAACCGAGGGGAAGGCCGTTAACACTGCTGCTCGACCGCCTGCCACGTTGCCAGGACCACCACCACTGAAGCCCGACCAGAGAACCCGAAATTCCCCTCCTCGTCTTCGTCCAGCTCGTCGTCGCCTGGGTCGCACGGCGGGCGCACCTCCTGAGTCGATGGCCGGGTGGAACCAACGGCCGTCCGGGTAAGGAGGTCGTCGAGCACGGCCCGGCCGAATTGCGAAGGTGGGGGACGGGAGTGGGCCATCACTCGAATTGGCGGCGCCACTGCTCGGCCTCCTGAAAGCGCCCCACCCTTTCCAACAGGTCGCCCAGGCTCTTCCCAGCGGTGGTGTCACCGGCCTCGGCGGCTTGGCGGTACCAGCGTTCGGCCTCCTGAAGACGACCGACCCTCTCCAGCAGAGAGCCCAGACTCCACAAGGCGTGGGGGTCGCCGGCCTCGGCGCCTTGGCGGTACCAGCGTTCGGCCTCCTGCAAACGGCCAGCTTTCTCCACCAACCGGCCCAGACTCAGCAGAGCTTTGGTGTCACCGGCCTCGACGGCGCGCCGATACCACTGCTCGGCTTCCTGGAAACGACCGGCATCCTCTGCGGAGCCGCCCCGGTGACGCAGCTCTAATAATGTGCCGGTCTTGATGTTCTCGTGGTGCCGCTGCTCGGCCTTCTGACGATGGATGACCTTATCCGCCAGAGAGTCCAAACTCCACCTGGCGGTGGTGTGACCGGCCTCGGCGCCTTGGCGGTACCAGCGTCCAGCCTCCTCCAAGCGACCAGCATCCTCCGCCAACTGGCCCAGCTGCCACGTGGCGGTGGTGTGACCGGCCTCGGCGGCTTGGCGGTACCAGCGTTCGGCCTCCTCCAAGCGACCAGCATCCTTCGCCAACCAGCCCAGGCTTCCCAAGGCGGTGGTGTCGCCGGCCTCGACCCCCTGACGGAACCATTCCTCGGCCTTGCGAACGTCGCCGACCCTCCGCGCCAACTGGCCCAGCCTCGACAGCGCAGTGGTGTCGCCGGCGTTGAGGGAGCGCCGGTACCACCGCTCGGCCTCCTGGAAACGACCGGCTTTCTCCGCCACCTGGCCCAGCTGCCAGGTGGCGGTGGCGTCGCCGGCCTCGGCGGCTTGGCGGTACCAGCGTTCGGCCTCCTCCAAGCGACCAGCATCCTTCGCCAACCAGCCCAGGCTTCCCAAGGCGGTGGTGTCGCCGGCCTCGACCCCCTGACGGAACCATTCCTCGGCCTTGCGAACGTCGCCGACCCTCTGCGCCAACCAGCCCAGGCTCGACAGCGCAGTGGTGTCGCCGGCGTTGAGGGAGCGCCGGTACCACCGCTCGGCCTCCTGGAAACGACCGGCTTTCTCCACCAGTCGGCCCAGCTGCCGCATCGCAGAGGCGTCGCCGGCCTCGGCTGCGCGCCGGTACCACCGCTCGGCCTGCGAATCATCGGCGGCCATGCCTGCTAGTACGAGCATGGCCTGGGTGTTGCCCGCCTCCGCGGCGGTGCGGCACACCTGCAAGGCCTCCTCACTACGGCCCAGGTCCCGCAACAACTCGACGCGTTCGCGCAGGGACTCGGTGTCCTCACCGGCCTCCAGTGCGCGGCGCAGCCGGGCCACCTCGCCGCCTTCTTCCCCTGCGGGCTCAGAAGCGGGCGATGCGAGGGAGGGGGGTGGTGCGGCGGCGCCGGCCAGGAGCATGTCCAGAACCTGGCGTGCGAGGTGGGTGTCGGGTCCCGCGACGGAGATGTCTCCCTGGACGACACCGATCTGCAGGGCCGAGCCCGCCACGTCACCCGTCAGACGGTTCCTCACCTCGGGTGAGGCCGCGAGCTCGCGAAGGACGCGCAGGACATCGTCCGTGGTGTCGTGCACGGAGCGGACGCGGCCCTCTGGGTCCAGTGTCGCCCCGCACTCGCCGCAGTTGGTTTCCCCGTGGTGGGACTCGACGTCACAGAAGCGGCAGTAGCCGGTCGGTTTCTCCATGAGGCCGGGTGCTCCCTGTCGTGTGTACCGGGTGCAGTCACGGTACAGCCGCGTCCGGGCCGGTGTGGGGTGACGTCCGTGTTCGGCCACCCGGGCACCCGCACCTCCTCCTGGGGGCGAATCTTATCGGCGGCGGGACAACCCAGGTTGACGGATCCGGACACGAGGAGGCCCCCGGGCAACGAGGCGTTGCGCGGGGGCTGTCGTGGTCTCGTCGGGGAGCTCGGCCAGGGTGGCCTCGGCCGGGTGGTGGCCGTATGCGGACAGCACCCCTCGCGGGTGTCCGGGCCCGGGCTAGGGTTCGGACACCGCCGGACGGCACCGGACACCGACGGCGGTGCGCGATCACGAACGATGCCGACTCCAACAGCAGGAGGACAGAGTGGGAGCACTGAGTTTCGAGCCCGACGCTGACAGGCCCGAGGTTCTGCTCGTGGTCGATCGCGCCGCCGGCGTTCTGGTCGGCGAGGCCATCCCCAGCGACGTCTGGCCCGGAAAGTGGCGCGCCGCGGTCGCCCACCCAGGCAAGGGCTACGTCTACGTGCGGGTCCGCCCCTCGGGTGAGGACCTCGTGGAGCTGACCCAAGTCGGCACCGAGACCTTCACCAGCGCCTACGATGCCAAAGCGGCCATCGAGCGCAACCGCGTGCTGTGACCCCTCGTGATGACGGAGTTTGACGCTCGATATGGCGGTCACGGTGCGTCGTCGGACGGAGCGGTGGATTCTCCGTGAAGGCTACCGGGCCCCTGACGAGGTAGGTGCGGGTCATGGTTCTTCCTGCCTGTGCCGCTAGGCGGCCCCGGAGGGGCGGTGAGGGGCCCGGTTGCCGGGCTCCTCACCGCCGCTCCCAGTCGACCAGGCGTCTCAGACGCCCGTGGCGGCCATCTCGCGGGCGTACTGCGCGAAGTCCTTGGGCTCGCGTCCCAGAGCCCGGCGCACGCCGTCGGCGGGCTCCTCGTCCATGCCGGTCATGTCGGCCATGGCCGCGGCGAGCTCGGCGGGCATGCCCGTCTCCACCATCTCAAACCGGCCCCGTCACCGAATCGTCGCCCAGATCACGGTCCTACCGCCAAATCCTGCGGCAACCCTCTTCGACCCCCTGCCGGGCCCCGTTCAGCGGGCCGGGGCGGTGAGGCGCCGCAGGGCGGCGCGGGCGGGCGGGCCCCAGGCGGCCTTGCCGCCGGGGCGCCCGTGCTCGCCGGCGTCGCCGACGAGGATCCCGACGAGGGCGCGCAGCACCGCGCAACCGCGGGCACGGCGCAGGGTCGCGGCGTCCGCGCCCGGGCGGTAGGCGTCGTGGAAGCGGTCGGCGGCGCCGTCCGGCAGCAGGGTCCAGGCGGCGGCGAGGTCGTAGGCCGGATCGCCCGCGCACAGGTCCCCGAAGTCGACCACCCCGCAGAAGGCGCCGTTCTCGGTGAGGACGTTGGCCGGATGCAGGTCGGCGTGCAGCCACAGCGCCGGGCCTGCCCAGACGGGAGCGGCGACGGCGTCCTCCCAGACGGCGCGGACCGCGTCCGGGTCGGGGACCAGCCCCAGCCCGGTGGCCGTGTCGAGCTGCTCGGCGAACTGCTCGGCGGCCCCGGCCAACGGCCCCCCGCGGTCGCGGCCGGCGGGCGCCCCCACGGGGGCCGGCCGGTGGAGGGCCGTGAGGAAGGCGGCCAGGCCGTCGGCCGCGGCCCCGGCGCGTGTGGCGGGAGCGCGGTCGGCGGGCGTGCCCGGTACCCAGGTGGTGACGATCCAGGGCCGCGGGAACCGCTGGGAGGGCTCGCCGAGGCGCTGGGGGACGGGGACCGGGAGGGGGAGGCGCGGGGCGAGGAAGGGCAGCCAGGCGTACTCCTTGTGCAGCAGCGCGTCGGCGGACTCCGTCGCCCACGGCAGCCGGACGGCGAGATCGTCGCCCAGCCGCCACAGCTGGTTGTCCCAGCCACGCGCCCCGAGGCTCAGGGGCAGGTCGGCCAGGTCGGGGTGCTGTTCACGCAGCAGGCCGCGGACGAGCTCCCCCGTGATGTCGATCTCGGTGCGGGTCATGGGAGGCAACAGTAGACCCCGGCCGCACCGCCTCCGAGCCCCCGGGCCGGGGCGCGGTCGGGGCGGTCCCGGGTGATCGGGCGGCCCCGGACCCGGCAGGTCCACCGCCTCCCCTGAGGAGGGGGTGCGACGGCCGGGGGCGTTGCGTGGGCGCTACCGCCGCACCCGGCGGTCGCGCCGTCGACCCGGTCGCCGGGGGTTCTCCGGCGATCCGTCAGCGCACGGTCAGGGCCACGACGGCGCAGACCAGGGCCGCCGCGGAGGCGAGGGAGCGCAGGTGGTTCCAGCGCACCCACACCGGTTCGAAGGCGCCGCGCACCGCCGCCGGGTCGGCGATCCGCTCGGCGGGGCCGGCCTCGTCCAGGGCGTTGTTGCGAGGCACGTTGACCCCGAAGGTGATGCCCAGGGCCGCCACCAGGCAGGCGAGCGCCCCGCCGAACCAGACCGCGGAAGCGGTCTCGGCCGCACTGGTGTGGAGCACCACCGAGGCCAGCGCCCCCACCGGGGCGCCGATGAACACAGCCGCGAAGAGGGGGTTGAGGATGGCGACGTTGATGCCCTGCATCGACTCGATCATGGCGCGGTCGCCAGCCCGCCCCAGGCCGGGCATGACGGCGATCGAGAACCCGAAGAACAGCCCCGCGAACAGGCCCGTCAACACTGTGGCGGCCACCGGGACGACCGCGTACACCATGTCCGCCATTTCGTACCCCGGTTTTCCTGTTGTCGCGGTCCTCTGGGCGGATTGTATGCCCGGAACCGGTGGTCGCGCGCCCCTGCGGACGCGGGCGGCCGGGACCGTTGTCGCCCTGCGGGGCGCCCGGGCACGGTGTCCTGTGTTTCCGGCGCGTCAACACCTGAGTGCGCGCCCCGAACCCCTTCTCCGCCGTCCCCTGCCGCTATACCGTCGGTAGGTGTGCTTCCCCCCGCTCGTCGGCCGTGAGAAGGAACGACAACAGCTGCGCACCGCGGCGGTCCCCGGGTCCCTGGTCCTGCTGTCCGGGGCCGCGGGATCGGGTAAGACCCGCCTGGTCCGGGAGCTCCCCGGAGCCGTGGACGCCACGGTCCTGACCGGGTACTGCCCCTCCCGGGACGAACCCTTCCCCTTCGCCCCCGTCATCGAGGCCCTGCGCCGGGCGACGATCCCCGGCGGGCTCAGCCCGCTGTGCGGCGCCCTGCACCCCCTCATGCCCGAGCACGCCGAGCGGCTGCCTCCGCCGCCCCCGCCCACCTGTTCGCCGGCGGCCGAGCACCACCGCACCTACCGGGCCCTCACCGAGCTCATGGACTCCCTGGGCCCGACGGTGCTCGTCCTGGAGGACGTGCACGGGATCGATCCGGCCACCCGGGACCTGCTGTACTACCTGGCGCCGCGCCTGCCCGCCCACCTGTGCCTGGTACTGACCTACAGACCCGAGGAGCTGCCCCGGTCCTTCCCCGTCCACGCGCTGGCCGCCCGCACCCCGCCGGGCACCCCGCACCACGAACTCGCCCTGGCCCCGCTGAACCCCCGCGACCTGTTCGCACTGGCCTCCCGGCTCCTGGACGCCGCCCCCTGCGGTGCGACCGCGCCGCGCACAGCGTCCGCCGACCCGGCCGCGAAGAGCGCCGCCCCGCCCCCGAACGGGACCGGGGCCGGGGCCGGGGCCGGGGTCACCGCCGAGGACGCCGAACGCCTGCACGCCTGGACCGGAGGCCTGGCCCTGGCCGCCGTGGAGACCCTGCACCACCTGGCCTGCGCCCGCGCCGCCACCGGGCCCGGCGCCGGCCCCGCCGTCCCGGAGGAGCCGCCCGTACCCCCCACCCTGCGCGACTGGTTCCTCGAACGCCTGCACGCCCTGGACCGCGACACCCGCCACCTGGTGCGCGCCGCCTGCGTCCTGGAGGCCCCCGCCGCCGACGACGTCCTGGCCCGGGTCGCGGACCTGGGCCCCTCCCGCGCGGAGAAGGCGCTCTCCCGCGCCTGCCGGCTCGGCCTGCTGCGGCCCGCCGGCCCGGCGGCCCTGGAGGTCAGCACCCCTCTCCTGCGCCGGGTCTGCCACGACTCCCTCCCCCTGGGCAAGCACCGCCACCTGCACCGGGCCGCCCTGACCGCCCTGCCCCGGGGCCCCGCGCCTCCCCACGCCCGCCTGGCCCGCCACGCCCGTGAGGCCGGACTCGTGGAGGAGTGGACCGACCACGCCGAACGCGCCGCCGACCAGGCCCTGTCCCAGGGCGAGGACGCCAGCGCCGTCACCCTGCTGCGCGACGCCCTGACCCGCCCCACCCTGCCCGCCGGGCGCCGCTGCGACCTCGCCCTCAAACTGGGCCGCGCCGCCCTGACCGGGATCTCCGCCCAGCACACCATCGCCCTGCTGCGCGACGTCCTGGCCACCCCCGGCCTGCCCGCGCCCTCCCGGGGCGAGCTGCGCATGGAGCTGGGCCTGCTCCTGCTCAACCAGGCGGCGCAGGGGCGCACCGCCCGCAGCGAACTCGTCCGGGCCGCCGCCGAACTCACCTCACGCCCCGACCTGGCGGCCCGCGCCATGTGCGCCCTGGCCGTGCCGCGCAGCACCCCCGACCCCGTCGACACCCACCGCAGGTGGATGGAGCAGGCGGTCTCGGCCGCCCACCGCAGCAAGGACCCGGCCGTGGCCCACAGCGTCTCGGTCAACCAGGCCACCCTGCTCGCCCAGGTCGGGGACCCGGCCGCCTGGACAGCGGCCCTGCCCGACCCCGGTTCCCCGCACGTGCGGCCCACGCCCGAGGCCCTCGTGCGGCGCCGCGAGTTCGCCCGCGCCTCGCTCAACCTGGCCGACGCCGCGGTCATGCTCGGCCACTACGAGCGCGCCGACCACCACCTGTCGGACGCCGCCACCTGGTCGATCGCCTCGGAGGTGCCCTACATCCGCGAGAGCGCCCAGGCGCTCCGGCTGATCCTCGACTGGCAGCGCGGCCACTGGGCGGGCCTGGACGAGGAGGCCGAACGCCACCTGGGCCCCGCACGCCTGGCCCACCTGCACGCGGTCGCCGCCGAGCTGACCCTGGTGCGCTCCGCACTGGCCCTGGCCCAGGGGGACCCGGCCGGCGCCCGGTCCCACCTGGCGCTCCTCGAACCCGCCCCCGGGGACGACCCCGCGGCGCCCGACCCCGACCACGCGGTTCCCGTGCGCGCGTTCGCCGCCGGGCTGCTGGCCCGCCTGGCGATCGCCAGGGGCGACCCCGGGGAGGCGTGGTCCCGGGTGGAGGGCCTGGTGTCTCTGGTGGCGAGCAAGGGCGTGTGGGTGTGGGCGGCCGACCTGGTCCCGGGCATGGAGGCGCTGATCCCGGCCGGGCGCGGCGCGGAGGCCCAGGACCTGTGCGCCCGTTTCCGGGCGGGACTGCGCGGCACCGGCGCCCCGGCCGCCGCGGCGGCCCTGGGGCGGTTCGAGGCCGCCCTGGCCCGGCACCGCGGCCAGGGGGTCCGGGCGCTGCACCTGTACGCCGAGACCGCGTCCGCCTACCGGGCCATGCCGCGCCCCTACGACGCCGCCCAGGTCCGCGAGGCCGCGGCCCACACGAGACTGGACCGCTCCGGGGGCCGGTCCGAGGAGGAGGGCGTGGCGGGGCTGCGGGCAGCGCTGGAGGAGTACACGGCGCTGGGCGCGGCCTGGGACGCGGCGCGGGTGCGCCGCGCGCTGCGCGCGCACGGGGTGGTGGCCGCCCCGGCGGGCGGGCGCGGCCCGCGGGACCCCCGCCTGTCCCCGCGTGAGGGGGAGATCGCGGCCCTGGCCGGGCGGGGGAGCACCAACCGTGAGATCGCGGCCCTGCTGCACCTGTCCCCGCGCACGGTGGAGACCCATGTGGCCAACGCGCTGGCCAAGCTGGGGCTGCGTTCGCGCCGGGACCTGGCCCCGGTACCGGGCCGGGACCACGGGGGCGGGGTCGCCGCCGGCTCCGGTTGACCCGGGCCCCGACCTCCCGGGCGCACCGGTCCCGGGGCGGGGAGGGGCCTTCCGCCCCTGTGCCCGCACGGGGTCCGCGCCCCGCGAAAAACCGCTTCCCCGTCCGGCCCCGATCCGAGACCATGCCCCGAAGGGCCGGGCGGACATCCGCTCCGGCGCCCCGACACACGGAACGAGGCGTCCGAGGACATGAGCGACCACGACAGGGCCGTCGCCGACAACCGCGCGAACTGGGACCAGAGGGCCGACGTCCACGCCCGGTCCGCGATGTACGACGTCGACGGGCTGATCGCCGACCCCTCCTACATCTCGGAGGTCGTGCGCAACGACCTCGCGGTCCTGGAGCCGCACCTGGACGGCGGGACGGTGGCGGGCAGGTCGCTGCTGCACCTGCAGTGCCACATCGGCACCGACACGGTGTGCTGGGTCCGGCTGGGCGCCGTGGACGTCCACGGCCTGGACCTGTCGGCGAACTCGCTGGCCCACGCCCGGCGCATCGCCGCCGCCGACGGCGCGGACGTCACCTGGGTGGAGGGCGACGCGCGCACGGCGTCGCAGGCCGTCGACCGGCGGTTCGAGGTGGTCGTCACCGGCACGGGCGCCGTCATGTGGCTTCCCGAGCTGGGCCCGTGGGCGCGGTCGGTCCACGACCTGCTGGAGCCGGGCGGGGTGTTCGTGGTCCGGGACGACCACCCGCTCCTGAACGCGCTGGACTACGAGCCGTGGCAGGTGACCGGCGACTACCTCGGCGGCGGGGGCGCCGACACCTACGACGAGGCCGAGACCTACACCGACGGGACGGCGGAGTCCATCACGAGCACCGTCAACCACCAGTGGCGCCACAGCCTGGCGGAGGTGACCGGCGCCCTGCTGGAGGCGGGACTGGTGGTCGAGGCGCTCGGGGAGCACCCGTTCATGGACTGGCCCGCCTTCCCCGGGCTCGTGGCGTGCCCGCAGGGGTGGCGGCTCCCGGAGGGGGCCCCGAGGATCCCGCTGAACTTCTCGGTGGTGGCCCGGCGCCCGGGGTGAGCGCGAACGGCCGCGGGGCCGCGCCCGGGGTTCAGCCGTGCCATTCGCAGAAGAGGACGGTGGCGTCGTCGCCGAACTGCCCGTGGTGGTACTCCAGGACCGCGTGGACCAGGCGCCGCAGCGTCTCGGGGACGGGCATGCTGTCGGCCTGGTGGCGGATGACGAAGTCCACGAACCGCTCCACGCCGAACTCCCGGCCCTCGGAGTCGCGGGCCTCGATGATGCCGTCGGTGTACAGGAGCAGGCGGTCGCCGGGCTCGAGCTGCTCGTGGCAGACCGCGACGGGCACCCCCAGGTCCATGCCCAGGGGGTGGGAGGGGTCGCACTCCAGTGCGCGGACCTCCTCCCCCCGGATGAGCACGGGCGGCAGGTGGCCGCAGTTGACCCACCTCAGCTCGCCGGTGCTCAGGTTGAGCTCCGCCAGGATCGCGGTGGCGAACCGGGTCTGGACGAACTCCTGGATCAGGGTGTTCTCCACGCCCCGGGGGATCTCTTCCAGCGGGACGCCGCGCCGGCGCTCGTTGCGGAAGGCGCCCACCGCCAGGTTCGCGATCAGCCCGGCGGCGGTGTCGTGGCCCATGGCGTCGAACATGGCCAGGTGGGCGATCTCCCCGGCCAGGGCGTAGTCGAAGGAGTCCCCGGCGTTGTCGTAGGCGGGCTCGGTGGCGGCGGAGATGGTCACCCGGGAGTCGGCGAAGGTGCCCGGGGGCATCAGGGTCCACTGCATCTCCGCCGAGACGGACATGGGGCTGACCCTCACCAGGCGGGCGTGCGCGTCGCTGTTGGCGCGCTTGGCGATGATCAGCAGGCTCACCATCGCGGCCAGGTCGCGCATCGCGGAGCGGTCGGGGTCGCCCTTGTAGGCCACGTGGAGCACGCCCAGGCGTTCGGCCCCGTCCAGGATCGGCACCCAGTAGCGGCCCCGGTCCCCGACGGGCACGGTCACGCCCATGATGTAGGCCTCGCCGGCGACGGTCCCGTCGATCTTCAGGTCGTCTCCGCCCTGGTGGGCGTCGAGACCGCGGCCGGTGACCTCGCGCAGGACCTGCTGCTGGCGGTCGGCGAGGTAGATGCGGATCTCGGTGAGGTCCGCGGCCGCGGCCTTGCCGGCCACGAGGGAGGGGAGCTCCTCGAAGTTGGCGAGGTGCCCGGCCCTGACCAGGGACGTCATCAGCTCGTTGGACCCGTGTTTGAGCGACATGGCATGACCCCGGTCAATCTCGCGAGGCGGCAACTGCTTCGGAACCTCTACCCGGTTTGCCACATTTCGAGCAGAAAGTCCAGCTTGGGAGGGTGGCCGCCCCCGGCTCCACGACCGCCGCGACCGGTCCGCGGGCACGGGGTGTGGCCGATCCCGGCCGCGCCGTGTCCGGCAACGGCCGCTCGGCAAGAGCTACTCACCGGCCGCATGTCCTGTTGCCGAACGTTCGGGAGCAGCAGGACTTGTCATGGTCAGACGGGGGCGGTCGGTTCGGCGCGCTGTCTGTCCGAACCAGTGCTCAGTCAGGCTTTCGAGCGGGCTGGGGCTGTGCGATTCCCAGGGGCTTCCGTGCGCGTCGAGGATCGACGCCCCCGGCTGGTGGTTGTAGGAGGTGGCGTTCCCTCCGACGATGGCCTCTTGCCACCTGAGGTCGCTGGCGGCCTATGCGGGCCGGGCGGTGAGGCCTGGGCTCCGGAAAAGCCGCCGGGGCGGCCGTGGGAGGTCTCCCCGACGTGGTCGGTGCGGCCTTCCCGGAGGCCGGCCCGCACGCCGGCGCCCCGTGCCGCGCTCCACGGGACATCCTGCGACCATGGCCGCACAGCCCCGGCCTCCCGGGCGGACCGGGGCCGGGTGCGGACTGTCGGAGGCACCGGCCAAGGTGGCGGTGGCCGCTTTTGCCGCCCCCGGGCGCAGGCCCCACCACCGACCCCGACACCAGGGAGCCCCCCATGCCCGGCCGCCTCACCCCGGCCCGCTTCGTCGACCTCTACGACCTGGGCGCCAGACCGCACATCCTCGCCTACCGCACCTCTGTGGGCGACCGGCGGCGCCGGGAGTGGCTGATCGACGCCGGGCTCCTGGCCCCGTGCGATCCCCCCGACCGCGGCTACGCCTTC